>CALVXB010000008.1 GCA_944368775.1 uncultured Clostridia bacterium | reverse complement strand
GTACTAACCTATTAGCTCTTTACTCTTCTTGCCTTTCGTACTTATCTTTGTTCGTTATGCAGTTGTCAATCTTCGCGTGCTTTTCCGTCAGGAAAGCGTGCTGCCTCAATCGACAGCTTAATTATGATACCACTTTCGGATAGAGATGTCAAGTGATTTTTCAAAAAAACCAAAAAAGTTTTCGACAAAAATCGCGGCGGCCAAAAGCGGCCGCATGCCCCGTTCTTTTTGCCGAAAAGCGCCCTTTTTTGCCGATTTTGCCCCCTTGTACGTAGAGCCGCCCGCGGCGCGCCGCGGGCGGAAACTATGCTCTTGCGCGATCAGGCGTCCAGCTCGGCGATCTGGCGCTCGATCTTTGCCTTCATTTCGATAAACTTTTCGCGCTTGGCGCGCTCGCCCTCGACGAGGTTTTTGGGCGCCTTTTCGAGGAAGCCGCGGTTGTTGAGCTTGCCGTCGGCGCGGGCGATCTCGCCGCTGACGCGCTCGAGCTCTTTGTGCAGCCGTTCGCGCTCCTTTTCGACGTCGACAAGCTCGCCCAGCGGCACGAACACCGTGCTCGTTTCGGTGACCTGCGAGACGGTTTTTTCGGGGATGGAGGCGGCGCCGTCGACAAACTCGAGCGAGCTCGCGCCCGCGAGCTTGACGATGGAGTTTGCGTTGGCGGAGACCAGCCTGCGGTTGGGTGTGGCGATATACAGCTTGACCTTTTTTGCGGGCGGGCAGCCGACGGACGTCTTCATATTGCGCACGGCGCGGATGATGTCCATGACCCCCTCGAACGCCTTTGCCTCCTTTTTATAGGAGAGCTTGGAGTTGTAGCGGGGGAAATCGGCGACCATGATGCTGCCCTGCACGCCGGGGATGTTCTGGTAGATCTCCTCGGTGATGAAGGGAACAAAGGGGTGCAGCAGTTTGAGGGAGCTTTCGAGCACGAATACGAGCACGGAGAGGGTGGCCGCCTTTTTGGCCTGATCTTCGCCGTAGAGCGCGCTCTTGCACAACTCGATGTACCAATCGCAGAAGTCGCTCCAGAGGAAGTCGTACAGCGCGCCGGCGGCGATGCCCAGCTCGAACTTGCCCATGTTGAGGGTGACTTCTTTGATGGTGCTCTCCAGCCGCGAGACGATCCACTTGTCGGCGGGGGCGAGCTTGACGGAGGACATGGGCGGGATGTCGACCCCCTCCGCGTTCATCAGCACGAAGCGGGAGGCGTTCCACACCTTGTTCATGAAGTTGCGCGCCGCCTCGACCTTGCCCTTGCTGTAGCGGCTGTCGTTGCCGGGCGCGACGCCCGTGATGAGGGAGAAACGCAGCGAATCGGCGCCGTACTCGTCGATCACTTCCAGCGGATCGATGCCGTTGCCCAGCGACTTGGACATCTTGCGGCCCTGCTCGTCGCGCACGATGCCGTGCAGCAACACGTCGCGGAAGGGCACCTTTTTGGTGTGCTCGATGCCCGAGAAGATCATGCGGGCGACCCAGAAGAAGATGATGTCGTACCCGCAGGAGAGCACGTCCGTCGGGTAGAAGTAGTTGAAGTCGGGCGTCTTTTCGGGATAACCGAGGGTAGAGAAGGGCCAGAGCGCCGAGGAGAACCAGGTGTCGAGCACGTCTTCGTCTTGCTTTAAGTCGTGGCTGTGGCAATGCGGGCACTCGGCAGGGTCGGTTTTGGAGCAGATGACTTCGCCGCACTCTTGGCAGTACCAGACGGGGATGCGGTGCCCCCACCAGAGCTGGCGGGAGATGCACCAATCTTTGATGCCCTCCATCCAATTGAAGTAAATTTTAGAGAAACGGTCGGGCGTGAACTTGATCTTGTTGCGGGCGACCGCGTCGATGGCGGGGCGGGCGAGCGGCTCCATGCGGACGAACCACTGCTTGGAGACGATGGGCTCGACCGTGCTCTTGCAGCGGTAGCAATGCCCGACGTTGTGGCTGTGCGGCTCGATCTTGACGAGCGCGCCGCAGGCCTTGAGGTCCTCGACGATCTTTTCGCGCGCGGCGAAGCGGTCCATGCCCTGATAGGTGCCCGCGTTTTCGTTCATCGTGCCGTCGTCGTTCATGACGCGGATGACGGGCAGGTCGTGCCGCAGGCCCACTTCGAAGTCGTTGGGGTCGTGCGCCGGGGTGATCTTCACCGCGCCCGAGCCGAATTCGAGGTCGACGTAGTCGTCGGCGATGACGGGGATCTCGCGCCCGACGAGCGGGAGGACGAGCGTCTTGCCGACCATGTGCTCGTACCGCTTGTCTTTAGGATTGACGGCGACGGCGGTGTCGCCGAGCATGGTCTCGGGGCGGGTGGTCGCGACGACGATGTACTCGTCGCTGTCCTTGACGGGGTATTTGAGGTGCCAGAAGAAGGAGGCGTCTTCGCTGTACTCCACTTCTGCGTCCGAAAGGGCGGTCTTGCAGCCGGGGCACCAATTGATGATGCGGTCTCCCCGGTAGATGAGCCCCTTGTTATAGAGGTTGACGAACACCTCGCGCACGGCGCGCGAGCAGTTTTCGTCCATGGTGAAGGCGAGGCGGGACCAATCTGCCGAGACGCCCATCTTTTTGAGCTGCTCGACGATGCGGCCGCCGAACTTCTCCTTCCACTGCCATGCGCGGCGCAGGAACTCTTCGCGGCCGACGTCTTTTTTGGTCAGGCCCTCCTTTTTCATCTCCTCGACGATCTTGACCTCCGTCGCGATGGAGGCGTGGTCGCAGCCGGGAAGATAGAGGGCAGAGTACCCCTGCATGCGCTTGAAGCGGATGAGGATGTCGATGATGGTGTTGTCGAGCGCGTGCCCGAGGTGCAGCTGGCCCGTGATGTTGGGGGGCGGGATGACGATGGTAAACGGCACCTTGTTCGGGTCTGCCTCCGCGCGGAAGTAGCCCTTGTCCATCCACTCTTTATAGAGCCGCTCTTCAAAGCTCTTCGGATCGTACGTCTTTTGCATTTCCATGGTTGCACCTTTCCCTGCGCGGCCGCCGCCGCGAAAAAATAGTCATGCGCAAAATGCGCATTTTTACCCATTTTCGATTTTGGATAGAAATCATTATAACCAATCGGCGTGAGATTGTCAACCGAAAAGGGCGCGGGCGGCGCGGAAATATGCGCGCGCGCCGCAGGCGGCGGGGCTTGCGCGCGGGGGAGCGGCCTGTCAAAATGCGGGCGGCGCGCATACGATGGTATGCGGAAGTTTTTCCGCTACGGAGGGACCATGAAAAAACTGTTGATCGCCATTTTCAGCCTCCTCTTCGCCGCGCTGCCGCTCGCCGCGTGCGCCGGCGGCGGGGAGGACTTAAAGACTATCCGCGTCAGCGAAGTGACGCACTCGATATTTTACGCGCCCATGTACGCGGCGGACGCGCTCGGCTATTTTGAAGAGGAAGGGCTGGCCGTCGAGCTGACCAACGCGGGCGGCGCGGACGCGGTGATGGCCGCCGTGCTTTCGGGCGGGGCGGACATCGGGTTCTGCGGGCCGGAGGCGGCGCTGTACGTGCTGATCGGCGGCTCGAACAACGTGCCGAAAGTGTTCGGCCAGCTGACCAAGCGCGACGGCTCCTTCCTCGTATCCCGCGTCGACGAGGCGGACACCTTTGACTGGAGCGAGAGCCTGGCGGGCAAGGAGATCCTGGCCGGGCGCAAGGGCGGGGTGCCCGCGATGACCTTTGAATATATCCTCAACGAGCACGGGCTGTACGACGGGCAGAACGTGACCATGAACTACGACATCAACTTCAACTACATGACGGCCGCCTTCGAATCGGGCACGGCCGACTACTGCACGATGTTCGAACCGGGCGCCTCCGAATACGAGAAGGCGGGCAAGGGGTACGTCGTGGCGGCGGTGGGCGAGGCGTCGGGCGAGGTGCCCTATACCTGCTACATCGCGCGCGAAAACTACATCGACGCAAACGAAACGCACATCGAGGGCTTTCTGCGCGCGGTGATGCGCGGCATCGCCTATATCAACGAGACGGACGAGGCGGAGGCCGCCGCGCTGCTGCTCCCCTACTTTGACGGGAGCGCGGCGGAGTCTTTGGCGACCTCGCTGCGCAGCTACAAGGCGGTCGACGCCTGGCAGGAGGACATGACGATGACGGAGAGCGCCTTCGGGCGGCTGCAAGACATCATCGAGAACGCGGGCGAGCTGGAGAAGCGGGCGGAGTTTGCCGACCTGGTGGACACCTCCTTCTCTTCCGCCGTCTACAAACAGCTCTACGGCTGAGCGAAAAGCGCTTTTACGAGAGGAATACGGCTATGAACAAGCGAACGGACGCGCCCGCGCTCGAATTTGCGGGCGTGAGCCTGACCTACCACACCAAACAGGGCGAGACGCTCGCCGCGGACGGCCTCGACTTTGCCGTGCGGGAGGGTGAATTTGTCGCCGTGATCGGGCCTTCGGGCTGCGGCAAGACGACGCTGCTCTCCCTCGCCGCGGGGCTTTTGAAGCCGACGCGGGGAAAGGTACTCGTGTACGGCGCGCCGCCGCAGCGGGGAACGGGGCAGTTCGGCTATATGCTGCAGCGCGACGAGCTGTTCCCCTGGCGGACGGTGGAGCGGAACATCCGCCTGCCGCTGGAGATCGGCAGAGACCGCGCGCCGCAGTCTGCGGCGCGGGCGCTCGCGCTCGCCGAAAAGTACGGGCTGGGCGGATTTTTGAAGCAGTACCCCGGGCAGCTTTCGGGCGGGATGCGCCAGCGCGCCGCGCTCATACGCACCCTCGCCGCCGACCCCGACATACTGCTGCTCGACGAGCCCTTTTCCGCGCTCGACTACCAGACCCGCCTCAACGTGTGCGGCGACGTGTGCCGCATCATCCGCAGCGAAAAAAAGACGGCTCTGCTCGTCACGCACGACATTTCGGAGGCGATTTCGGCCGCCGACCGCGTGCTGGTGCTCAGCGCGCGGCCGGCGCGGGTGGTCGCCGCGCACGCGCTCGGCTTCGGCGACGCGCCGCCGCTGCAGCGGCGGGAGGACGCGCGCTTTGCGGGGTGGTTTGAACGGCTTTGGAAGGAGCTCAACGGATGAAGAAGAAAGCAATTGCGGCGGTATCCGCCGAACACAAAAGGTATCTCAAAAAACTGCGGCGGGAGGACGGCGTCGTCCATGCCGCGCGCATCGGGCTGCTGCTGTTGCTGCTCGGGCTCTGGGAGCTGGTTGCGGCGATGCAGTGGGTGGACCCCTTTATCATCAGCTCGCCCTCGCGCATCGCGCGCACCATCGGCGAGCTGGCGGCGGACGGGTCGCTCTTCTACCACGTCGGCACGACGCTGTGGGAGACGCTGGCGGGATTTGCCATCGCCGTCGGCCTCGGCACGGGCATCGCGCTCGCGCTGTGGTGGAGCGAGCGGGCGCGGCGGGTGCTCGAGCCGTACATCGTGGTGCTCAACTCGCTGCCCAAGATCGCGCTCGGGCCGGTCATCATCATCTGGTTCGGCACGGGGTCTGCGTCCATCGTGTTTATGACGGTGCTCGTCGGCATCATCGTGGCGACGCTGAATATGCTGAGCGGCTTTCTTGCCGCCGACAAAAACAAAATTTTGCTGCTCACCTCGATGGGGGCGAACAAGTGGCAGATACTGACCAAACTCGTGCTGCCCTCCTCGCTGCCCGACTTTATCGGCATGCTGAAGGTGTGCGTCGGGATGGCGTGGATCGGCTCGATCATGGGCGAATACATCGTATCCAAGGCGGGGCTCGGGTACCTGATCGTGTACGGCGGGCAGGTGTTCCGCCTCGACCTCGTGATGGCGGCGACATTTATCCTCTGCCTGCTGGCGGCGGGCATGTACGCGCCCGTCGCCCTCGCGGAGCGGCTGCTCGTCAAAAAGTGAGCGCCGCGGGCGCGCGAACGCGCACAGACGGACGGGGGCGCCCGCCGCTTTACAAGCGGCGGGCGCCCTTTCGGCGCGATGCGCGAACTCTCTATTATATATAAATAAGGATACGGCCGCGCGGCGTTTCCGCCGCGGGCGGCGTTTTTACCGCAAACGAACGGAGGCGGCGTTCCCGCCGCGGGCTGCCCGGCCGCCGCAAACTGCGTTCCTACAGCGGGCGGGCGGAGAGAGCGGGGCGGGGTCAGCTGCGGTTGAGCCCGGCGTAGACGCCGCCCAGCGCGAGAAGCTGCTCATGGGTGCCGCGCTCGGCGATCTTCCCCTCCTCGAGCACGACGATCTCGTCGGCGCTGCGCACGGTGGAGAGGCGGTGGGCGACGACGATGGTCGTGCGGCCGCGCGAGAGCTCGGCGAGCGAATCTTGGATCTGCTGCTCGGTGACGTTGTCGAGCGCGCTGGTCGCCTCGTCGAGGATGAGCAGCGGCGGGTCTTTGAGGAAGGCGCGCGCGATGGAGATGCGCTGCTTTTGCCCGCCCGAGAGCTTGACGCCCCGCTCGCCCACCTCGGTGTCGTAGCCGTGCGGGAGAGACATGGCGAAGTCGTGGATGTCGGCGCGCTTGGCCGCCTCGACGATGGCCGCCTCGCCCGCGTCGGGGTTGCCGTAGGCGATGTTTTCGCGGATGCTGCCGCTGTAGAGGAACACGTCTTGCGCGACGATGCCCACGCTGCGGCGCAGGGTGCGGCGGGTGACGGCGCGGATATCGACGCCGCCGATGCGGATGGCGCCCGCGTCCGGCTCGTAGAAGCGGGGGATGAGGTGGCAGACGGTCGTCTTGCCTCCGCCCGACGGGCCGACCAGCGCGACGGTCGTGCCCTCGCGCACGGTGAAGGAAAGGTGGTCGAGCACGGCCGTCTCGCCGCTCTCCGCGTTTTTATACGAGAAGCAGACGTCGTCGAACTGAACGTCGCCCCGCAGCAGCGATACCTGCAGAGGGTGCGCCGGCTCGCTCTCTGCGGGCAGGGCGAGCACTTCGCGGAAGCGCGCGAAGCCCGCGAGTCCGTCTTGGATCTGCTCGAACAGGTTGACGAGGGTGCGGATGGGGGTGAGCAGCATGGTCACATACAGGATGAAGGCGGTGTAGTCGCCCACGCCGATGCGGTCGAAGTAGAAGAACAGCCCGCCGCCGACCAGCGCGATGAGGTACAAGAGGTCGTTGAACAGCCCCATCCCTCCCTGAAAGACGCCCATATAGCGGTACGCCTCCGAGCGCGCCTTTTTGAACTCGCCGTTGGCGCGGTCGAACTTTTCCTCCTCCCGCTCCTCGGCGGTGTACGCCTTGGTGACGCGGATACCGGACACGGAGGACTCGATCTCGGCGTTGACTTCGGCGATCTTCGCGCGCGAGAGGGAAAAGGCGCCGTGCATGCGGCCGCGCATCTTGACCGCGAAGAGCACCATCAATGGCACGAACAGCGCGACCATGAGCGCCAGCCACGGATCGACGAACAGCAGCATCACCACCGCGCCGATGATGCTGACGATGGAAGTGAAGGTATCCTCGGGACCGTGATGGGCGAGCTCGCTCGTCTCAAACAGGTCGTTGACGATGCGAGACATGATGGTGCCCGTCTTGGTCTCGTCGAAATAAGAAAAGGGCAGCCGCTCGACATGGCTGAAAAACTCGTGCCGCATATCCGCCTGGATGCGCACGCCCAGCACGTGCCCCCAGAAGCCGACGACATAGGTGAGCGCCGCTTTAAGGATATAGATGGCGAACAGGATGCCCGCCCAGAGCAGGATGAGGCCGAGCTGCTTGTTGGGGACGAGGTCGTTCATGATGACGCGCGCGACGCCCGGATAGACGAGGTTGCACGCGGCGATGGTGAACGAACAGACGAGGTCGATCGCGAACAGGCCGCGGTGCGGCTTATAATAGGAGAAGAAGGCGCGGATGGCGCCCGTGCCCTTCTTTTTTTGCGCAGCTTGTGCTTGCATATCGTCCCCCCCTCCTTTGCCACTATTTTGGCACATTTTGCGCAAAAAGGCAACAAAAAACGGGAGGGAAGCGAAATTTCGCTTCCCTCCCGCGCGTTTTGCGGGCGCGGCCGCACGTTCTTGCGGCCTGCCGGCGCTTACTTGCGGGCGCGGCGGGCGATGCGGCGGACGAGGCGGACGACCTCGTCGAGGACGACCACCGACAGCGCGAGCGCGACGATCTTCAGCCACGAAAGGGCGTCGAGGGGCACGGTGTCGAACACGCTGCCGCCGAACTGGGTGATGACCACCTGCAGCGCGAGGCAGATGACGAAGGCGCCCAGCATCAGGCGGTTTTTGAAGAAGTGCGGGAAGATGCTCTCGTCGCCCAGCTCGCGGCAGTTGAATGCGTTGAACATCTGGAAGAGCACGAACAGGGTAAAGACGGAAGTCTGCACCATCGCGGGGTCGACGGCGAGGAAGTTCCAATACATCTGCGCGAGGCAGACGACGCACATGAACACGCCGTTGACGGCGATGCGCACCATCATTTCGCGCGAGACGATGCTCTCGTTGCGGGCGGTGGGCTTGCGCTGCATCAGGTCGTCGCGGATGGGCTCGAGGCCGAGGGTGAGGGCGGGCGGGCCGTCCATGATGATGTTGATCCAGAGCAGGTCGAGGGCGGAGAAGGGAGACTCGAACCCTTCCACGAACAGCCCGATGACGGTGCAGAGGAATACGGTGAGCACGGACGCGACGTTGACGGTGAGCTGGAATTGGATAAAGCGCTTGAAGTTTTCGTAGATGCCGCGCCCCCACTTGACGGTGGTGACGATGGTCGAGAAGGAGTCGTTGAGCAGCACGATGTCTGCCGCCTCCTTCGAAACTTCCGTGCCGGAGATGCCCATCGCGATGCCGACGTCCGCATTTTTGAGGGCAGGGGCGTCGTTGATGCCGTCGCCGGTGACCGCGACGACGTTGCCCTCCGCCTTCAGCTCCTTGACGACGCGCATCTTGAGCAGCGGAGTGCTGCGGGCGATGACGCGCACTTTGGGCAGGATGCGGGAGAACTCGTCGTCGGGCAGCGCCTCGAGCTGCGAGGCCTCGACGGCGATATGATCCGCGTCGAGGATGCCCAGCTCGTCGGCGATGGCGGTGGCGGTGACGATGTTGTCGCCGGTGAGCATCTTGACCTCGATGCCCGCCGTCTTGCACGTTTTGACCGCGTCGAACACCTCGGCGCGCAGCGGGTCGGCGATGCCGACGAAGCCGTCGAAGGTCATGCCCGCCTCCGCCTCTTCGCGCGAGGCGGGGCGCTGCTGCACCTGCTTGTGGGCGAAGGCGAGCACGCGGCGGGCGCGCTTTTGCAGCGACACGATCCCCTCCTCGATGCGGCTGCGGGTATCTGCGTCTACGCCGCACAGGGCGAGGATCTTTTCGGGGCTGCCCTTGGTGTAGACGGTGTAGCCCCCCTCCGCGCGCACGCAGGAAGTCATGTTTTTGGTATCGGAAGAGAAGGGGTACAGGTCGGCGACGTCCGCCCCCTCGCGCACCGCCTTATAATCGACGCCGCACTTGCCCGCGGCGACGAGCAGCGCCCCCTCGGTGGGGTTGCCGACGAAGCGGATATTCCCCTCCTCTTCGTACAGGTCGGCGGTGCCGTTGATGCAGAAGTTTTGCAGCATGGGCTCGCTGCGCAGCGCAGCGACGTCGCAGAAATCGCCCTCCGCCCACGCGTCGACGACGGTCATGCGGTTTTCGGTGAGGGTGCCCGTCTTGTCCGAACAGATGACGTTGATGCAGCCGACCGTCTCGCTGGCGACCATCTTTTTGACGAGCGCGTTTTCGCGCGCCATGCGGGCGATGTTGATGGATAGAGAGATGGCGACGATTGTCGGCAGCCCCTCGGGCACCGCCGCGACCATCAGCACGATGCTGGAGATGAAGTAGCCGGAGATATCGGCAAAGTAATCGTCGCTGCCCATGAAGATGATGTAGCCGAGCTGGATGAGGAAGATGAGCGCCGCGCAGACGGCGCCGATGATGGTGATGATCTTGCCCAGGCGCGCCATCTTTTCCTGCAAGGGCGTCTTGCCCTCGTCGCCCCCCTGGATCTCGCGGGCGATGAGGCCGAACTGCGTCGCGTCGCCGACGTCGGTGACCACCATCTTGCCCGTGCCGCCCGTGATGAAGCAGCCCGAATAGACCATGTTCACCCGCTCGGCGACGGGGGTATCCGCCGCGAGCACGGCGGAGGCGTCCTTTTCGACGGGCGCAGACTCGCCGGTGAGGGAAGACTCGTCGCTCATGAGCGCGACGCTCTCCAACAGCCTGCCGTCGGCGGCCACCTTGTTGCCCGTTTCGAGGTAGACGATGTCGCCCACCGCCAGCTCCTGCTGGGGGACAAACTGCACGACGCCGCCGCGCACCACCTTGATCTCGATGCCCTCTTTGATCTTGTTGAGCTCGTCGAACGCCTTGGCGCTGCGCCCCTCCATGACGACCGTCAGCACGACGGAAATGGCGATGGCGACGAGGATGCCGACGCACTCCGCCCAATCGAAGTGCCCGCCCTGGATCACGCTGACGACGTTCACCGCGACGGTGATCAGCCAGGCGAAGAAGAGCAGGATGAGCATCGGCTCGGTGGACGCCTCCCAGACGCGGCGCAGCAGCGACTTGCGCCCCGTGCGGGTGAACTCGTTGCGGCCGTACCGCTCGATGTTTTCGCGCACCTGCGCGTCGCTCAGGCCGTGCGCGGCGTCCGTCTTTAATTCGGCGAGCGTCTGCTCGGCCGAACGGTCGAAAAAGGTCATTTTGCCCTAACCTCCGTATATGTATTTATCTTTCGCAAAACAAAATGCCGTATGCGCGCGGCGCGCATACGGCAGGTCGATGACGAAAAGAGTCGGTGAGCGTGCGGCAGCGCGCCGAAAGCGGCGCTGTTCACTGAATCTCACCAATTAAGGCAAGCCTATACCCCGCCGAGGGGGCACGTGATTGTAGACTTGCCGCGCGCGGGGCGCGCCGGTTACTCCTTCAACGATCTTCTATGTTCTGTTGACTGTTTCCATTATACGCCGGCGGCGGGGCGCTGTCAAGCGAATGCCGCCGCCCGCAATATTTTTTATATAAAGAAATGCGCCTCGCCCCCGCGCAGGCTATTCTTCGCGCGCGACGAAAAAGCCGCGCGCGCGCAGCTCCGCCTCGATGGCGTCCAGCGCGGCCTCGCTCTCCGCCGTGACGGTGTGGTAGTGGTAGCCGCCCGTGATGTTTTTGAGCGGCGCGGACACGCCGCTGCGGATCTTTTGCATAAAGGCGTCGGCGTCGCGGCGGGAGGCGATGCCCATCTCCGCGCGCACCTTGCCGTACACTTTATGCCAGACGTACACGTCCTCTACCCTGCCGCCCGCGTCGACGATGAGCTGCAGCTCTTCGAGCACCTGCTCGTCGGTGTGGCGCACCTTAAAGACGCGCGCGAGCCGCCCGCCGCCCGCGCGCACGTAGCCGCGGCTGGTAGAGAGGACGGGCTCGCCCTCCGCGCGCAGCAGGGCGACGTCTTGCACGATGACCTGCCGCGAGACGCCGAACGCCTCCGCCAGCTTGCCGGCGGAGACGGGCTGCTCTCCCAGCTTTTCGATGATCTGTTTGCGGCGCTCTTCTCCGCTCATAGTGTGTGCCCTCCGACAAAATTCATGCGCGGCCGCTCAACCGACGGGATGCAGGTTCTTCAAAGACACATCCAAAATGGGCGCGGAATGGGTGAGCGCGCCGCAGGAGACGACGTCTGCGCCGATGTCTTTGAGCTGCGCCGCGTTTTCCGCCGTGACGTTGCCCGAAATTTCGACGATCGCCCGCCCGGCGATGCGGCGCACCGCCTCCTTCATGTCGTCGTGGCTCATGTTGTCGAGCATGACGATGTCTGCGCCCGCCTCGACCGCCTCGACGGCCATGGCGACGCTCTCCGCCTCCACCTCGATCTTGGCGGTGAAGGGCGCGTGCGCCTTGGCGCGCGCGACCGCTTCGCGCACGCCGCCCGCCGCGCCGATGTGGTTATCTTTGAGCAGCACGGCGTCGGAGAGGTTGTAGCGGTGGTTGAAGCCGCCGCCCATGCGCACGGCGTACTTTTCAAACAGGCGCATATTGGGGGTGGTCTTGCGGGTGTCGACGAGTTTGAGCCCGCTGCCCGCGAGCAGGGCGGCCATCTTGGCCGTGTAGGTGGCGATGCCGCTCATCCGCTGCAAAAAGTTGAGCGCGGTGCGCTCGCCGGTGAGGATGGCGCGCATATCGCCGCGCAAGGAAGCGAGCTTTTGCCCTTTTTCGACGCGGTCGCCGTCTTTGGCGAGCAGCGTCACGCGCACCCCGCCGAGCAGCTCGAACACGCGCGCGAACACGGGCAGCCCCGCGACGACGCCGCTCTGCTTGCATAAGAGGTCCGCCTCGCCCTCGGCGGGCGCGGGCAGCACGCTGCTCGTGGATACGTCTTCGCTCGTCACGTCCTCGGCGAGCGCCATGCGGATGAGTTCGTCCGCGCGGATCTTCATGCTGATATCGTCAATCAATGGTAGCCTCCCGTTCCGCCTCTTCGCGGATGTTTTTTGCGTCCTCCGCCCGCAGCGCCGCCGCGTCTGCGTAGGCGGCGAGGGATACGGGGGGATATTCTTTACACTTGTCGCCGTGCGCCATCGCATCCGCCGCCCGCTCCGCCCAGATGAGGCTTTCGAGCAGCGAGTTGCTGGCGAGGCGATTTTTGCCGTGCACACCGTTGCAGGCGGTCTCGCCCGCCGCGAACAGGCGGGGCATGCTCGTGCGGCCGCACAGGTCCACCTTGACCCCGCCCATAAAGTAGTGCTGGGCGGGCACGACGGGCACGGGCGCGGTGAGCGGGTCGTACCCCTCCTCGCGGCAGCGCGCGAAGATGGTGGGGAAGTGCTCGCGCAGCGTCTGTTCGCCGACGGGGCGCATATCCAGCCAGACGTGGTCGGTGCCGTCCTTGCGCATCTGCGCGCGGATGTCGCCGGTGACGACGTCGCGCGGCATCAGCTCGTTGCAGAAGCGCTCGCCCGCCTTGCCCAGCAGCACGGCGCCCTCGCCGCGCACCGATTCGGAGATCAAAAACCGCCGCCCCGGCTTTGCCGAGTACAGGGTGGTCGGGTGGATCTGCACATAGTCGAGGTGCTCGACGGCGACCCCCCGCCGCAGCGCGATGCCCAGCGCGTCGCCCGTCAGGTGGCGGTAGTTGGTCGAGTTTTTGAACAGGCCGCCCACGCCGCCCGTCGCGAGCAGGGTGAAGTCTGCATACACGGGGAAGACCTCGCCGCTCGCGATGTCGCGCACGACGCCGCCGCAGCAGCCCTCGCTCCCCTCGATGACGTCCAAAATTTCGGTATATTCGCGGATCTCGATGTTTTCGCGCGTGCGCGCAGCCGCGAGCAGGTGCGAGGTGATCTCTTTGCCCGTCTCGTCGCCGTGGAAGAGGATGCGCGGCCGCGAGTGCCCGCCCTCGCGCGTGAAGCGAAAATTGCCGGCCTCGTCCCGCGCGAAGCGGACGCCGCAGCGGACGAGCTCTTCGATCATAGCGGGCGAACGCTCGATCATCTGGCGCACGGCCGCCTCGTCGTTTTCGTAGTGGCCGGCGCGCAGGGTGTCCTCGAAATAGCCGTCGAAGTCCTGCTTGCCGCGCAGCATGCAGATGCCCCCCTGCGCGAGGAAGGAGTCGCTGCGGTCGGCGGCGTCTTTGGTGATCATCAGCACGCGCGCCTGCGGGGGCAGGTGCAGCGCGCAGCACAGCCCCGCGACGCCCGTTCCCGCGATGAGTACGTCGTATCGTTCTTGCATGGCGGCCACCTCGTCAGCGGGCGAGCTCGAGCATGCGCTCGAGCGGGCGGCGCGCCGCGCGCATCAGCTCTTCATCCATCTGCACCTCGAACCCGCCGCCCGCAAAGCACGCCTCCACCTTGGCGGGGGTGATGCGCTTCATGTCTGCGCAGACGGGCGTGACGGGCACGAACCGCTTGCCCGGGCAGCGGCGGGAGAGCTCCCACAGCACGCCCGGCTCGGTGCAGAGGATGAACTCGGACGCGCCGCTCCCCTCGGCAAAGGAGATGATCTCGGAGGTGCTGCCGATAAAGTCGGCGAGGGCGAGCAGCTCGGCCTTGCACTCGGGATGGGCGAGCACGGGCGCGTTGGGGCGGGCGAGCTTTTCGCTCTCGACGTCGGAGGCGAGCAGCTGCGCGTGTACGGGGCAGTACCCGCCCGAATAGTAAAACTTTTTGCCGGGCACCTGCGCGTGCACGAAGTGCCCCAAATTTTCGTCCGGGATAAAGAGGATGTTTTTGTTGGGCAGCGCGGAGACGATCTTGACCGCGTTGGACGAGGTGACGCACACGTCGCTCTCCGCCTTCAGCTGCGCCGTCGAGTTGATGTAGCAGACGACGGCAAGGTCCTCCACCGCGGCGCGCAGGGCGCGGATGCGCGCGGCGCTCGCCATGTGCGCCATGGGGCAGTCTGCCGCGTCGTCCGGCAGCAGGACGCGGCGGCCGGGGTTGAGGATCTTGGCGCTCTCCCCCATGAACCGCACCCCGCAAAAGACGATGGTGCCCTTGTCCGCCTTGGCGGCGACTTTGGCGAGGTAGTACGAGTCGCCCACGTAGTCCGCCATCGCCTGCACGGCGCCGTCGGTGTAGTAATGCGCGAGGACGATGCAGTCCTCTCGCCCCTTCCTTTGTGCTTGCATAAAAAACTTCCTGCCGATATGTTTTTGGGATACTATACACAAAAAATTGACAGCTGTCAAGACATCTGTCAACTTTCACCGCAAAGGGCGAAAAATGCGAAAAGCGCGCAGAAAATGTTTTCTGCACGCTTTTTGCAAATGCCGCTTATCTATTGAGAAGAAGTGACGCCGTCGAGAAAGGCGAGCACCTCCTCCCCAAATGCCCCCCACCGCACCGCCCGCGCCGCCGCACAAGCTCGCAGCGCCTCGCCGTCTTCGCGGCCGGAACAAAGATGCGCGGCTGTCGCGCGGCAATCGAACAGCAATAAATAAAACAACAGTTCGGCGCGCTCTTCCGGCCCGAGAACATCTGCCCGCGCGAGCATGCCGCATAGTTCGCGCGGCGCATATTTGTCGAGCAGCGAGCGCTCGCGCCGCAATTTTGCCTCTTTCAGTCTGTCGCTCATCTTCGCCCTCAAAAAAATTCTTTATTACGAAACATTTTAGCAGAAAATTCTTATAAAATCAAGAAAAATTCGCAATAAGGAAACAAAACTTTCATGCAGAAGATCAGACCCGACCTCGACATCGGCAAAAACATTCAGGAGCTGCGGCGCGCCGCCGGCATGACGCAGGAACAGGTGCTCGCCAAAATGCAGCTGCTCGGGCTGACCATCAGCAAGAGCAGCTACGCGAAGATCGAGACCAACCGCCTGAACATCAAGGTGAGCGAGCTCGTCGCGCTGCGGCGCATTTTGCGCTGTTCATACGACGACTTTTTCCGACCCTGCGAAGCGGAGTGGGAGCAGAGCGCCGCGCCGGAAGGTTAAAGCGCACAGACGGAAAGCGCGGCAAAGCCCGCGGGCGCCCCGAAACGGGGCGCCCGCGGGCTTTTTGCGGCAAATTCAAAATTCAAAAAATAAAAGTCAGGCGTTGAGCGCCTCCTTCATTTTGGCGATGGCGGCGGCGCGGCCGTCTGCGCCCAGCTTCAAGTAGATGGCGCTGATGTAGTTGCGCGCGGTGCCGTCGGACAGGCCGAGGGCGGACGCGATCTGGCGGTTGTTGAAGCCCTCGAACAGCATGAGGGCGATCTCGACCTCGCGGTCGGAGAAGCCGAAGGTGCGGCGCAGCTTGATCTCGCGGTCGGAGGTGACCATTTTGGCGGCGTCGCTCACCTTTTTGGCGATCTTGGCGGGCAGGATGGTGTCGCCCGCGTAGGCGTTTTTGATCGCCTCGATGAGGGCGGGGGCGCTGATGTCCTTCAACAGGTACCCGCACGCGCCGTTGTTGAGGGCGCTTAAGATATAGTCGCTGTCGTCGAAGGTGGTGAGCACGAGCACCTTGACGGCGGGGTAGCGCTTTTTGATCTCGCCGGTGGCGACGACGCCGTTCATGCGGGGCATGCGGATGTCGAGCAGCACGACGTCGGGCTGCTGCTGCTCCATCAGCTCGAGCGCCTCCTGCCCGTCGTGCGCGACGGCGATGACCTCGAGCTCGCTCGAGGAGGCGAGCACGCTGCGGATGCCCTCGGAGAGGATGACCTGATCGTCGGCGATCATGACTTTGATCTTCATTGTTTGCCCTCCTTGCCGCCCTGCGGGAGCTTGAGGCTGCCCGGCAGGCTGAGGCGAATTTCAAATCCCTCCTCCGGCTCGGAGGAGTACTGCACCATGCCGCCAAGCGCTTCTGCCTTGGCGCGCATGCCCGAGAGCCCGAAGCCCTCGCGGAAGGTCTGTTTGTCTACCCCCCTGCCGTTGTCGGAGAGCAGGAACTCGACGTAGTTGCCCATATCGCGCAGCTCGAAGAGGAAGGCGGTGCTGCCGCCGTGCCGCACGCCGTTGGAGATGCCCTCGCGCAGGGTGTTGGCGATGAAGCGCTCGGCGGGCTCGGTCAACTCGATGTCGTCGATCTTGCTGCGCACGGTCAGGCCTGTGCCCTCTGCCGTGGTCGCGAGGATCTCTTCGAGGTATTCGCGGAAGGTGATGTCCTCGCCCCTGCCCGAGAGCAGGTGGACGGACAGGCGCAGCTCTTCGAGGCAGTTTTTGGCCTGCAGGTTGGCCGCCGCGATGCAGCGGCGGGCCTCCTCGTCGTCTCGCCCCAGCGCCAGGCGCGCCGCCTCCGTCTGCATGATGACGGTGGTCAGCGAGTGGCCGGCGGTGTCGTGGATGTCCTTGGCGATGCGGTTGCGCTCTTCGATGACCGTCGCCTCCTCTACCTTTTCGTAGGCGCGCATCAGCTCGTTGCGGCTCTCTTCCAGCTCGCGCAGATTCTCTTCGATCTGGCGGTTTTTGCGGGCGAGCGTCATGGCGAACCCGAACATGACGAAGTGCAGCACGATGACGAGCAGCCCGACGAAGTACTGCGACGAGAGGTCGAAGGCGAGGGCGATCTCGCCCGCCTGCACGGCGTTGACGATGTACACGAACGTGTATGCCGCGAGGTTGACGCCGAACATGATGGCGTCGTCGCGCAGCGTGGGCGCGGAGAGGTAGAACTCGGAGAGCACGCACACGTACAGGAGATAGATGCTCGAGCTCTGGCGGACGACGGAGGCCGCCTCCCACCCCGCGAAGATATTGAACAGGAGGAGCAGGACGCTGTCTGCGACGTAGAGGGCGATCTTGCGGTAGAAGCTGCGCACGGCGAACACTTTGAGCACCATGGACAGCAGCAGCAGCGCGGCCGCGGGCAGGACGAGCGCAGACGGGAGGCGCATCCGCATCGCGATGGGCAGCACGATGACGACGCAGGCGACGGCGAGCAGCAGCAGCACGATGATGCGCAGCCCCTGCGCCGAGTTTTTGCCGGTCAGCGAGCGCCAGAGGGCGCGCGCGCGGCCCTCCCCCTTCTCTTTTGGCGAAGCGCCGCGCGGCTTCATGCCTGCAGCGCCTGCGCCGCCGCGGCGAGGCGGGCGAGGCTGCGCTCTTTGCCGAGCAGCTCGGCCATCTCGCTCGCGCCGCCGGGGGTGTTTTCCTGCGCGGTCAGCGCGATGCGCACGCACCAGAGGACCTGGCCGTTTTTGCGCCCCGTCTGCTGCGCGAGCGAAACGAGCGCCGCGTAGACGGAGGCGTTATCGAAGTTTTCGAGCGCGGACAGCGCCTCGGCGGCGGCGGGCAGCACCTCGGCCGCGACGGCGGCGTCAGACTTCATCTTTTTATTGAAGTACAGCGCGGGGTCGACGGCGGCGTATTCTTCCAAAAAGTCGAGCTTTGCGGGGATCTCTTCCAAAATATCGACGCGCGTCTTGACGACGGAGAGCAGCTTGTCCTCGTCGTACTTGCCATACGCCTTGCTCTTCTGCAAAAAGGGCAGCGCGCGGGCGCGGAACTCCTCCGCAGATGCCGCCTTGATATACTCGCCCGAGAGCCAGCGCAGCTTGGGCTCGTCGAAGATGGCGGGAGACTTGTTCAGCCCGGAGAGGGAGAAGGCCTGCTCGAGCTCGGAGAGGGTCATCTTTTCGGTATTGCTCTTGGGGCTCCAGCCGAGCAGCGCGATGTAGTTGACGATCGCCTCCTTCCAATATCCCTTGTCGACGAGGTCTTGGTAGCTCGCGTCGCCGTTGCGCTTGGAGAGCTTTTCGTGCGCGTTCTTCATGATGGGCGGCAGGTGGATGTAGGCGGGCCGCTCCCAGCCGAAGGCGTCGTACATGAGGTTGTACTTGGGGGTGGACGAGAGGTACTCGCTGCCGCGGATGACGTGCGTGATGCCCATCAGGTGGTCGTCGATGACGTTGGCGAAGTTGTAGGTGGGCATGCCGTCGCTCTTGAGCAGGATGCCGTCCTCCATGTCCTTGAAGTCGACGGTCACGGTGCCGTAGACGGCGTCTTCGTAGCTGCCGCTGCCCTCGGCGGGGATATTCTGGCGGACGACGTAGGGCACGCCCGCGGCGAGCTTTTCGGCGACCTCTTCCTTGGAGAGGTGCAGGCAATGCTTGTCGTAGCGGGTGGCGCCGTTTTCCCCTTTGAGCGCCTCGATGCGCTCGCGGTCGCAGAAGCAGTAGTACGCCCCGCCCAGCTCGATCAGCTTTTTGGCGTATTCTTGATAGATGGCGGCGCGCTCGCTCTGCACATACGGCCCGTATGCGCCGCCGACGTCCGGCCCTTCGTCGTAGCAAAGGCCGGCGTCTTTGAGGGTGTCGTAGATGATCTGCACGGCGCCGTCGACGTAGCGCTTCCCGTCCGTATCCTCGAGGCGCAGGATGAACTTGCCCCCCTCCTTTTTGGCGAACAGGTAGGCGTACAGCGCGGTGCGCAGGTTGCCGATGTGCATATAGCCCGTGGGGCTGGGCGCGAATCTCGTTCTCACTTCTTTCACGATCAGAATGATCCTCCGTGTAGTTTGCTTATCCGATATTTTTTTGATTTTTGAAGGGTTGGTGCGTGAAGCGGCCGCGAGGGGCGGCGTCACCATTCCTCTTTTTCGATGCCCAGCAGGCGGGCGCGCTCGTCGCGGTAGTAGCTGAACAGCTCGCCGTCGGCATAGATGAGGCTGTCGTGCAGGGCGGCGCCGTACATACGGCACAGCCCGTGCAGGCGGGTGAAGGCCATGTCGTCCTCCGGAGAGGGCTCGCAGCTGCCGCTGGGGTGATTGTGCGCGACGATGACGCCCGCGGGATGCACCTCGCCGAGGATATACCCGAGCAGGCGGCTGTCTAATGCGACCTTGTCGCGGCGGACGTCGGTGACCGACTTGGTGCACAGCAGAAAGCCGTCGGCGTCGGTGAAGTACACCTCGAGCTTTTCGACGGGGACGTCGGCAAAGCGGCGGCGCACATGCGAGCGCACCTCGCCGAAGCCGGAAAGCCGCACCCGCTTGCGCTCACCGCCGCGCAGGCGGCGAAAGATGCGCCCGACCAGGTAGATATACTCGGCCGTGCGCGGCCCGACGCCCGCAACGCTGCACAGCAGCCGCGGCGAGGCGGAAAAGACGCCTTCCGCATCGCCGAAACTGTCGAGCAGGGCGTGGGCGACGGGGTTGGTGTCTTTGCGCGGGATATGTTCGTACAGCAAGATCTCGAACAGCTCGTGGTCGGTCAGCGAGTTCCCGTGTTCAAACAATCTCCGGCGCATCCGCTCTCTGTGTCCTTCGTGCATGTTCGTCGCTCCGTAATGCGGCCGTATGCCGCCACTCGTATTTTAGCATATTCGCGCCGTTTTGTACAGAATTTTTTCACAATGCGCGCAATTTTCGTCCCTGTCGCCCGCAAAAGTGCGAAAACGCTGCAAAAATACGGGAAAAGATTTTTACCCATCCCCTTGCGCGGGCGCGCAAGGTATGCTATAATGGCGACGGAGGCAACGTATGATCGACAAAAAAAGATCTCTTCACTTCGCTTTGGATTGCCTGCTGATCGCCGCGCTCGCCTGTCTGTTCGCGCTCAACTACGAGCTGTTCGTCGCACCCAACCAATTTGCGCCCTCCGGCGTCAACGGTATCGCGGCGATGATCGAGTATGTGACGGACGGCGCGTTCAGCGTCGGCTTCTTTTCGCTGCTGGTCAACATCCCGCTGTGCGTGCTCGCCTTTTTTCTCATCGACCGCGCCTTCGCCGTCAAGACCTTTGTGTTCAGCCTCGTGTACTCGGGCGCCCTCCTGCTGTTGCAGATGATCGACCTCACCTCCTTCCAATACAACGCGGAGAACGTCGACACCATCTTCCCCGCCCTCATCGCGGGCGCGGTCAGCGGCTTCGTCTACGGGCTCGTGTTCCGCCGCAACGGCTCGACGGCCGGCCTGGATATCGTCGCAAAATATATCAGCAAAAAGGACCCGCTGCTCAACTTTTTTTGGATCAACTTCGCCTTCAACGCGGCGATCGCGGCGGTGTCTTACTTTGTGTACACCGTGCCCGGCGAGGGCGGCGCCGTGCTGCATGACTACAAACCCGTCTGCCTGTGCATGCTCTACTGCCTGATGTCGAGCTGGGTCGGCAACGCGATCATCAAGGGCTCGAAATCCGCCTATAAATTTTTGATCATCACCTCCCGCCCCGAGGAGATCGAGCGGGAGATCGTAGAAAAACTGCACCACACCGCCACCCGCATCGACGCCACCGGCGCGTACAGCAACGCCGAGCGCGCCGTGCTCATCTGTGTCGTCAACAAGCGGCAGATCGTGGAGTTCAAAGATATTCTCAAAAAATACGACGGCACCTTCACCTTTATCGAGACGGTCAACGAGACGATCGGCAACTTTTTGCACGTGAAGTAGCCGCCGCGGGAAGGGTAACTTTTCTCCCGAACCACAGAAAAAGGGCGCAGAATGCGCCCTTTTTGCTATGACGCACCTTCCGCACAGCAAAAAAAGCGGCCATAAGGCCGCTTTTTTTTGCTGGCGGAAGGTGAGGGATTTGAACCCCCGGACCGTTGCCGGTCTTCAGTTTTCAAGACTGACGCCATCGACCACTCTGCCAACCTTCCGTATCGCCGTTTATTGTACCAAAATCGCGGCGAAGTGTCAACCGTTTCCGCGAAAAAAGGTACGGGCGCGGCTCCCCGAACAGGGAGCCGCGCCCGCGGCATAGTTTTAGTGACGTGCGGTTTATTCGAGCTCGAAAGCGCCCGTGTACAGCTGGTAGTAGGTGCCGCGCTGTTCGATGAGCTGCTCGTGCGAGCCGCGCTCGATGATGCGGCCGTGGTCGAGCACCATGATGGCGTCCGAGTTCTGGATGGTCGAGAGGCGGTGCGCGATGACGAAGACGGTGCGGCCGCGCATGAGCGCGTCCATGCCCTTCTGCACGAGCGCCTCGGTGCGGGTATCGATGGAGGAAGTCGCCTCGTCGAGGATCATGACGGGCGGGTCGGCGACCGCCGCGCGGGCGATGGAGATGAGCTGGCGCTGGCCCTGCGAGAGGTTAGACGCCTCGTGCCGCAGCACGGTGTTGTAGCCGTCGGGCAGGCGGGTGATGAAGTCGTGCGCGTTGGCGAGCTTTGCCGCCTCGATGCACTCCTCGTCCGTCGCGTCCAGCTTGCCGTAGCGGATGTTCTCCATGATGGTGCCGGTGAACAGGTTGGTATCCTGCAGCACGATACCCATCGAGCGGCGCAGGTCCGCCTTTTTGATCTTGTTGATGTTGATGCCGTCGTAGCGGATCTTGCCGTCGGCGATGTCGTAGAAGCGGTTCAAGAGGTTTGTGATGGTCGTCTTGCCCGCGCCCGTCGCGCCGACGAAGGCGATCTTCTGCCCCGGCTTGGCGTAGATGGTGATGTTGTGCAGCACGATCTTTTCGGGAACGTAGCCGAAGTCGACGTCAAAGAGGCGGATATCCCCTTTCAGCTCGGTGTAGGTGACGGTGCCGTCCGCCTGGTGCGGGTGCTTCCACGCCCATTTGCCGGTGCGCTCCGCGCTCTCGGTGATGGTGCCGTCGGGCGCGATGTCGGCGTTGACGAGGGTGACGTAGCCGTCGTCCGTCTCCGGCTTCTCGTCGAGCAGCTCGAAGATACGGCCCGCGCCCGCGAGGCCCATGACGACCGAGTTGATCTGCATGGAGACCTGGCCGATGTTGAGCGAGAACTGGCGGGACATGTTGAGGAAGGTCGCGACGAGCCCGACCATCATGACGGATGCGCCGAACCGCCCCTTCCACCCGAGGATGGTCAGGTTGGGGACTTCAAACATGATGAACAGCCCGGCGACGATCGCGGTGATGACGAACATGAAGTGGCCGATGTTCATGACGGCGGGCATCAAAATGTTGCCGTAGGCGTTCGCCTTGTCGGTCGCGTCGCAAAGATCGTCGTTGATCTTGTCGAAGTCGCGCTTGGCCTGCTCTTCATGGCAGAACACCTTGATGACCTTCTGGCCGCCCATCATCTCCTCGATGTAGCCCTCCGTCTTGCCGATGACCTCCTGCTGCTTGATGAAGTAGCGGGCGCTGCGGCTGCCGACGAATTTGGAGACCATCGCCATGACGGCGACGCCGAGCAGGACGACGAGCATGAGCCAGACGCTGTTCATCAGCATGATGACGAGCAGCGTGACCGCCGCGATGATGGAATAGAACACCTGCGGGATGCTCATGGAGATGAGCTGGCGCAGCGCGTCGGTATCGTTGGTGTAGACGGACATGATGTCGCCGTGGGTGTGCGTGTCGAAATAGCGGATGGGCAGCGACTGCATCTCGGAGAACATATCGTTTCGGACGTGGCGCAAAAAGCCCTGGGTGACGACCGCCATCGTCTGGTTGTAGAAGACGGAGGCGGCCAGCGCGACGACGTACATTGCGCCCATGCCGAAGATGATCCAGAAGAGATCGCCGGAGACGTCCGCCCACGCCGCGCCCTCTTCCGTCAGCGGGGTGATGACCCGCGCGAGGACGAGCTGCAGGAACACGGAGGAGCTGATGCCCGCCGCCGCCGTGGCGGCGATGCAGATAAACACGGCGATCAGCCGCCCTTTATAATAATGGAAAAGATAGGAAAGCAGCCTGCCGAGAAGGCGGAAGCTGTGCATTTTCGGCCGCTGCGCCGCGGCATTGTTGACTTTACGCATGGGCGGCACCTCCTTCGGCGGCATCCGCCGCGCCGGCATTGCCGATCTTGTTCTGCGAGTAGTACACTTCCCGATAGATCGCGTTGGAAGCGAGCAGCTCCTCGTGCGTGCCGACGGCATTGATGCGGCCGCCGTCCATGACGATGATCTGATCGGCGTCCTGCACCGACGAGACGCGCTGGGCGATGATGATCTTGGTCACGTTGGGGATCTGTTCGCGGAAGGAGCGGCGGATCATGGCGTCCGTCTTGGTGTCGACGGCGGACGTCGAGTCGTCGAGGATGAGCACCTTCGGGTCTTTGAGGAGGGCGCGCGCGATGCACAGGCGCTGCTTCTGCCCGCCCGAGACGTTGGTGCCGCCCTGCTCGATGTAGGTGTCGTACTTGTCGGGGAAGGACTGGATGAAGTCGTCCGCGCAGGCGAGCTTGCACACGCGCAGCATCTCGTCGTCCGTCGCGTCCTCCTTGCCCCAGCGCAGGTTCTCCTTGATGGTGCCCGAGAAGAGCACGTTCTTCTGCAAGACCATCGCGACCTTGTTGCGCAGCGCGTCGAGGTCGTAGTCCTTGACGTTGACCCCGCCGACGTACACCGCGCCTTCGGTGACGTCGTACAGGCGGGGGATGAGGTTGACGAGGGTGGATTTGGAGGAGCCGGTGCCGCCCAGGATGCCGATGGTCTGACCCGACTTGATATGCAAATTGACCCCTTCCAAAGCAAAGCGCTCGGCGTCTTTGGAATATTTGAAGGAGACGTTGTCGAACACGATGTCGCCGTCTTTGACCTCGCTGACCGCGTTTTCGGGGGAGGTGATGCTGCTCTTTTCGTTGAGGACGGCGACGATACGCTCGGCAGAGGTGCGGGCGATGATGATCATGACGAGCACCATCGACAGCTGCATGACGGCGGAGAGGATCTGCGACGCGTACATGATGAGCGCGGTCAGATCGGGCCCGGTGACGGCCAGCTCGACCTTGTTCGCCTCCACCGCCTGCCCGGTGATGATCGCCGCGAGCAGGAAGATGAGCAGGAAGGCGAGCCAGATGCAGAACTGCATGGTGGGCGTGTTGACCGCCATGATGCGCTCGGCGAGGGTGAAGTCCTTGCAAACGTCCTCGGAGGCCGCTTCGAACTTCTTCTTTTCAAAGTCTTCGCGCACGAAGGACTTGACGACGCGGATGCCCTTGATGTCCTCGCGGACGGAGCGGTTCATGTTGTCGTACTTGTGGAAGACGCGCTCGAAGATGGGGTGCGTCTTGAAGATGACGAACACGAGCACCGCGGCGAGCAGAGGCACGAGCGCCAAAAAGACGAAGGAAATGGGGACGTTGACCGTAAAGGACATGACCAGCGAGAAGATGAGCATGAACGGGCAGCGGATCGCCACGCGGATGATCATCATGTACGCCATCTGCACGTTGGTCACGTCCGTCGTCTGACGGGTCACCAGCGAGGAAGTGGAGAAGCGGTCGATGTTCGCGAAGGAATAATCCTGGATCGCATAATACATATCTTTGCGCAGGTTCTTGGCAAAGCCGGCGCTCGCGCGCGCGGCAAAGCGGCCCGAAAGCATACCCGCCGCCAAAGACAGGACGGCCATCCCCAGCAGAGCGCCGCCGTAGACGAGGATGACTTCCATCACCCGCCCTTCCTCGATCGTATGCCAATCCTCGAGCGCGTCGAGGAACCAGACGATGACGAGCGGCATCAGGCACTCGAGGATGACTTCGAACGAGACGAAGATGGGGGAAAGTATGGACGGAGTTTTATACTCGCGGATACTTTTCGCCAAAGTTTTGATCATCTGAATTTATACTCCTTTCAAAATTTTAACACTACCGATGCGGGGAATGCTCCCCTGCCGCGCCGCGCGCGGCGAACCTATACGCCCTTGGCGAGGTTTTGCTCGAAGCGCTCGACGTAGCTGAAAAACTGCGCCAGCTCCTCCGCCGTGAAGCCCTCCGTCAGGCGGCTGTCCGTGCGGCGGATCTGTTCTTCGAGCTGTTTTTTGACTTCTGCGGCATAGTCGGTCATTTCGATTTTTTTCAGGCGGGCGTCGTAGGCGACGGGCACACGGCGGATGAGCCCGCCCCGTTCCATCTGTTTGAGAAGCTGCGTCGCCGTCGAGCGGCGGATGTGAAATTCTGCCTCGACGTCACGCTGAAAGGTATCTTCCTCCCCGCGGCGAGACAAAAAATTGAGTATCCATACCTGAATACCCGTCAAATTTTCGTTCTCCCGCATGGCGGGTATGTTGTTGAGCGCCTGCCCGATGCAGCGGTTGAGCGACTGCACCGCGTAGCCGATGTGCCGTTGATCCAATGCCGACCTCCGCAAATTGTTAGGTTTACTAACATTATAGCGAATTCTATGGAATTGTCAACAGAATCGCGCCGCTTTTTGTGTGCGGACTGTGAAATATCATTGTGCACAAATTCGTCGAAAAAGTGTGGCAGATTTTGAAAAAAATGCGCGCCCTTCCCGCAAAACGCATTGACAAATTTTGCGTTTTGCCATACAATGATGTGCGCTGCACACAAGGAGAAAAGACGATGCCCCGCACGCCCAAACCCGAACGCGAAAATTCGCTGTATCTGTTTTTGACCTTCGCCTTGGTGGGCGGATTTTTGGAGGCGTACACATTTTTGCTGCACGGCGGGGTGTTCTGCAACGCGCAGACGGGCAACCTCGTGCTCTTTTTTTTGAACCTGACGCAGGGAAATTGGGCGGACGCCTCGCACTACCTGTACTCGCTGCTCGCCTATGTGGCGGGCATCCTCGTATCCCTCGCGCTGCCCCTGCTCTTCCGCCGCCGCGCGCCGCACGCCCTTGTGACCGCCTTCGAGATGGCGGCCTTTATCGCGCTCGCCTTTATCCCCGCCGCCGCGCCCGATTGGTACACCTACGTGTCCGTATCCTTCCTCTGCGCGCTGCAGTACAACACGCTGACCGAGTGCCGCGGGGCGAAGTTGGCGACCACCTTTTGCACCAACAACCTGCGGCAGATGACCATTCACCTGTTCGACGCGGCCAAAAACCGCAGCGCCGCCCCGCTGCGCAAGGCGGGCATCTATGCGGCGGTCATCCTCGCCTTTGCGGCGGGGGCGGTCGGCGGCGCATTCGCCGCGCAGTTTTTCGGCAACTACTGCACCCTGCTCGCCGCCGCGCTGCTGCTTCCTTCCCTGCTCTTTTTGCTGCTGCGCCCCGCCGCGCACGTCCGCGCGCAGCCGCCCGCCGCCCAGGGCGACGAGGCCAAAAAATAAAAAAAATCGCGAAAAGCGGGGCAAAATCGTTTTACTTTTTCGGAAAATCATGTATAATAGATTATGCTGTTTTCCAAAGAAGCAGACCGAGGTGTAGCGCAGTTTGGTAGCGCGCTTGGTTAGGGACCAAGAGGTCGTGGGTTCAAGTCCCGTCACCTCGACCACGTCGCCGCAAGGCTTATTTTGCAACAGGACGGGTAGTAACCCGTCCTGTTTGCTTTAACGCCTGCGGCTCGTTTTTTCTTCGCGGTCAACGCACAAGGGCTGAAAATGAGAGAGTGCAGGCAGCCGCGCGTGAAAAAACAAAAATCTGCCCGCAAATTGGATTGACAAAGCCTGCCGCCTTTGCTATAATAATTAGGCTATGCAGGTAAAACTGCAGGCAAGAAGGAGCCTGTGTGACCGAGGTGTAGCGCAGTTTGGTAGCGCGCTTGGTTCGGGACCAAGAGGTCGTGGGTTCAAGTCCCGTCACCTCGACCACGTCGCCGCAAGGCAATTTTCGCAACAGAGCAGGAGGTTTCCTGCTCTGTTTGCTTTTATGCCTGCGGCTCCTTTTTCCCAAAAAATCTTGCTGCGCAATCTTTTTTGGGAGCCCTGTTTTTTCCGCAAGGTAAATTTCAGAGCAGGGCAGGTAAAAATACCTGCCCTGCTTGCTCTCTTTTGCTGCACGTTCCCCCCAAAAGGGCGGAAAAAGCGGCGCGCGTTCTCTTTTTTGAAGCGCGGCCGGGTCAGCGGGTCAAATCTTCGTACAAGCGCAAAACTTCGGCGGCGGTGAGCGCTTCCCCTACGATGAGGTCGTCGGCGAGCACGCCCGTCGGTTCGCCGAACAGGGAGAGCTCTCCCGTCGCGCCCGCGCACAGCGCGCTCCAGCTCGTGCCGGCGAAGCTCGCATACAGATCGAGCAGCTGCGCATCGTAGGCATAGGCGAGCTGCCCGTCTACATAAAAGCGGACGCCCTCCGCTGCGGAGAGGGTGACGGTGATGTACCGCCAGCGCCCCGCCTGCGACGCCGCCATCGCGCGCTCTGCCTCGGTGCCCTCCGGCCCCTCGTACCCGCCGCTGACGGCGTTGGGAGAATAGTAGCCGTTGCCGGCCGCCGCGGGCGGCTGCCACAGGAGATCCTCGCCCAGCGCCGCAGACGCCTCTTGCAGGCGCGCGGCCGTGTAGGCGGCGGGGCCGAGCTGCGCGTCGGCGGGAGAGAGCGGGAAGCCGCCCACGGTGATGCTGCCCCAGCCGACGGCGATCCCCTCCGCCCGCAGGAGGGAAGAGTAACCGACGGACGCGCCCGTCTGCTGCGCGCCCGCGAGCACTTCCTCATTGTACGCCCAAAAGGAGAGCGAGACGCCGCCCTCGGCCGGGGCGGGAAGGGTGAGCGGGGCGCTGCCCGTGCGGAAAGCGCGCGCCGAATGGCCGCGAGAAATGGCCGCGCACGCGGCGCCTGCGCCGTAGGTGCCGTTTTCGCCAACCGCCTCGCCCGTGAACGGGTCGACGGCCGCACAGCGGTAATCGTGTATGGTGAAGTCCTCCTCAAAGGTGTACAGCGCCGACAACTTGCCGCGCAGCGCTTCGTCCGTCACGAAGGGCGCGGGATCCGGTTCGGGCTCGGGCTCCGGCTCGGGCTCCGGTTCGGGCTCCGGCTCCGGCTCGGGCTCCGGTTCGGGTTCGGGCTCCGGTTCCGGCTCCGGCTCCGGTTCGGGTTCGGGCTCCGGTTCGGGTTCCGGTTCGGGCTCGGGTTCGGGCTCCGGTTCGGGTTCCGGTTCGGGCTCCGGTTCGGGTTCCGGTTCGGGCTCGGGTTCGGGCTCCGGCTCCGTCACCGTGACGTAGCAATAAGCGCGCAGAGCGCCCGCGGCGGCAGTCACCGTCGTCTCTCCTTCCCCCACCGCCGTGAGCGTGCCGTTTTCCACGACTGCGACGGACATATCGCCGGTCGCCCACAAAATTTCCGCCACGGGTACGCTCGCGGCGAAGGTGAGCGTCCGCTGCTCCCCGACGGAAAGTTCCACCGCCGCAGGGCGCACGGACAGATACGCGGTCTCCTCCGCAGGGGCGGGTGCGCAGCCCGCCAAAGCGATCATGATGCCCAGCGCAGCGGCGGCCGCCGCGCACAATTTTCTTTTGTACATCTTTTTCCCCTCTTTTGTGCAGCGGTCAGCCGTGCTTTTCGTCTAAATAGGTCGCCTCGAGGTCGGCCACGTGCAATAACACAGCGAGCGGGTATTTGCCGAACGCCTCGCTGACCGACCGGTCGCCGCCGCGCGCGCGGGCGTCGAAGCCGCCCATGTGCCAATTGATGGCCATCGCCTCCTCCGCCGTCAGGTGGATGTAGCGGCCGATGATGAATACCGACTTTTCGCCGTGCCCGAACGGAAATACCTCGTCGCGCACATAGCAGGGCTTGCGCACCCATTGGCCGTCCTCCTTGACGTTGCGGAAGTCCGGCCGATAGAAGCCGATCTTGCAGACGTCGTGCAGCAGGCCGCAGACGGCAGCCGTCTCGCGCAGCGCGGCCTCGCTCGGGTATGCGGAGGCGCGCTCGCTCTGCAGCAGATCGAGCAGGCGCCGATAGACGTTGACCGAGTGCGCGCACAGCCCGCCCGCGACGTTGGAGTGGTAGCGGATGCTGGCGGGCGCTTCAAAAAAATCGGAGCGCAGCAGGTAGGCGCGCAGCTTGTCCGCTCCTTCGCGCGCGATCGCCTCGTCGTAGATGTGCAAAAAAGTTTCCTTGTCGTCCATGCGGCATCTCCCCTTTTTTTGTATTATAACAGAGAACGGGCGGCGCGGTCAATACCCGCGCGAAAATTCTCATCAAACTGTTGCATTTTTTTGGTGAAGCGCCCGCGCGCAGGCCAACTTGTCGAATTTGCGCAGAAAAATTCCGTAAAAAAGATTGACTTTTTCTCCAAAATAGTCTACAATGATATAGCTGTGTTCGTAAGAACGCAAAATGATGCTGCTATGGCTCAGCAGGTAGAGCACGTCCTTGGTAAGGACGAGGTCACCGGTTCAAATCCGGTTAGCAGCTCCATGAAAAGAGAGTTGGCTTTATGCCAACTCTCTTTTCGTTTTTCCGACTGTTGAAAACGATTTAAAGGTGAAGTCGCAAACGAAAGCTTCCCCGCCGCGCGAGACTATTTCAAGCCAAAAAAACGAGAAAAGCGCCCCTGCCAAGGCAGGGGCGCGGTTTTTTTGCAAGCCGGCGGGCGTCAGGCGCGGCGGCGGCGCTTGTAGAGGCGGATGAAGATCTTGGAGATCTCGACCGCGACGAGGGGGAAGAGGGAGAGCGCGAGGCTGACCAGCCACTCTTGCCAGGTGAGGTTGGTGAGGTTGAAGAAGCCTTGCAGGGGCGGCACGAACACGACGAGCGCGACGATGGCGGCCGAAACGACCAGCGCGAGCGCGAGGAACTTGTTGTGCCCCTGGCCGGGCTTGAAGATGGACTCGGTGTTCGAGCGCTGGTTGAGCGCGTGCGAGAGCTGGGAGACGGAGAGGACGATGAAGGTCATCGTCATCGCCTGCACGTGGTCGTGCTCGAAGCAGTAGGTGCCAATCAGGTAGGCCGCCCACGCCGCAGCCGATATGAACAGCCCGTGCAGCGCGATGCGGTAGATCATTCCCTTTTCAAACAAGGTGCCGCTCTTGACCGGCTTGTGCCGCATGACGTTGGGGCTGGCGGGGTCGACGCCCAGCGCGACGGCGGGCAGCGAGTCTGTCGCCAAATTGATGAGCAGGATGTGCACCGCTTCGATGGGCATTTCGGGCAGGCCGATGCAGACGGCGATGAACAGGATGAGGATCTCGGCGATGTTGCCCGCGACGAGGAATTGGATGACCTTTTGGATGTTGCGGTACACGCGCCGCCCCTCGCGGATGGCGTATTCGATGGTGGTGAAGTTGTCGTCGAGCAGGATGACGTCTGCCGCGTCTTTGGCGACGTCGGTGCCGGTGATGCCCATGGCGACGCCGATGTCCGCCTCTTTGAGGGCGGGCGAATCGTTGACGCCGTCGCCCGTCATGGCGGCGACTTCGCCGGTGCGCTTCAAAGACTGGATGATGCGCAGCTTATCCGAGGGGGATACGCGCGCGAACACGACGCAGTTTTTGACCGCCTTGTCAAGCTGCTCGTCCGTCATGTCGTCCAGCTCGGTGCCGGAGATGATGGTGTTGCCCTCGCGGAAGATGTGCAGCTGCTTGGCGATGGCCATGGCGGTGACCTTGTGGTCGCCGGTGATCATGACGACGCGGATGCCCGCCGTGTGGCAGGTTTCGACCGCCCGGATGACCTCCTTGCGGGGCGGGTCGATCATACCGACGACGCCGACGAAAGTCATGTCCTGCTCGAGGTCGGCGCTCTCGTCGGCGGGGACCTCGCTCTGTTCGCGCACGGCAAAGCCGAGCACGCGCAGCGCGTCGCCGCTCATCTTGTTGCACACTTCGAGGATGCGCGCGCGGTCGGCGTCCGTCATGTCGCGCACGCCCGCCTTGGTGCGGTACTTGGTGCAAAGGGGGAGCATCTCGTCGACGGCGCCCTTGGTGTAGGCGATGAGCCCGCGCTCCATCTTGTTGAGCACCGTCATGCGCTTGCGGTCGGAGTCGAAGGGCTGCTCGAAGGCGCGCGGGTTGGCGTCTTCAAACGCCTCCGCCTCGATGCCGAACTGCTCGGCAAAGAGCACGAGCGCGCCCTCCGTCGGGTCGCCCAGCACGTTGCCGGGGTTGTCGGGGTCCATTTTGGCGTTGACGCACAGCGCGCTCCCCTCGAGCAGGTCGCGGTAGACGGCGGCGTCGTATTTTTTGGAGAGCTCGCCGACGGGCGTGGCGGCGCCATTGATGAAGTCGTCGCCGACGGCGACGCTCGTCACCGTCATTTTATTGAGGGTGAGGGTGCCCGTCTTATCGCAGCAGACGACGGTCGCGCTGCCCAGCGTTTCGACGGCGGGCAGGCTTTTGACGAGGGCGTTCTTTTGCGCCATGCGCTGCACGCCCAGCGCCATGATGATGGTGCTGGTGGCGGGCAGGCCCTCGGGGATGATGGAGATGGCGAGGGAGATGGCGATGAAGATGTAGTTGACCCACGACTCCCAGCCGTCGCGGATGAGGCCGATGGCGAAGATGAGCACGCAGACGATGAGGCCGACGAGGCTGAGCGTCTTGCCCACGGAATTGAGCTTGCGCTTCATCGGGGTGTCCGTCTCGTCCTGCTCGTCTAAAAGGCCCGCGATCTTGCCGACCTCGGTGTTCATGCCGGTGCCGACGACGATGCCCGTCGCGTTGCCGTACATGACGATGGACGAGCTGTACGCCATGTTGACGCGGTCGCCGAGGGGCGCGTCTTCGGGCAGGACGGTGGGGCCGTCCTTTTCGGAGGGGACAGACTCGCCGGTGAGCGCCGCCTCCTGCACCTTCATATTTGAATCTTGAATGATGCGGATGTCGGCGGGGACGATGCAGCCGTCCTCGAGGTAGACGATGTCGCCGGGGACGAGCTCGGCCGCGGGCACGACGCTCTCCTCCCCCTCGCGCAGCACGCGCGCGGTGGGCGCGGTCATATTTTTGAGCGCTTCGAGCGCGTTGGCGGCCTTCTTTTCCTGCACGACGCCGACCGTCGCGTTGAGCGCAACGACGACGAGGATGACGATGCACTCGGCGAGGCCCTCCCCGTCCACAAAGTACATGATCAGGGAAAAGGCCGCCGCGGCGATGAGGATGAGCACCATCACGTCTGTGAGCTGCTCCCAGATCATCCGCCAGATGGTCTTAGCCTTTTTCTGGCGCAGGTTGTTCGGACCGTAGGCAGCGAGGCGCTTGGCGGCCTCGGCATCGCTCAACCCCTCCTGCGTGGTAGACAGGGCCTTTTCCGTCTCTTCGACGGTAAGCGTATGCCAGGCCTTTTTTGGCTGACTCTCCAACATAGGTTCGGAAAATTCCTCCTTACTGAAAAATTATAGCACAAAAAGACATAGCCTATACGGTTATGCCTCTGCTGACTTGGTTATATGTTATATGATATGGGTTGTCGGCGGTACTGCCGCCGTCCTCTCCGTCCATGATGTCTCCTTATCGGTGAATGGATATACCGAGTATAGCACAGCATATGCCCCGCCGTCAAGCGTTTTGCCGCACCTTTCCCCTATTTGCCGCAGGCGGGGCGCGCGAAAGCGGGGGCGCGCCGCGCGGGCGGGGCGTTTTGGCACAAGTTCTGCATTTTCCTTGCAAGGCGGCGCGTTTTATGTTATACTGTGTGTAATATATGTGTCTGTGAGGAAGTATGTCCGAAATCTCCGTATGCTACAGCGGCAACCGCCGCGTCTTTCCGGGGCTGCTGCTCTCGGCGCTGTCCCTGGCCAAATATACCGCGCGGCCGCTGCACCTGTACATCCTGTCGATGGACTTGCGGGATATAAAGGCGGACTTTCTCCCCTTTACGCAGGCGCAGATCGCGCTGCTCGAACAGGTGCTGCGCGAAAAGAACCCGCAAAGCCGCGTGACCTGCATCGATATGACCGACCGCTACCGCGCCTCTCTGGCAAACGGCAAAAACGCCGCCAACTATTACACCCCCTACGCACAGCTGCGGCTGTTTTTGGAGGAGACGGAGGGGCTGCCCGACAAGCTGATCTACCTCGACGTCGACACCATGTGCCTTGCCGACATCGGGCAGCTGTACGATATCGACATCGAAGGGTACGAGTACGGCGCCGTGCGCGACCACATGGGCAAATTTTGGATATCGCCGACCTACTGCAACTCGGGCGTGCTTCTCTTGAATATGCCCCGCCTGCGCGAGACGAAGCTGCTTTCGCGCTGCCGCGACTACATCGAGAAGCGCCGCCTCACCATGCCCGACCAATCGGCGCTGCACCGCCTGCACGAGCGCAGGCTGATCTTGCCCCGCCGCTTCAACGAGCAGAGAAAGCCGCGCGAAGATACCGTCGTCAAGCACTTTTGCCGCGGCATACGGTGGTTTCCCTTCTTCCATATCTATAATTATAAACAGTGGGAGCGCGACAAAGTGCACAAAAAGCTCAAACTGTTCTGCTTTGACGACATCTACGAACAATACGACCGCCTGCGCGCGGCGCACCCGGAGGCCGAATTATGAACGAAAGCCACATCTCTCTGTGTTATGCGGGCAATAAGGCGGTGTTCGACGGGCTGCTGCTTTCGGCGCTGTCTGCCGCGGCGCACACGAGCCGCCCGCTGGACGTACACGTTTTGACCATGGACCTGCGCAAGCAAAAGGCGAACTACCTGCCCTTCAGCGAGAACCAGATGCGCATCTTGGAGACGGCGCTGCGGCGCAAAAACGCGGACAGCCGGGTGACCTGCTACGACCTGACCGATCTGTACCTGCGCGCGGCGAGCCGCAACAAGAACGCGAAGAACAAGTACACCCCCTACGCGCAGCTGCGGCTGTTTTTGAGCGAGCTTGCGGGCATCCCCGACAAGGTCCTCTACCTCGACGTCGACACCATGTGCGCGGGCGACATCGCGCCGCTGTTCGACACGGACATCGAAGGGTACGAGTACGCCGCCTGCGTCGACCCCATCTGCAAATATTGGATCGACCCGCACTACTGCAACTCGGGCGTGCTTCTCCTGAATATGCCCGCCGTGCGCGAGAGCAAATTGTTCGAACGGGTGCGGCAGCTGATGTGCGAGCGGCACTTTGCCATGCCCGACCAGACCGCCCTGCACAAGCTGGGGCAGCGGCGGCTGTACCTGCCCCGCAAGTACAACGAGCAGAGCCGCCGTATGCGGGAGGATACCGTCATCAAGCACTTTTGCCAGGGCATCAAGTTTTACTTTATTTTGCCTCTGCCGCTGAACATCAAGCAATGGCAGCGCGAGCGTGTGCACAAGCGGCTGAAAATTTTTACCTTCGACGACATCTACGCCGAATACGACGGCCTCGCCGCAGAATTTGACCTGCACGATTGAACGAAAAACTGCAAAGCCATGAAACGCCGCGGGCGCGGGGAATTTTCCCCGCGCCCGATCTTTTTGATTTTCCTTTTATTTGCCGTTCCTTCCGCCGGGGCAACCCGCGCGGCGAACCCGCAAAACTACGTTCCGGACGCGTCCTGCGCGCCCGCCTTTTTTTGACGGCGGCGGCGGACGAAGCCCGCAATGACGTCGAAGATATTCATGCCGATACCGAGGACGATGAAGGAATAGTAGAGCACGAACCGCCAGATGAGCACGTACCAAAAGAGGACGTTTTCTGCGATGCCCGCGAAGGCGAGCATGAACACGGACTCGATGGCGCCCGAGTTGCCGGGCGTGGGGATGAAGGTGGCGGCGTAGGTGGCGTACATCGCCAGCCCGACGACGGTGAGGCAGAGGTCGATGCCCGGGGTGACGTACTGCCCGCACAGCGCGATGAGCAAAAAGTACGGGATGAGCAGCTCGGTGACGGGCTCGACCAGGCAGAGGGCAAGCAACAGCAGGAAGACGAGCGGCCGCTTGTAGACGAACTGCGAAAAGACGGCGAAGTCGTCCATCCAACTGCGGATCTTGACTTCGAGCTTGTCTGCATTTTTGATGAGGCGGATCTTGTGCAGCAGGCGGATGACGAGGTTGATCAGCCAACTGACCGCGCGCGGGCAGAAGATGACGAAGGTGACGAAGACGGGGATGAAGCCGTTGATGCCGAAGCCGATCCACGCGCACACGCGCACCGTCGTCTGCACGGCGACGTCTTCGATCTCGCCCAGCGTGCCGGCGAGGCAGATCATAACGACGGCGGCGAAGATAGTCCACGCCAGCATCTGGATGCCGTACTTGACCATGGTGACGGACGTGCTCTTGGTGCCGGGCATGCCCTGCTTGTACAGGTAGTAGATCTGCATGGGCTGCCCGCCCGTGCCCGTCGGGGTGATGCTCTCGTAGTACTTGCCGATGAGCGCCATCTTCATGTCTTTATGAAAGCCGAGCGTATAGCCGTTGCAGCGGTTGAGCACGGTGTATTTGAGAGAGTCGCAGACGAATGCGACGAGGAAGAGCCCGACCACGACGAGCAAATAGCGCCAATCCAGCCCCGCGAGCATCTCCGAAAAGGTTGCCGAATCGCCGCCGGCGAGGGTATTGCTCAGCTGAAAGAGGACGGCGACCACGCAGGCGATGATGGCCAGCGACACGATGCCGAAGAGTATGTTTTTACGGCGGCGGCTGCGCAGTTCGGCCTGGGTGTATTCCTGCTTGGGCTGCCCTGCCTGTTCTCCGTCGGCGCTTTGCTGCGCCGACTGTGCGGCCTCGGCTTTTTCCTGCGCGGCGGGCGCTTCGGCTGTTTCGGGTGTTTGGGCGGGCGCGGCTATTTCTGTCGTTTGGGCGGGCGCGGGCTGCTGCGTTCGTTCCGTTTGGGCGGCGGGCGCGGGCTGTGCGGCGCCGGCGTCCCTTTCGGGCGGCACGGGCGCGCGGTCTTTGGGCTGCATGATAGCTTCTCCGATATAAAAGGCGATCTTTCGACCATTATACCACATCGGCGCGCGTTTCACCATCAAAAAAGGGGCTGCGGGGCGATTTTTCGCAAAATCGACACCCGCTCAGCGCCTGCGGGAACGGGCGCGGATGCGCGCCATCGCCGCGAGCGAGAGCGCCGCAAGCAGGGGCGCCGCCGAGAGGAACAGGAAGGAGGCGCGCAGCGAGCCCTCCCCCGCGATGAGGCCTGCGAGGGCGGGCAGCGCCGCGCCGCCGGCGTCCTGCGCGACGGCGAGGGAGGCGAGCATCCAGCCGCCTGTGCGGGGCAGAAAACCGCTCGCCGCCTCCGCCGCGCCCGGCGTGAGGTAGCCGACGAACAGCCCGCACGCCGCCGCGCAGAAGAGGGCGGGCAGATCTGCCGACAGCGCCGCCGCGGCATACGCCGCGGCGGCGGCGAGGGCGGCAAAGGCGAGGGGCGCGTACGAGGCGCGGCGGCGGCGCACATACAGCCATCCGCCCGCGCCCAAACAGAGGGCGAAGAGGGCGCAGCCGAGCAGGCCGCCCGCCTCCGTGCCCGCAGACTGCGCCGCGAAGGCGGCGATCCATTGGTTCATGACCACCTCCGCGCCGTAGCCGAAAAAGATGGCGCACAGCGCCCATATGTAGAAGGGTTTGAAGGCCGCCCGCGGGGGCGCTTCCCGCGCGGCATGCGGGAGCGGGGCGCGCAGCAGGAGGGCAAAGGCGACGGCGGGGAGCGCCGCGAGCGCGAGAACGGCGTATGGCCAGCTCTTCACCCCAAAAAAGCAGAACCAACCGAGCAAAAACAGGCAGAGCGCCGCCTGCGCGCCCGCATACGCCGCGTGCAGCCCGCCGATGCCGCCCGAGGGCGGAAGGGCGTCGGCAACGTTGGAGAGCACCACCTCGAGCGCGCCCGCCGCAAAGGCGAAGAGGGCGCTCGCCCCGGCGAGCGCGCCGTACAGCGCCCCGCCGCGCAGGCGCAGGGGGGCCGCGCCGTAGACGAGCAGCCCCGCGCAGGCGAGCGCGGCCGCCGCGCAGGCGATCTTGCGGTAGCCGATGCGGTCTGCCAAAAATAAGAGCAAGACGTCCGCCGCCATCTGCGCCGCAAAGCCGACCGCCGCCAGCAGCCCCAACTGCACCGCCGTAAAGCCGTACAGCCGCGCGAAGGGGGCAAAGAGCAGCGCGCTCACGTTGGCGGCGACCGCCCGCACCGCGCTGCCCGCAAAGCAGGCGCGCGCGGCGCACTTCGTGTTTCCGATGTCCGTCATGGTTCCGTCCGCCGTAAAAGAGTTCCACTGCCATTGTATGCGCCCCGCCGCCCGCCCGTGCGGGCGGCGGGGCGAAAAACGAAACGCCCGTGCGGGCGGGCGGGCAATACGGGCGAGCGGCGGGCAATACGGGCGAGCGGCGGGCAATACGGGCGAGCGGCGGAAAAAACCGCCGCGCCCCGCCCGTACGGGCGGGGCGCGGCAAGGGCGGCGGGGCGGGGCGGACAGGGCAAAGGGCAACGGGGCGGGGCGGGGCGCGGCAAGGGCGGCGGGGCGGGGCAAAGGGGGTAGCCATTCAAACGGCGGCGCAGACGCTTGACAAACGGCGCAAAATTTGTTAGAGTGCGCATATGAACATCCAAGACGTACTCGCCGCCCGCGAATGGCAGGCGATCGGCGAGCAAAACCCCAAGATCAAACAGGTGCGGGCGATCCTCTCCAACACCAAGCCCAACCCGCACAAGCTGTTCGTCGCCGAGGGCATCTGGATCCTCTCCCTCTGCGAAAAGTTTGACGCCCCCATCGACTGCCTCATCCTCTGCCCCGAGCACATCCGCACGCCCGAGGCGGCGGCCCTGGCAGACAAGCTCGCCGCGCGCACGGACGAGCGCTTCACCGTATCGGCAAAGACCTTTGAAAAGATCTCCGAGCGCGGCCAGCCGGACGGGCTGCTCGCGTTGGCGGGGCTGCCGCGGCACGATATAGCCGCCTTTGCGCCCGGCAAGGACGCGGTGCTGCTCGTTTTGGACGGCATCGAGATCCCCGGCAATGTCGGCACCATGCTGCGCATGGCGGACGGCGCGGGGGTAGACGGCGTGTTTTTGTGCAACCGCAAGGCGCGCATGACCCACCCAAAACTCATCAAGGGCAGCCAGGGCGCGGTGCTGTCCGTTCCTTTTTTTGAATTTGAAAGCGTCGCCGCCTGCCGCGCGTGGCTGGAAGGGCACGGGTTTGCCGTGTACCTCGCCGACACCCGCGCCGAGCGGTACTACTTCGACGAGCCGTTCGGCGTGAAGACGGCGCTGGTGATGGGCAGCGAGCGGTACGGCATCTCGCGCGCGTGGTACGAGGGAGACTACCGCATGATCGCCATCCCGATGGAGGGCAGCTGCGACTCCCTCAACGTCGGCGTCGCCGCGACGGTGCTCGCCTACGAGGCGGTGCGCAAAAACAAGTTTTTGCACCGCTATCCCCAAAAATGACCGCCCGCAACCGGCAAAGTCGGCTCCCCGCACCTGCGGCGGGGCAATGGCAAAGGCGGCTCCCCGCACCTGCGGCGGGGCAATGGCAAAGGCGGCTCCTCGCGTACGCGGGGAGCCGCCCTTTTGTTATTCTTTTTTTGCAGGGCGCGCCGCGGTCGGCGCGCGAGGGCTGCGATTCAGCTCTCTGCGGGCTCTTCCCCCTGCGAAGGAGAGGGCGCCTTTGCGGCGAAGCGCTGCAAAAAGGGGTAGCGCACGCCGCGCGAGTCGTACTCGATGAGGGTATCGACGTGCACGTTGTAGGCGCTGCGGAAGATGTTGATGTCGGCGTACGGGTTGCTCTCTCTGAGGGAGGCGATCAGCCGCTTGACCTCCTGCCTCTTGGAGTCTTGCTCGCCGCTCTCCGTGCCCTCGGTGAAGCGGCAGGCGCAGCGCAGAAAGCGCAGTTCGCACCGCTGCTGCCAGCGGATGATGTCCTGCTCGCGCACATAGTACAGCGGGCGGATGAGCTGCATGCCCGGGTGATTGGTGCTCCACAGCTTGGGGGGCATGCTCTGCATCTGCGCGCTGTACAGCATGCTCATGAGGATGGTCTCGATGACGTCGTCGAAGTGGTGGCCGAGGGCGATCTTGTTGCAGCCCAGCTTTTTGGCCTCTTTATACAGGTAGCCCCGCCGCATGCGCGCGCACATATAGCAGGGGTTTTGCGGGATAGAAAATACGGCGTCGAATACGGGCGCGGAGAAGATGTGCAGCGGGATGCCCAAAAGCTGCGCGTTTTCCTCGATGAGGGCGCGGTTGGCGGGGGCGTAGCCGGGGTCCATCGTCAAAAAGTGCAGCCCGAAGCGCGCCTCGCCGTGCCGCTGCAGCTCTTGCATGCACTTGGCGAGCAACATCGAGTCCTTTCCGCCCGAAATGCAGACGGCGATCTCATCCCCCTCCTCGACGAGGGCGTACTCTTTGACCCCCTTGACGAAGCGGCTCCAGATGCCCTTGCGGCAGGACGTGATGATGGCGCGCTCGATCTCGCCGCGGCGGGAAAGCTCAGCCACGGCGCGCGACGCGCACGCCCGTGCGCGCCTCCCACGCGGCGAGCTGCTCTGCCGAGCCCGGCTCCCCTTCTTCCGCGCGCGTCAGCGCGAGCAGCTGTTTGCCCGCCCGCATCTGCTGCGCGAGAGAGGCCGCGCCGCGCGCGATGTAGTACTTCCCCTCCCGTTCAAAAAAGGCGGGGTCGCCCTCTTCCCGCATATCGGCGGCGGGCAGCAGGCGAGAAGCGCACAGCTCGTAGCGGGCGAAGGGCCGCCCCTTTTGCGCCATCTGAAAGTGCGCGAGGATGTGCGCCGCCACCGTTTCGGGGGAGACGTAGGAAGTATCGACGACGTAGTCGTAATTTTCTAAATCTTTGATGTTGACGCCGTACAGCTGCCCGTAGCGGCGCATCTCGCTGGCGCGGCGGTCGGCGATGGAGCGCACCGCCTCCTCGACGGAGGTGAAGGGCTCGCTCGAGCGGCCGGCCTTGAGGATGCGCTCGGCCGAGACGTAGGCGTCCGCCGCCATGTACACGGCGAAGGAGGAGGGCACGAAGTGCCACGCCATGCGCGAATCGATGACGAGGCGGGCGTCCTCCCCTTCGAGGGCGCGCAGGCCGTCGTCGATCTTGCCGTCGATCTCGGGGTGCGTCTCCATGTATTGGTTGAGCTGCAGGGTGGTCATGCCCATCTCTTCGGCGATGCGCCGCTGGATGGTGCCCGTCGAGTACACCTCTGCGCCCAACTTTTTGGCGAGGATCTTGCCGACGGTAGATTTGCCGCTGCCCAGATCGCCCGCGAGCGAAATTTTGACCTTTTGCATGGTTCTTCCTCACTTTCCTGAAAAAATACGCGGCTATTATACCACAACGGCGCAAAAAAGTAAAACCGTTCGCGCCCGCCCGCGCGCAAGAACGCGCAAAAGCGGCGCGGTCGGCGCAAAAAATACGCGGCGCGCCCCTTGCGGGGCGCGCCGCGCCTGTCTTGTTTTGCCGAGGCGGTCAGTTGCCGCACTCGATGGAGATTTCGTTGAAGAGGGCGAGCAGGTCGTCTACCTTTTGCGCGGCCTTGCTCTCCCCCGCCGCGTCGAGGACGACGCGGCCCTTGTCGAACATGCACAGGCGGGTGCCGTACCGCTCGGCAAAGCGCAGGTTGTGGGTGACCATCAGCGCGGTCAGCTTCTTCTCGCGCACGATGCGGTCGGTCAGCAGCATGGTCTGCTCGGCCGTCTTGGGGTCGAGGGCGGCGGTGTGCTCGTCGAGCAGCAGCACGTCGAGGGGGGTCATGGTCGCCATCAGCAGGGCGAGCACCTGCCGCTGTCCGCCCGAGAGGGCGCGGACGGGGACGTTCATGCGCTCTTCCAGCCCCAGCCCGAGGGGGTGGAGCATGTCGCGGTAGGCGGCGATGCGCCTTTTATTGAGCCCCGCCGCAAGGCCGTACGGTTTGCCCTTGTTTTCGGCGATGGCGAGGTTTTCGGCGATGGTCATGTGCCCCGCCGCGCCGAGGGCGGGGTCCTGAAAGACGCGGCCGATGCGGCGGGCGCGCACAAATTCTTTTTGAGAGGTGATGTCCTCGCCGCGCAGCAGGATGCGCCCCGCTTCCGGCTGCATATTACCCGCGATGAGGTTCAAGAGGGTCGTCTTGCCCGAGCCGTTGGACCCGACGATGGAGACAAATTCACCCTCCTCCACCGAAAAGTTGAAGTTATCGAAGAGCACAGACTCGTCCGGCGTGCCCTTGTTGAATACCTTGCGGATGCCTTTAAGCTGTAACATCGCCGCCCTCCTTTTTTTTGCGGAACAATTTTTTGACCGCCCTGCCGATGAGGCCGGAATCGAACACGAGCACGAGCACGAAGAGCACGGCGACGATCAGGCGCGTGTAGTCGCTGCCCAACAGCAGCATGGCGACGGAGAGGATGGCGTAGTAGATGAGCGCGCCGATGACGACGCCCGTCGTGTCCTTCATGACGCGGATGTGCTTGGCGATGACGCAGCCGATGATGACGCAGGCGAGGGCGATGACGACGGTGCCCGTGCCCATATTGGAGCTGTACGAGGCGCTGTACTGGCAGTACAGGCTGCCCGCCAGCGCGACCAGCCCGTTGGCGAGCGAAAGGCCGAGCATCTTGTAGTTGTCGATATTTTTGCCAAGCTGGGTGACCATCTGCGGGTTGTCGCCGGTGGCGCGCAGCAAAAAGCCGCTCTTCGTCTTTAAGAAGAGGTCGAGCAGCACCTTGCAGAGGGCGACGATGAGCAGAATGAACAGCACCTGCACATAATTTTCTGCGAGGCGGGGCAATCCGTCGAGGAAGCCGTTGTTGAGCAGCGTCGTCAGCTGCGAAAAGGAGATCTGCGGCCCGCCCGCGATGAGCAGGTTGACGGAGACCAACGCCGTCATGGTGATGATGCCCGAAAGCAGCCCGTTGATCTTGAGCTTGACGTGCAGCACGCCCGTCACCAGCCCCGCCGCGCAGCCCGCCGCAAAAGAGACGAGCATGGCGACCGGCCACGGGCAGCCCGCCGTCAGCAGGACGGAGAAGACCACCCCGCCGAGGGGGAAGGTGCCGTCTACCGACAGGTCGGGGAAGTCGAGGATCTTATAGGTGATATAGACGCCCAGCGCGACGATGGCATAGATGAAGCCCATCTGCAGGATGGTGCTCATTTGGTTGAAAAAGTACATGACGGCCTCCCGGTCACGCGTTTACGTCGTTTGCAGACTCGTAACCCTCGCCTGCGGGCATCGTGAAGCCGAGCTCTTCGAGCACGCCCGAATTGTAGTCGATCGTGTAGCCGTCTTCGATATACAGGTATGCGATGTCGTCCGGGTCCTTGCCCTCGAGGATGTCGGCGATCATGTAGCCCGTCTGCTGGCCCAGCTCGACGTAGTCGAGCGAGCAGCTGGCGACGCAGCCGTTTTCTACCTGCTCGATCTCGCTGCCGAACACGGGGATATTGACGCCATCTGCACGGTCGAGCAGGATGTTGAGGCTCTGCACGACGGTGTTGTCCGTCAGGTTGTTGAAGCAGTCGACGCCCTGCGCGATGAGCGCGTCTACCGCAGCAGAGAGCTCGCTCGCATCGTTGATGCCCCTGGACGCGATCGTGACGTCGTATTCCGGTGCCGCTTCCTCGAACTGCGCGATCTGCGAGACGGAGTTCATCTCGGACAGCGTATAGACGATGCCGACCGTCACGCTCCCCTCCTCACCGTTCGCATCGAAAAAGTCGCGGATGAGCTGCAGCTGCTGCGCCACGGGCAGGCGGTCGGAGGAGCCGGTCACGTTTTCAAATTCTCTGAAATCGGCGTCCTCGGCGGTGGGATCGGAGACGGCGGTGAACACGACGGGCACGTCGCCGCCCGCAAAGTTTGCGAGCGCATAGGCGGAAGGCGTCGCGATGCCGACGGCGACGGAGGGCATGCTGTTGATGATATTTTCTGCCGCCGTCATGTTTTCGGAAGAGTTGCTGTTGGCGACGTGGCGGGTGATGTTGGTGTTTTCTTCGGTATAGCCGCGCTCGGCGAGCCCCTCTATGATGCCCTCGTAGCAGTTGTCGAGGGACCCGTGCTGCGCAAACTGCAGCACGCTGACCTGTATGCGCGCGTCGCAAGCCGAAAATGCGAAGACACCGACGCACAGCAGGAAGACGGAGAGCGCGACCGCCAAAAACTTTTTCATGGTAAGTTCCTCCTTTGGAGACGAAATTTGCGCCCGAAGGCGCGGGCAAATAAAAAAACACGGCTCATTCTCGGGACGAATGAACCGTGTTGCCACCCGAATTCACGGCAAAAAAGCTGCCGCCTCGTTGCAGATACGCCTTTTTTGCGAAAAAGGTTATATCCCCTCCCTGTAACGCGAGAGCCGCGTCATCCGCTACCCCTGCAAAGCAGGCTCGAAGATGCCCTCGGCAGCCCATTCGCGCATCGGCAACTGCTTTTTTTCACCAACCAAAAGCTCTCTGAAAATTGCGAAGATGCGTTACTCTTCTGCCTCATCGGTTTGTATAAATTTCTTATACTATACCACGCCCCGCGGCGTTTGTCAAACGAAACGGGGGCGATTTTTTGAAAAAAATCGCCCCGCGCCTCTTACGCTTCTTCAAACTGATCTTTGCCCACGCCGCAGAGCGGGCAGGTAAAATCTTCGGGAATGTCTTCCCACTTGGTGCCGGGGGCGATGCCGTTGTCGGGGTCGCCCGTAGCCTCGTCATACTCGTAGCCGCAAACGCTGCAAACGTACTTTGCCATGTCCTTCTCCTTTTTTGAATTTTATTCTCTATGCCGAGCCCCCGCGCGGGGAGCGTTTGGCCGTTTTGCGCCGCCTATGCGCGGCCGGTGGAGCCGAACCCGCCCTCACCGCGGTCGGTATCGGACAGGGTTTCCGTCTCCTCGAATTCCGCCGCAAAGTACGGGAGGATGAGCAGCTGCGCCACACGCTCGCCCGGCTCGATGTTCTGCTCGTATTTGGAGTGGTTGTGCAGCGCGACGCGCAGCTCGCCGCGGTAGTCGCTGTCGATGACACCCACTTTGTTGGCGGGCGCGAGGCCCTTTTTGCTCGCCAGCCCGCTGCGCGCGCAGATGAGCCCGACGTACCCTGCGGGGATCTCGCAGGCGAGGCCGGTGTGGATGACGGCCGTCTCGCGCGGGCCGATGCGCACGGCGTGGTCGCTGCACACATACAGGTCCGCGCCCGCCGCGCAGGCGCTGCCGTAGGTGGGCAGCTTGGCCTCCGGCATGAGTTTTTTGATCTTGACCGCGATCTTTTGCATACAAATCCCCTTTCGCCCGCAATGTGGGGCGGGCGGCCCGTTCGGCAGCTTAATAGGCGCCGTCCTTCCACAAGCGCACCTCCCCTGCGGCGCGCGTGCGCGCAAGATCGATGATGCGCTGGTTGAAGGAGCCGCGGAAGCGCAGCTTCAAGTCTTTTTTTTCTTCAACAAACTCGCCGTCGACGAGGACGTCGATGTATGAGAGCAGCTCGTCCGTCGCCTCGCAGTGCGCCCGCCCGCCCGGGGCGAGGTCCGTATCCAGCGTGTAGCCGGTGTAGCACCAGACGCTCTTTTGCGGGAAGCGCGCGCGGAAGGCGCGCAGCAGCGGCAGCAGGGCGCGCTGGTTTTGCGGCTCGAAGGGCTCGCCGCCCAACAGCGAGAGCCCGGCGATGTAGCTCTTGTCGACGGCGTCGAGCACCTCGCGCTGCGTCTCCTCTGTGTACGGCTGCCCGTAGGCAAAATCCCACGCCTCGGCGTTGAAGCAGCCCTTGCAGCGGTGGGTGCAGCCGCTGACGAACAGCGACACGCGCACCCCGACGCCGTTGGCGACGTCGTGTTTTTTGATGTTGGCGTAATTCATGTGCGGCGCCGCGGCGCCCTTCTCCTTTATTGTAGCACAGTTCCCCGCCTATTTCAATAGCGTTGGGGAAATTTTTACAAAAATTTTGCCGCCGCGCCGGCGCGGCGGCAGGCGCGCCCGCTTACAGGTGCAGGACGCGCGCCTTGATCTCTTTGGTCTTGCCCAGGTTCCAGAAGTTTTCGCCCAGATACCCGCAGGTACGGCGGGTGACGTTCATCTTGCGGTGGTCCTTGTTGTGGCAGTTGGGGCACTCCCACTCGTTGTCGTCGTTGATGATGATCTCGCCGTCCCAGCCGCAGACGTGGCAGTAGTCGCTCTTGGTGTTGAACTCGGCGTATTGGATGTTGTCGTAGATGAACTTGACGATCTCCTGCATCGCCTCGAGGTTGTTCTGCATATTCGGGATCTCGACGTAGGAGATGCAGCCGCCCGAGGAGATCTTTTGGAACTGCGCCTCGAAGGAGAACTTGGAGAAGGCGTCGATGTTTTCGCGCACGTCGACGTGGTAGGAGTTGGTGTAATAGCCCTTGTCGGTGACGTCTTCGATGGTGCCGAAGCGCTCCTTATCGATGCGGGCGAAGCGGTAGCACAGCGACTCGGCCGGGGTGCCGTACAGCGCGAAGCCGAGGCCGGTCTCCATCTTCCAGCGGTCGGTCGCGTCGCGCATATGCTGCATGACGCGCAGCGCGAAGTCCTCCCCCTTCGGGTCCGTCTGCGAGACGCCCGTCATCAGCTTGGTCACTTCGTACAAACCGATGTAGCCGAGCGAGAGGGTGGAGTAGCCGCCTTTAAGCAGGTCGTCGATGACGGCGCCCTTTTCGAGGCGGGCGATGGCGCCGTACTGCCAATGGATGGGCGAGACGTCGCTCTTGGTGCCGAGCAGGGCGCGGTGGCGGCACATGAGCGCCTCGCGGCAGAGCTCGAGCCGCTCGTCGAACAGCTTCCAGAACTTTTCTTCATCTCCCTTGGCGAGGATGCCGATCTGCGGGAGGTTGATGGAGACGACGCCCTGGTTGAAGCGGCCCTCGAACTTATAGTTGCCGTTTTCGTCCTTCCACGGGGAGAGGAAAGAGCGGCACCCCATGGGGCTGAAGACGTTGCCCTCGTAGATCTCGCGCATCTTTTTGGCGGAGATGTAGTCGGGGTACAGCCGCTTGGAGGAACACTTGACGGCGAGCTCGGTGACGTAGTCGTACTTGCCCCCCTTGAGGCAGTTGATCTCGTCGAGCACATACACGAGCTTGGGGAAGGCGGGGGTGATGTACACGCCCTTTTCGTTTTTGATGCCCTCGTAGCGCTGGCGCAGGATCTCGGTGACGATCATCGCATTCTCTTCGAGGTACTCGTCCTCTTTGTCGAGGTAGAGGAAGAGGGTGACGAAGGGGGATTGCCCGTTGGTCGTCATCAGGGTATTGATCTGGTATTGGATGGTCTGCACGCCGCTTTTCAGCTCGTCTTTGATGCGGTCGGCGACCAGCTTGTTTACCTCTTCGTCGGTGAGCTCCGGGCAGGTCTCGCGGAAGTGCCGCTCGAACTTGTCGCGGCTCTTACGCAGGTACTTGCCGAGGTGGCGCATATCCACCGACTGCCCGCCGTACTGCGAGCAGGCGACCGCCGCGATGATCTGCGTGACCACCGTGCAGGCGACCTGAAAACTTTTGGGGCTCTCGATCAGCTTGCCGTTCATGACGGTGCCGTTGTCGAGCATGTCCGCAATGTTGATGAGGCAGCAGTTGAAGATGGGCTGCACGAAGTAGTCGGCGTCGTGGAAGTGCAAAACGCCCTCGTCGTGCGCCTTCGAGATCTTTTCGGGCAGCAGGATGCGGCGGGTGAGGTCTTTGGACACCTCGCCCGCGATGAGGTCGCGCTGGGTCGCCGCGGCGAGCGCGTTTTTGTTGGAGTTTTCCTCCATCACGTCCTTATTCGAGTTGCTGATGAGGCTGAGGATGGCCTCGTCCGTCGTGTTCGCCTTGCGCACGAGCGCGCGGTTGTAGCGGTAGATGATGTACGTTTTGGCGAGGGCGTAGTGCCCCTGCTCCATCAACTTCTCCTCGATGACGTCTTGGATGTCCTCGACGAGCATGCGCTTTTTCTTTTTCCCCTCGATGTAGGCGAGGATGGCCTCGATCTCTGCGCCCGAGGCGCGCTCTTTGGCCTCCATCTCCGCGTTTGCCTTGCCGATCGCGATGGCGATCTTCGCGCGGTCGTATTCGACGACCGTTCCGTCTCTCTTGATGACCTGCATCTCTCTTCCCTCTGGTAAATTTTTTCGTATGGTACTATTATAGCACGTTTGCCAAAAAATACTGTAGCATTTGCAACAATAGGAGCAAAACCCACAATATATTGTGCAAAATGCAGATTTTTTACACAAATCGCCACAACGGCGGCTACCGCACGACGGCGCAGGGGCGGGGGCGGGAGGCCTCGGCGCGCACGGTGACGACGTAGCAGCCCGCGCGGGAGATGTTGACCTGCACGGGGGCGGCGAGGTCGAAGTAGCCGGCGAGCACCCGCTCGAGGTCGCGCGCGAGCATCTGCTCGCAGTCGGGCGGCAGCGGCGCGCCCTCCCGCTCTAAAATGTGTTTGGCGCGCACGGCGTTGTCTGTCAGGCGACGCATCCCTCCCCTCCTTCGGCCGCGCGGCGTGCGGCCCGCCCGCGCGCGGCGTAAAGCTGCGGCCGCGGCGGAACTTCTTCCCGAAAAAATATCACAATCACAGGCTCTTTTTCAGGCTGCGGCGGATGCTGCCGAAAAAGCCGTCGTACTTGTTGGTGACGTTGTACAGCTTGCGCGTGCCGTTGACGATGTTGCCCGCGAGCATGCGGAAGGCCTTTTGCGCGTCGCCGCTGCCCCGCTCACCGAGAAAGACGCCGTCCTCCTGCGGGATGATGCCGAGCAGCGGCAGGTTGAGCGCCTCGGAGATCTCGCCTGGGGAGAGGATCTCGCCGTCGACGACGAGGTCGCCGCGCACCATGTTGATGACGAGGTCGACGCTGCGCATGCGGTAACTCTGCAGCACGGAGATGACCTTGTCGGCGTCGCGCAGCGAGGAGATGTGCGGCGTGGTGACGACGACGGCCTCCTCGGCGGAGGCGGCGGCGCGGTGAAAGCCGCTGTCGATGCCGGCGGGCGAGTCGATGAGGATATAGTCGAAGCGGGGCGCGAGATTGTCGAGGATCAGGCGGACCGTCTGCGGGGATATGTACTTGTTCGGGTCGGTGTGGTTGGAGGCGAGGACGAACAGGTTGGGGTAGTCGGGGTGCTGCACGAGCGCCTGTTTGGGGCGGCAGCGCCCCTCGATCGCGTCCACGATGTCGTAGACGATCCTGTTTTCGACGCCGCAGACGACGTCGATGTTGTTCAGCCCGAAGTCGGTATCCGCCAGCACGACGCGCTCGCCCATTGCGGAGAGCCGCATGCCGAGGTTGGCGGCGACGGTCGTCTTGCCCACGCCGCCCTTGCCCGATGTGATCACAATTTTGCGCGCCACGTACTTTGCCCTCGAATGGTTTTTTTACTCTACCATTGTAGCGCGTGCGCGCGCGCAATTCTTGTCTGTTTGCGGCGAAGAAGGGAAAAGTTTGCAAATTATCCGCCCCATCGACGTATGCAGATATGCGCACCCGTTCGCTTCGCCGCCCCGCCGCGCCCCTCTCCCCCGCCCGCGCGGCGGAACGCGCCCTTGTGCAGTTCTTGCGGCGAGCGCGGGCGCGCAAAGGCGGGCGCCCCCGAGGGGCGCCCGCCGTCGTCTGTTTGCTTTTATTTGTCTGTATGCCGCGCCGCGTTATACGGTGTACTTTTCCTCTTCGGCGGGGGCGCTGTCCAGCTCTGCCTTCTTCGCCTCGTAACCCTTTTTGCCGAGCAGCGCGTAGGTAGCCTGCTTGCCCGCCTCGACACCCGGCTGGTTGTAGGTGTCGATGTTGAGCATCGCGCCCGCGTACGCCGTCTGCAGCTCGAAGAGGAACATCAGCTGGCCGAGGGTGAACTCGTTGACGGCGGGCAGCACGATGGTGTAGTTCTGGCGGCCAGCCTTGGCGAGCGCGTACGCCGTCGCCTTGTTCTCCGCGGCGATCAGCTCGTTCATCGTGTGGCCGCCGAGGAAGGCGACGTCGGGGATATCCTCGCAGCCGTGCGGGATATCGAACTCGGTGCGGTAGTTGCCGACGGAGAGGAAGGTGACCACCTTATCGAAGGGGCCCTCGGTGTAAAGCTGCACCTGCGAGTGCTGATCGGTGACGCCCAACGCCTTGACGGGGGTCTGACCGACGTTGCAGGGCTCGCCGTCCAAAGTGACGTTTTTGCCCAGGCTCTCCGCCCAAAGCTGGCAGTACCAATCTGCCATCAGCTTGAGGCTGTCGGCATAGGGCATCATGACGCCGACGTTTTTGCCGCGGCGCATCGCCGCGACCTGCAGCACCGCGCAGGCGAGCGCGGGGTTCTTTGCGATGGAGGGGCGGCTGCAGAGGCCGTCCATGTACGCGGCGCCCGCGAGCATCAGCTTGACGTCGAGGCCGAGCACGGCCGCGGGGAGCAGGCCGACGGGGCACAGCTCGGAGAAGCGGCCGCCGACGCCGTCGGGGATGTAGAAGGTCTTATAGCCGTGCTGCTTGGCGAGCTTGATGAGGTTGCCCTTGGCGCTGTCGGTGGTGGCGATGATGTGCTCGCTCGCCTTGTCGCCCAGCGCCTTGTTGAGCAGATCGCTGACGATCAGGTACTGCGCCATCGTTTCGCTGGTCGCGCCCGACTTGGTGATGACGTTGAAGCAGGTCTTTTCCGGCTCGATGACGTCGAGCAGCGCCTGCATGCGCTCGGGGTCGACGTTGTCTTCGACGTAGAATTTGGGGCCGCGGCGCTTGGAGGGCGCGAGGTCGTTGTAGTGCAGGTGGCAGAGCGCGTTGAACACGGCGATGGGGCCGAGGGCGCTGCCGCCGATGCCGAGCACGACGAAGTACTTGAACTTGCGGCGCACTTCCTTCGCGGTGGCGAGGATATCTTCGACGATCTCCTTCTGGTTATAGGGCAGCTCGGTCCAGCCCATCATGCCCGTGCCGCGGTTCTTGTCGACGTACGAAAAGGCGTTTGCCGCCTCCTCCTTCATCGCGGAGAGGTCGGCGTCTTTGAAGCCGTCTTCGCCGATGAACTTTTTCATCATGTAGTTGTAGTTGACGCTCAGGCGCATGCTGCTGCGCCACTCTTTGCTCCTTGTGTTCATAAAAACCTCCGTTTCCTTCAGACCATGGCGGCGGTATGCCGCGCCTGTGCTATTTCCGTTTTTTACCGTTAATATTGTAATGCAAAAGGGCTTTTCTGTCAAACAAATCTGTCGCGAGAATTGTAAAAAAATTGTACGAAATGCGCCCGAAAGGCCGCACAGCGCCCTTTAAGCGCCCGCAAAGCGGGTTTTTTGCCCGCGCCGCCCGATGCGCCGCCCGATGCGCCGCCCGACGCGCCGCCCGATGCGCAGCCCGGCACGCCCGACGCGCCGCCCGATGCGCAGCCCGCGCCGCTCATCCGATCTTGTAGATGAGTTCGTCGATATAGTCGCAGGCGCGCTTCAGCTCGGCGTATTCCTTATAATTGTCGGGGTACACCTCGATGATGGCGGCGCCGTCAAAGCCCGCGTCTTTGAGGCGGCGCAGGCACTCTTCAAAGTCGAAGATCCCCTGCCTCGGCAGGCAGATGCGGCCGCGCGCGTCTACGTCGGAGAGGTGGACGTGCGCGATGTGCCCCTCCATGTCCTTGATATACATGGGGTACGGGTAGCCGGAGAGGCGGGTCTGCTTGACGTCGAGCACGCCCATCAGGTCGGGGCAGGCGGCGGCGAGGGGACGGAACAGCCCGGGCGCGTTGTACAGCGCCCAATGCACCGTTTCGAGGCACAGGCGCACGCCGTGCTCGGCGCAGGCGTCGATGATGTCGCGAAAGGCGGGCGCGAGGCGGGCGGGGTCGGCGGGAGCGCTGTTCTTTTTGAGGCGGGTGATGCCGTGGAAGGTGTAGTGACCCGCGCCGAAGGTGTGCGCCGCGGCCATCGCCTCGTGCAGCAGGCGGAAGGCGTCTGCGCGGGCGCGCGGGTGGCTGCCGAACAGCTGCGGCTCGAATTGGGTGTTGAGCACATGCACCGAGTGGACGTGCAAGTTCCCCTTGCGCTCGCACAGCAGCTGCGCGAACTGCTGCGTGTATTCGGAAAAGGTGGTCAAAAAGATCTCCGTCGCGCGCACGCCGAGGCCGTTGAGCACGGTGAGCGCGTCTTCGTTCATCTCCCGCAAAAAGAGGCAGGATGTGGAAACGCCGCTGTACATCGTAGTTTTCTCCGCGCGGGGGCGCGGCAAAAGCCGCGTGCCCCGCTTCGCCGTTGTATTTTCAGCGCAAATTGTACCACAAAGCGGGCGCTTCGTCAACAAAATATCCCTCCCGCGCGCGGGCGATATGAGCGGCGGCGCGCGCGAAAGCGCGGCGCGGGCGTTGACAGCGGCGCGCGGGCGTGCTATAATAGGCAAAAAACGGGAGGCGAGCGGCGTGGAACTTTTGCCCTACCGCCACAAGGCGCAGTATTACGAGACGGATACCATGCAGATCGTGCACCACTCCAACTACATCCGCTGGATGGAGGAGGCGCGCGTCGACCTGCTCGAGCAGATGGGCTTGGGCTACGACAAGATGGAAATAGAAGGTGTGCTCAGCCCCGTGCTGTCCGTGCAATGCGAATTTAAGGGGATGACCCGCTTTGCCGAGACGGTGGAGATCCGCACGCAGCTGACGAAGTACACGGGGGTGCGCTTTGAGCTCAGTTACGAGATGATCGGCCCGGACGGAACGCTGCGGGCGCGCGGAACGAGCGCGCACTGCTTCATCGACGGGAGCGGAAAGCCCATCTCGCTGCGGCGGCGCAATCCCGCGTGGGATGCGCTCTTTTGCCGCTGCGCGCAGGAGAGCCGCTGACCGCCCGCAATATTTTGAGACGCCGAAGGGGTGCGCCGCGCGCAAAGCGCGCGGCGCACCCCCTTTTTGTTACAGATTCAAAAATTCAAAACAAATGCAGCAGGTCGACGAGCACGGCGAAGGCGAGCAGCAGCACGAAGCCGACGGCGTGGATGGCGCCCTCGACCTTGCGGGGCAGCGGCTTGCCGCGCACCCACTCGACGCCCGTCAAAAGCACGCGCGCGCCGTCCAGCGCGGGGACGGGCAGCAGGTTGAACACGGCGAGGTTGACGCCGATGAAGGCGGCGATCTCCAAAAATGGCTGCACGCCGCGCGCGGCGACTTCGGCGGTGAGGCGGATGGTGGTGACCGGCCCGCCGAAGGCGGAGAGGCCGATGTCGCCGGTAAGCAGCTGGCCGAGTGTGCGCAGCAGGGTGCCGCCGATGCGGAAGGAGTAGCCGAAGGAGCCGCCGAGCGTCTCCCAAAAGCCGAACCGCCAGGGCGTTGAGGCGACGCGGTAGCTCTCCCGCTGCGCGTCGTAGCGGATGCCCAGCGCCCGCCAGAGCGCGCCGGTGTCGGCGAGGTTTGCAAAATCTGCGTTCGCGCGCAGGATGATGTCCGCCTCGACGACCGTCCTCCCCTCCCCGCTCTCCCGCGCGAGGGTGAAGGTGGCGCGCTCGCCCGCGCGCCTGCCATCGAGCGCGTCCATCAGGTCGGAGATGAGGAAGATGCTCTTCCCCTCGCAGGCGAGCAGGATGTCGCCCTCTTGCAGCGAATACGCCGCCGCGGCGGGGTCGGCGGCGGGCTCGACTTCTACCGCCATCGGCTGCAGGCGGCCGAAGCAGGCGAAGGAACAGAGGATGAGCAGCAGGGCGAGCAGGTAGTTCATCACCGGCCCCGCAAGCAGCACGAGGATGCGCTGCCACGGCGGCTTGTTGGAGAAGGCGGCGGGGTCGGCGGCGTCGGCGTCCTCCCCCGCGAAGGCGCAAAACCCGCCCAGCGGGAGCAGGCGGACGGAGAAAACTTCTCCGTCCTTTTTGGCGCGCGAAAACAACTTGGGGCCGAAGCCGACGGAAAATTCTTCGACTTTGAAATGCAGCAGCTTTCCCGCGGCGTAGTGGCCGAACTCGTGCACGGTGACCATGGCGAGCAGGATGAGCAGCGCAAGCAGCACCGAGCCGACGGCGCGCAGCACGTCCGCCGCGGCGAGTAGACAGAGCGTCATGCAAACCTCGTAGAAAGGAAAAATCCCGCGCGCCCGACCCGCGCGGTGGGGCGGCACGCATACAGCGCGCCGCAGCGCCTTGCCTGCACCCGACCCCTTGCGGCCGTTACTGCGGGAGCAGGCCGCGCGCGCGGGCGCGCGCGGCAGCGTCCAGCGCCTCCAGCTCGGCATAGCCGTGCGCGGCGGGCACGGGGGCGGAGAGCGCCTCTTCGATGAGGGGCGCGATGTCGGTGTAGCGGATGCGGCCGTTTAAGAAGGCCTCCGCGGCGACCTCGCCCGCGGCGTTGAGCGCGCAGGGATAGCCGCCGCCCCGCTCGGCGGCGGCGAGGGCGAGGCGGAAGCAGGGATAGCGCGCCTCGTCGACGGAGCTAAAATGCAGCGCGCCCGGCTTTGCGAAGTCGACGCGCGGCAGCGCGCAGTCGAGCCGCTCCGGCCAGGTCAGCGCGAGCTGGATGGGCAGCTCCATCGAGGGAACGCTCATCTGCGCGAGCACGGCGCCGTCTGCAAATTCGACCATCGAGTGGACGATGCTCTCGCGGTGAATGAGCACCTCGATCTGCGAAAGGGCGGCGCCGTACAGGTGCATCGCCTCGATGACCTCGAAGCCCTTGTTGAGCATGGTGGCGCAGTCGAGGGTGATCTTGGCGCCCATCTTCCAATTGGGGTGGGCGAGCGCCTCGGCGGCGGTGACGGAAGAGAGCCGCCCGAGCGGGAGGTCGCGCAGGGCGCCGCCGCTGGCGGTGAGAATGATGCGCGCATAGGGCGCGGCGCGGTCGAAGTGCAGGCACTGCCAGATGGCGGAGTGCTCGCTGTCGACGGGGAGGATGTTGACCCCCTTTGCCCGCGCGCGGGCGAGCACGAGGTCGCCGCCGACGACGAGGCTCTCCTTGTTGGCGAGGGCGACGTCTTTGCCCGCCTCGATGGCGGCAAGCGTCGCCTTGAGCCCGGCGAAGCCGGACACGGCGACGAGCACGACGTCTGCCTCGGCGAAAGCGCACGCCTCCTCGAAGGCCGCCTCGCCGCGGGCAAAGCGCACGCCGCGGGGAACGGCAACGGGCTGCCCCTCCGCACGCAGCGCCGCAAAGGCGGGGCGATAGGCTGCTATCTGCTCTGCAAACAGCCGCTCGTTCTTATTGGCGGCCATGGCGACGACGCGGAAGCGGGCGGGATAGCGGGCGGCGACGGCGAGCGCCTGCCTGCCGATGGAACCGGTGCTGCCGATGAGGGCGATCTTCTTCATACGAGCTCCTGAATTAGTGTACGCGCCTGCGGCGCGGGATATGCGCCGCGCGGGGGCGGAGGCGCGGGATGTGCCGCGCGGGATATGCCGCGCGGGAGGCTTTTCCTTTTGCGGCGAAAAAGAGAGACGCAAGGCGGAGCGCCTTGCGTCGCGGAAAGCAGTTTTCTCCCGTCAGGCGACGGGCGGGACGACGAACAGCGCGAACACGATGTACACGAAGGTGCTCGCGAACAGCGTGCCGTCGATGCGGTCGAGGATGCCGCCGTGGGTGGGCATGAGCTTGCCCATGTCTTTGACGCCGAGGCGGCGCTTGATGACGCTTTCGACGAGGTCGCCGAAGACGGTCATCAGCGAGGTGAGCAGACCGATGACGGTGAACACCACCCAGGGCGCGCCCGCCCAGGCGCTGCCGATGCCCGAATAGACGTAGTCGGAAGTGAGCGTGTACAGCCAATAGAGCAGCACGCTCGCGCCCGTGCCGGCGACGACGCCGCCGATGACGCCCGAGACCGTCTTGTTGGGGCTGATGGAGGGGCAGAGTTTGGGGCCGTGGAAGACGCTGCCCACCGCAAAGGCGAAGGTGTCCGCCGCGGGCGCGATGACGTGGATGAGCAGCAGCCCGAGGGTGGAGCCGACGGGCAGCTCGTTCATGAGCAGCATGGTCGAGAGCATCGCCGTCGGATAGAGGGCGACGAGCATGGACGCGCCCGTGCCCGCGAGCGTCGTGTTGCGGTGGTCGAACACCAAAAAGCAGAGCAGCGCGAGGGCGAGCACAAAGGAGAGCACGAGCAGCCCGCGGTAGCCCTGGCCGTCTGCCAGCGCTTCCACGATATAAAAGACGGGGGTAAACAGCAGCGCATAGGCGTAGACGGCGAACTTCTGCGTCTTGCTCATGTGCAGCGAGGTGACCTGCGCCTCCGCCGTCTCGTTGTGCGGGCCGTTGATGGCGTGCACCATCTCGTAGGTGCCGATCAGCGAAAAGGCGTAGATGAGGATGCCGAACAGGCGGTAGTCGACGTTGCGCAGGAAAAAGAAGCCGGTGATGACGGCGACGTAGGCGAGGCCGACGCCGATGCGCTTGGCCATATACACGATCATGGCTCAGTCCTCCTCTTCGACGTTGCCGAACCGGCGGTCGCGCGCGGAGTAGTTTTCGATCGCCTTTTCGAGGTCGCGCCTCGAAAACTCCGGCCACATCTTGTTGGAAAAATACAGCTCGGAATAGGCGGCCTGGTAGAGCAGGAAGTTGGAGAGGCGCACCTCCCCGCCCGTGCGGATGATGAGGTCGGGGTCGGGCAGCCCGCCCGTCTGCAACAGGGCGGAAAAGCTCGCCTCGTCGACGAAGCGGCCCTGCGCCACCGCCGCGTTGACGGCGCGCACGATCTCCTGCCGCGAGCCGTAGTCGAGGCAGATATTGAACAGCCCGTCTGTGAGCGAGCGCGTCTCGTCCATCACCCGCAAGATGTTCTCTCGGATGTCTGCGGGGAAAACGGAGAGGTCGCCGATGACGTTGATCTTCACCCCCATCTCGAGCAGCTTATCCTTCTTTTTGGAAAAATAAGTGCGGATGAGGTCGAACAGCGTGTCCAGCTCCTCTTTCGGGCGGAATAAATTTTCGGTCGAAAGCGCGTACACCGTGACGATGCGCACGCCCAAACGGAAGGCGTGCGAGCAGATGCGCACCATGTTCTGTACGCCCATGCGGTGGCCGTACGAACGGGGGCGGAAGCGCCGCTTTGCCCAGCGGCCGTTGCCGTCCATGATCAGGGCGATATGCGCGGGGAGTTTGATGCGTCTCATCGGCCTGCCTTATACGGACATGATCTCTTTTTCTTTTTCGGCGGTGTGCTTTTCGATGCGCTCCATGCACTTGGAGACGACCTTTTCGACGTCCTTTTCGCTGACGGCGCACTCGTCTTCGGAGATCTCCTTGGCGTTTTTCATCTTTTTGAGGGAATCCATCGCCTCGCGGCGGATGTTGCGCGCGGCGACCTTCGCCTCCTCCGCAAGCCCCTTGATCTGCTTGGCGATCTCGCGGCGGCGCTCTTCCGTCAGGTCGGGGAAGATAAGGCGGATGACCTTGCCGTCGTTGGTCGGGTTGAGGCCGATGTTGGACTGCAGGATGGCCTTTTCGATGCCCTTCAAGAGGCCGGTATCCCACGGGCTGATGACCAGGCACTTGGCGTCGGCGACGGAGATGTTGCCCACCTGGTTGATGGGCGACGGAGTGCCGTAATAGTCGACGGTGATCTTGTCGAGCACGTGCGGGTTGGCGCGGCCGGCGCGGATGTTGGTGTACTCTTCGCGCAGGACGTTCGCCGTCTTGTCCAGCTTGTCTTCCAGAACGAGCATCAGCTCCTGTACTTTTTCGTTATCGATCATTGTTTTTTCCTCCTCGGAGAAATTGTATGCGGCGTATGCCGCCCGTCATTCGTTGGTGATGAGGGTACCCGTGCGCTCGCCGCAGATGGCGCGGACGATCGCGTCCTCCTCGGACAGAGCAAAGGCGAGCACGGGGATGTCGTTGTCCATGCACATGGTGATCGCCGTCGTGTCCATCGCCTTGAGGCCGCGGTTGATGACCTCCATGTGGGTGATGGTGTCGATCTTTTTGGCGTTCGGGTTGAGCCTGGGGTCGCTGTCGTAGATGCCGTCGACGTTTTTGGCGAGCAGCAGGATGTCTGCGTTGGTCTCGCAGGCGCGCAGTGCCGCGCCCGTGTCCGTCGAGCAGTACGGGTTGCCCGTGCCGCAGGCGAAGATGACGATGCGCCCCAGCTCGAAGTGGCGCAGCGCCTTGCGCAGGATGAATGGCTCGGCGACGGAGACCATGTTCAGCGCCGTCTGCACGCGGGTGGGGACGCCCTTCTTTTCGATGGCGTCTTGCATGGCGAGCGAGTTGATGACGGTGGCGAGCATGCCCATGTGGTCGGCCGTGGTGCGGTCCATGTTGGTGCCCTGCCTGCCCCGCCAGAAGTTGCCGCCGCCCAGCACGATGCCGATCTCTACGCCCATGTCGTGCACGCGGATGAGCTGGTCGACCACCCGCTCGATGATCGTTTCGTCAAGGCCGAAGCCGTTTTCGCCGGCGAGCGCCTCGCCGGACAGTTTGAGGATGATCCTCTTGTAGATGGGTTTACGTTCCATGCAGATGTCTCCTCATTTCGATGCGGCGCGATGCGCCGCCGCCCGCCCGCGGGCGGAAAAAATTTTCTTAAAAGGCGTAAATTTTGAAAAAAGGGCACACAACGCTCGATTGTGTGCCCCATAAAAGCCGGTTTTAATTTCAGCCTTTCATCTTAGAAACTTGTTTTTCGACTTCCTCGGCGAGGTCGTCCTTCTTCTTTTCGATGCCCTCGCCCATTTCAAAGCGGACGAAGCGGCGGACGGTGATTTTTTCGCCGATGGAGGCGATCGCCTCGGTGACGAGCTGGTTGATCGTCTTGGAAGAATCCTTCACGAACGGCTGTTCGAGCAGGCAGAACTCTTCGTAGTACTTTTTGATGCGGCCCTGCACCATCTTTTCGGCGATGGCCTCGGGCTTGCCCTCGTTGATCGCCTGGACTTTGAGGATCTTTTTCTCCTCCTCGAGCACCTCGGCGGGGACCTCCTCTTTGGTCACGTAGAGGGGCTTTGCGGCAGCGATCTGCAGCGCGATGTCGTGCACGAGCTCTTTGAACTGCTCGCCGCGGGCGACGAAGTCCGTCTCGCAGTTGACTTCGACGAGGACGCCGACCTTGCCGCCCATGTGGATGTAGCTGTCGACGATGCCTTCGGCGGCGATGCGGCCCGCCTTTTTCGCGGCGGTCGCCATGCCCTTTTCACGCAGGATCTCGACGGCCTTGTCCATGTCGCCGTTCGCTTCGGTGAGGGCCTTTTTGCAATCCATCATGCCTACGCCCGTCTTCTGGCGCAGCGCGTTTACGTCACTTGCGGTAATTGCCATGATCTTGTTCTCCTTATTGATTTCGCTATGCTCTTGCCCGCCGCGTGCGCGCGGCGGCGAATATTCGGATAAAAATTACTCGGCCTTGGGCGCTTCGGCGGCGGGAGCTTCCTCTTCCGCTTCGGCGACGATCTCTTCGATCGCCTTCTCTTCCGCGACGTTTTCGGCGACTGCCTGCTGCAGCTCGGCGTTGACCGCCTCGCCCTGGTTGGCCTCGATGACCGCGTTGGCGATGACCGAAGAGAGCAGCTTGACCGCGCGGATCGCGTCGTCGTTGCCCGGGATCACATAGTCGATGAGATCGGGGTCGCAGTTGGTATCGGTGATGGCGATGATGGGGATGTGCAGCTTGCGCGCTTCCTGCACGGCGATGTCCTCGTTGTGCGGGTCGACCACGAACATGGCGCCGGGGAGCGTCTTCATCTCTTTGATGCCGCCCAGGTTCGCCTCGAGCTTGGCCATCTCCTTTTTGAGGCCGAGCACTTCCTTTTTGGGAAGCAGGTCGAACTCGCCGTTCTCCTCCATCTTTTCCAGCTTGTTGAGCCTGTCGATGCGGGAGCGGATGGTCTTGAAGTTGGTGAGCGTGCCGCCCAGCCAGCGAGAGTTGATATAGAACTGACCGCAGCGGGTCGCTTCGTCGCGGATGGCCTCCTGCGCCTGCTTTTTGGTGCCGACGAACAGGATGCTCTTGCCCGCTTTGACGGTTTCGACGACGAAGGCGTACGCCTTTTCGACGAGGCCGACGGTGAGCTGCAGGTCGATGATGTGGATGTCGTTGCGCGCCGCGAAGATGTACTTTTTCATCTTCGGGTTCCATTTTCTGGTCTGGTGACCGAAGTGCACGCCCGCTTCGAGCAGCTGCTTCATGGTGATGACTGCCATAATAAAAAACCTCCGTTTATTCCTCCCCCGCACGCACAGTTATAATGCGCATCAGCCCGCCCGTTTGAGATTTTGGCGGGAACGGAACGCGCAGCGCGCGAGGTGTGAATTTTTATCCCGATTATTTTAGCATACAGCGGGATTTTTTGCAAGCGAAAACGCGTCCGCAAAGCCTTTTTTGCGCGGACGGGCGTATTTTCTTGCGGCAGAAAGCGCGGCGCGCGCGTGCGCGCCGCCCCCTGCGGCGGAAAAAGGCGGGCAAAGGGGCTCAGCCCTCTTCCCCTTCCTCCTCTTCTTCCTCTTCCTCTTCTTCATCCATCATGCGGCAGAACTCCTCGAACACTTCGTCGAGCAGATCGTCGTCCTCGATGGGGACGAGCTCTTCTGCCCCCTCCTCGCCGGCGATCTGCAGGATGGTGATCTCGTCTTCGTCGCCGTCCTCTTCGTCCGCGGCCTGGAAAAAGGCGTACCAGCCCTCCTTGTATTGGATGGTGCCGATGTGGTAGCACTTGTGCACTTTGCCCTCGTCGTCGACGAGGTCGACGACGTTGACCTCTTCGCCGGCGCACTCTTCGCAGTCGCAGCCCTCTTCGTGCAGCTTCTTTTCTTCGCTCATAGCTGTTTGTTCTCCTTTTTTGATTTGTTGCAGGCGGCCGAGATACCCTTCTAAAATATAAGAAGCGGCGATGCTGTCGACCGATCGCTTTTTTTGCCCGCGGCGCGCCCCGCCCTCGGCGAGCACCCGCTCTGCCTCGACGGTGGTGAACCGCTCGTCCTCTTCGACGACGGGAATATCCGTCTTTGCGCGGAGCAGCTCTAAAAAGCGGCGGGTCTTGCGCGTCTGCGGCGACTCGCTCCCGTCAAAATTGTAGGGAATGCCGCACACGATCAGCCCCGCGCCCTTTTCCGCCGCGATGGCGGCGAGCGCCGCGGCGTCGCGCTCGGCGTCTTTGGTGCGATAGTACGTCGTACCGGGCAGCGCGAACGTGTTGTTCGGGTCGCTGGCGGCGACGCCGACCCGCTTGTCGCCGATGTCGAAGGCGACGATCCGCTTTTCCATTTGCAGTCTCCGCGCGCGGCATCTTCTCCGCGCCACCAACAGTATAGCATATCCCCCCGCCCGCCGTCCACAGTTTTTCGAGAATTGTTGCGATTTTTGTCCGTTTGCCCCCGCCGCCCCGCGGCGGGCGGCCCCTCCGCCACCCCGCCGCCCGCGCATCGGCGAAAAAAACGATATCCGCCGCGCCTCGCGGCGTGACGGATACCGTAAGAAAAAGTTGTTATAGAGTGTGGGCTAAGAGGGAGGCGGCGCGCCGCCAAGGAAAGGCGCGCCGCAAAGAGTGATCGCTTTCCGCGCGGGGCGCTCAACGGCGCTTTTTGGCGAGCAACGCCGCAGAGCCCGCGAGCAGCAGCAGCGCGCACGCGCCGCCCGCCGTGCCGATCAGCGAGCCGCAGCCGCTCGAGCCGCAGCCGCCCTCTTCCGGTTCGGGCTCGGGTTCGGGTTCGGGCTCGGGTTCGGGTTCGGGTTCGGGTTCGGGCTCGGGCTCCGGCTGCGCTTCTTCAAAATTCAGCGCAAAGGAGGCGACGGTGCCGGACACTTCAAACGCGGCGAGCAGGTACACGTTGTCGCCGCTGTGCGCGAGGGCGAGCCCTTCGGGCGCGACGTCGCCGGCGACGGGCGCGTTGAAGTCGCGGGTGTTGACGTAGTTGACGTACGCCGCGGCGGCGGGGTCGGTGACGTCGTACACCATGATGCCGCCGATGCGCTCGAGGGCGATGAAGGCGTACGTTCTGCCGCCCAACGCGGCGACGGCGACCGCCTCCGGCTCGATACCCTTTTTGGCGGTGCGGCTTTCGAGGTCGACGTCGTCGTTGGAGGCGTTGTAGTAGTCGGGCAGGTATTCAAAGGTCATCGACTCGAAGTCGTTGGCGCTGTCGTAGGCGAGGACGAGGCCGCCGTCCGTCACTTCAAACAAACTGAAGGAGCGCGCGCCGTAGAGGTAGTTGCCGTCCTCCGAGATGCCCGCCTTCTTGCTGTTGTCGAGCACGCGCACCTTTTCTGCCGTGACGGTGCCGTCCGCCGAGGTGAGGGTGCGCTTCTCTTCGTCGCTGAAGTCGCCCCATTCGCGCGCATCCCCCTCGTTGGCGGTGGCGAGGTAGGTCTTGCCGCCCGCCTCGTACACGGCGATGCCGTCCGGCATATAGACGCCGTAGGTGTCTTCATACGTCTTGGGGAGGTAGGTGCCGTCCGCGTCGTCGAGGTCGACGGCGTTTTCCTCCTCCGAATAATCTTTGAAGCCGAGGGGAAGGACGGACTCGACTTCCGCGGCGGCGATGTCGACGACGGCGACGGCGTTGGCCTCCTGCAGGGAGACGTACGCCCTGTCGCCCGCGACGGCGATGTACTCCGGCTCGAGGTCGGTCTCGGCGGCGACGACTTGCCCGTCGATCTTGTTGAAGATGACGCCCTGCTCTGCGAGCTCTTCTGCATCGAAGGCGGCGAAGCCCGCGACGCGCGCGGCGTTTTCGGAAGCCTGCGTGTCGATGACGGTCACAGAGCCTGCGGGGTCGACGATGCCCTCGCCGTAGCCCTCGCGCGGCTCGCCCTCGTCGGCGGTCAGAATGTAGCGGCCGTCGGCGGAGAAGGTGACCATATCCGGCTGCACGCCCGTCGTGTACACGGCGGCGATGGCGTTGTTTTCGTCGAACACGGCGACGCGGCCGGGCTTGGTGTAATCTGCGTCTTGCAGGGCGACCGCGACGGTACCCTGCGCGGAGACGGCGACGCTGGTCATATCGCCGTAGGTGAAGGAGGCGTCCTCTGCCGCCATCAATGCGGCGACGTCCAATTTTTCTACATCGCCGAAGGAGCCGTCTTGGTTGACGGAGAAGATATTCAAAACCGACTCCTGCCCGTTGACGACGTACGCGCGGCCGTTGGCCTCGTCGTAGGCGACGATCTCGGCGACGCCGCCGTCCGCGTTGGGGGTGCCCAGCGCGACGCCGCCCGCCTTTTCGATCCCGAGCGCGGCGTCCGAAACGAAGCCGTCATTTTTGACGACGTACGGCTGCTCCGCCTCCTGCGCGGAGATGGTCTCCCCACTCGCGTTCTGCACGGGAACGTCTGCGGGGGGCAGGTCGGAGTAGTCGAGGTCCTCCGCGTCTGCTGCGTTGTCGTCGGTATCGGCGAAGTTTTGGCGGCAGACAGCCTTCTTTTTGGACTGCACCGCCTCGTACGAGCCCTCGTACGCGGGCGGGATCTGCGCGGCCTCCTCGTCGTTGCCCTGCACGGCGAGCAGGTCGACGTAGCCGGCGGGGCGATTTTCGTCCGTCACCGCGCCCGCGAAGTTTTCTGCGTTGAGGTCGGTGTCCTCGCTCATCAAAGCGACGGATACCCCTTTATTATGAAGCTGCACGTTCCACTCGGCGTCGCCCGCCGGCACCATCCACGCGCCGTTTGCGAGCTCGTCGACCGCGCCGCAGCGCACGAGGTAGTGCCCGTTTGCCGCGATGTCGCCCGAGAGCGCGAAGGACTGCCAGCGCTCGTCGCCGCCGTCTTCGGAAGAGCGGTACCACAGATACCAGCCGTCGAGGGAGACGGCGGCGTCTGCCTGGTTATACAGCTCGATGAAGCTGTGGCTGACCACTTCGGCGTCGTCGGAAGCGCCGAACACCTGGTTGACGACGACGTGCGGCACGGATGCGTCGTAGCCGCCCTCGCCGTACGGCGTGCCGGCCGTTTCCGCCGCGCCGACCGCGGCCATGGGGAGCGAAGAGAGGAGCATCGCCCCGCCGAGCGCGAGGCCAAGCACCTTTTGGCCCAATTTTTTCATTTCAATTCTCCTGATCTTGTCTTATGCACTCATCATACCAAAAAGTTATCTACTCCTTTGCAAAAAGTCGTCACCGAGTTGTAATAAAATGTAATGAATTTGTAAAATTTGCGACCCGCCTGCCCGCCCGCGCATAAAAACGCGGGGCGCCCGCTCTGCGGGCGCCCCGTGCGAAGTGAGTTCGGCACACATTTGCGCTTCTTCCTATTCAAAAAATCATCCGGACGCGCCCTTCAGGTAGCCGGCGCGCAGCTGGCCGCAGGCACCGCCGATGTCCGCGCCGATGGTGCGGCGCAGCGTGGCGGACAGCCCGCCCCGCTCGAGCATGCCGACGAAGCGGTAGGCGTCCTTTTCGCTCACCCCCTGCAGGCCGCGCTCTTTGACCTCGTTGAGGCGGATGACGTTGACGTGACAGGGCCTGCCGCGCAGCAGCGAGACGAGCTGCTCGGCGTGCGCCTTGCCGTCGTTTTCCCCCGCGATGAGGGAGTACTCGAAGATGTAGCGGCGGCCGGTCTTTTCAAAGTAGTGGTCGCAGGCGGCGAGGATGTCGGCGATCTTGTACGCCTTGGCGACGGGCATGATGCGGGCGCGCTCCTCGTCCGACGGGGAGTGCAGCGACACGGTGAGGTTGAGGGGGATTCCCTCCTCGGCGAGTTCGTGCATGCGCGGCACCAGCCCGCAGGTGGAGAGGGAGATGTTGCGCGCGCTGATGCAGATGCCGCCGGGCGCGGTGACGCTGCGCAGAAAGCGGACGGTGTTGTCGTAGTTGTCCAGCGGCTCGCCGCTGCCCATGAGCACGACGTTGGTGACGGCGCGCTTATCTATCGTGCCGCCCAGCCGCGCGTTGACGACGAGCACTTGCGACAAGATCTCGCCCGCGGTGAGGTCGCGCACGAGGCCGCCCAAACCCGAGGCGCAGAAGGCGCAGTTCATGCGGCAGCCCACCTGCGTGGACACGCATTGGGTGTTGCCGTACTTGTAGCGCATCAGCACCCCCTCGACGATGTTGCCGTCGGCGAGCGCGAAGAGGTACTTTTCCGTCCCGTCGGAAGCGGTGAGCACCTGCGCGATGCGCACGGGCTCGTCTTCAAACTTTTCCAAAAGTTTTGCCTTGAATGCCTTGGACAGCTCGGAAATATCCGAGATGCGCGCGCCGCGCATGAGCCCGCGATACAGCTGGCCGGCGCGGAACTTGGGCTCGCCCATCCCGGCGACGAGCGCCTCGACCTCGGGCAGAGACAGGTCTTGCAAGATCTCTTTCATCCCTTCTCCTTTCGCATCTTGGCGACGTAAAACCCCGCCCCCATCGAGATGTGGGGCAGAAATTGCAGCCCGAAGCGGGTGCGGCGGGCGGGGAGGGGGCTATCGAGCGGCAAGGCCGTAAAGTCGGCGTGGCTCTCTAAAAAATGACGGACGCTGCCGTCGTTTTCCTCCCCGAATATAGAACAGGTGGAGTAGTACAGCTGCCCGCCCGGGCGCACATAGCGGGCGCAGTTTGAAAGCAGGGCGCGCTGCACCGCCGCGAGGGCGGGGATATCCTCCGCCTTGCGGAAGAGCTTGATGTCCGGGTTTTCCCCCGCGACGCCCGAGCCGGAACAGGGGACGTCGACGAGCACCGCGTCGAAGGCGCCTGCAAAGGCGGGGTCGAATACGGAGGAATCGCGGCAGAGGACGCGCACGTTGGATACGCCCATGCGGGCGCAGTAGCTCTCGATGAGGGCGGCACGGTGGGGGTGCAGCTCGCAGGCGGTGACGGAGGCGCACTTGGCGGAGAGCAGCACGCTCTTGCCGCCCGGCGCGGCACAGGCGTCGAGCAGCTGTCCGCACGGGTCGACGGCCGCGCAGATGGCGACGGAGCCGACCGACTGAAAGGTGTACTCGCCGCGGTCATACCCCTCGTCGCGGCGGAAGGAGGCGAAGGACCAAACCAGCGGGAAGGGGGTGCGCTCTCCCCGCTCTTCGGCGCGGTAGGCGCGCTCTGCCCGTTCGTCGCGGAAGCGCACGAAGGTGCGCGCGGGGCGGGGGCGCAAGATCTCTTCCGCCTCGCCGCCGTACTCTTCGGCGACGCGGCGGACGGCGAAGTCCGGCCACGAACAGCGGATGGCGAGCCCTTCTTCCCCCGCGGGCAGCTGTACTTTGTCCGCGTCGAAGGCGCGCAGAAAGGCGTTGACGAAGCCCGCCGCGCCCCCCTTGCCCATCTTTTTGACGAGGGAGACGGCGTTGTCGGCGACCATGTAGCGCGGCTTATCCAAAAACAGCAGCATATACAGCGCTATTTTGAGCAGGATGCGCACGGGCAGCTTGGGGTTTTTGGGCGCGAAGGAGCGGATGCAGAAGTCGAGGTAGCGGTCGTTTTCCAGCACGCCGTAGCACAGCTTGACGGTGCGGGCGCGCTCGGCAGGCTCGACGGGGGTATCCGCGAGCGCCTGTTTGAGGTAGGCGCCGCCCCCGTACACCTTGTGCAGGACGGCGTAGGCGTCGTAGAGGGGGTTGGTCATCGCCCGTCACCGAACAGGTCGCCGACGGCGACTTTGCGGCCGTTGACCGCGTCGGCGGCGCGCAGCATCTTCCCCCCTGCAAATTGCAGCTCGGTCACGCGCAGCGCGCCCTCCCCCGCCGCGATGTAGATGCCCGTCTTATCCGCCCGCAGCACGCGGCCGCAGGGCGCGCCCTCCCCTTCCGCCGGGAGGGCGTAGCCGAAGTTGACGGGCGTGCCGCGCAGCGAGGAAAAGGCGAGCGGCTCGGGAGCCATCGCCCGCACCAGGCGAGAAAGCTCGGCCGCGGGGCGGGTAAAGTCGACGGCGCAGGCGTCCTTGCGGATCTTTTTGCACAGCGTCGCCCCCTCCCCTTGGGGGGTGAAGGTCGCCCTGCCCGCGCCCACCGCCGCGAGCGCCTCGCAGATACACGCCCCGCCCAGCGCGGAGAGGGTGCGCGAGAGGGTCGCGGCCGTCTCCGTGCCGTCCAAACGGACGGCGCGCGAGAGCAGGATGTCGCCGGTGTCCAGGCCGACGTCCGTCTTCATGACGGTGACGCCCGTCTCGGCGTCGCCGGCGAGGATGGCGTGCTGGATGGGCGAGGCCCCCCGCCAGCGGGGCAAGAGGGAGGCGTGGATGTTGTACACGCCGCCGGGGAAGGCGTCGAGCACCTCCTGCGTGAGGATCTGCCCGTAGGCGCAGGTGACCATCACGTCCGCGCCGAGGGCGGCGAGCTCCGCGGCGTGCGCGCGCACCTTTTCGTAGCAGAGAACGGGGATGCCCGCCCCCTCCGCGAAGGTCTTGAGGGGAGTAGGGGTGAGCTTTGCCTTGCGCCCGACGGGGCGGTCGGGCTGGGTGAGCACGGCGCAGACGCAAAAGCCCGCCGCGAGCAGTTGTTCGAGCGGCGGGACGGAGAATACGGGCGCACCCGCATACACGATCTTCATGCGCGGCCTCCTCAGTCCGTTTCCCGCTCGACGCGCTCGGCGCGGTCGATGTACAGGATGCCGTCGAGGTGGTCGAGCTCGTGGCAGACGGCGCGGGCGAAGAAGCCGTGCGCGGTCAGCTTTTTCTTCTTCCCCTTGCGGTCGAAATACTCGACGGTGACCGTCATCGGGCGGGTGACGATGCCGCGGCGGCCGCGGACAGACAGGCAGCCCTCGTAGCCGCGCTGCTCCCCCTTCTGCTCGACGATGACGGGGTTGACCATTTCAAAAAAGCCCTCGTCGACGTCCACCACCACGGCGCGGCGCAGCACGCCCACCTGCGGGGCGGCGAGCCCCGCGCCCTCCTCGCGGCGGACGGTATCCTTCATGTCGTCGAGCAGCCGGGCGAGCTTCTCGTCGAAGGCAGTCACTTCAAAACACTTTTTGCGCAGGACGTCGTCTCCGACCTGCACCACGTTGCGGATGGCCATATCTGTTCCTCCTGTAAGCGCCGCCTCAACTGAGGCTGGCGGGGTTTTCCTCCACATACACGAGCACATCGCGCGTGCGGCAGGCGAGGGCGCGCTCGTAGATGAGCGGCAAAAGCCCTTCGTCTGTGATGCGCATGAGCACCTGGTAGCGGAATTTATTCTGGATGCGCTTGACGGGCGCCTTCATTTTGTTGAAAAAGAGAAATTTGCTTTGGTCGCGGCGGTACACCTCTTCCAGCGCGCGGTAGACGGCCTTGAGCACCTCGGCGACCTTCGCCTCCTCCTCGCCCGTCGCCATGACGCGGACGATGGTCGCGAAGGGCGGAAAGGCGGTCGCCTTGCGCAGCGCGATCTCGTGCTTGTAGAAGCCGGCGTAGTCGTAGTTGACGGCGAAGCGGAGGATGTAGTTTTCGGGGTCGTACGTCTGCAAGACGACCTTGCCCGCCTCCTCGGCGCGGCCGCTGCGCCCCGCGACCTGCGTGATCAGCTGAAAGGTGCGCTCGCCGCTGCGGTAGTCGGAAAAGTGCAGGCTCATGTCGGCGTCGAGGATGCCGACGAGGGTGACGGAGGGGAAGTCGTGCCCCTTGGCGACCATCTGCGTGCCGACGAGGATGTCCGCCTCGTGCGCGGCGAACTGCCGCAGGATGCGCAGGTGCCCCTCCTTGCCCGCCGTCGTGTCCGCGTCCATGCGCAAAATGCGCGCCTGCGGGTACAGCTTCTGCAGGGCGCCGACCACCTTTTGGGTGCCCGTGCCCGCATAGCTCAAATGGGTGCCGCCGCACTCGGGGCAGGCGGTGAGCATCTTGTACGCCGCGCCGCAGTAGTGGCATTTGAGGCAGTTTTCTTCGCTGTGGTAGGTGAGCGAGACGTCGCACTGCTCGCACTTGGCCACATACCCGCATTCGCGGCAGATGACGCTCTGCGCGTAGCCGCGGCGGTTGAGGAAGAGGATGGCCTGCCTGCCGCGCGCGAGACAATCTTCCAGCTCCTCGCGCAGCAGCGCGGAGAAGGGGCTGTCGTTGCCGCGGCGCACCTCGCGGCGCATATCGGCGATGGAGATGGCGGGCAGAGGGCGGCGGTTGATGCGCTCGGGCAGCTCGACGAGGCCGTACTCCCCCGTCTGCGCGCGGCGGTACGTTTCGACGGAGGGCGTCGCGCTGCCGAGCACCAGCTTGCAGCCGTTGTACGCGGCGCGCAGGCGAGCGATGGCAGCCGTCTCGTAGCGGGGAGCCGTCTCGCTGCGGTAGCTGCCGTCGTGCTCCTCGTCTAAAACGATGACGCCGATGTCTTCGAGCGGGGCGAACACGGCGCTGCGCGCGCCGACGGCGATGCGCGCCTCTCCCGTGCGCAGCCGCCACCACTCGTCAAACTTTTCCCCCGCCGAAAGCCCGCTGTGCAGGATGGCGGCGCGGGAGCCGAACCGCTCGCGCAGCTGGCGGAGCATCTGCGGGGTGAGGGAAATTTCGGGCACGAGGAAGAGGGCGGTACGCCCCGCCGCCAAAGCGCGGGCGATGAGGGTGAGGTACACCTCCGTCTTGCCGCTGCCCGTGACGCCGTGCAGCAGCTGCACCGTCTGTGAAGCGCTCTCGATGGCCTCCACCGCCCGCTGCTGGGCGGGCGTGAGCGCGTGCGCCGCGCCCGCCCCCTCCCCGACGGAGGTGTACGGCGAGCGCCCGACCCGCTCCTTTTGTACGCGCGCCGCACCCCGTTCGACGAGGGCGCTCGCCGCGCTGCGGCCGAAGCGGGCCGCCAGCTCTGCGAGCGGCGCGCTGCCCGCCTCAAGCAGGTAGGCGTACGCCGCCGCCTGCGACTTGGCGCGGGCGGGGATGTCTGCCCCCGCGACGGGATAGACGACGCTGCGCGTCAGCTCGCGCACGGTGCCACGGCGCATCTCCGCCGGCAAAAACAGGCGCAGCGTGAGCGCCTGCGGGCAGCGGTAGCGCTCGCCGATCGAGCGCACCAGCGCGAGGCACTCGGGGGTGAGCGCCTCGTCGACGACGGAGAGGATGGGCTTGAGCCGTTCGGGCGGGCAGTCGCTCCCCTCCTTCAGCCGCATGACGTAGCCGTCGACGGTGCGCCCGCCGAAGGGGACGCGCACCCGGCAGCCGGCGGTGACGCCGCCGATGGCGGTGTATTCAAATATCCTATCCACCTCGCTGCGGGCGATGTCTACGATCACTTCCGCCGTCATTGCGTCCTCCACGCCGAAATTCTCTCGCAAAAACAGAATGCCCCGTCGGCTGCGTCGTGTTCCGCAACCGCGCGGGGCACTTCCGCTCTCCGTGCGTCAGTCTTTGACCATCGTCAGCTTGCCGGAGACGATCTCCTGGCAGGCGAGCGCGATCTCTTTGACGTTGCCGGGCAGCTCGTGCAGCCCCTGGCTCTGCTCCTGATCGATGATCTGGCGGGCGCGCTTGGCGACGACCACGCACAGCGCATAGCGCGAGGCGGGGTGCTCGGGCGTACCCAGTTTTTCCACCAATTTGTCCACGACAGGTTCGTTGATCATGTATCTATCTCCTCAAAATTTTTGACGGTTCTCTATGCGGCGCGGCCCTCGCTGCCGTGCGAGGCCCTGCGGCGGCGCTTCCCCTATCCTTATTTATATATAAGAATTTATTATAAGAATTTGTATCGGCGCGGCTCACTCGACGTTTTGCACCTGCTCGCGGATCTTTTCGATCTCGTTTTTGAGGGCGAGCGCGGCGTTGGTCACGGCGATATCGTTGCTCTTGGAGCAGATGGTGTTCGCTTCGCGGTTGAACTCCTGCACCAAAAAGTCGAGCTTGCGCCCGACGCGCGCCTCGCGGCAGATGGAGCGGAACTGCGATATGTGAGAGCGCAGGCGGGTGAGCTCTTCATCGATGTTGCACTTATCCGCGAACACGGCGGCCTCGGAGAGGATGCGCGCCTCGTCGACGGGGACGCCTGCAAGCACCTCGCGCATGCGCTCGGTCAGCTTGGTGCGGTAGTGTTCGGCGACGAGGGGTGCGCGCGCGGCGATGTTTGCGACGAGCCCCTCGATGGTGTCCATACGCGAGAGCATATCCGCCGCCAGCTTTTCGCCCTCTTTGGCGCGCATGGCGTTGAGCTTTTCGAGCGCGGCAGACACGGCTGCGGCGAGCGCCTGCCCGACCTGCTCGTCTTCTCCGCCCTCCTCCTCGGTGCGCAGCACGTCGCCGCTGCGCAGCAGCGCGGTCAGCGTAAAGTCGTCGGGGATGTCGGGAAAGAGCGCTTTGACGCGGCGCGCGGCCTCTACATAGGCGCGCGCAGCGTTTTCGTCGACGGCGAGGCGGAGGGCGCGCTCTCTGCGGTCGGTAAAGCCGATGAACACGTCCGCGTGGCCGCGGCTGAGCGAGCCGCGCACGAGGGAGCGGACGGTCTCCTCGTAGCAGTTGAAACTTTTCGGGCTTTTGACGGAGACGTCGAGGTAGCGGTTGTTGACCGTCTTGATCTCGACGGTCAGCTCGATGCCGCCCTCTTTATACTCTCCCTTGCCGTAGCCGGTCATGCTGAACATAGCCCTCTCCTTGTGCCGCGGCACGGCCGCAGCGCGCCGAAGCGCCGCGTTTTCGGCCGAAATGCCATAGCCGCCCTATTTTGTTCACAACATTATAGCAGAAAGCGCAAAAAATTGCAATCTATTTTGCGTCCGCTTTGCCCGCGGCGAGGATTTTTGCAAATTCTTCCTCGCCGATGACGCGGATGCCGAGCGCGCGCGCCTTTTCGAGCTTGCTGCCCGCGCTCTCCCCCGCGACGACGAGCGTCGTTTTGGAGGTGACAGAACTTTGGCAGGTGCCGCCCAGCGCCTCGATCTGCTTTTGCGCCTCGCTGCGCTTCATGGACGAGAGGGTGCCCGTGAGCACGACGCTCTCCCCCGCGAAGGGGCCGGACGCGCTCTTTTGCTCTACATACGGCTGCACGCCCGCTTCGAGCAGGCGAGAAACTTCTGCGGCGTTTTCGGGGTCGGCGAACCAGGCCACGATATTCGAGGCCGTCTTTTCGCCGATGTTTTCCATTTCGACGAGCTGCTCGGCGGAGGCGGCGGCGAGCGCCTGCACGCTGCCGAAGCGCGCCGCGAGATCTGCCGAGGCGACGCGGCCGATGCCGCCGATGCCCAGCGCGAACAGGAAGCGGTCGAGCGGGACGCGCTTGCTCTTTTGGATGGCGGCGAGCAGGTTTTTCACCTTTTTGTCGCCGAAGCCCTCGAGGGAAGCGAGCTTTTCCGCCGTCAGCGCGTACAAGTCGGAACAGCGGCGCACGCCCAGCGCGTCGTACAGCCGACAGGCAGTCATTTCCGAGAGGCCGTCGATGTCCATCGCGTTTTTGCTCGCGAAGTTTGCGATCTGCGCCGCGACGCGCGGGCGGCAGTTCTTATTGGGGCAAAAGAGGTTTGCCCCCTCCTCGACGAGGGCGGTGCCGCAGCAGGGGCAGACGGCGGGCGGGGCGATGGGCTGCCCTTCTCCCTCTCCCCCGACGGCGCCGAGGATCTCGGGGATGACCTCGTTGCTGCGGCGGATGAGCACGGCCGAGCCGATGCGCACCCCCTTGCGGCGGATATCCCCCATATTATTTAAGGTGGCGCGGCGCACGGTGGCGCCCGCCAGCTCGACGGGATCGACGAGGGCGAGCGGTGTGAGCTTGCCCGTGCGCCCGACCTGCCAGATCACCTCGCGCACGACCGTCTGCGCCTCCTCCGCCTCGAACTTGAAGGCGATCGCCCAGCGGGGGAACTTGTCGGTATAGCCCAATTGCTCGCGCGCGGCAAAGTCGTTGAGCTTGACGACGGCGCCGTCGGTGAGCACGTCGATGCGCTTGCGCTGCACCTCGATGTCGTCGATGGCGGCGCGCACCTCCTCCTGCGTGCGGCAGAGGCGGTAGCCGAAGGTCTTGAAGCCCTCCTTCTGCAAAAAGGCGAACGCCTCCTCCTGCGTGGAGAGGACGGGCTCGGACATATAGTTGACGTCGTAAAAGAGGATCTCGGGATGGCGGGCGGCGGTGACGGCGGGGTCAAGGTTGCGCACCGCGCCCGCGGCGGCGTTGCGCGCGTTTTTGAGCGGCTCGGCCGCCGTGCGGTTGTACGCCTCGAGCACGGAGAGGCGAATGATCGCCTCCCCCTTGACCTCGAGCGTGCCGCGGTAGCTGATCGAAAGCGGAAAGGAGTGCATGGTGAGCACCTGCGCGGTGACGTCCTCCCCTTCCGTGCCGTTGCCGCGCGTCGTCGCGCGGACAAAGACGCCGCCTTCGTACGTCAGGCACATGGTCAGGCCGTCGTACTTATACTCGACGGTGTACGCCGCGTTCGGCTGCACCTTTTCGACGCGGGTGAAGAAGGCGCCGAGCTGCTCGTCGGTGACCGCTTTATCCAAGCTGTACAGGCGGGCGATGTGGGCGTGGCGGGCGAAGGCCTTGACAGGTTCGCCCCCGACGCGGCGGGTGGGAGAATCGGGCAGGCGCTCGCCCGTCTCCTTCTCCAAAGCGGCCAGCTCGTCGTACAGCTTGTCGTACTCGCTGTCGGGCACGGTGGGCGCATCGAGGACGTAATACTCGTACCCGTAGCGGTTGAGGGTATCGACGAGCGCGCGCATGCGCGCGCCCTGCGGCGTCTGCTGCATAAAAATTCCTCCCGAAGGTCAAGAGATGACGGTCAGCGGCGCGATCTGCACGGAGAGGGACTTGATGCCCAGCCCCGGGAAGCTGACGTTGGCGATGAGGGCGCTGCCCTCGCCGCGTGTGGATACGATGAGCCCGTCGCCGAACTTGGGGTGGCGCACCTTGACGCCCGCGCGGAAGGCGGCGTAATCTTTGCCCCCCTGCGGCTTGGCCGCGCGGCCGGCCGCCTGCGTGCGCTTGAAGGCGGACGCAGCCGAAAAGGCGGGCGCGGGCGAGGGCGCGGGTTCGGGCGGGAGGTCGCTGTGGTAGCCGTACTCCTCCGCGTCCGCATTGCGGGCGCGCGAAAAGCTGCGCCGCGCGCCGTAGCCGGTGTACGAGCCGTACCCCTGCCGCCCGCCGTACGCGGAGCGGACGGCGTAGTCGCGCGCAGGGCGCTGCGGCTCGATATCGAGCACGGAGGAGAGCTCGTTCATGAAGCGAGATTGCAGCGTCATGCTGCGCTCGCCGTAGAGGTAGCGGCTGCGCGAACGGGTAAAATACAGCCGCTCGCGGGCGCGGGTGATGGCGACGTACATCAGCCGCCGCTCCTCCTCGAGCTCCTTGTCGTCGTAGGCGGCGCGCGAGACGGGCATGATGTTTTCCTCCATGCCGACGATGAATACGGCGCGGAACTCCAGCCCCTTGACCGAGTGGATGGTCGCGACGGTGACGTAGTCGCTCTCGTCCATCTCGTCGGTGTCCGAGCTCAAAGTGACCTGGTTGAGGAAGTCGGCGAGGGTCGCGCCCTTGTTGAGCTTACAGAACTCGTCGACCGAGTTGACGAACTCGTCGATGTTCGCCTTTTTGTTGATGGACTCGTCCGAGTCGTCGGCGTACATGGTGAGGATGGCGCTGTCGTTGATCACGTCGCGGATGAGCTCGTCGGCGCCCTCCTCCGCCCCCTTGATGACCAACTCTTTGAGCAGGCTGCCGAAGGCGCGCACCCGCTGCTTGGCGGCCGCGGCGAGGGGGAGCAGGTCGACGTCGAGCACGGCGTCGTAGACGGAGAGGTCGTTGTCTTTCGCGTACTGCTGCAAGATCTCCACCGTCTTTGCGCCGATGCCCCGCTTGGGGACGTTGACGATGCGCACGACCGCCTCGCTGTCGAAGGGGTTGTTGACGACGCGCAGGTAGGCGAGCAAGTCCTTGATCTCTTTGCGCTCGTAGAAGCGGAAGCCGCCGAACACCTTGTACGGGATGCCGTACTTGGCGAACTCCTGCTCGTACGGGCGGGTGAGCGCGTTGATGCGCATGAGCACGGCGAAGTCGGAATAGGCGTACCCCTGCCGCGCGAGGTCTGCGATGGTGCGCGCGGCAAACAGCGCTTCATCCGTCTCCGTCTCCGCCTGGTAGTACTGCGCCTCGGCGCCCTCGCCGTTGGCCGTCCACAATTCTTTGCTCTTGCGGCGGCCGTTGTTCTTGATGACGGCGTTGGCGAGCTTCAAGATATTTTTGGTCGAGCGGTAGTTGCGCTCGAGCTTGTACACCTTCGCCTGCGGAAAGTCCTTTTCAAACCCCAAAATGTTCTCGATCTTCGCGCCCCGCCAGCCGTAGATGCTCTGGTCGTCGTCGCCGACGACGAAAAGGTTGCCGTGCACGGTGGCGAGCAGCTTGACGATGGCGTACTGCACGCCGTTCGTGTCCTGAAACTCGTCGACGTGGATGTAGCGGAAGCGGCCGGAGAGGTAGTCGAGCGCCTCCTTGTCCGCCTCGAGCAGGCGCAGCGTCTCGGTGAGCAGGTCGTCGAAGTCGAGCGCGTTGTTCTTTTTGAGGTGGTCGCAGTAGGCGGCGTACACCGCCGTGATGTCGCGGATGCCCTTGAGGTCGGCGTTGCTCTCGGCGTATTCTTCGGGGCTCTGCCCGAGCATCTTGGCGTTGGCGATGTGGAATTTGATGTTTTTGAGCTGCTTTTCGTCCTCTAACCCGCTCTCGGCGAAGGCGCGCTTGATGACGTTGGCGCGCTCCGTCTCGCTGTAGATGGAAAAGTTTTTGTTGAACCCGCGCCTGTCGGCGAACTGCCGCAGGATGCGCACGCACATACTGTGGATGGTGCACACCCACATGGAGGACGCGCCGTCGACCATCGCGCTCAGCCGCTCCTTCATCTCGTTGGCGGCCTTGTTGGTGAAGGTGATGGCGAGGATGGCGGAGGGGTACACGCCCTTCGCCTCGACGAGGTAGGCGATGCGCGAGGTGAGCACGCGCGTCTTGCCGCTGCCCGCGCCCGCCAGCACGAGCACCGCGCCCTCGGTATCCGTCACCGGCTTGATCTGTTCTTCGTTGAGTTTTGCAAGGATTTCGTCGATCATCGTAAAAAATTCCGCCGCGCGCGGGCACGCCCGCGCGCGGAAAAGTCCCTCTCGTCTTTGTTTGATTTTGCTGCCCTCTTATTATAGCACATTTGCGGCCAAACGGCAAGCCTTTCCCGCACAAAGGCGGCGGCCGGCAAAGGCGGCCGCGCGTGCGGCGTTCGTGCCGCCGCGAAAGCGAAGTGCGGCGTCAGCCCCGCCCTTCGAACTCGCACTCCTTGCGGTAGCGCTCGAGCGCCTTTAAGTACCGCTCGGAGAGGGTGAGGGTGTAGCGCTGCTTCTCCTCGTAAGAGAGCTTGTCGAACACGGCGCGGTCGGTGAGGCGGCCGATGGCGTCGGACACCTCCCCCTCGCGCACGAGGATGGCCTTGACCTTTTGGTAAAACTCGTCGTCGCCCTCCCCCTTGATGGTGCAGGTGACCTTGCCCGCAAAGTAGTGCCCGGCGCGGCTCTCGCTGACGCCGACGCGGCGGGCGCGCTCGCGCTCGTCTGCCCATTCGTCTTTGCAGTTCTCCCAAAAGCCGCTCTTTAAGCGGTTTTTTGCTTCTTTGGCGATGCTCTTAAAGCTTTTCGGCTGATTTTTCGACATAACGCCTCCGATATCGACAAATTTCGAGCAAACAAAAAGCCCGCTATACAGACGATAACAGGCTTTTGTGTTTCTTGAATCAGTTTTTAGAACTTCTTTTACGAGCGGCTTCCGACTTCTTCTTTTTGCGGACGGAAGGCTTTTCGTAATGCTCTTTCCGCCGAAGATCGCCGATGATGCCGTCGCGCGAGCACTTTCTCTTAAAGCGGCGCAGCGCGCTGTCGATGGACTCGTTTTCTCCGACTCTGATCGTGGACATTCCTCTCTACCCTCCTTCGCCTAAGCACTTGATGAACATACCTATTTTAATAAAACGGGGGCGTTCTGTCAAGCCATTTGCGCGGGGGTGGGAAAATTTTTTCGGTGCGGAAATATTTTCCTCCGCAACATATGCAAACCTTCCTTGACAAACGCCCATGCACACGGTATAATAACTCTACAAACGAAAGAGCTTCATCGCTTATTTCAATTTTCGTTTACCCGCGATGCGGGTATGGAGCAAGAATATGGAAATAGAAAGAGACCCCGGAATGGAACCGGAATACGATATGATCGGCGAGGACCTTGCGCCCTCCGCGCAGGACGCGGAGGCGCGCCTGCAGCGAAAGCTGATCTGGCCGAATATCGCCATCCTCATCCTGTCGCTGGCGGCGGGGCTGTCTCTGCTGCTCGGGCCGTGGCTGGATGTGCGCGTGCAGCTGAACGAGCCGCTGGTGCAGCAGGTGCTGGAGACGGCCGACTTCGGCGAGGACGAGGAGATCGCGCGCTTCGTGCTCAAAGACGTGCAGACGGAAGTGCGCGCCTCAGTGACGCCCTTCACCCTGCTGCAGGCGGGCATGAGCGCAGACCGCAGCGGCCTGCGCGACCTCGTCAACTACGCCCTGCGCGACGTGACGGACGCGGTGGCGAGCGTCGGGAAGCAGGTGCTGCCCGCCGCGATCACGCTGGCCGTCGCCGAAACGATCACCCTGCCCGAAGGCATCACCTACGAGGACCTCGACACGACGGTATTTGACGAGACCATCGAGCTTTTGGACGCGCAGAAGCCCGCCGAGGCGAAGGACTCGTTCATGACCGCGGTAGACACCTTTGCGAGCGACTCGCTGGGCATGGAGATCGACGACGAGGCGCGCAGCGAGATCGAATCTATCTACGACGAGGCGATCGGGCTGATGACGGTGGACGGCGAATTTTCCTTTGCGCGGCTGCCCGACGCGGCGCAGGTGCTGCTGGAAAAATACAGCGGCGGAACAGCCCCGGCGCTCACGCCGATCGCCCGGGCCGCATCGCTGCTCGCCGCCGAAAGCGCGGATACGGGCGAGAGCGGCGACTCGCTGTTTGCGATCCTCGAAGATCCGGGCAGCTACGTCGACCGGCTGGACGATCAGACGGCGGAGATCATCAAGGCCGCCTGCCTCGCCCTCGGCTTTGTCATGGTCGCCCACGCCGCACTCTGGCTGATCCTGGCGGTCTTTGCGCTCGCGCACATCTTCACCCCCAATAAAAAGGTGGCGATGTGGTATGTAAAGCTGTTCGGGCTTGCGCCCTTTTTGGCCTTTGTGGCCGTGCCCATCCTCGCGCTCGCGGTGCTGCCCTCCTTGATTCCCGAGCTGCCCGCCATCGCCGCGACCTTCCTCGGCATGACCGTCGTTTCGGCGGTGTGCTATGTGGCGCTGTGGCTGGTATCCATCTTCTGGTGCCATCCTATCAAAAAGCGCCTCGGAATGATCGAAGAGAACAACGCATACGCCGCCCGCCAGGCGCGCGCGGCCGAATGATCGGATACCGATAAAGACCGGGCAGCCCGCACCAAACGGTGCGGGCTGCCTTTTTGCTGTTTCCCGTTCGGGAGGGAACCGAAGGGGGTGTGTGCAGGCTGCGGGCGGCGCAAGGATACGCGCGCCCCGCTCACTTTTCGTCGAGGTCGAGGTAGGCGACGGGGTCGACGCTCTCGCCGTTTAAGGTGACTTCAAAGTGCAGGTGCTCGCCCTCGTTGTACTCGTTGCCCATCGCGTCCGCCGCGGCGGAGACGGTGCCGAGCAGGTCGCCCCGCTCGATGTTGCCACCCACGCGCAGATCGGGGGAGACGTCGAGGGAGGCGTACTCGCTCTTGAGGCCGTCGCCGTGGTCGATGACCACCTTACCGCCCTCGAGCAGGGTATCGGTGATGCTCTCGATGCGCCCGCCATAGGCCGCCGTCACGCTCGTGCCCGCGGGGGCCTTGAAGTCGACGCCCGTGTGCAGGTTATAGCGGTCGAGGGTGGAGTTATACCAAAAGGTGTACGCCGTGCCCACCGTACCGCCCTGCACGGGCAGGGCAAAGACGACCGCGGTGCTGCCCGGCTGCTCCTCCTCGTCCTCATCGTCATCGTCACTCGGCGTATCGTCCGGCTGTTCGACGGGCCCGGGCTCGTCCAGCGTGCCCGGCTCTTTGGGCAGGGTGAAGGCGAGGATGAGCGCGATGGCCGCCGCGACGAGCAGCGCGCCGCCCGCGATGAGCGCGGTGTAGAGCGCCTTTCGCTTGATCTTGACCGGCGACTCGGCCGGGGTCTTGTTTTCGTTCATAGCTGTTCCTCCGTTCTTTTTAGAGTTTTCTGCCCTGATTTTTGACCGTTTGCCGAAATTTATACGCGGAAACGAAAAATTTTTTTTGGGAAAGTGCGCCCTTCCCCTATCGCTCAATAGCCGCCGAAGATGAGCGGGCTGCCGATGCAGGCGCCTTGGCCGCGCACGGCGACGTGCAAGTTGACGGGCTGCCCCTCCAGCCACACGCCGCCGCCCAGCGCGGGGGCGCTGTAATAGTAATTGACGACATCCCCCGCCCGCTCGCAAAAGAGCAGGCGCGCGCCGTACCGCTCGGCCAGCGCGAAGGCGTCCTCCGCGTCGGCGTAGCAGGCGCTCTCCCCGCTGCGGCCGACGAGCAGGGCGCGGACGAGGGGCGCCTCGGCGGCGGAGGCGAACACCATGCGCGCCTGCGAGGACGCCCCGCCCGCGTAAAAGAGGTAGCGCTGCGCGCCCGGGAAGAGCAGTCCGCCGCGCAGCATCTGCGGAAGTGCGAGCATCGCCGCGCACAGCGCGGCCAAGAGCAAAGCTGCAAAGACTCTGCGAACCATACAAAAAACGCCTCCGAAACAACTCGGAAGCGTTATTGCCGCGAACAATACAAATTATACCGTCATGCGCGGTTTTTTACTATCAAAACACTCGAAAAAGGCAAAACCACGCTTTTGCCTTTTTTGTGTGATTTGAAAATTTTTTCAGCGCGGTTGCGCCGCTTTTTGTGAAAAAGCGAAAATTGCGATTTCCGCTTTTTCGAGTTATTTTTTATTAAAATACTCGCGCAAGCAAAGCCACGCCTTTGCGCCAGCGCTCGTCGTCGCTCGCCTTTGCTTGCCTGCCTTTTGCTGTTAGCAAAAGGCTCGGCTTGCTCGGCGGCGCCTCCTCTTCCCAAAAATCTCGCGACGCTTCGCACCGCTGCGATTTTCGGGAACCCTATTTTTTTAATTACTCGCGCAAGCAGAACCGCGCTTCTGCGCCAGCGCACTCAATTTGCGCGCAAGCGCTCACGGATGGGGTGAAAGCGGCGCGCATAAAAAAAGGCGTGCCCTTAAAAAGCGCGCCGCTGAGGGGAAAACCGCTCGGGTTTCCCCTCAAATCGCAGAAATTTGTTTCGTCAGCTCGAAACAAATTTCGCGAGCCCACTATTGCTTCCCCTTCCTCCCCAGCGGGATGTGGGCGCAGGCGTTGACGGTGAGGTCGGAAAAGTTGCCCGCGCGGTACTGCATCAGCCCTTCTGCCGCGATCATGGCGGCGTTGTCGGTGCAGTACTTTTTTTCGGGCAGGACGAGGCGGATGCCCGCCGCGGCGCATTGCTCGGCGAGCAGCGCGCGCAGGTAGCCGTTGGCAGCGACGCCGCCGCCCGCCGCGATGACGGTGCAGCCCTTTGCCTTGGCCGCCTCCACCGCGCGCTCGGCGAGCGCGCCGCACGCCGCGCTCTGGAAGGAGGCAGCGACGTCCGCGCGCGGCACGCTCTGCCCCTTTTGCGCGCAGTTGTGGCAGTAATTGATGACCGCCGTCTTTAAGCCGCTGTACGAAAAATCGTACCCGCCGCCGCGGAACATTTTGGGGAAGGGAATATTCGGCTGCCCCTCGCGCGCCAGCTTTTCTACGTTCGGGCCGCCCGGGTAGGGCAGGCCGAGCACGCGGGCGGCCTTATCGAACGCCTCGCCCGCGGCGTCGTCTCGGGTGGAGCCGAGGATCTCGCTCTCTGTGTACGACTTCGTATATAAAATGGCGGTATGGCCGCCGGACGCGAGCAGGGTAATGAAGGGCGGCTCGAGGGCGGGGGCGGCGAGGTATGCCGCCGCCATGTGGCCGCGGATGTGATTGACCGCGATGAGCGGCACGCCCAGCGCGAAGGCGAAGGACTTGGCGAAGGACAGGCCGACGAGCAGCGCGCCCAGCAGCCCCGCGCCGTAGGTGACGGCGACCGCGTCGATGTCCTCTTTGCGGATGCCCGCCTCGGCGATGGCGGCGAGCACCGCCTCGTCGACGACGTCGACGTGCGCGCGGGAGGCGATCTCGGGGACGACGCCGCCGTACTTGGCCTGCTCTGCCGCGGACGAGCGCACGACGTTGGACAAAATGGACCGCCCGCGCAGGACGGCGGCGGCCGTTTCGTCGCACGAGCTTTCGATGCCTAAAATGACCGGCTCGGCGGGGCGGGGGCGCGCGGCGGCGCGCTCGGCATACGTTTGCATAACTCCCTCCTCCCCCGCCGCGGCGGGGGCAAAAATTTCAAAGCGCCGGCCGCCCCTGCGGGCCGCCGGCGGACTGCTCTCTGACAACATTGCCGCGCAAACGCACGGCGTTCTGCGCGGCGGACGCGTTCTGTGCGGCGGCGCTTACTTTTTCAGCCGCCGTTTGACCGCCTTGGGGATGCGGTCGTACACGACGACGCGCTCGCTCTCGCCCAATACCTCTTCAAACCCCGGCTTATACAGCTCGTAGATATATTCGGAGATATAGAATTTGCCCGCAAAGGCGGAGTTTTTCAGCTCGCGCAGCAGGTCGAAGTCGAGCGGCGCGGAGACGATGTAGTCCTTGCCGAAGACGGCGCGCGCGGCGGTGCGGGTGTCGCACAGGTCGAGCTCGTCTTCGATGCCCTCGTCGCCGCGGCGCAGCAGCACGAGGGCGGGCAGGGTGACGGGGCCGTTTTTCCCCGCGAAGGTGGCGGGCTGAAAGCCCTTCCATTGGCGGTATTCGTCAAAGATGCACAGCACGGCGGCGCCGATGTCGCGCGCAGGGATGCGGCGGGGCACGCCGAGGCGGCGGTAGAAAAAGGCGTCGCCCTTGAAGCCGCAGCACGCAAACACGGCAAACTGCGGCAGCGCCGCGAGCAGAACGCCCGCGGCGACGGCGACGACGCCCCACGCGAGCGGCTGCACGAAAAAGATGCCGAGCACGCCCGCGGCGGCGAGGATGCCGCCGAGCACGAGGAAGAGCGCCATGTTCGGCCCCCGCCGATAGTTTTGGAAGTAGCCTTTCATCGCTCAGCTCTTTTTGAGGTAATCGATGATGAAGGGCTGGATGTCGCCGTCCATCACCGCCTGGATGTTGCCCGTCTCGCAGCCGGTGCGGTGGTCCTTGACGAGGGTGTACGGGCAGAATACGTACGAGCGGATCTGGCTGCCCCACTCGATCTTTTTGATCTCGCCCTTCAAGTTCTGTTCGTTGGCGAGGCGCTCGTTCTCTTTGAGTTCGATCAGCTTGGAGCGCAGCATCTTCATCGCCATCTCGCGGTTCTGGATCTGCGAACGCTCGTTCTGGCAGGAGACGACGATGCCCGTCGGGATATGCTGGATGCGGATGGCAGACTCCGTCTTGTTGATGTGCTGGCCGCCCGCGCCCGAGGAGCGGAAGGTGGTCACCTTCAAGTCTTCCGGGCGGATCTCGACGCTGCCGTCGTCCTCGATCTCGGGCATGACCTCGAGCGCGGCGAAGGAGGTCTGGCGGCGTTTGTTCGCGTCGAAGGGGGAGATGCGCACCAGGCGGTGCACGCCGCTCTCCGCCTTGAGGTAGCCGTAGGCGTTTTCTCCCTCGATCTTGAAGTCGACGCTCTTGATGCCCGCCTCGTCGCCGTCTAAGCGGTCGAGCTCGGTCACCTTATAGCCGCTGCGCTCGGCAAAGCGCGTGTACATGCGGTAGAGCATGGAGACCCAATCGCAGCTTTCCGTGCCGCCCGCGCCCGCGTGCAGCGAGAGCAGCGCGTTGTAGCTGTCGTACTTGCCGCGCAGCAGCGAGCGGATGCGCATATCCTCAAGGTCGGCCTCCGCCGTCGCGAGCAGGCTGTCCAGCTCGGGGATGAGCTCCTCCTCGCCCGTCTCCTCGATGAGGTCGATGACCTCGTTCACCTCTTCGAGCGCCTTTTTGCCCTTGTCGTACGAGTCGACCTTGCCCTCGACGGCGGAGATCTCCCGCCCCAGCTTTGCCGAGCGCTCGAGGTCTTGCCAGACCTCCGGCTTTTCCTGCTCCGCCTTCAACTGCGCGAGCTGCCCGCGCAAAATGTCGATATCCAGCGCCTCTTTGGTCTCCGCCAGCGAATCGGCGAGAGCCTTGGCGCGCAACCTGTAATCGTCTGCCTTAAACATAAACACCTCTCAATATAGCCACACGATTATACCATAAAGAGGAAAGGCTTGTCAATAAAGTTTGCGCCGCCCTCGCCCCCTGCCGCCGCGCGGGCAAGCCAAACCGCGGCGGGCAGAAGCGGGCACGCGAAAGGCCCGCCGATCATTCAATCTCCTTTTATTCCACAGTTATAAATAACCAAGCAAATCTCTCGTTCCAAAGAGTAGATGTGCTGTCTGCATATATATTTATACAATAATTACCTTTATCGCAAATACTTTCTACCTCACCCGTATCTCCTGCTATACTTAATGAAAACACATTGGCGCCTTCACCGCTCGGGGCAAACCAATCGTCGCCATAGCGGGGATGGTCGGGCAAATTGTAGCTTTCCACCCAAAACGTGCGCTCCATACCGTCGTACGGAATGGTAACGTGCTTTTCATCTTCGCCGACGGGGAATTCATAGATCATGCCGTCGCTGCATCCGATACGGATAGCGACATCATATGTTTGATCCTCTTCCGGCTCCTCCTCCACAGTACTGCACCCAAACAACAGCAGGGGCATGCAAGCCATCAGCAACACACACAGCGCAACCGCTGCCAATTTTTTCCTCTTTGTCATTTTACTTTCCTCCTTTTCAAATCAATCAAATTCATTACCTTTTCCTCGTAATCTATACTACATTTTATTGCCCGTCCTCAAGCGGGTACCCCGGGAACCCAGTCGCCAAAAAATCGGCGCGGCAACTGCGGACAAAATCAAGCCGCAGAACGATCCGCATATCCCTTTCCAGCGCGCGAAGTGAGTCGTCGCCGGTGCCGATGCGGAACCGATGCAAATATTCTTCACTTCCGCTCTTGAAAGCATCATACGACAGCCACGTTACCGTTTCCCCGGAAGCGAACCCCGCAAAATCTTCGATGGTAAACAGGCGCGCAGCATAAGCACGATCGATATCGAGGTCGAGACTGCCCGTACATTTCAGCCATTCTTCCAACTCCATTGTCTCAAGGTCTTTTTCTTCCGCAGGATATTGCCGCGTTTCGTAATCGTACGCGTTTTCCCAGGCATAGTCGACGATCTCCATCCCCAACAGCGCTTCCAATACCTCGTCGCGCGCCCCATCCGCCATAATCACATAGATCTGCAGCGTGAGCCCCAGCATGCTTCCCTCATCTAATGAATACACACGAACGCCATCCACGGGGATAATTTCGGAGACGGAGAGAGGCGCAAAGTCTCCCGCGGTGAGCGGGCCGTCTGTCAGCGCGCTGTTGACGCTCACAAAATACCCGCCACGATCCGCCGCGAGCTGCCATTCGCTCGTCACATTTTCATACAACAGCACTTCTTCCACAAAATCAAAGGAATACAACTTTGTCATGTCGTCGATAAGCTCTTTCAAATCAGACGTATGCAGCGTGAGCAAATATTCGGCGAACGTATCGCAACGATAGGTCTGTTCGACCTCAGCAACTTCGACCGGCAAAAAGTCTTCTGCCGCGAACGTCTTGTCTAAACATTCTTCTCCTACGCGGATATAGAGGCGGTCGAGCGCATACGTCGCGTTCTCCCCGGACCAATCTGTGCCGACGAGCGCATTGAATTTATACTCGGCGTCGATGAGCTCGTCTTGCGTGAGGGTGTTCTCCGCCGCAAGCTGCATAAACGCATCCTGCAATGCGGCGAAATCGCCGTGCAGCTGCTCCGTCTCCCCGGCAAGCCGCTCGTTTTCTGCCAAAAGCTGCTCATATTGCCGCGTCATCTCCTCCACCTGCCGCTGCAATTCGTCCACAGTACTGCACCCAAACAACAGCAGGGGCATGCAAGCCATCAGCAACACACACAGCGCAACCGCTGCCAATTTTTTCCACTTTGTCATTTTACTTTTCTCCTTTTCAAATCAATCAAATCAATTCAAATACATTGCTTTACTCCCACTTTACGTATAATTTTGTCTCTTGGTAGACCTCCTCTTTCACTATATATAGAGAAAGCGCAAAAAATGCCGCCCTCTGTTACGACTTTATTGTACCACCTAAAGCGATATCCGTCAATACCTATTTCAAAATAAATTATACGATCGCTGTCGGGCGCAAGTTCTCCGCGAAAAAAACGGGAACGCCGCGAAGGGCACTCCCGTTTTTGTGATAAGCGATCGCGCTATTTTTTTGGTCAGATGCGCCCGCAAGACGCCAATTCTGCGCGCAGCTGCGCGGCGAGGGATGCGGGCAGCGCTCGCCGCAGGCGGAAGCGCCAGTTGCCCTCCCCCACGGCGGGGGTGTTCATGCGCGCCTCGCCGCCGAGCTGCAGCAGGTCCTGCACGGGGACGACGGCGAGGGAGGCCTCGCTCGCCCAGCAGATGGAGCGCAGCGCCTTCACCGCGCTCGCGCGGCCGACAATGCGGCCTTCTAAACCCATGGTGCGCATGGCCGCGCGCAGGCGGGCCTTGACGCGCGCAAATTCGTCGGCGGGCAGGCAATTCATAAACCCGAGAGAGGTGTCGTTGTCGTGCGTGCCCGTATAGCAGACGCTGTTGACGGGAATGTTGTGCGGGAGATAGGGGTTGTCGGGGTTGCCGTCAAAGGCGAACTGCAAAATTTTCATCCCCGGGAAGCCGGAGCGGCGCAAAAGGCGCAGCACGCCCCCGTCCATCTGCCCGAGGTCCTCCGCAATGAAGGGAAGTTCGCCGAGCGCGCGTTCGGCCGCGGCAAACAGCTTCATGCCCGGGCCGCGCCGCCAGCAGCCGTGCTCGGCCGTCACGGCGCCCGCCTCCACCTCGTAATAGCGGTCCAGCCCGCGGAAATGGTCGATGCGGACGACGTCGTACAGCGAGAAGGCGGCGCGGATACGGCGGACCCACCAGGCGTACCCTTCCGCCGCGTGCGCCTTCCAATCGTAGACGGGGTTGCCCCAAAGCTGGCCGGTCGCCGAAAAGTAGTCGGGCGGCACCCCCGCCACGCGGCGGGCGGTGCGGTTTTTGTTGAGTTTGAAGAGGTGCGCGTTGGCCCACACGTCGGCAGAGTCCGCCGCGACGTAGAGGGGGATGTCGCCGATGATGCGGATGCCCAGCCCGTTGACGTAGGCGCGCAGATCCTCCCATTGGCGGCGGAATTGGTACTGCAAAAACAGCCAAAAGAGGTACTCGCGCTCGTTCTCCCGCAAAAACTGTTGCAGCGCGGCCTCGTCGCGCAGCTTGTACGGCTTTTTCCAACGGTCGAAGGAAGCCCCGCCGTGCGCCTCTTTGAGCGCCATGAACAGCGCGTACTCATGGAACTCCTTCCCCTCCACAAAGCGGCGGAAGTCGGCGTCGCTCGTATCGAACCGCGCAAAGGCGCGGCGCAGCACCGCGTACTTTTGGTGGAACAAAAAGCCGTAGTCGATGGCCCCCTCGTGCCGCAGCGGGCGCAGCTCGCTTTTGCGCAGCAGCCCCTCCGCGGCGAGTCGGTCGACGTCGATCAGGTAGGGGTTGCCGGACGCGCCGAACACAGATTGGTAGGGCGAATCGCCGAAGCCCGTCTGCACCAGCGGCAGCACCTGCCAATAGCGCACGCCCGCGGCGTGCAGAAAGTCGGCAAAGCGGCGAGCCTCTGCGCCCATCGTGCCGATGCCGTATTTACCGGGCAGGGACGCGATGTGCAGCAGCACCCCCGCCGAACGCTGCGGTATGGTCGCAGCCCCCGTTTGCTTTTCGTTCGTATTCATATCCATGCCTCTCACCTGTAAAATGCGGCTGAAAAATGCGGCGCGCCGCCGCGCACAAATTTGCGGCGCGGGCCGCGATGGGCCGCGGTGGCCACCCCTCGAAAATTTGCGGCGCGAGCCGCGCCATCCTTTTTATTGTACCACAGGTCGGGCGGGCTTTCAATATATTTTTTGAAAATTTTTTGCATTTTTCGGAATTTTTTTGCAGGGCGCGGCACGCCCGTCCGCCGCGCGCCCGCAACGGCGCGGACTGCTCTGCGATGGGCGCGCCCTCTCTGCCTCCCCCGCTGCCCTGTTAGAAGAAACCGCCTGCCCGCCGCCGCGCACGCCCCTCTCACCGCCGCGCACGCCCTCCCACCGCCGCGCACGCCCTCCCACCGCCGCGCACGCCCTCCCACCGCTGCGCACGCCCTCCCACCGCCGCGCACGCCCTCCCACCGCCGCGCACGCCCTCCCACCGCCGCGCCGCCGACCGCATGGGGCGGCGGCGCGGCGGTTTTTGATTTTTTTCGCAATTCCGCCCGAAAATCGTTTGATTTTTCCGCAAAATATGCTATAATAATCGAGCTAAGTCGCTGAAAAACGCCGCACAAAAAAATCGCTACTGTGGCTCAGTCGCTCCGGCTGATTCGTCGCGGAGTTACCGAGATAACAGAATAGTTCAATCGCTACTGTGGCTCAGTCGCTCCGGCTGATTCGTCGCGGAGATTACTGAAATAACATTGATAGTTCAATCGCTACTGTGGCTCGGTCGCTCCAGCTGATTCGTCGCGGACTTGACTTGGCTAATTGTTAATTAAATACGCTACTGTGGCTCAGTCGGTAGAGCAGCTGATTCGTAATCAGCAGGTCGCCGGTTCAAGTCCGGCCAGTAGCTCCAAACAAAAAAGCACCCTGATGGGTGCTTTTTTGTTTGGAATTGTGAGCGAAGTTTGAATCCGCCAGACCGAAGATTAAATTTCGGGGCCCCCAAAAAAAGGCGCACCCGCCCGACGGGCCCCCTGCCGCGCATTTTTTTGGGGTGACAATAGGTCGCCGGTTCAAGTCCGGCCAGTAGCTCCAGATAAAAAGGGGATCCATAAAGGATGCCCTTTTTATCTGGGTTGGTGAGCGAAGTTTGAATCCGCCAGACCGAAGATCAAATTTTTGTGTTCCCGAAAAATCGATCCGCAAAACAAATTCCAAAGCAGGGCAGGTAAAACCTGCTATGTTTTTTTATTTTACAGCGGCCCTTTTTACGGTTTCCACGAGCCGTCTTTGCCGTACAGCGACGCGTACTTTTTATAGGCAAAGTAATAATAGTTGCGCATAAAGATGCCCAGCTTTTTGGGCGAGAGGATGACGGCGCTGTCGCCGAAGCGTTCAAAATAGTATAAGAGCTGGTTTGCAGAACACGCAAAGGTATATACGTCGCCCTCGATGCAGACAGGCGTCGGCCGGTACAGATAAATTTTTTTGAACAGCGCCTTTCCCTTTTCGGTGAGCCGCACGCGGATCGGCTCTCTGTCTGTATTGTACATGGGGTACTGCGGCGCGCACTCCGCCTGGCGCCTGAACAATTCGGCGTTTTCCGCGGGCATCGAGCCCTTTTCCGCGAGCAGCGATACCGTCTTTACGGACGCAAGCCTCGCGGTGACGTTTTGTTTGCCGCTGTAAAAGAGGACGTAATTGAACAGCTCTTCCTTGGCGGCGCTGACCGCGTAGACGGACGCGCCCTTGATCACGTTTCCCTTTGCGAACGAAATGCAGACCTTGACCCCCTTTTTGAGCGCCTTCGTCAGCAGGGAATAATTTTCTTTAAAGACGATCTTCTCCCGCTCGTTTTTCGTCTTTTGCGCATACGCCGTGAACAACCGCCTGTAATAGGAGGAGAGCGACTCGTTTTGCAGCAGCAAATTTTCTATATAGATGACCGCCCTTTCCGTATTTTTTGTGGGCTTGAAAGAAAAGACCTTGCTCTGCTTGCTTTCGCCGTCCGGCTGCCTCTTTGCGAGTATCTTCAACGTGCTTAAAAACACCGTTTCGCGATAGCGGTCGGGCACGATCGCGACGGCGTTTTTCACCTCGTCGCGCAGCTTTTCTTCCGCGCCGGCAAACGCCTCGTAAAAGTTGGCGACGACGGCGTTCAAAAAGGCGTTCATGTTGGGGGAGCCGTCCGGCTTGGTTATTTTGAAATCTTCGCAGTCCTTTTTTAACAACTCGAACAGCGACTGCGGCGCGCTGATCTTGATCTTTTCGTCCATGCTGCCCTCCTTGCGCCTATATTGTACCCGAAAAGGGGTCATAAATCAAGCATATTTGCAAGAACGTACCCGCAAAACAGGGGTCAAAAAAATTTTAAAGATTGCGGTATTACAAATTCTGCCCCCATCGTATAAAATAGAGATACAACTACGTTTTACGGAGGTGGACACATGAATTACAAGTTTACGGACATCGCGGGATACCCGCAGGAAAAGGCGGAACTGCAAAGGCTTTGCGACATCATCAACGACCGCGAGCAATACCTTGCGCGCGGCGCAAAGCTGCCCAAGGGCGTGATCTTTTACGGGGGCACGGGGACGGGAAAGACGCTGTTCGCCAAAGTGATGGCGAGCACCTGCAACCTGAAGATGATCGAGATCGACCTCGGCAGCCCGTCGGACGGAAACGCGCTTCTGAAAAAAATCAAGAAGGCGTTTGAAGGCGCGCGCAGATCGGGCGAGCCGGCCATGATCTTTTTTGACGAGATGGACAAGGTGCTGCCGAATGCGCGCGAAGAATATTACTCCGACCACTCGAAGGCCGTCCTCGCGCAGCTGCTGACCCTGATCGACGGCATGAACAGCGACAAAAACTTTATCTTTGTGGCGACCTGCAACAACTACGCCGAGCTGCCCGCCGCGCTCGTCCGCCCCGGCAGGATCGACAAAAAGATACAGATCGGCCTGCCCGACCGCGCCTCGCGCGCGGAGATCCTCAAACTGTACGCGGGAAAGACGAGCTGCACGTTTGAGATGAGCATGGAAGAGCTTGCAAAGCTGTGCGGCGGCTTTTCTTGCGCGGCGCTCGAAACGCTGATCAACGAATGTGTTTTGCAGTCGGACGAGCGCGGCTTTGTCTCCGAACAGCTGATCAAAGAGCGCATACTCGAGAGCAGATCGGGCGATCTGCCGCGCAGGCCGCCCACGCAGGCGGACATGATAACCGCCTGCCGCAACATCGGCTGCTTTATCGTGGCGAGGAGCCTGAATACGGGCGATTACCTGCTGCGGTTGGGCGACGATACCGTCTGCAACCTGTACTTCAACGGGGCGATCGGCCGGTACGACGACGACTATGACGCCGAGGACGGCGCCGACTTCGACGACACGGACCGCGACGACGACGATGACGATGATGACGAGCGGTCTGTATATTATACAAAGGCAGACTACCTCAACGCCATTTGCGCGCTGATGGGCGGGTACGTCGCCGAGGAAGTGGTGCTGCATAAGACGTACGACAACATCTATCCCCTGCTGATGACGACAGACTATGTGCTGGCGGGCATTTCTGAAGCGGGGCTGCTGGGGCTCGGCCTGCGGTATTCTGAAATCAGAAATGGGACGCTGAAATACCCGCAGGAAAGAGTGAGCGAGATCAACGCCGCGTTTGACGAGATCGTCGACGGCTGCTGCAAGCGGGCGCGGGCGATCATCGAGGCAAACGCCGAACTCATCCGCAAGCTCATACCCATCCTCGTCGAGCAAAGAAGCATCTTTAAGCCCGCGTGCGAAAAAATATTGGGCGAACTCGGCGGGATCCAAAAGACTTCGTGACCGTTTGCGAGATGTTTTTTCTCCCTTTGCGGCGCGCCGCCCTTTTGCCGACAAAGGCAGGCGGCCGCCCCGAACAGCGTTCGGGGCGGCCGATCAACCGATCGCAGCGGCAGGCGGTGCCTGCCGCTGCGAATTTTTCCGTACCGTATTCTCGCGCCGCAGCGCTCTGTTTCTGCGCCGCCGCGCTCTGTTTCTGTGCCGCCGTCCGCAAGGGGCACGGGTCAGTCTGCCTCGTAACCGAACCCCCCTTCGCCGAGGTCGTCGGCGGGGTCCTGCATATCGTCTGCGGGCGCATCGCCCTCTTCGCAGGGGCAGGCATCATCGCCGCCTGCCGGCTCTTCAAACGCCTCGTCCATCGCCCTCTCCCTTGCCCTGCTTTTGCTTGGCGGCGAGGTTCTCGCGCGCGGTGGCGAGCATCAGCTTGATGCGGTTTTCTTGGTTGACCTTGGTGGCGGAGGGGTCGTAGTCGACGGCGACGATGTTTTCGTGCTCATACATGCGCTTTAAGGTGCGCACCGCCCCCTTGCCCGCGATGTGGTTGGGCAGGCAGCCGAAGGGCTGGGCGCAGACGATGTTGTCGGTGCCCGTTTCGGCGAGGGCGGCCATCTCGGCAGGGATGAGCCAGCCCTCCCCCATCTTGACGCCCTGGTTGAGCACCTTGTCTGCGCACTTGCGCAGGTGCTCGAAGTCGTGCAACGGTTCAAACCCGTACTTGCGGGTGAGGCGGATGATCTTTTTCTGCACATGGTGCAGGTAGCGATAGGCGAGCGCGAACACGGGGGTGGTGATGCTGCGCTTGCTGTACAGCTTGGCGTCGTTGACGTTGTTGACCGCGCAGTACATGACGAAGTCCATCAGCGCGGGCACGACCGGCTCGCAGCCCTCGGACAGCAAAAACTCCTCGAGGTGCGAGTTGCCGAGGGGGGAATACTTGACGTAGATCTCCCCCACGATGCCCACTTTGACCTTCTCCTCCCTGCTGCGCGGCACGCGCGCGAAGCGCTCGAGCAGGGCGCGGGTGATGCGCATATAGTGCAGGTACTTGCCGCGGTCGTACGCGCCGTTGATGTAGCGCACGCACTCCGCGCGGGCGGCGTCGGCGGCGCCCGCTTCCTCTTCGTACGGCTTGCACTGGTTGTACAGCGACATGAGGGTATCGCCGTAGAAGATGGCGAAGGCGAGCTTTAACAGCGTCTTTGCGTCGATGGGGAAGCCGCTGTCCTTTTCCAACCCCGCAAAGTTGAGGGAGATGACGGGGACGTGCGGGAACTCGCTCTTGAGCGCCTTGCGGATGAGTGGAATATAGTTGGAAGCGCGGCAGCCGCCGCCCGACTGGGTGATCATCACCGCGGTGTGCTCGACGTCGTACTTGCCGCTCTTGAGCGCGTCGATAAACTGCCCGGTGACGCACAGCGCGGGGAAGCAGGTGTCGTTGTGCACGTGCTTGAGCCCTTCGTCGATGACCGCGCGCGAATCGTTGCGCAGCAGCTCGATGTCCCAGCCGTCCTTGCGCAGAAAGTCGACGATGATGCCGAAGTGCACGGGCAGCATGTCGGGCACGAGGATCTTGTGGGTGTGCTTCATCGCGGGGGTGAATTTGGGATAATCGTCGCGGAAGTCCGCAACGCCGCAGGCGGGCGCCTGCCCGTTAGTTTTCTTCATGGGCGTGCCTCTTCTGTTCTTCGACGGCGGCGAGCATGCTGCGCAGGCGGATCTTCACCACGCCGAGGTTGTTGATCTCGTCGATCTTGATCTGGGTGTACAGCTTGCCGCGGCTCTCGAGCAGGGCGCGCACCTCGTCGGTGGTGATCGCGTCGATGCCGCAGCCGAAGGAGACCAGCTGCACCAGCTCCATGTCGTCGTTTTCGGTCACATACTCGGCCGCGCGGTAGAGGCGGGCGTGGTACGTCCACTGGTTGAGCACGTTGACCAGCACCTGCCTGCCCTTGCGGAATACGGCGTCCTCAGAGAGGACGGCGACGCCCAGCGAGGTGAGCAGCTTGCCGACGCCGTGGTTGATCTCGGGGTCGACGTGGTACGGCCGCCCCGCCAGCACGACGATGGGCTTGTGCGCGGCGCGCGCGGCGGCGGCGATCTCGTCTCCCTTGCGCTCGACGTCGGCATGGAAGGCGTCGAGGCGGGCAAAGCCCTCGGCGAGCCCCGCGCGGATGAGCCGCGGCGGCAGCTTGTACCGTTTCAGCGCGCGCTGCAGCGCGCGCACCGTCGAGCGCTCGTCGTTGGGGTCGATGTAGGGCATGATGAAGTTTTCGTCGCTCAGCCGCTCGTTGTTCGCCTTCAAAAGTTCGGGGTAGTAGGCGACGACGGGGCAGTTGTAGTGATTTGTCGAGTCGTGCTCGTCGAGGTTGTAGCTCTCGCAGGGGTAGAAGATAAAATCTACGCCCGCGTCGAGCAGGCTCTCGATGTGCCCGTGCGCCAGCTTTGCGGGGTAGCAGACGGTGTCGCTGGCGACGGTGTGCTGCCCGCGGAAGTAGAGGCTGCGCGAGGAGCGCTCGCTGAAGACCACCTCGAAGCCGCACGCCTCGAAGAAGCCCGTCCACAGCGGGAGCTGTTCGTAGAACCCGAGCACGACGGGCAGGCCCACCCTGCCGCGGGTGCCGCGCGTGCCCTCGGCGCATTGCAGCAGCCTTTCATATTTATAATGATAGATATCGAGGTCGTCGGAGCGGGGCTTGAGGCCGGCGCCCTTTTCGCACTTGTTGCCGGAGATGAACTTGCGGCCGTCCGAAAAGCCGATGACGTTGACGTTGCAGTGCGAGGTGCAGCCCTTGCAGACGTGGCTGCGCGAGGTGTAGGCGAAGGTGCGCAGCTCGCCCTCGGTGACGACGGTGCTTTTGCCCCGCACGTTCTCCTTGGCGTAGAGGGCGGCGCCGAACGCGCCCATCAGCCCCGCGATGCCGGGTCGGACCACTTGCTTGCCCGTTTCAAGCTCGAAGCAGCGCAGCACGGCGTCGTTGAGGAAGGTACCCCCCTGCACGAGGATGTTGCTGCCAAGCTCGTCCGGCGTTTTGGCGCGGATGACCTTGTAGATGGCGTTTTTGACGATGGAGGCGGAGAGGCCGGCGGAGATGTCCTCGACGCTCGCGCCCTCCTTCTGCGCCTGTTTGACCGAGCTGTTCATGAACACCGTGCAGCGGCTGCCCAGCTCGACGGGATGCTTGGCGAACAGGCCGAGCTTGGAGAACTCGTCGATCTCCATGTCCATCGCCTTGGCAAAGGTCTGGATGAAGGAGCCGCAGCCGGAGGAGCACGCCTCGTTGAGCATGATGTTGTCGATGGCGCCGTTTTTGATCTTGAAGCACTTGATGTCCTGCCCGCCGATATCGATGATGAAGTCGACCTTGGGGTCGAAGTGCAGCGCCGCCTTGAAGTGCGCGACCGTTTCGACGATGCCGAAGTCCGCTTTGACGGCAGCCTTGATGAGATCCTCGCCGTAGCCGGTCGTCGCCGCGCCCGCGATGCGGATGCGCCCGCCCGCGAGCGAGTAGATCTCGCGCAGGCGCTCGATGACGATGTCCAGCGGCTGGCCATTGTTGGACTGGTAGTGCCGGTATAAGAGCTTGCAGTCCGGCGTGATGAGCACGAGCTTGGTCGTCGTCGAGCCGCTGTCGACGCCGAGGTATGCGTCGCCGCGGTAGGTGCGGATGTCCTCGAAGGCGAGGTCGTGCGCCTTGTGGCGGGCGACGAAGGCGTCGTACTCGGCCATGCTCGCAAACAGCGGCTCGCCGGTGACGATGTCGTCGCTGGCGGCAGCGCTTTGGATGCGCGCGATGACGGCGTCGATGGGCATGGGGTCGACGTTGGCGGCGTACAGCGCCGCGCCGATCGCCATAAACGAGGGGGCGTTTTCGGGGAAGACGGCGTGCTCGTCGTCGAGCTTCAGCGTCTGTTTGAAGGCGCGCCGCAGCCCCTGTAAAAAGTAGAGCGGCCCGCCCAAAAACAGCACCTTCCCCTTGATGCGCCGCCCCTGCGCCAGGCCGGCGACCGTCTGGTCGACAACCGCCTGAAAGATGCTGGCGGCGATGTCCTCCTTGCGCGCCCCTTGGTTCAGGAGGGGCTGGATGTCCGATTTTGCGAAGACGCCGCAGCGGGAGGCGATGGGATACACCTTTTCCGCCCGCAGCGAGAGGGCGTCCATCTCGGGCACGGAAATATTCAAAAGGGTCGCCATCTGGTCGATGAAAGCGCCCGTGCCGCCCGCGCAGCTGCCGTTCATGCGCTGCTCGGTGCCGCCGGTGACGAAGATGATCTTGGCGTCCTCGCCGCCCAGCTCGACGGCGGCGTCCGCATCGGGATAATACTTGCGGATGGCGGTGAAGGCGGCCTGCACCTCCTGCACGAAGGGCACGCCGCTGCGCTCGGCGAGCCCCAAGCCCGCGGAGCCGGTGATGCAGGTGTAAAAGTCGTCGCCGAACTTTTCGCGGACGACGGCAAGCTGCGCGAGCACGCACTCTTTGACGCGCGCAAAGTGCCGCTCGTAGCTGGTGTATAAAATTTCGAGCGACTCGGACAAGACGCTCACTTTGACGGTGGTCGACCCGACGTCGATCCCCAAAAATTTTGCCATAAACTTTCCTGACGGCGGCGGACCCTGCTGCGGGCGCGCCGCCTTCCTTGCCTATCAGTTTCCTTGTATTGTATCACAAACGACGGAAAATGACAAGAAATCGCGCGCCGATTTTGCGCTCCCGCCGCCCGCTCCGCCCCAAAAAAAGGGCAAAACGCCTTCCGTTTGCCCATTTTTGTGAAGAAATTTAGCAATGTGCCCCGCCTTTCTGCCCGCGCGCGGCGTGTCCGCCGCGCCCCGCTTTCCGCTTACGGCTGCGCGCTCTTTGCGGCAGCGCGGCGATACTTGCGGCGGGTGGCGTCTCCCCCGCGCAGGTGACGCTCGGCGAGGTTTTTGTTGAGGACGCGGCGCACCGCCCGCCATGCGGCGAGGTCCACCCCCTTGAGCCGCTCGGTGACGTCTTTGTGCACCGTCGACTTGCTCACGCCAAAATGCGCGGCGCAGGCGCGCACCGTGCAGCCGGTATCCAGAATGTACCGCGCGCAGGCGAGCGCCCGCCGCTCCATATATTCCCACATAAAACTTCCCCCTGCCGCCCATCGGCGACAGTCCATTTTATGTCGAAAAATGCAAAATTAGAACGCCCCTTTCGCGCCCTTTTGCGGCCGCGGCGCGCCCTTCGGCGCGCCATTTTTTGCGGGCTGCGCCGAAGACAAACCTTCTTCCCCCCTCTCGCAGCAAAATCGCTTGTTAACGGCGCGGCAAACCTGTATAATAGGGCTGTAACGACACGGAAAAATTTTCCGCAAAAGAAGGAACGCCATGTACTCGCTGCTGCTCGCACTCATCTACCTCGCCTTTATCAGCCTCGGCCTGCCCGACTCTCTGCTCGGGTCGGGCTGGCCCGCCATGCACGGCGAGCTGGGCGTGCCCGTGTCGTACATGGGCATCGTGACGATGGTCATCTCCGCCTGCACCATCCTCTCCAGCCTGCTCTCCGACCGCCTGACGCGCGCCTGCGGCACGCCCGCCGTCACCGTCGTCAGCGTGCTTTTGACGGCGGGCGCGCTGCTCGGGTTTTCGTTTGCGAACGCTTTTTGGCAGCTGCTGTTGCTCGCCCTCCCCTACGGGCTGGGCGCGGGCGCCATCGACGCGGCGCTCAACAACTACGTCGCCCTGCACTACAAGGCCAAGCACATGAGCTGGCTGCACAGCTTTTGGGGGGTGGGTACCATCGTCAGCCCCTTTGTGATGAGCTATGCCCTCACCCGCTCCGCCTGGAACGACGGCTACCGCATCGTCGGGTACATCCAGCTGGCGATCGGCGCGCTGCTGCTGCTTACGCTGCCCGTGTGGAAGGTCAACAAGGCGACCGCCGAACAAAAGCAAAAGAGCGTCGGGCTTTTGGGCGCGCTCAAGATCCGCGGCGTGCCCTTCCTCCTGATCGGGTTTTTTGCCTACTGCGCGGCGGAGGCGACCGCGATGGGCTGGGCGAGCACCTATTTTGCGGAGGTGAAGGGCGTCACCGCCGAGCAGGCCGCGCAGCTCGCCTCCCTCTTTTACATCGGCCTGACCGCCAGCCGCTTTTTGAGCGGCTTCATCTCGGACAAGCTGGGCGACAGAAAGATGATCTGCATCGGCGCGGGCATCCTGATCTGCGGCATCGCGCTGCTGTTTATCCCCGTTTCGGGCGCGCTGCCCGTCGCGGCCTTCGTCGTCATCGGGTTCGGCTGCGGGCCCATCTACCCCTGCATCATCCACTCGACGCCCGCAAACTTCGGCGCGGAAAACTCGGGCGCGATCATCGGCATCCAGATGGCGAGCGCGTACGTCGGCTCGACCTTTCTCCCGCCGCTGTACGGGGCGCTGGGCAGCGCCGTCGGGTTCGGAATTTTGCCCTTTTACCTGCTCTTCTTCGTGCTGCTGATGATCGTCATGACCGAGCTGACCTTCCGCTGTACGAAGCAAACGCGCGGCCTCCCGCCCGGCATTTCCGCCGATCGATAAAGTAAAGCAGGAAAACAAAGCGGAGACGCCCCATCTGTAAGCTGCCGCCCGCGCGCGAGCGGGGCGGCCCGCACCGCTCGTGCGCCGCCCCGCGTTCGCACTATACCCGACATAAAAAGACAGCGCGCCCGCGCCGCATTCTGCGGCGCGGGCGCGCGCGATCTGTATGTACGATTTTTTTTGCGCGATCTGTTTGCGCGATCTGTTGCCGGCGCCTCCCCTATGGTTCGCGGGCGCCGCGCTACGCGCGGCGCAGGATATACTTGAGCTGTTCGGGCGGGCAGGGGAGGGCGATGCGGCGGGCGCGCTGCTCGCCGACGACGGTGCCCTCCATCGTGCGGCCGTCCTCGCCGACGGGCACGACCACCCGCTCGCCGATGCGGTATTCCTCCTCCGCGCGGTAGCTGTACACGCGGCCGAAGCCGCCGATGTACACGGCAAAGCAGCGGTACTCCGCCTCGTCCTCCAATTCGCGCGCGCGGCGCGCCTCTTCCTCCGCCCGCCGCTGCTGCCGGCGCGCCTCCCGCTCGCGCCATGCCGCCTCCCGTGCGGCGGTGCGTTCTGCCGCGCGCTCCGCCTCTGTTGCCGCACGCCGGGCATCCCTCTCGCGCGCGGCCTCTGCGTATGCGCGCGCCTCCTCGGCGGCGCGGCGCTCTTTCTCTTCTTCAAAGATGCCCTGCACCGCCCGCTCGAAGCGGGGCAGGTCGCGCTGCATGAGCTTGCCACGTTCGGCGCGCAGCATGGGCAGAAGGGCATCGCGATACCAGCGCGCGCGGGCAAAGCGCCCGCTCGCCCTGTCCTCGACGAGGCTGCGCAGCGTGCGCACCTTTTGGATGGGCACGATGCGCGGCGCCGCGAGGAAGCCCTCGACCAGCTCTTTGGCGACGTCGCCCTGCCCGCAGCCGACGGCCTCCCGCACGGTGGTGATGAACCCGTGCGGCTCCTCTTCGCAGTGCCCCGCAAGCGAGCGGGCGAAGCCGGGATGCGCCGCGCAGTAGTCGAACAGCAGGATGCGGAAGGCGGCGTAGTCGACTTCGGTATGGTCGTCGCAGAGGAGCATATCGACCGTCTGCCTGATCGCGTACCTGTCGTACGCGGCGTAGGGCGCGAACTGCTCGTACACCCACAGCCAGACGCGCAGCGCGAGGGAAAAGTCGCAGTCGAGCAGGTTTTCGTACAGAAAGTACCAATACACCTGCCGCCCGTAGTTTTCGGCAAAGTCGGCGGGCAGCGGGTACAGCCCCCACACCGCCTTGCCGATCTCGAACCCGGAGGCGGCGGAAAGGTAGTCGGCGGCGGGCAGGCCCCTGTTTCTCAGAATAAAGCGGCTGCGCCGCCGCATCTCCGCGTCTTGCTCGCCGGTATGGTAGCACAGCATGAAGGCGGCGTTCAGGCGGCGGGCGCGCACCTCTTCGTCTGCGCACGGCTCCGCCTCGATGCGCCGCACCAGCGCCTTATACGCCCCCTCTCCGATACACCCCGCATCGTCGCCGTCCGCGCCACCCGCGCCGACGGCTTCGACGCCTGCCGCGGCGCACGCGCCTGCGATGCCCGCGGCTGCCTGCTCTGCCGCGCCGCACGCGCCGACGCCAGCCCCGCCGTACGCGCCTGCGATGCCCGCGGCTGCCTGCTCTGCCGCGCCGTCATCCTCCTCGTCGTCCTCGTCCTCCTCGTCATCTGCACAGTCGCCCGCGCCGAACGTCCGCCGCTCGTATTCGTCGACGGCGTCCTCAAAGTCGGCCGCCTCCAGCGCCTCGCCCCGATCGTGGCCGTCCTCGTCGTCGTCAAAAAAGCTGAAGGGGTCGTAAATTTTGCCGATGTCCTCCCAAAAATCTCTCGCCATCTCTCCTTCCTCCCTTTTTTTGCACCGCGCGCCCTCTGCCGCGCTCTGTACCTCCATTATACCAGATGAATTGTCAAACTAAGTGCAACACTTTAAGAGATTTTCTTGGAACAAATCTTGCGGTGTTCTGAAGTGCAAAAC
>CALVXB010000007.1 GCA_944368775.1 uncultured Clostridia bacterium | reverse complement strand
AAAGTCGCCATTTACAGTGAGGAGCTGCAGAAGCCGAAGATCACGAAGGAGCACATCGCCTTTTGGATCGGCAAATTCCGCGACACCGATCTCGAAGATATTGTGAGCAGAAAGCGCCTTGTAGAGAGTTTTATCAACGCTATTTTCGTGTATGATGACAAAATCGTCTTCACGTTTAACTACAAGGACGGCTCAAAGACGGCTACGATAGACGAGATCAATGCAGAATTAGGTTCGGATTTGGATGGAACAACTCCACCACGTCGCCGCAAGGCGCATTTCGCAACAGGGCAAGAGGTTTCTTGCCCTGTTTGCTTTGGCGCCTGCGGCTCCTTTTTCCCAAAAAATCTTGCTGCGCAATCTTTTTTGGGAGCCCTGTTATTTTCCGCAAGGCGCATTTCGCAACAGGGCAAGAGGTTTCTTGCCCTGTTTGCTTTGGCGCCTGCGGCTCCTTTTTCCCAAAAAATCTTGCTGCGCAATCTTTTTTGGGAGCCCTGTTATTTTCCGCAAGGCGCATTTCGCAACAGGGCAAGAGGTTTCTTGCCCTGTTTGCTTTTATGCCTGGGGCTCCTTTTTCCCAAAAAATCTGCCAGACAATGTATAAGGGCGCATCTCGCGCCCTTTCTGCGCGTCTCGGGCTCGGTCATTTACGTTTGTGTAAACTCCCTCGCCCTCTCGTCGCCGCAAGGCTAAATTCGCAACAGGACGGGTAGTGACCCGTCCTGTTCGCTTTGATGCCTGCGGCTCCTCTTCCCAAAAAGCTCTACGATACTTTTTGGGAGCCCTTTAATTTTATAAGTACGCGATCTGCAACCCTTCTCCATCGTCCGGGGCCTTTCTACGACCGCAAACCTGCGGCAAATCATTTTCGGGAGCCCTTTGCAGTGGGGCGGCAAAAGCCTCGCGAAAAAGTCTTGAAGGAATTTCCTTCGGGGCTTTTTTATTTTGCCGCGGAAGGACGAGCAGGCATATTTGGGCGGGCAGAGCCATATATATACATAGACGCGCCGCAAGACAAGCCGTGCGGCGGGGAGGTGAAATGCTCACATTTTTGACGGAGCCGCTGCGCGAGGCGCTGCGCAATGTCAATATCAACCGCGTCTACGAGCTGCGCCTGCGCGCGGGCAAGCCCGTCGTCGTCAACTACGGCGGCGAATATCGGTATTTGGGAAGGCTGGGCATCGCCGCGGCGCGCGACCTCGCCCTCACCATCTGCTACGCGGACATCGGCGAGATCGTCGCCCGCGCGAGCGAGTATTCCGTCTATTCGGTGACCGAACAGCTGCGGCGCGGCTTTCTGACGGGCGCGTGCGGCGAGCGCATCGGCCTTGCCGGCGTATTCGTCTATGAGGAAGGGAAGAGCTTTACCGTCAAAGACGTGACCTCTTTGAACATCCGCGTCCCGCACGAGGTGATCGGCTGCGGGGAAAAGATCTTCCGCGCCTGCCTCGCGGACAGGCTGCGCAGTGTGCTGCTCATCTCGCCGCCCGGGCGCGGCAAGACGACCATTTTGCGCGATCTCGCGCGGATGCTCGGCGCGGGCGGCATCGTCAACGTCCTCATCCACGACGAGCGCAACGAGATCAGCGCGGCGGAGGGGGACCGCTCGCTCGACGTCGGGCCCTTTTGCGACGTCATCCGCTATTCGCAGAAACAAGATGCCTTTACGGCGGCGGTGCGCGCCCTGCGCCCGGACGTTTTGATCACGGACGAGCTCGTCTCGGACGGGGAGGTGTGTGCCGCGGCGGCGTGCGTGCGGGGAGGGGTGGAGGTCATCGCGTCCGCGCACTGCCGCGATATCGACAGCCTGCGCGCTTCGCCCGCCTTTGCTCGCGCCGTACGCGAACGCATCTTCGAGCGGTACGTCGTGCTGCAGGCGGAGGGGATCGGCCGCGTCGCCGCCATCTACGACGGCGATCTGCGCCCCGTTCCGTCGGTATGTTGAAGGCGCTTTTGTGCATCGCAGCCTTCGGGCTGTGCGTCTGCGCCGCGCTGCTTTTGACCCGCCGCTATCGTCGGCGCAAGGAATTTTTCTACGCGCTCAACCTCTTCAACGAGCGGCTGTACAACGAGGTCAGCTACCTGCGCGCGCCGCTGTCAACATTCATCGAAAAATACGATTTCGGCGGCGATTTCCAGAAGATGCTGCGCGAGAAGAGGGAGGGGGACTTCGGCAGAGAGAACTACGGCTTTGCCTACCTCACGGCGGACGAGCGAAAGTTTTTGGGAGACTATTTTCGGCTGATCGGCAAGAGCGACGCCGCCTCGCAGCGCACCTACCTTGCGGCCGCGCGCGCGGAGGCGGGCGAGCGGCGGCGGCTGGCGGAGGAGGAATACAAAAAGTACTTTTTGCTGTACAGCAAGTTGGGGGTGCTGGCGGGGCTGATCCTCGTCATCCTCATCGTCTGAACGGAGGCGGCATGGAAATCGATGTGATCTTCAAAATCGCGGCGGTCGGCCTCATCGTGACCATCGTCTGCCAGATCCTCAAAAAGTCGGACAGGGAGGACATCGCGACCATCGTCAGCCTGGCGGGGCTGATCATCGTGCTGACCGTCGTGCTGGACATGGTCGTCGGCTTGTTCGACTCCATCCGCAGCATCTTCGACCTGTTTTAGTGATGGAACTCGTCCGCATCCTCGGCGTCGGTCTCGTGACGGCGGTCGCCGCGCTGCTGCTTCGCCCCAACAAGCCCGAGCTCGCCTTCGCCGTCACGATCGCGGGCTCCGCCGTCGTCCTGCTCTTCGCCGTCGAGCTGGCGGCGGATACCTTCGGCGTCTTTGCAGAGCTGGGCGAACAGACGGGCATCGACAGCGAGCTGATCGAGATCGTTTTGAAGATCGTCGCCATCGGCTATCTCGTCGAGTTCGCCGCGGGCATCGTGGAGGACTTCGGCGCAAAGAGCGTCGCAGACAAGCTGGTCTTTGCGGGCAAAGTCGTCATCTTTTCGGTGTCGCTGCCCATTCTGCGCGCGATGGTCTCGCTGATCGCGGCGTTTTTGGAGTTGGTATGAAGGCTGTGCTTCAAAACAAGAGGCGGGCGTCGGCACCGCTCTGCGTGTGCCTGCTGCTCGCGGCGCTGCTGCTGACTTTTCCGTTTTTGCCCGCTTCGGCGGCCGAACCGGAGGGGGAGGCAGCGGAGGGCGCACAGGAGGAGCTGCTCGGCAACATCGAGGAGATGCTCGGCGGGTTAGACACGGACGCGCTGCAATCGTACCTCGACTCGCTGACCGAAGCGCAGCGGGAGGCCTTCGGCGGCAGCGTGACGGACAAGATACTTGCGGTGATCAGCGGCGATTACGCCGTCGATTATGACAGCGCGCTTGGGGCGATCGGCGGGTTGGTCTTTGACGGCCTGATCGGTATGCTGCCCGCTTTCTGCTCCATCTGCGCCGTCGCCATCCTGTGCGGGCTGCTCGGCAGCTTCCGCAGTTCGTTTGCAGAAGGGGGCACGGCGCGCGTCATCTACTTCGTCGGCTACGCCGCCATCCTCGTGCTGCTTCTCTCCTCGCTGACGGACGTCATCGGCGGCGGCATCGCCGCGGTCGGCTCTATGCAGGCGCAGATGCAGGCGGTCTTTCCGCTCCTATTGACCCTCATGGCGACGAGCGGCGGCAGCGTCTCCGTCGCCGTCTACCGCCCCGCCGTGCTGTTTTTGAGCGAGGGGATCGTCTCCGTGGTCGCGGGCATCGTCTTTCCGCTCGCCTCCCTCATCTGCGTGCTGCACATGGTCGGCAATATGAGCGCGCAAGTGCGGCTGCAAAACTTTTCCGCGCTGTTTGCGAGCGTCATCAAGTGGGTGCTCGGCGTGGCGCTGGCCGCCTTTACCGTCTTTTTGACGGTGCAGGGCATCACCTCGGCGACGTACGACGGCCTCTCCTTCAAGGCGGCAAAGTATGCGGTCAGCAACTCGGTGCCCATCATCGGCGGCTTTTTGGGGAGCGGGTTCGACCTCGTCGTCGCGGGCAGCGTGCTCATCAAAAATTCCGTCGGCTCGTGCGGGATCATCCTGCTCGCCCTCGTCGTCCTCCCGCCGCTCATACAGCTTGTCGTCTGCAACCTGTTTTTGCGGCTTTCGGCCGCCGTCGTCGAGCCCATCGGCGAGCCCGGCTTTTCAGGCGTGCTCGCCTCGCTGGGCGGTGCGGTCAACTACTTTACGGCGGGGCTGCTCGCGGTAGGCTTCATGTACTTTATCACGATGCTGCTGCTCGTCTGCTCCTCCAACACCTTGTTTTGAGATGCGTGCCTATATCCTCGGCGTGTGCGGCGCCGTCATTTTATCCGCATTTTTATTTCTGCTCCTGCCGCGCGGCAAGATCGGAAAATTTATCGGCGGCGTGCTCAAGCTCTTCTGCGTGGCGGTCATGCTGCTGCCCGTTCCGAATATGCTGCGCAGCTTCGGGCAATGGGATGGTACGGAGAGCGGCGCGACCGTGGCGCTGGACGGCGGTTTCATCGCCGAGATGTTCGAGCGGCGCGCCGAACGGGAGGAGGCGGAGCTCGCGGCGCTGTTTGCGAGCGAGCCGGGCGTCGGGGTGCGCGCGGAAATCGCGTGGGCGGAGGAGGACTACGCCTACCGCGTGACCGGCGTTGCGGTGTGCATCGAAGATTTCGGAATATACGGCGAGGACCGGCATATATTTGTTATAGAGCAGGTCGAAAATCGTCTCGTCGCGCTGTACGGCGCGGATGTGGAGGTCAATGTCTATGTATGACGTGCTCGGAAAGGTAAAGGAAAAGGCGAAGGGCGGGAAGTGGCCGGAGATCGTCGCGGTGCTTCTGCTCGCCGTCGTGGTTGCGGCGATCTTGTACTTTGCATGGAACGGAAAGGAAAAAGTAGGGGAGAGCGACGGCTATGCTGCAAAGATCGAAGCGCGCCTCGCGCAGGTCTTGGCTCAGATGGAGGGCGCGGGCGATGTAGACGTCTTTATCACCGTGAAGTCGGAGGGGACGACGGTGATCGCGACGGAGAGCGTCGCGGGTGCGGACGGAAGCGTGACCACTTCGCCCGTCCTTTCGGGCGGCGACCCGATCGTGCTGGAAACGTGCAACCCGGAAATCACGGGCGTGCTGATCGTCGCCGAAGGGGCAGACGATCTGAACGTGCGCTTCAATTTATTGGAGGCGGCGGCGTCCGTTTTAGATATCGACCAAAGCATAATCAAAGTGTACACCAAGAGCGACGGAAAATAAGATATTTTTATCGATAAGGAGAGAAGCGAGATGTCGAGAACCAAAAAGATCATCATCATGTCCGGGCTTGTCCTGCTGCTGGCGGTGACGGCCATCTTCAACTTCGTGCTGGCGGGCGCCGCGACGGAGGACGTCGGCGGCGACGTGACGGCGGCCAACTATTTTGCGACCTACCGCACCGAGCGCACGACCACGCGCAACGAGGAGCTGCTGCAGCTGGATTCTATCCTCGAAAACACGGAGGCGGGCAACGACGCCTATGAGGAGGCGATGGCGCTCAAATTGCAGATCGTCGAGATGATGGAGCGCGAACTTCTCCTCGAAACGTACATCAAGTCGCTCGGCTACACGGACGCCGTCGTCAGCATCGGGTTGGATTCGGACAACGTCAACGTGTTCGTCAACGCAGACGAGCTCGCATACAACGACTTTTTGACCATCTACAACATCCTCACCGAGGAAGCCGGATGCGAGCCCGCCAACGTAAATATTATGCCGATAAATTCGGAAAGTTAAAAAAAATACTGTTCAAATTGCGAAAACTGTGGTATAATAGGCTCAAGAAAAACTTTTTGGAGAGATACCATGGCGATTTTCAGGCGCGTTCCTTCGGACGGACAGAAGGGCAAGGTCTCCTATACGACGGGGATCGTGAGCGGGATCATCCAGCTCGCTGTTGCCGAGATCGAGGGCGTCACCATGCTCGGCGGCAAAAAGGGGCTGCGCATCTATTTTGAAAAGGACGGCATCTACGCCGATATTTCGGTCAAGGTAGATTCCGGCTACAGCGTGCCCGAAGTCGCGTTCAAGATCCAGCAGTCCGTCAAGCACAACGTCGAGGCGATGACGAAGTTCAAAGTCGCCAAAGTGGACGTATATGTGGTCGGCGTCGAGATCCGCGGCGAGCACGCAGCGGAGTAAAGCGAGCAAGCGTCGTTTCCCCTCGGTTTTCGAGGGGAAATTATTAAATTTTTTACAGGAAAGAGTATATGAGAAGCAAAGCGCGTGAGTGCGCGTTCAAGATCATCTTTGCCTCGCTGTTCCGGCCGGACGCCGAGCTGCAGCGCGGCATCTACAAGACGTTCGACCTGACCGAAGAGGAGTGCGCGTACGCGGACAGGATCCTCGACTGCGTAGCGGAGCACCGCGAGCAGCTGACGGAAGAACTCAACGAAAAGTCGGTCGGTTTTTCGGACAAGCGTATGTTCCCGGTCGACAAGAGCCTGCTGCTGATGGCGCTGGCAGAGATCCGCTACTTTGACGACGTGCCCGACGTCGTCGCCATCGACGAGGCGGTCGGGCTGGCGAAGCGGTATTCGACGGAAAAAAGTGTCGGCTATGTGAACGGCGTCCTCGCCGCCTGCATCGCCGGAGGAGATACAAAAGCATGAGCATTCTGATCGACGGAAAGGCGCTCGCGGCCGAGATGCGGCAGCAGCTCGCGGAGCGCGTCAAACAGTTCAAGGCGGAGCGCGGCAAAGAGGTCGGGCTCGCGGTCGTGTTGGTGGGGGAAGACCCCGCTTCGCAGGTCTATGTGCGCAACAAGATCCGCGCGTGTGAGGATGTCGGCATCCGTTCGTTCTCGTATCGGCTTCCGGCAGAAACTTCGCAGGGCGAGGTGGAGGCGTTGGTCGACGAGCTGGTCGCATCGGAAAACGTGCACGGCATCCTCGTGCAGTTGCCCCTTCCCAAACACCTCGACGAGCGCAAAATTTTGCGCCGCATCCCGCCCGCAAAAGACGTGGACGGCTTCTGCGCCGAAAACGTCGGCAACCTCGCGATGAATCGCGAGACCATCGTCGCCTGTACCCCCTTCGGCGTCATGAAGATGCTCGAAAAGTACGGCATCGACCCGAAAGGCAAGAGCGCCGTCGTGCTCGGCCGCTCGAACATCGTAGGCAAGCCGATGGCGATGCTGCTGCTCAACGCGGACGCGACGGTCACCGTCTGCCACAGCAAGACGAAAAATTTGAAGGAAGTTTGCGCGGCTGCGGACATCCTCGTCGTGGCGATCGGCCGCGCGAAGTTCGTGACGGCGGATATGGTCAAGGAAGGCGCCGTCGTCATCGACGTCGGCATGGACCGCGACGAAAACGGCAAACTGTGCGGCGACGTCGACTTCGCCGCCGTCAAAGACAAAGCGTCGTATATCACCCCCGTGCCCGGCGGCGTCGGGCCGATGACCATCACCATGCTGCTCTACAACACGGTGCTGGCCGCCGAGAGGAGCTGAGGCGTGGATACGGCTTTCAAAGAACAGATGGACAGCTACTGCGCGGCATTCAAAGGAGTGCTCGCGCAGTATTTGCAGAGCGTGCATTTTCGCCCGGATATCCTCGACGAGAGCATGCGCTATTCTTTGGAGAACGGCGGCAAGCGGCTGCGCCCCGCATTGATGTTCGCGGTGGCGCGCATGCTGGGCAGCCGCATCGAGGACGTCGCGCAGTTCGCGCTCGCGCTCGAGATGATCCATACCTATTCGCTCATCCACGACGACTTGCCCGCGATGGACAACGACGATTATCGCCGCGGGAAGCCATCCAATCACCGCGTATTCGGCGAGGGGCAGGCCATCCTCGCGGGGGATGCGCTGCTCAACGACGCCTATCGCATCTGTTTTGAAGAGTGCGCAAAGGGCAAGACGTACATCGCTGCGGCGGCGGTGCTCTGCCGCAACGCCGGGCCGGACGGTATGATCGCAGGGCAGGCGGCCGACCTGTACTATCAGGGGCGCGCGGGCGCCGGCAAGCGCGAGGCGGAGTTCATCGTCCTGCACAAGACGGCGAAGATGATCCGCTCTGCCGCCGTCATTCCCGCCGTCGTCGCAGATATGGACGAAAATATCGTCGCCCTCTTGGATGAGTTCGGGCGCAATTTCGGCATTCTGTTTCAGCTGACCGACGATATGCTGGATGTGACGGGTGACTTCGCCAAATTGGGCAAGACGATCGGCAAGGACGCCGCGGAGAATAAACTGTCCTATGTGCAGCTGTACGGGATGGAGGAGTGCGCCGCGATCGCCGATCACGCGCTGGAGGTGTGCGAGCATATCTTGGGCGAGCTGCCCTTTGATACGGACTTTTTGCTTTCCCTCGCGCGCTATGTGCGCGGGCGCGAATCGTAAGATGCGGCTGGATAAATATCTCGCGGAGCACGGCTTTTCGTCGCGCACGAAGGCGGCACGGGCGCTCGCCAAAGGGTTGGTGACGCGCAACGGCAAGGTCGCAAAGGCGTCCGACGAAGTCGCGGAGGGCGACGTCGTCGAAGTGCGTGCCGAAGGGCAGGCGGCGTTCGTCTCCGAAGGCGGGCAAAAGCTGCACAAGGCGCTGGAATGTTTCGGCGCGGATGTTGCAGGGCAGGTCTTTGCAGACCTCGGGGCGAGCACGGGCGGCTTTACAGACTGCCTGCTGCAGCGCGGCGCGGCGCGCGTGTACGCTGTCGACGTCGGAGAGAGCCAGCTGGAGGCGCGCCTTGCGGGCGACGCGCGCGTCGTCGTCATGGACCGCACGAACGCGCGCTATCTCGATGCGGGCGCTTTTCCGGAGCCGATCGACGGCGTGACCGCAGACGTGAGCTTCATCTCCCTGACGCTGATCTTGCCGGCCGTCGCCCGCATCTTGCGCAGCGGCGGGCATGCGTTTGCGCTCATCAAGCCGCAGTTTGAATGTAGCGGGCGGGGGCTGGACAAGCACGGCATCCTCAAAGATGCTGCCAAGCGACGGGAGATCGTCGAGTCTGTCGCGCGGTTTGCTTGTTCGGTCGGGCTGTGCCCGCTCGATCTGACGAATGCGCCCGTCTACGCGCGTAAAAATATCGAATATATCCTGTATTTGCAGAAGCGGGAGTACGCTTTGGCCGACTGTGCGGCGCTTGCGCGGAAGGCTGACGAGCTGACTTGAAGGGAGGAGAAAAATGCCGAATTCTGAACGGTACACGGAGGCACAGAAAAATCTCCTGAAGATCAAGACGGACGATCTGACGGAGGAGGAAAAGCGGGTACTCAAGATCGCGCTCCTGCCGCGCAAGCGGTACGTCCCGCAGACGGAAGAGGAGGGCATGTCGCTCGCGGAGGATATGCTTGGCCATGAGATGTACCTCAATTTTGTCGTGCTGGCCGACGAGATCCGCGCATCCTATCGCTGTACAACGAAGTGGACGGGTTCCAACCGCTGGTGGCGGCAGTGCTATAACTTTTATTGCGATAAGTTTTTTCTGTGTGCGATCGCGATGGACGTCGACACCTACAGCTTACAGATCGAATTCGGCGAGCGAGAATGTCGTCTGTTTGAGGCGGCGCGCCGCTCTTTCCCGCGCGAAGAAGTGCAGTGGATCTTTGACTGCGCGCCCTGGCGCAACGGAAAAAAGCTCTTGCAGTTTGACCCGGAAAAGTTTTACAGCTTTGAATTGCTGTTCCGCCTGCTCGCCATCCGCAGGATCCCCGATGTCGATCACTTCTCCGATCATTACGATTTCTTCAAAAAATAAGCCGATCGGAAGAGAAAGCCCCGCAGCGCCTGCTGCGGGGCTTTTTGTATGTCGATTTTGAAGAAATATGCCGTTTACATAGTACTATGCGTGACATAGATCGCGCTTACTGCCGTGTTTTGCTCTGCTTTTTATTGTAGGAGAGTTGCAGCAGAGTGTAGACGATGGCGGCGACGGCGAGCAGCGCGGCAAGCGCTGCGACGATCCATGGCGTCCATTCGTCATTATAGACCCCGGCGCCCGTCATCGAAATGCAGGTCGCGATGGCCGCCACGATCAGCAAGGCGACGGCGCCGAAGGTCGCGAGCGCCGTAAAAAGGCGGTAGCGGAGCGTTTTGCGCATCTGCGCGTCGAACAGTTCGCTGCGCACCTTACGGAATAGGTAGACGACAAGGGCGATCAGGTAGGTGCCCAGCGCGATGGGCGGGCCGAAGACAAACATGAAGAACAGTTCGTTTGTGTGCGGCAGAAATGCGTTGATGAGAATGAAGCCGAACACGGCCGCGCACAGCAAGCAGATGCGCCCGCGGATGCGGAAGAGGTAGCGGCGAAATTCGTCGATGGACGGGCTTTCCGCCTCCTCGCCGCTGCACCAAAAGGCAGCGTTGTGGCAGACGGCGAGCGTCAGCACGAGCGGGACGAGCAGGACGCATACGCCCGCCAAAAATCCGATCGTGCCCCCGTAGTGCAGCATCAGGATGACGGTCAGCAGCAGGGCGAGCAGGGTGACCGCCGCGGAGATAATGGCTGCGATATACACGCGGTTTTTGTGTTTTTTGATCTGAAAGGCGAGCGCCTTTTCGCGCCGCTCCCGCAGCTTTGCTTCCGGCTGCGCGGCGTGCATTCGCTCGCCGCGCAGCAGTTCGTCGCAGGTGACGCCGTACAGTTCGGCGATGACGGGCAGCAGGGCGATGTCCGGGCAGGATGCGCCCGTCTCCCAGCTGCTGACCGTCTTGTTGGATACGCCCAGCTCGTTGGCGACTTCCATCTGCGTCCGGCCCTGCGCCTTGCGCAGCGCCGCCATAAATTCGCCGATGCTCGCAGTCATATTCTCCTCCTTGCGGTGCTTTTGTACTTATATTCTAACCTTTTCGGAGTAAAATAGCAAAGAATTCGCCCGCAATTTGCTCCGAGTTTCTTGGAATCGCTCTGTTTGCGGCAGAAACGGGCGTCGGGCGGAAAAATAGCCGCGCCCTTGCGGGCGCGGCCGTATGGTTCGATCGTTCATTTACGCGAGCAGGCGGACGCGGATGATGCCCTTGAGCCCTTCGATCGCCTTGACTGCCGTATCCGACGGCTTGGAATCGAGGTCGAGGATCATATACGCCTTGTCCTTCTTCGACTTGTCGAGCAGGTTGGCGATGTTGATGCCCTCGCCCGAGATGACGGAGGTGATCGCGTTGATCACGCCTTCCGCGTTCTCGTGCATGATGCAAAGGCGTGCTGCCGCGGCGCGGGGCGCGCTGACGTCGGGGAAGTTGACGCTGTGCGTCACGTTGCCGTTCTCGATGTAGTCGACGAGCTCTCTCGCCGCCATCGCCGCGCAGTTGTCCTCCGCTTCGGGGGTAGAAGCGCCGAGGTGGGGGACGCAGATGACGTTTTTGGCGCCGATCAGCTCCTCGCCGGGGAAGTCGGTGATGTAGCGCTCGAGCTTGCCGCTTTCGACCGCTTCGAGCACGGCCGCGTTGTCGGCGAGTTCGCCGCGCGAATTGTTGACGAGCACGGTGCCGTCCTGCATCTTTGCGAATGCGTCTGCATTGAACATCTGCTTCGTGTCCGGAGTGAGGGGGACGTGCACGGTGATGAAGTTCGCATTCTTGAGCAGGTCGTCGAGGCCGACCACTTGGACGCGGGTGTCGAGGTGGAGCGCGCCGCTGACGGAGAGGAAGGGGTCGTAGCCGAGCACCTTCATGCCGAGGTCGACCGCCGCGTTCGCGACGGCGACGCCGATGGCGCCAAGGCCGATGACGCCGAGCGTCTTGCCGAGGATCTCATGGCCGACAAACTTCGATTTGCCCTTTTCGACCGCCTTTGAGATGCCCTCGGTGCCCTTGAGCGTCTTGACCCAATCGATGGCGTCGACGATCTTGCGGCCGCCGAGGAAGAGTTCGCAGAGGACGAGTTCTTTGACTGCGTTCGCGTTGGCGCCCGGGGTGTTGAAGACGACGATGCCCTTTTCGGTGCAGGCGGGGATGGGGATGTTGTTCGTTCCCGCGCCCGCGCGCGCCACGGCGAGCAGCTCGTCGTTGAGCGGATATTCGTGCATGTTGAAGGACCGCAGCATGATGCCGTCCGGCTTTTCGATCTCCTTCGAGAATACGTAGCCGGCAGGGAATTCTTTATCGGCGACTGCGCTGATCTCGTTTAACTTGAGTATATTCGGCATTTTCAGTTCTCCTTATCAAGTGATATTCGTGAAAGATTATGCGTTTTCCGTTTCAAACTTCTTCATGAACTCGATGAGCGCCTTGACGCCTTCGACGGGCATCGCGTTGTAGATGGAGGCGCGCATGCCGCCGACGAGGCGGTGACCCTTCAGGGAGACGAGGCCTGCGGCCTTCGACTCTTTGACGAACTTGTCGTCCAGCTCTTTGGAGGGGGTGACGAAGGGCACGTTCATGATGGAGCGGTACTCCTTCTGCACGCTGTTGGTATAGAACTTGGAGTTGTCGATAAAGTCGTACAGCAGGCCGGCCTTGTACTCGTTGATCTTGTTGATCTCTTTGATGCCGCCCAGCTTTTTCAGATGACGGAACACGAGGTTTGCCATGTAGATGGCGAAGCAGGGCGGGGTGTTGTAGAGGGAGCCGTTGTCCGCCTGCGTCTTCCATTTGAGCATGGTCGGGCAGATGGCGAGCGGGTTTTCGATGAGGTCTCTGCGCGCGATGACGATGGTCACGCCGGCGGGGGCGACGTTCTTCTGCGCGCCAGCATAGATGACGCCGAATTTGGTCACGTCTACTTCGCGGGAGAGGATCTCCGAGCTCATATCGGCGACGAGGGGCGCCTTGACGGTCGGGAACTTGATGTAGCGGGTGCCGAAGATGGTGTTGTTCGAGCAGATGTGCACATAATCCGCGTCGTCGTTGAAGGGGATCTTGTCCACGTCGGGGATGTAGGTGTACGTCTTGTCTTCAGAAGATGCGACGCAGCGGGCTTCACCGAAGATCTTGCCCTCCTGCCACGCCTTTTTCGAGAAGTTGCCGGTGACCACATAGTCTGCCTTGCCCGTGTGCATCAGGTTGAGCGGAACTGCGGCAAACTGCTGGCTTGCGCCGCCCTGTACAAACAGGACGCAATAGTCGTCAGGGATGTTCATCAGCTCGCGAAGGTTCGCCTCGGCTTCCTCAACGATGGCGGAAAAGGCCTTGTCGCGGTGGCTGATCTCACACACGCTCATGCCCGTGCCCGCAAAATCGAGCAGCTCTCTCTGCGCTTCTTCCAAAACTTCGAGCGGAAGCATGGAAGGGCCTGCCGAAAAATTGTAAACTCTCATATCGTTCACTCCTTATTGAATGAGATTTCCTTGGCTGTCATCGCATCGCTGCCTGTGCGGTATGATACGATACGCATAGTAATATTATAATATAACGCAAAAATTTTGACAAGTCTTTGAGGCGTACAAACAAAGATACTCGCAAAAATTTTTCATTTTTCGCTGCGTGCGCGTAAAAAGTTCTCGCATTTGTCAAAAAACGGTCGGGCAAAGCATTTACTTTTTTCCCGAAATATAGTAAAATAAAAAAAACTGTATTTGCGGCCGCGTTTTTTACGGTCTATGGAGGAAGGGCATGGCGTCTGAACCGGAGAAGAGAGATCGAGATCTTTCGGCGGAGGAAAAGCTCCGCGCGGCGGACAGAGAACTCGCGCAGCTGCGCGATGTGCTCGCCTCGATGGACGAGATCGACGCCCTTCGCAAGAGGGACGGCAAGCCGGAGACGGGCGAGTACGGCGGGTATAAGCGGGCGGACGTCAGCGCGATGGTCGCCGAGCTGGAACGCCGCCGCCGCGAACTGCTGGCAGAGATCGCTGCCGGTGGCGCGCAGGGCGGCCGGGACGCTTCGGCCGCGCGCGAGCGCGTGACGCTCTCGGATGCGCTCGAGCGGCTGTATGCCGCGATCTCCGGCAATATAGAGCGGGCAAAAAACGAGATCTTGCGCGAGATCCGCTATTCCTGCCGCCAGGACACGGCGATCTATGCACAGCTCAGCGCGCGCATGGATGTGCTCGCGGACAAGGTCGCAGAAAAAGTGCTTGCCGCGGGCATCGACACGGACGATCTGGCGCGGCGGATGGTCGCGCATATGACCGCGCGCAGCGACGCGCAAACGATCGAGGCGATGGAAAAGCGCATTGCCGAGCTGGAGTCGGCTTTGGCGGCGCGCGCGCAAAACATGACCGACGAAAAAGCGGCAGACGCTTTCGATGACAGCGCCGAAGAGGCGGCAGAAGCCGAGACCGCCGCAACGGAAGCGCCGCAGGCGGAGGAAGAGGCCGCCGAAGAAGAGCAGCCCGCGGACGCGCAAGTTCTTCCCGAAGAGGGACAGCCTGCGAACGCGCAAGTTCTTCCCGAAGAAGAGCAGCCCGCAGACGAAGAAGTTCTTCCCGAAGAAGAGCAGCCCGCAGACGAAGAAGTTCTTCCCGAAGAAGAGCAGCCCGCAGACGAAGAAGTTCTTCCCGAAGAGGAACAGCCTATGGACGCGCAAGTTCTTCCCGAAGAAGAGCAGCCTATGGACGCGCAAGCGCTTCCCGAAGAAAATACTGCCGCTGCAGAAGATTTTTCTGAAAAAGGGGAAAATGTTACCGAGAATCCGGCGCGGGAGGCGCCGGAAGGAGATGCTGCCGAAGGGGCAGAAGTCGATGAGAAGCATACAGGCGAGGCTGAACCGCGCGCACAGACCGCGGAGGGCGAGTCGTCTGAAAAGTAAAATTTATATTATAGGAAGTGTGGTCGGCGGCGCGCAGATGCGCCGTGCGGGCGAAGGGCTGATCTGTTGCAGCCCTTTGTTTGCGTGCCCGACCGGACTGAAAAAGGAGCTATTTTGAAGCAGAAAAGAGAGAAAGAACTTACACAGGACAGAGAAAAATCGAAGAAGATGTACGCGGAAATGCCGCAATTTTTAGGAAACGCCAAGGACGTTGCGCTGGCAAGCGACCGCCGCAAAGACGGGCGCGAGGGCGCGAAAGCGGAGGCGCGGGCGGAGAAGGCGTTTGCGCACGGCCGCAATGACCGGAACGATCGGCGCAATGAAAACAAGCAGGAAGATCGGCAGCAGAAGCAGCGCAAGGGGCGCGGCAAGCGCGGCAAGGGCAAACCGCCCGTCAAGGTCATCTTTTTGGGCGGCATCGGCGAGATCGGCAAAAATATGACCGCCATCGAGTATGGCAACGACATCATCATTATCGACGCCGGCCTCACTTTTCCGGACGAGGAGCTGCCCGGCATCGACCTCGTCATCCCCGACATCAGCTATCTCGTCGCCAATAAAAACAAGGTGCGCGGCCTGCTGATCACGCACGGGCACGAGGACCACGTCGGCGGCATCGCTTACCTGCTCAAAGAGATCAATGTGCCCGTCTATGCGACCAAGCTGACGCTCGCGCTCGCAGACAACAAGCTGCGCGAGCATCATATCAACCGCGCGCAGCTCGTGTGCGTCAAGCCGGGCGACAAGGTGAAGCTCGGCTGCTTCGGCGTCGAATTCATCAACGTGAATCACTCCATCGCGGGCGCGGTGGCGCTCTCCATCGACACGCCCAACGGCCGCATCTATCACAGCGGCGACTTCAAGATCGACCTCACGCCCGTCGCGGGCGAGCAGATCGACCTCTCCCGCATCGCCGAGATCGGTCGCGAGGGGGTCAAACTGCTGCTGTGCGAGTCGACCAACGTCGAGCGCATGGGGTACACGATGAGCGAGACGGTCGTCGGCACGACGCTCGACCACCTCTTTTCGGAAAATCTCAACCGCCGCATCATCGTGGCGACGTTCGCATCCAACGTGCACCGCGTACAGCAGATCGTCGATATCGCCGTCAAGTACCGCCGCAAAGTCGCGCTCTCCGGGCGCAGCATGCTCAACGTCGTGGACGCGGCGACCAAGATCGGCGAGCTGACCATCCCCGAGGGGGTGCTCATCGACGTCGAAAAGACGAAAAATTATTTTGACCGCGAGATCGTCATCATTTCGACGGGTACGCAGGGCGAGCCGATGAGCGCGCTCACGCGCATGGCGTCGGGCGACTTCAATAAGGTCAAGATCGGCGCGAACGACACCATCATCATCTCCGCGAGCCCCATCCCGGGCAACGAAAAGATGATCTATAAAGTCATCAACAATCTCTACCGCAAGGGGGCGAACGTCGTCTACGAGTCGCTGGAAAAGATCCACGTCTCCGGCCACGCATGCCAGGAAGAGCTGAAAATTTTGCACTCGCTGCTCAAGCCGCAGTTCTTTATCCCCGTGCACGGCGAGTATCGCCACCTCAAGCGGCACGCGCGCCTGGCGATGGACCTCGGCATGAGCGAGAACAACATCCTCATCGCCGACATCGGCAACTGCGTCGAACTGGCGCCGGAGGCTATCCAATTCGGCGAGAGCGTGTCCTCCGGGTCTCGCCTCGTCGACGGCGGGAACCTCGAGGACCGCGAAAACAGCGTGGTCATGAAGGACCGCAAGCACCTCTCCGAAGACGGCATCTTCGTCATCACGGCGTGCGTATCCGAAAAGCTAGGCGACCTGCTCAGCGACCCCGTCGTCGTCAACCGCGGCTTCGTCATGCCCGACAACGCCGATTACCATGCGGACATCCGCCGCATCGTCGAAAACTGCGTCAATCAGGTAGACGTGCAGGCGGACGTCGACAATACCGAGCTCGCCGCCGCCATTAAAAAACAGGTCAAAAACTTTATCTATAAAAAGACCAAGCAGAACCCCGTCATCATGGCGAACATCGTCCGCGTGTGATGAACGAGTACCTTCGTTCGCTGCTGCATCTGCGGCAGAGCGAGCGCCTCGCCGCGCTGCGGGAGGGCGCCAAAGAGGGGCGCGATCCGTGCGCGCCAGACGATACGCTGCAGCTGCTGCTTGCCTGCGCGCGGATGCGCGCGCCCGACCGCATCTTAGAGATCGGCACGGGGGAGGGGCTCACCTCGCTCGCGCTGCTTTGCGAGTGCCCGCAGGCGCGCCTCGTCACCGTCGAGGCGGATGAGGCGCGCTACCGCACGGCGTGGGCCTATTTTGAAGAGTTTTGCGTGGCGGATCGCGTGCGCGCAGTTTGCGGCGATGCAAAAGATGTGCTCGAGGCGCTCGAAGAGCCCTTCGGGCTCATCTTTTTGGATGGGCCGAAGGCGCAGTACGCCGCCTATTTCCCCGATCTGAAGCGTCTTTTGGCGCCGCGCGGCGTGCTGTTTGCGGACGACGTTCTGCTGTACGGCTGGGTAGACGGCAGGGAAGAGATGCCGCCCAAGCGCCGCTCGATCGTGCGGAAGATCAGAGAATATCTCGAACTCGTCTGCGCCGACCCCGACCTCGTCACGAGCGTGCTCGACGTCGGGGAGGGCGTCGCCCTCTCCGTGCGCAGGGAATAATATCGAATTATGTCACGCATAGTACTATGCAAAATGCGAAAAAGCTGCGCAAATCGGGCGTAAGGAGGCTGCATCTTGCAAAAAGCGGAATTGCTCGCGCCTGCGGGCAGCTTTGAAAAACTGAAGACGGCGCTGTATTACGGCGCGGATGCGGTCTACCTCGGCGGAAAGAATTTTTCTCTCCGCTCTTTTGCCGACAATTTTTCGGAAGAGGAGTTGCGCGCGGCGGTCGGCTACGCGCACGCACGCGGTAAGAAGGTTTATGTCGCCGCCAATATCTTCGCGCGGGAGGGCGACTTTCCCGCGCTCGCCGATCACTTCGCCTTTTTGCGCGAGATCGGCGCGGACGCGGCGCTCGTGACGGACGCGGGCGTATTTTCGGTCGCCAAAAAGGCGGCACCCGGGCTGCCGCTGCACATCTCCACGCAAGCGAACACGACCAACCGCTACGCGGCGAAATTTTGGCAGGAACAGGGCGCCGAGCGCGTCGTGCTCGCGCGCGAGCTCTCCCTCGCGGAGATCGCGTCCATCCACGCCTTTTGTCCCGATTTGGAGCTGGAGGCCTTCGTGCACGGGGCGATGTGTATCTCATACAGCGGGCGTTGCCTGCTCAGTAACTACTTGGACGGGCGCGATTCCAATCGCGGCGCCTGCGTGCAGGCCTGCCGCTGGAGCTATCGCCTGTGCGCGCGCGATGAGGGCGGAGAGTATCCCATCGAAGAGGATGCGCGCGGCACCTATATCCTCAACAGCAAAGACCTGAACATGCTCTCCCACCTCGACGCGCTGCGCGGCGCGGGCGTCTGCTCCTTCAAGATCGAGGGGCGGATGAAGAGCGCCTGTTATTTGGCGACCGTCGTCAACGCCTATCGGCGGGTGATGGACGGCGAGCTGACCGCAGAGCAAGGACAAGAAGAGCTGCGCAAGGTCGCGCACCGCGCCTTCACGACGGCGTACGCCTTCGGCCAAAACGACGACACCGTCAACCTCACCGACTCGCAGGAGGCGGGCACGCGGCGGTATGCCGCGGACGTGCTCGAGGGCGGCGATGTGCCGCTCGTGCAGATGCGCGGGCGCTTCCGCGTCGGGGATAAGCTCGAGATCTTGTCGCCGGGCGAGAGCTTCGGCAAAGTGTTTGCGGTGGAAGAGATGCGGGATGAAGAAGGAGAGTTCGTGACGGACGCAAAGCTGGTCATGCAGAAGCTGCGCCTGCGATGCCCATACCCGCTCGCGGCGGGAGATATTCTGCGTTTGATCCCGTAAATACTGATTAAATTGGGGATTTCTTTGTTTTGCATAGTACTATGTGTGACATAAACGCGCTACAAAGATGGAAGATAGGGTCATTTTACATTCCGATCTGAATAATTTTTACGCGACCGTCGAAACGAAACTCTTTCCAGAACTTGCAGGGAAGCCGATCGCCGTCTGCGGCGACAAGGAGTCGCGGCACGGCGTCGTGCTCGCCAAGAGCGAGGAGGCCAAGCGCTTCGGCGTCCGCACGGGCGACGTCATTTGGGAGGCGCAGCGAAAGTGCCCCGGTTTGGTCGTGCGGCCGGTGCGCTTCCACGAATACGGGCGCGCGTCGCGCGCGGTGCGCGAGATCTACGGGCGCTTTACCGACCGCGTCGAGTCCTTCGGCATCGACGAGTGCTGGCTGGACGTGACGCACAGCAGCATCTTCGGCAGCGGCGAACAGATCGCCGAGCGCATCCGCAAGGCGGTCAAAGAGGAACTGCGCCTGACCGTCTCGGTTGGGGTCAGCTTCAACAAAGTGTTCGCAAAGCTCGCCTCCGACCTCAAAAAGCCGGATGCGGTCACCGTGGTCGGCCGCAATGATTTTCAAACAAAGATCTGGCCGCTCCCCGTCTCGCAGCTGCTGTACGTCGGCAAGGCGACGGAGGAGAAGCTCGAAAAGCTCGGTATCCGCACCATTGGCGCGCTGGCGTCTGCCGACCGCGCTCTGCTCATGCAAAAGTTGGGCAAGTGGGGTGCGACGCTCTCCGCCTACGCGCGCGGCGAGGATGCCGATCCCGTCAGCCCCTCCTGCGAGCGCGACGCGCTCAAGTCGGTCGGCAATTCGCTGACCTATTTTGAAGATATTTACCAAAAAGAGGACGTCAAGCGGCTGTTGTACGTGTTGAGCGAGAGCGTCGCCGCGCGCATGCGCGACGCGGGGCTGGGCAAGGCGGACACCGTTCATCTGTGGGTGCGCGACAACGCGATGCAGGGGTACTCGTGGCAAAAGCACGTGCGCCCGACGGCGCTGTGCGGAGAGATCGCCGGGGCCGCGTACGAGCTCTTCTGCCAAAAATACGCCGCGCGGCGAGGCGTGCGCGGGCTGGGTGTCACGGCGTCCGGGTTTGACCGCGGCGTGGAGCAGCTCACCTTCGATGCGCTGCGCGGCGATTACGAAAAGAAGGCGCGCGCCGAAGAGGCTGTCGCGCGCATCCGCGAAAAGCATGGCTACGCGAAGCTGCAGCGCGCTATCATGTTTGAGGACAAACATTCGGTCGACATGGACGTGCGCGGCGAGCGGCTGCCTCGCCCGGGCGACAGCCGCCTCGGCGTAGACGGCGATGGAGAGGAAAAATAACGATGGCAAAAGAAAAAAAGTACGACTTGCGCGCGTTTGCGCAGGCGCATGGCCTTGCGGTCGGCGAGCATTGCTGCTATGGCGAGTACGGAGGATTTCGCATCCACATCCGTTACCGCACGCTGGGGAACCCGCCTTGCCTTTTGACGATCGTCACAGATACGTCAGGGCGCAATGAAGATCTCGAAAAATACCTCGAGCGGCATAAAAAGGAGCTGAAGATCTCAGCGTTCGGCGTCGTCGGCATCGGGCTCATGGTCTGCCCGCAGGTGATGACGGCCGCCTTTCGGCAGATCGAGGAGGCGCTGGACAAGCTCGTCGCCTATCTCAAAAAGAACGGCTTTCCCGGTGCGGACACCTGCCCGTACTGCGGAAAACCGCTCGAAGGGGCAGGGGTGGAGATGCTCGAGTCGGGCATTCCATTTGCCGCGCACGAGGCGTGCTTTGTGCGCGCGCGGCAGGCCGCCTTGCAAAAGGAGCGCGCCGAAACGGAGCGGCCGGATCGTCGCCTGCGCGGCATGGTCGGCGCTCTCTTGGGGGCGCTCGCTGCCGTCGCCGTCTTTTTCGTCCTGTTTTTGTGGTGGGAGTTCGGCGCGCTCGCGGCCATCCTCGGCACCATGCTCGGCGGCTGGCTGTACGGCAAGTTCGGCGGAAAAAATACACTTTTCCGCGTAGTGTTCGTCGCCGCCGTCAACCTCGTCTTGCTGCTCGCCGCCTATGCGCTCTGCCTGTATATGCAGGCGCCCGTCGCCGATTCGGTCGCGGCAGTCGTTGCGGGCATCGTCGACCGTTTGCGCGGCGAGGTCGGCTTCCGCGTGTTGTTTATTTTGAATATCGCCATTATCTTCGTGCTCGACGCCGTCGGCACCGTCTATAATTATATTGCGTACCGCCGCGACAGGGCGAAGGTGTACTCGCTCGTCCGCCGCGCGGATGACTCGGAGGTTTGAATGTTGATCGATTTTCATGTACACGTCTTTCCCGACAAACTCGCGCACGGGGCAGTCTCTTCTTTGGCGGCGCGCGCGCACATCGAGCCGCACACGGACGGCACGCTGAACGATACTCTGCGGTGTATGCGGGAGGGGAGCGTCGACCGCTTTGTTTCCCTGAACATCGCCGTCACGCCGCGCACGGAGCGGCACGTCAACGACTTTGCGATCTCGCTGCTCGAGGTCCCCGAGGCGATCCCGTTCGGGTCCGTCCATCCCGATTCTCCCAACGCCCTCGACGAGCTGCGCCGCCTGCACGAGGCGGGGGTGCACGGCGTCAAATTCCACAACGAATACCAAGATTTTTATGTAGACGATGCGCGCGCCTTTCCGATTTATGAAAAGTGCGCGGAATACGGCATGATCATGCTCTTCCACGGCGGGGAGGATTGGGGCTTCGAGCCGCCCGTCAAGACGCCGCCCGCGCGCATGCGCAAGGTTGCGGACGCCTTTCCGCAGGCGAAGATCGTGGTGGCGCACCTCGGCGGGCAGGACATGGCGGACGACGCCATCCGCTATCTCGCCGATTCCTCCGTTTGGATAGATACCAGCTTTACCAAACGCTCCGTTCCGATCGCGACGGCGGAGCGCGTCATCCGCGCCTTCGGCGCTGACCGCGTCCTGTTCGGAACCGACTGTCCGTGGGATACGCCGGCGGACACCGTCCGTTATCTGCGCACCTCTTCGCTGACGGAAGAGGAGCTCGAAAAGATCTTTTCAAAGAACGCCCTGCGCCTGCTCGGCGAGGCGGAATGAGTGCAGCCGTCGCTTTTTGGCGCAATATCTTATAAATTTTGACCATTTGCATAGTACTATGTGTGACATAAACGGCTGTAAAAGGCCGTTTTTTGTCACGCGTGTGTTCTTATGCCGCCAAATTTTGTCCCGAGGCAAAATCGCTTTCGTTTCGGTTGACTTGCGCGCGAAATTTATCTATAATAATGTAGAACATTTGTTTGTATCTTTGTGCGGAGCGTTTCATGGAAAAATTTGATTTGGTATCGCCGTATCAGCCGACGGGCGATCAGCCGCAGGCGATCGAAAAATTGACGGAAGGGGTATTGGACGGCATCCGTACGCAGGTGCTCAAGGGCGTGACGGGCAGCGGCAAGACCTTCACGATGGCGAACGTCATCCGCAACGTCGGCCGCGCGACGCTGGTCATCGCGCACAACAAGACGCTCGCGGCGCAGCTGTGCAACGAGTTCCGCGAGTTTTTTCCGCACGACCGCGTCGAGTACTTTGTCTCCTATTACGACTATTACCAGCCGGAGAGCTACATTCCGACCACCGATACCTATATCGAAAAGGATATGGCGGTCAACGACGAGATCGACAAGCTGCGCAACTCGGCGACGGCGTCGCTGGGCGAGCGGGGCGACGTCATCGTCGTCGCGTCCGTCTCCTGCATCTACGGCTTGGGTGCGCCGGAGGAATATTTCGACCTCGCCATCTCGCTGCGGCCTGGCGACGCGATCTCGCGCGACGAGCTGCTGCGGCGGCTGATCGAGCTGCAGTACGAGCGCAAGGACATCGACTTTACCCGCTCCTCCTTCCGCGTGCGCGGCGACATCGTCGAGATCTTCCCCGCAGCCAATTCGGAGATCGCCATCCGCGTCGAATTTTTCGGCGACGAGATCGACCGCCTGTGCGAGGAGGACGTCGTGACGGGCAAGATCACGGCCGAGCTCAAGCACATCTGTATCTTCCCCGCCAGCCACTATGCGGTCGGCAGCCAAAAGATGCAGGTCGCCCTCGCCGCGATCGAGCGCGACCTCGAGGATGAGGTGAAGGCCTTTCGCGACGACGGCAAACTGCTCGAAGCGCAGCGCCTCGAACAGCGCACCCGCTACGACCTCGAGATGATGCGCGAGGTCGGCTATTGCAGCGGCGTCGAAAATTACAGCCGCTATTTTGACGGGCGCAGCCCGGGCGAGCCGCCCTTTACGCTGCTCGATTATTTCCCCGAAGATTTCCTCGTATTTATCGACGAGAGCCACATGACCATCCCGCAGATCCGTGCGATGTACAACGGCGACCGCTCGCGCAAGGTCAACCTCGTCGGGTACGGCTTCCGCATGCGCTCCGCCTACGACAATCGCCCGCTCACCTTTGAAGAGTTCGACGCGCGCGTCCCGCAGATGATCTGCGTCTCGGCGACGCCCGCCGAGTACGAGCTGCAGGAGGCGGGGCAGGTAGTGGAGCAGATCATCCGTCCGACAGGCCTTCTCGACCCCGAGATCGAGGTGCGCCCCGTCAAGGGGCAGATCGACGACCTGCTCGGCGAGATCTGCAAGGAGACGGGCGCGGGCGGGCGCGTGCTCATCACGACGCTCACCAAGCGTATGGCGGAAAATCTGACCGACTACCTCAAAGAAAACGGCGTCAAAGTGCGCTATATGCACAGCGACATCGACACGCTCGAGCGCATCGACATCGTCAACGGGCTGCGCGGCGGCGATTTCGACGTTCTTTGCGGCATCAACTTGCTGCGCGAGGGGCTGGACATGCCCGAAGTGCGGCTGGTCGCCATCCTCGACGCGGACAAAGAGGGGTTTTTGCGCAGCGAAACTTCTCTCATTCAGACCATCGGCCGCGCCGCGCGCAACGCGCAGGGGCGGGTCATCATGTATGCGGATACGATCACGGGGAGCATGCAGCGCGCCATCGACGAGACCAACCGCCGCCGCGCCGCGCAGATGGCGTACAACAAGCAGCACGGCATCGTGCCCAAGACCATCGTCAAAGAGGTCAAGAGCACGATCGGCATCACGCAGAAACAGAAGCCGAAGAGTGCGGACAAGATCCGCAAAGAGGACATCCCGGACGAGATCGAAAAGCTCAAGGCTTTGATGAAGGTCGCCTCCAATCAGCTTGATTTTGAAAGGGCGATCGAGATCCGCGACACCATCAATCAGCTCAAAAGGCGGCTGCGCAAGTGACGGCGTGAGCCGCGCGGGGGAAATGAGGAGCATCCAACGCCGCACGGAGTAAAGTAATGAAGGACGAAATTTTTGTCAAGGGCGCAAAGGAAAACAACTTAAAGAATATCGACGTACACATTCCCCGCAACACGCTCACCGTGTTTACGGGGCTTTCGGGCAGCGGCAAGTCGACGCTCGCCTTCGACACCATCTTCGCCGAGGGCCAGCGCCGCTACGTGGAGAGCCTCTCTTCTTACGCGCGCCAGTTTTTGGGGCAGATGGAAAAGCCGAACGTCGAGTCCATCGACGGGCTTTCGCCCGCCATTTCCATCGACCAAAAGACGACCTCGCACAACCCGCGCTCGACGGTGGGCACCGTCACCGAGATCTACGACTATATGCGTCTGCTGTTTGCGCGCGTCGGCGTGCCCCATTGCCCCAAGTGCGGCCGGGAGATCCGCCGCCAGACGGTGGACGAGATCGCCGACCGCGTGCTCGCCATGCCGGAGGGGAGCAAGATCCTCGTCAACGCGCCCGTCGTGCGCGGCCGCAAGGGCGAGTACACCAAAAACTTGGAGTCTTACCGCAAGAGCGGGTACGGCCGCGTCAAGATCGACGGCATCGTCTACGATCTGCAGGAAGACATCAAATTAGATAAAAATATCAAGCACAACATCAGCGTCGTCGTCGACCGCCTCGTCGTCAAGGAGGGGATCCGCAAGCGCCTCGCCGACAGCTTGGAGACGGCGCTCCGCCTCGCCGACGGGCTGGTCGTCATCGACTGCGGCGGCGAGGAGGACTTGTATTCGGTCAAGTACGCCTGCCCCGACTGCGGCATCAGCATCGAGGAGATCGAGCCGCGGCTGTTCTCTTTCAACACCCCGTACGGCGCCTGCCCCGACTGCGGCGGGCTGGGGTTCAAGCAGGTCGTCGACGAGGCGCTCATCTGCCCGGATAAGACCAAGACGCTGCGCGAGGGAGCCATCACCATCGGCGGCTGGTTCCTCGAAAGCAAGCAGACGAATCAGATGTATATCGAGGCGGTCGCCGGCCATTACGGCATCGACATGGACACGCCCGTCAAAGATTTGCCCAAGGCGCAGTACGACATCCTCATGTACGGGGCGAAGAACGGGGAGAAGATCCCCATGCGCTACGATGCCTACAACTTCCACGGCACCTACCAAATTACTTGGGAGGGGTTTGTCAATTCGCTGACCCGCCGCTATCAGAACACGGAGAGCGACGGCGTCAAGGCGGAGATCGAAAAGTATATCACCCAGCTCCCGTGCCCGACCTGCGGCGGCAAGCGCCTGAAAAAGGAGGCGCTGTGCGTCACCGTCGGCGGCAAAAACATCGCCGAGCTGTGCGACCTCTCTATCTCCGATCTCGACGACTTTTTTAACGGATTGCAGCTGACGCCCGTCGAACACCGCATCGCCGACGTCATCCTCAAAGAGATCCACGCCCGCCTCAACTTTTTGAAGAACGTCGGGCTCGCGTATCTGAATTTGTCTCGCAGCGCGGGCACCCTTTCGGGAGGCGAGTCGCAACGCATCCGCCTCGCGACGCAGATCGGGAGCGGCCTGACGGGGGTGCTGTATATCCTCGACGAGCCGAGCATCGGCCTGCATCAGCGGGACAACGAAAAGCTCCTGCGCACGCTGCTCGACTTGCGCGACCTCGGCAATACGCTCATCGTGGTCGAGCACGACGAGGACACCATGCGTGCCGCCGACTACATCGTCGACATCGGTCCGCGCGCCGGCGTGCACGGCGGCGAGGTCGTCGCCTGCGGCAGCGAGCAGGACATCATGAATTCTCCCCGCTCCATCACGGGCGACTATCTCGCGGGGAGGCGCAAGATCGAGGTGCCGCCCGTGCGCCGGGCGCCGGACGGGCGCTTCTTTGAAGTAGACGACTGCCGCCAAAACAACCTCAAGGGCATCGACGTGCGCATCCCGGTCGGGCTGATCACGGCGGTCACGGGCGTCTCGGGGTCGGGGAAGAGCTCGCTCGTCAACGAGATCGTCTACCCGTACCTCGCCAACGCGCTCAACGGCGCGCATATGCAGCCCGGCAAGTGCGGCGGCTGCAAGGGGCTGGAATACTTCGATAAAGTCATCGCCATCGACCAGTCGCCCATCGGCCGCACGCCGCGCAGCAACCCGGCGACATACACGGGCGTGTTCACCATGATCCGCGAACTGTTCGCCGCTACGCCGGACGCGCGCGAGCGCGGCTACAAGGCGGGGCGCTTCTCCTTCAACGTGTCGGGCGGGCGGTGCGAGCACTGCTACGGCGACGGCATCATCAAGATCGAGATGCACTTTTTGCCGGATATCTTCGTCCCTTGTGAGGTGTGCGGCGGCAACCGTTATAACCGCGAGACGCTCGAAGTGCGCTACAAGGGGAAGAACATCGCAGAAGTTTTGGACATGACCATCGAGGAGGCGTGCGAATTCTTTTCGGCGGTGCCGAGCGTGTACAACAAGCTCAAGACCATCGACGACGTCGGCCTCGGCTATATCAAGCTGGGGCAGAGCGCGACGACTCTTTCGGGCGGCGAGGCGCAGCGCGTCAAGCTGGCGACGGAGCTTTCCAAACGTTCGACGGGGCGCACCTGCTATATCCTCGACGAGCCGACGACAGGGCTGCACAGCTACGACGTCGACAAGCTCATCAAGATCTTGCAGCGGCTGCGCAGCGCGGGCAACACGGTCATCGTCATCGAGCACAACCTCGACGTCATCAAGGTCGCCGATTGGATCGTTGACCTCGGCCCGGAAGGGGGCGACGGCGGCGGCACGATCGTCGCGACGGGCACGCCGGAAGAGGTCGCCGTGTGCGAAAAGAGCTATACAGGTCAATTTTTGAAAAAGATCCTATAAACAAACTTAACGGCCGCCACAGTATTGTGGCGGCCGCTTTTACACGTTTTGCATAGTACTATGTCAGACATGGATCGCGTCAAATGGCTAAAAAATGTTTTCAAAGGTGATGCGGTAGGTGACCGGGATCTGGCGGCAGATGGTCTCTAAAACTTCGAGGCTGGAGAGTGCGTCGGGGTAGGTCTGCGTCTCGATGCAGCTGACCGCCTCGCCCAGCCAATAGTCGACCTGCGCGATGTCGTTGTGCGGGATGACGGCGTGCAGGTTCTTTTTGTCCGCTTCCCAAAGGGTGCGGACGGCTTCGGCGTCTTCTCGGGTGGCGTCTTCGTTTCGCACCTTTGTTTCGAGCGTCTCCAAGGCGGCGCCGAACGTCTCGAAGGTGCTGCCGACGTAAAAATGTTCAAATGCCGCCGCAGATACGAGCAGCGCAAAGCTGATGAGGATAGAAGCGATCGTCTTTACCATGAACTTCCCTCCGGCAGACGGACGCGGAAGGAGCGGTAGCGCTCGCCGCGGCATTGCAGATACACCTTCCCCGTTCCGTCCAGCGTCAGCACGAATACACTGCGGATGCTGCGCACTTTTTGTTGTTTGAGAATATCCTGAAAGTAGGCGCGCCCCGTTTTAGTGAGGGCGAGGTTCTTTTCGTCGAATTTGCCGTCGTCGATGATGACGACGGGCAGGGATACCTTGTCCTCCTTCGGGCTGTCCTCGCGCGGCATGGCGGTGAACTGCCCGCTCGATTCGTACAGCGCGTATGCGACCTCGTCCAGCGAAAAGTAGCCCGCCGAACGCATCGACTCGATCAGGTCTGACAGGTCGAGGTGGTTCTTTTTTAATTGCGAGATGTCGATGCCCTCTTTGTTGATCACGATGGAGGGCTTGCCGCCGACGAGCACCTTGAAGGGCTTCCACTTTAAGTCGAACAGGAGCAGCAGCTGGTGTAAAAAGAAGATGGTCACGATGGAGGCGATGCCGTACAGGAGCGGGATGGAGATGTCGGCCATCGGGATGCACGCGAGCTCGGCGATGAGCAGGGTGATGACGAATTCAAAGGGCTGCATTTCGCCGATCTGCCGCTTTCCCATCAGCCGCATCACGGCGAGCAGAGCGATAAAGATGATCGCCGTCCGCAGAAAGATGAGTCCCATGCCCGCAGTATGCCGCGCGGGCGTAAAAATATACCGTGCGGCGCTATACCGCGCTTCGCTTGCGGCGGCGCATTGCGGGCGGTGCAAAATGTTTGGGGCAAGCGGCGCGAGTTTCTTCTTTTTCGCGGAAAAAATCGAAAACGATATGGCGATATGCTTGTCAAATGTCGAAAAAGGGAGTATAATGTGAGCCACGATATGCAGAGTAGCCGAGGCGCGTTAAGTGTTGCGAAACGGGACGTTGTTCGCAAACGAAAGGATCTTTCCTGCGGTGCCGAAGCGCGTCCGTTGCAAGGATAGCCGCCGCATGCCGGCGCACTGTTTTTCCGCGGACCTCTCCAAAGTACGGGAGGTTTTTTTCTATGTTCTCTAAAGCGTTCGGTTCCCTTTCCGCCGCGAAAAAGATCGCCTATCTCGCGATGTTTGCCGCGATCTCCGTTGTCGTCGATTCTATCGGCATCGACCTCTCCGCGTCGCAGAAACTTTCCTTTACGACGACGGTCAACTTCCTCGCGGGAGGGATGTTCGGCCCCGTGGGCGGACTGACAGTGGCCGTGATCGGGGATATTCTCGGCTGCCTCATCAAGGGCTACGCGCCAAATATCCTGATCACCCTTTCGGCCGGCTTGTTCGGGCTGATCCCCGGCCTCGTAATGACGTATATGCGCGGCAAAGTGTGGATCAAGACGATCGTCAGCTTTCTGCTTTGCTTGCTCGTCTGTACGGCGGGCCTGAATACCTTTGCGACGTATATTTATTATTCTTCGCAGTCGGTCTCTTATTGGGCGTATATGCTTGCGCGCCTGCCGCTGCAGTGTGTCGTCGCGGCGGCAAACTGTGCGCTGTCACTCTTTTTGGCCAGAGTCATCAACCGCACGCGCGGGCCGTTCAAGATCTCCTGATCAGCACGCGGATCCAGCGCGGCTGCGCGATGCCGATGACGGCGAGCAGCAGCGCCTGCGCGGCGACGAGGATGATCCCGCACAGCACGACGGCGGCGAGCGGCGGCAGCAGCGCCGCGAGCATATTGCGCAGCAGACAACCGAATACGATCGCCGGCGGGATGCTGACGGCGGACAAGAGAGTGTGCTTACAAAAGCGCACTTTTTCTTTACTCTTTTTGGAGATGAGGCGCAGGTCGAGCAGCGTCGTGATGACGTATGAGGCCGCCATGCCGATCATCAGCGCGTATACGCCGACGAAGCGCGGCAAAAACCATACGCAAAGCAGCGTCGCCGCCGCCCCGACAAAGAAGTAGGCGCAGGTCTGTTTTTCGTAGCCGAGCGCGTTGAGAATGCTGTTGGAGATCATGCCGAGACTCATGGGGAAGAGCGTAAAGCAGCAGTTGCGGATGATCTCGCCGCCGTGCTCGCTCGAAAAGAGGAGTACGCCGATGTCCTCGCCCAGCGCAAAGAGGGGCGGGATGAGCAGGCAGGCGATCAGCGAGGCGACTTTGAGCGCCTTTTCGATGTTTTCGCGCAGCTGTTTGTGGTCTTTTTTATAGAAGTTTTCGGCAAGTTCGGGCACCATGACGAGCGCGAGCGAGCCGATGAGCGTAGCGGGGATGGAGAGGACGGGCATGCTCATGCCCATGGCGACGCCGATCTCGCTCATTGCGCCTTCCTGCGTGAACCCCGCGGCGATCAGACGGGCGGGGAGCAGGAGGGAGATGGCGGAGTTGATGAGCGAGTTGGAGGTGCGCATGCCCGTGACGGGGAGCGCGGAGGCGAGGAGGGGGCGGAATTGCTCGCGCGGGTCGCGAAACCTGCCGCCCTTGATAAAGAAGTAGGCGGCCGAGAGGGTGAAGGAGACGAGGTACGAAAAGACGACCGCGAGGGCGACGCGCTTCGCGCCGTCGAAGATGTCCGTCATGTGCGTCACGAGCAGGACGCCGGCTGCGATCATGCACAGCTCTTCGATCAGGTCGATGACGCAATAGGGGATAAAGCGCTTGTTCCCCCAAAGCTCTCCGCGCAGGACGGAATAGACGGCGTTGAAGGTTAGGCTTGGGAGCAGGATGAGCAGCACCGTCATGCAGCGCGGGTCTGAGAAGAGAAAATCAAAAAAGCGATGCCCGAAAAAGAGGATGCAGAATACGGGAACGGAAAAGCAGAGCGCGCAGACGAGCGCGGCGGTCACGACCGAGTGCTGCGCGCGGCCGTCCTTTTGGGTGCGGTATTTGGTGATCAGGCGCGATACGGTCAGCGGGATGCCGGAGGCGGCGGCCGTCGCCAGCACGGCAAAGACGGAGAGGGCGACCTGGTAGATGCCCATCCCTTCGGCGCCTAGCGTGCGGGAGAGGATGATGCGGTAGAGGAACCCGAAAAATTTTTCGGCGACCGAAAAGGCGGTCACATAGGCGGCGGCCTGATAAAGGTTGCTCTTGCTCAAATTTTCCCTCGTGCGGCGCCCTTTTCGGCGGCCGCGTTTTCTCTATTTATATCGCCCGCGGCGGCGAAATATGTGCGCATCCGCGCGCATAACCGGGCGGCGCGCGCATACAATGAAGGGTACGGAGGTGCACCCTATGTTTTCTCTGCAAAGGTGCGGCGCGGGGCCGTTCGGGCTGTACGTCGTCCGCCCCGGCGATACACTGCAGTCGGTATGCGCCGCGCACGGCGTCGCCTACGCGTCCGTGGTGGAGAAAAACCGCCTCGATCGTTTTCCGCCGCCCGGAAGCCTTCTTCTGCTGCCGCAGGGAGGGGTTTGCTGCGTCGTCCGCCCGGGCGACACGCTCGAAGGGCTCTGCGAAAAATATTCCATTTCCGAAGAGGAATTTTGCCGTCGAAACAACTGCAATTATATCTATCCGACGCAGCGCGTCTGCATCCGCCACTAACCTCGCTCCGGTGGCAAAAGCGGCCGCCGCGCGCATATATTGGAGCATGAGGGCGCATGGCCGAAGACCGTGCAGTCCCGAATTTTACTTCCGGAGGTCTACCATGTCCTTTTATTCGAACTTTCAGACGGATAAGTGCCCCGGGCCCATTGCCGGAAACCCGCTTGGCGGGCTGAACGAGAAGGTCTGCCTGCAGGCGCAGCGCGTGTTCGACGCCTGCATCCGCCAAGGGCGGCGCAGCGACGTGACGCTCAGCCTCGTCGACCCCGTACCCGCGAGCCCTACATATCCGCTCACCTTTATCAGCGCGCGCAGCACGACTTCGCTGGGAACCGTCACCGCATTTCAGGTGGATCGACTGCCCGACCGCGCCAACTGTGCGCGCGTGCAGGCGTCCGTCGACATCCCCGTCGAGGTCATCTATACGGACGCAAACGGCGTCGAGGGCAAGGCGAGCGCCGTCGTCACGATCAATGAAGATGTCATCCTGTTCGTTCCGCAGCCCTCCATCATGCCGTACGAGGTGCAGTGCGTCGTCAGCGCCGTCGCGCCCGAGGGCAGCTTCAACGCGCAGACGAACACCTTCACCGTCGATTTGTGCTTCACCGTCATCTTGAAGATCGTCATCAACGTCGATCTGCTCGTGCCCACTTACGGGTACTGCGTCATCCCGCCCGCGCAGGAGTACACGCAGGAGGTGTGCGCAGGCTTTTTCGAGCTGCCGCTCTACCCGCAGGGAAACGCAAATTGCGGTTGCAACGGGAACGGCTGCGGCAAGTAAAGGCGCGTCGGCAGAAAAGCCGGTATGCCCGCGCATATCGGCTTTTTTGTTTTGTCGAACGGGGGAGGACTACGGATGCAGGAAGCGAAAAGGGAAGAAATGGGGCGCTGCGTCGTATGCGGCGCGGACGCCGCGGGTTCGGCGCTGTGCGAGCGCTGCCGCGAGAGTTTGCGGCTGTGCGATGCCGAAAACTATGCCGCGCGGAAAATTGCGGCGAAAAATGCGCGCGCTGCGGCGCAAACGCTTTCCAATGCCGACGATTTATGATACAATTTTAAGCCAGAAAGCATTTAGGGAAGGGTACATGAACGTATTTGCTGTGAGCGACCTGCATCTGCCGGGCGGAAAAAACAAGCCGATGGACGTGTTCGGCGGCAATTGGACGGGCCACCTCGATAAGATCCGCGCAGATTGGAAGGAACGGGTGTGCGACGAGGACGTCGTGCTCATCGCGGGCGACATCAGCTGGGCGATGACATTGGACGAAGCGCTGCCCGATCTCGCCGCGCTGCGCGATCTGCCCGGGCAAAAGGTCTTTATCCGCGGCAACCACGACTATTGGTGGTCGGGCATCACGGCGCTGCGGCGCAGCGCGCCGGACGAGCGTTATCACTTTCTGCAAAACGACTGCATCCGCTTGAGCGGGCTGGTCATCTGCGGCTCGCGCGGCTGGGCGTGCCCTGGCAGCGCCGACTTTGCGCCCGAGGACGAAAAGATCTACCGCCGCGAGGCCGAGCGTTTCCGTCTCGCCTTTTCCTGTGTGCAAAAGGTGCGGCAGGAGGGTGACAAGCTGTTGTGTATGATCCATTATCCGCCCTTCAACGCAAAGAGAGAGGATTCTCTTTTTACCGAACTGTTTGAAGCGAACGGCGTGAACGATGTTGTGTACGGGCACCTGCACCAAAACGCGGGCGCCTATCCTTTCGAGTGCGAGCGGGGCGGGGTGCGCTACCACCTGTCCTCCTGCGATCTGCTCGGCTTCCGCCTGGCGCGCATCCTGTGAGGAGATTTCCGAAAAAATTGCCGCCGTACGCTTTACAACGGCGTTGCCGTGTGGTACAATAATAGCCGTAAAACGACTTTAATGTTTCGGTACGGAGATGCCGAAAAGTCGGGAACGGAAGAGGGCGGCAGGCGCAGTCTGCAGCCGTGATTTTGTAACCAATTTTTGATCCCCGTGCCGTTTGCGCGGGGTTTTTTCGTGCAAAGGGGAGTGGAATGGCTGAACGCATATTGATGGACGAGGCCGCGATCGCGCGCATGCTGACGCGCCTCTCGCACGAGTTGGTCGAACACAACAAGGGTACGGAAAACGTGTGCGTGCTCGGCATCCGCCGCCGCGGCGAGTACGTCGCGCGCCGCATCGTCGCCCTCGTCAAGCAATTTTACGGCGTCGATCTCCCGTGCGCGGGCATCGACATCGGAATGTACCGCGACGACCTCGTGAGCAGCTTTTTCGTACCCGAGGCGACCGTCAACAGGCTCGGCTTTCCGGTGGACGGCAAGCGCGTCGTCCTCTGCGACGACGTACTGCACACGGGGCGCAGCGTGCGCGCGGCGATCGAGGCGATCTTCGACCTCGGCAGGCCGGCGTGCATCGAGCTGCTCGTCTTGTGCGACCGCGGCGGCCGCGAAATTCCGATCAGCCCCGACCTCGTCGGCAAAAACATCCCCACGGCGCGCCGCGAATGGCTGGATCTGCGCCTGCGGGAGATCGAAGGCGAAGACATGCTCGGCATCCGTTCCGAGCGCTGACAAGCGACCTGCTTGCATTTAGGAGGCATCATTATGTTGGGTAAAGATCTGCTTGGGCTGTACGATACGTCCGCCGAGGACATCGTCGCCATCCTCGATACCGCCGTCGGCATGAAGAAGCTGCTGACGCAAAACCTGAAAAAACTGCCGCATCTGCAGGGGCGCACCGTGACCACACTCTTTTACGAGAACAGCACGCGCACCCGTTGTTCGTTCGAGCTCGCCGCCAAATACCTCGGCGCTGGGACGGTGAATATTTCCGCGTCCTCCAGCTCGGTGCAGAAGGGGGAGACGCTCATCGACACGGGCTATACCCTCGACGCGATGAAGAACGACGTCATCGTCATGCGCCACCCGATGGGCGGCGCGCCGCACATCCTCGCTAAACACGTCCGCGCCTCCGTCGTCAACGGCGGCGACGGCATGAACGAGCACCCGACGCAGGCGCTGCTCGACTTTTACACCATGCGCGAAAAGTTCGGTTCCTTCAAGGGGCTGAAGGTCGCCATCCTCGGCGATATCAAGCACTCGCGCGTCGCCAAGAGCAATTTGTTCGGATTGACCAAGCTGGGCGCTGAGGTCGTCATGTACGCGCCCGCGACGCTGATGCCGCAGGGCATCGACCGCATGGGCGCAAAAATAGCGTCCTCGCGCGAGGAGGCGCTCGCCGGCGCGAACGTCGTCATGGGGCTGCGCATCCAGCTCGAGCGCATGCACGGCGGGCTGTTCCCTTCGCTCTCCGAGTATAACCGCTACTACGGCGTGAGCGAGGAGCATCTGCGCTTTGCCGACCCCGGCTGCATCGTCATGCACCCGGGCCCGGTCAATCGCGGCGTCGAATTCACCTCCGACGTCATCGATGCACCCAACAGCAAGATCACGGAGCAGGTCTTAAACGGCGTCGCCGTGCGCATGGCGCTGCTGTTCCTTCTCGTAAAAAACAGACAGGAGGGCGAAAAACATGAGTAAACTTCTCATCAAGGGCGGCAAACTCGTCTTTGCGGACGGCGTGCGCGAGGGCGACATCCTCGCCGACGGCGGCAAGATCATAAAGATCGGGCAGGGACTCGAAGATGCCGGCGCAGAGGTCGTCGATGCGCGCGGGCTGCACGTCTTCCCCGGGCTGATCGATATGCACGTGCATCTGCGCGAGCCGGGATTTGAATATAAGGAAGACATCGCCAGCGGCAGCGCCGCGGCGGTGCACGGCGGCTTTACACAGGTGTGCTGCATGCCCAACACCCAGCCCGTCTGCGACAACGCGGCGGTCGTCGGCTATATCGTGGCGCGTTCGAAGGAGGTCGGCCTGTGCAAGGTCCGCCCGATCGGCGCGATCACCAAAGGCGAGGCGGGCGAGAGCCTCGCCGAGATGGGCAAGATGAAGGACGCGGGCGCCGTCGCTGTGAGCGACGACGGTCGACCCGTCTCCGACGCGCGCATGATGCGCCTCGCGATCGAGTATGCGTCCGACTTCGGCTTGCTGTGCCTCTCGCACTGCGAGGACAAGTCTTTGGTCGACGGCGGCGTCGTGAACGAGGGGTACAACAGCACGCTGGCCGGACTGAAGGGGATCCCGCGGGCTGCCGAGGAGATCATGCTCGCGCGCGAGATCATATTGGCGGAGACGCTCGGCAAGCGCGTGCACATCTGCCACGTCTCGACGAAGGGCGGCGTGCAGCTGTTGCGCGAGGCGAAGGCGCGCGGCGTGCGCGTGACGGCGGAAACTTGCCCCCATTACTTTATGCTGACTGACGATGTGATCGTCACTTACGACGCGAACACGAAGGTCAACCCGCCCATCCGTGAGGCGGAGGATGTGGCGGCTATCCGCGAGGGGCTGCGCGACGGCACGCTCGACTGCATCGTGACCGATCACGCGCCGCACCATCGCGACGAAAAGAGCGGCGAATACAACCTTGCGGCGTTCGGTATCAGCGGCATCGAGACTTCGTTCTCGCTCTCATATACGGCGCTCGTCAAGAGCGGCGTGCTGACGCTCGAACAGCTCGCCGACCGCATGAGCGCGGCGCCCGCGCGCATCCTCGGCCTGGAGGGTGGATCTCTCAAAGAGGGCGGTGTCGCAGATATCATGCTCGCCGACCTCGATGAAAAATACATGATCGACCCTAAAGACTTTCTCTCCAAGGGCAAAAATACGCCGTTTGCGGGCAGGGAGGCCTACGGGCGCGTAAAGTGCACGATCGTGGACGGAAATATCAAATATCGCGCGTAAAACGAGCGTTTGCATAGTACTATGTCAGACATAAAGGAGGAAAACCATGACGTATAAACAGCAATTCATCCGCTTTTTGGCGGAGTGCGGGGTATTGAAGTTTGGCACGTTTACGTTGAAGAGCGGCCGCGTCGCCCCTTATTTTCTTAACGCGGGCGAATATAAGACGGGCGCGCAGATCAAGCGCCTCGGCGAGTTTTATGCCGAGTGCATCCACGAGAACGGGCTGGACGTACAGACGCTCTTCGGACCCGCTTACAAGGGCATCCCGCTCGCCATTTCCGCGGCGGTCGCCCTCTATGAGAAGTACGGGCAAGAAGTATACTTCTGCTTTGACCGCAAAGAGGTCAAGGACCACGGAGAGGGCGGCATGTTTGTCGGCAAGCAGCCGGCAGACGGCGAAAAGATCGTCATCATCGAAGACGTGATGACGAGCGGCAAGGCGCTCAAAGAGGTCCTGCCCAAGCTGCGCGGCGCGGCGAAGGTAGATATTTCCGGCATGGTCATCACGGTGGACCGCATGGAGAAGGCGCTTGGCAGCGAAAAGTCGGCCGTGCAGCAGGCGCTTGATGAAGATGGCGTGCGCGTCTGCTCCATCGTCACCATCCGCGACATTATCGAGGCGCTCGAAGAGGGCGTCATCGAGGGCAAGGAACATGTCCCCGCCATCCGCGACTATCTCGCGCAGTATGGGGCCAATTACGGAGGCTGAACATGATCGTCGATACGTTGATCGAAAAAATCGAACAGATGAAAAACCCGACGGCCGTCGGGCTAGATACCGCATTCGATTACCTGCCGGATGACATGCGCGTCGGGGTCAGCGACCTGCGCGGCGCTGCGGACGCGATCGTCGCCTTCAACAAGGCGATCGTCGATAAAGTTGCCGACATCGTGCCTTGCGTCAAGGTGCAGATCGCCTATTACGAGATGTACGGCGTCGACGGGCTGCGCGCCTTCGCCGAGACGGTGCGCTACGCAAAGGAGAAGGGGCTGATCGTCATCACGGACGCCAAGCGCAACGACATCGGCGCGACGGCGGAGTGCTATGCCAAGACCTTTTTGGGCGAAACTGCGGTCGGAGAGGCCAAATTTAATGCTTTCGATTCGGACTTTCTGACGGTCAACGCCTATCTCGGTTCAGACGGCATCAAGCCTTTCCTCAGCTGGATGCAGAAGCGCGACAAGGGCATCTTCGTCCTCGTCAAGACGTCCAACCCCTCGGGTGCCGAGCTGCAGGATCAAAAGCTGGAAAACGGCAAGACGGTCTACGAATATATGGGTTCCCTCGTCGAAAAGTGGGGCGAGGGCAGCGTCGGCAAGTATGGGTATTCTGCCGTCGGCGCGGTGGTCGGCGCGACGCATCCCGTGCAGGCGGAGATCCTCCGCCGCGAGATGCCGCATACATTCTTCCTCATCCCCGGTTACGGCGCGCAGGGCGGCACGGCAGACGACCTCAAAGTCTGCTTCGACGCTTCCGGGCGCGGCGGCATCGTCAATTCTTCTCGCGGCATCCTGTGTGCCTATCGCAAGGAGGCGTATGCTCGCCTTCGCTTCGACGACGCGGCGCGTCAGGCCTGCATCGACATGAAAGCGGACCTGAGTCGCGCGATTTTCGGCTGATGCAAAGTACTATGTCAGGCATAAACAGATGCAAGTGTGTGGTTTTATGAAAGAATTAGCAGTAAAAGTTTGTACCAACGAACAAATCGCGCCCGGGATCTATGAGCTCGATCTTGCGCTTCCGGAAGAGATCGATTTTCGCTGCGGCCAGTTTTTGAATCTTTCCGTCGGAGACGGGGCGCATCTTTTGCGCCGTCCGTTTGCCGTCATGTCATATGACCGCGTATCGCGTACCGTATGCGTGTGTTATCAGGTCAAGGGCGAAGGGACGCGCCTTCTTTCGCGCGTGAAGGAGGGCGATGCGCTCGCCTGTGTCCTGCCGCTCGGCAACGGGTTTCGCATCGCGGAAGAACAGAAGCGCGTCGCGCTGATCGGCGGCGGAGTGGGAGTATTTCCACTCCTCTCCGTCCTGCAAGAATATCATGAAAGCGACAAGCATTTTCGCTCATATATGGGTTTCCGCAGCGCAAAGTTCGTCAGTACCTTCGGTAAGTACGATCATCGGTCGGACGCTGCCTTTATCATGACGGATGACGGTAGTTTCGGCGAGAAGGGAACGGCCGTCTCCAAGTTTTTTGAAGACTTTGAAGAGGCGCGCCCCGATTTGATTTTATCCTGCGGCCCGACGCCCATGTTGCGTGCTTTGAAAGCGGGGCTGGCCGAGCGCAAAATAGAGACTCCGTGCTTCGTCTCGTTGGAGGAGCGCATGGGCTGCGGCATCGGCGCCTGCCTCGTGTGCGTGTGCAAAAAGAGCGGTTCGGAAGAGAACGCGCGCGTCTGCAAGGACGGGCCCGTCTTCGATATCAATGAGGTGGAGATCTGATGGCAAAGCTGAATGTCAATATCTGCGGGGTCAACTTCAAAAACCCCGTCATCGCGGCGAGCGGCACCTTCGGGTTCGGTAAAGAGTTTGACGAGATCTACGACATCTCCTGCTTGGGCGGCATCAGTACCAAGGGGCTGACGCTCGAGCCGCGGCTCGGCAACCCGACGCCCCGCATCGCGGAGGCGCACGGCGTCATCCTCAACTCGGTCGGCCTGCAAAACCCCGGCGTCGACGTGTTTTTGCGCGACGACCTCGATTTTTTGAAGAGCAAACATATCGCGATCGTCGCAAACGTCGCCGGCCGCACGCTGGAGGACTACGAGGGCATCTGCGCGCGGCTAGACGGGTTGGTCGATATGATCGAGCTGAACATCTCCTGCCCCAACGTCAGATGCGGCGGCATGGCCTTCGGCATCCGCCCGGAGAGCGTCAAGGAGGCGACGCGCGTCGCCAAGAGCGCGCTCAAGCATACGCCGCTCATGGTCAAACTTTCTCCCAACGTCGAGAGTATCCCCGCCAACGCGCGCGCGGCGGAGGAGGGCGGCGCGGACGCGCTGTCGCTCATCAATACACTCAACGGTATGGTCATCGACATCGAACGGCGCAGGCCCTTTTTTGCCAACGTCACGGCGGGCGTGTCGGGCGCGGGCATCCGCCCGATCGCGGTGCGCATGGTCTGGGAGGCGTGCAACGCGGTCGGCATCCCCGTCATGGGCATGGGCGGCATCACTTGCGCAGAGGACGCGCTGCAATTTATCCTCGCGGGCGCGGCCGCGGTGCAGGTGGGCACGGCGAACTTCTCGGATACCCTCGCCATGCCCAAGATCATTGAAGGGCTGAACTCTTGGCTGGATGCGCACGGCGTCGCCGACGTCAACGAGCTGCGCGGCGCGCTACAGCTCGACTGAACCCAAGCGGCTCCTGTATCCCGCGATCAGAGCGTCTTGAACCGATACCCTTCATTTTGAAAATATCCGATGATCTTCGGCAGCGCGCGCAGCGTCTGCCGATAGCCGACCCCGTCGTGCAGCAACAGCAGGACGGAGTCTTTGTTTTGCGCGCTCCGTACGGCGTTTTCAAACAGCTGTTCGGCGGAATAACTGCCCTCCGCATCGCCTGCGGATGCGTTCCAATCGTAATAACGGTAACCTGCCGCTTTTACGGCGGCGCGCAGATCGGGGCAGAGGAAGGACCCGCCCGGGAAGCGGTAGATCTTCCGGCTGTAGCGTGGCAGTACGGAGCGGATGGCGTCGCGGCAGCGGCCGATGTCCTCGAGCAGCGCCTCGCGGCTGCGGTAAATGGCGGCGTAGTCGTGCGTGTAGGTGTGGATGCCGATCGCGTGCCCCTCGGCCGCGGTGCGGCGCAAGATCTCTTCTCGCCCGCGGATCTGCCGCCCGATCACGAAAAAGGTCGCCTTTACGCCGAACTCGCGCAGGATATCGAGCGCTTTGGGCGTCGTCGAGTCGGTCGGGCCGTCGTCGAAGGTGAGATAGATGACGCGCTCGCCTGCGTCCGTCCGGGCGGCGGGCGCGGCGGCCGCGGGGCGCGTTCCGCACACGGGCGGGCATATACAGAGCAGTGCGGCGAGGAGAAAGGAGAGCGTCTTCATACGGTATAGTTTGCGCGCGCGGCGTATATTCTGCGCGCGCGGAGACAAATTCCGTGAAAAAATTTTTCAAAAAAATATCCTTTCAAACGGTTGACAAACTTTTTCGGGTATGGTATGATTGAGAAAACCGATGAGGTAAAGTAGTAACCTGCGTGGACGAACGCACAGAGAGTTTCCGGCGGTGGGATGGAAACGGTTCGGCGCAGCGCGAATGGATTACCGAGGGCGGGTGCGAAAGGTGACGAGTAGTGCTCGACGTGGCTTTCACGTTACAGGAAGAGGATATGATAGTATCCGTAATGAGGCGGCGCCTTTATCGGGCGCGGCGAACTTGGGTGGCAACACGATCGATTCGTCCCAAAACGAGTCGGTCGTGCTTTTTTTTGTCAAAAAAATATTTTTATATCAGGAGGAACACAAAAATGGCAACCAAACCGATCCCGTACAAGATCTACCTTTCCGAAGACGAGATCCCGAAGCAGTGGTATAACCTGAACGCCGTCATGCAGCATAAGCACGAGCCGTTTTTGAATCCGGCTACGCTGCAGCCTTGCAAACCGGAGGAGCTCAAGGCCGTTTTCTGCGACGAGTGCGTCGAGCAGGAGCTTAACCGCACGGACGTCTATATCGACATCCCGGAGGACATCCGTTCCTTCTACAAGATGTATCGCCCGTCGCCGCTGGTGCGCGCCTACGTCCTCGAAAAGGCGCTCGGCACGCCCGCGCATATCTATTATAAGTTTGAAGGCAATAACACCTCCGGCTCGCACAAGCTCAACTCGGCCGTCGCGCAGGCGTACTATGCGAAGAAGCAGGGGCTGAAGTCGGTCACGACGGAGACGGGCGCGGGGCAGTGGGGCACGGCGCTCTCCATGGCGTGCGCCTTCTACGGGCTGGATCTCTCCGTGTATATGGTCAAGGTCTCCAGCGAGCAGAAGCCGTACCGCAAGGAGGTCATGCGCACCTACGGCGCGAAGGTCATCCCGTCCCCCTCTGATACGACGGAAGCGGGGCGCAAGATCCTCAAAGAGTTCCCCGGCACGGGCGGTTCGCTCGGCTGCGCCATTAGCGAGGCGGTCGAAAAGGCGGTCACGACGCCCTCTTGCCGCTATGTGCTCGGCAGCGTGCTCGACCACGTCGTGCTGCACCAATCGGTCATCGGCCTCGAGAGCAAGGCGGCGATGGATAAATACGGCGTGCAGCCGGATATCGTCATCGGCTGCGTCGGCGGCGGCTCCAACTACGGCGGCCTGATCGCGCCGTTTATGGGGGACAAGATCCTCGGAAAGAACGACATCGAATTTATCGGCGTCGAACCGGCGAGCTGCCCTTCGCTCACGCGCGGCAAATTCGTCTACGACTTCTGCGACAGCGCGAAGATCACGCCGCTCGCCAAGATGTACACGCTCGGCTGCGGGTTCATGCCCTCCGCCAGCCATGCGGGCGGCCTGCGCTACCACGGCATGAGTCCGATCGTCTCCGAACTGTATCACGAGGGGCTGATGCGCGCCGTCGCCGTCGAGCAGACCAAGGTGTTTGAGGCGGCAGAGCAGTTTGCGCGCACCGAGGGCATCCTGCCCGCACCCGAATCCAGCCACGCCATCCGCGTCGCCATCGACGAGGCGCTCAAGTGCAAGGAGACGGGCGAGGCAAAGACCATCCTCTTCGGTCTGACGGGCACCGGCTACTTCGATATGGCGGCCTATAAACAGTACAACGACGGCACCATGACGGACAGCATCCCGACGGACGAGGATCTCGCGAAGGGCTTTGCATCCATTCCGGATATCCCGCAGAATAAATAACGGAATAAATTCCGGCAAAACCATTTACAAAGGCTGATTTTAGTGGTATAATAGAGGGAGAATGATGAGTTCTCCCTCTATATATTGTGTTAAGGGGGCGCGGCGCGCGTTTGAAGGCGCGGCATATTTTCGCTCGAACGCGGGCGGCAACTGCGAGAGATCGCCCTGCGGGGGCGCGATCATAGAAATTCTCTTAAGGAGTGCAGACAATGATTCAATCGAGCATATTCGGGAAGACGGCAGACGGCAGAAATGTAATGGCGTTTCGCATCAAGGACGGCGTCAACGAGGCGGTGATCCTGAACATGGGCGGCATCATCCAATCGCTGCGGGTCGCCGACAGGCGCGGCTATCCCGTCGACGTGGTCCTCGGTTACAACGATGTGGCGAGCTACGAGCGCAATCCCGAGTATATCGGCGGGATCATCGGCCGCTGTGCCAACCGCATCGAAAACGGCCATATGTGCATCGACGGCGTCGACTATGACCTCTTCAAAAACGATCACGGCCACCACCTGCACGGCGGCCAGATCGGTTTCGATAAAAAACTTTGGAATTACGTCTTTGAAGGCCGCGACGGCAACACGCTCGCTTTGAGCTTGACCAGCCCAGACAGCGAAGAAAATTACCCCGGCAACCTGAACGTGCAGATCCGCTATTCGCTGGTGGACGGCGAGCTGCGCATCGAATATGCCGCGATGGCCGACCGCAAGACGGTCATCAACATGACCAACCATGCCTGCTTCAACTTAAACGGCGAGGCGGAAGGGGATGTGCTCGACCATACGCTGACCATCAATGCAGACAAGATCACGCCGACGGACGACGCGCTCATCCCGCACGGCTCTTTCCGCAACGTGAAGGGCACTCCATTCGATTTCCGCACGCCGCACAAGATCGGCGAGCGGATCGGCGACACGTCGGATGCCGACATCGTCAAACAGGGCGGCTATGACGTCAACTACCTGCTCAACAAGCGCCCGAACGAATTTACGAAGGCGGCAGAAGTTTCGAGCGAGGAGTCGGGCATCACGATGGAAGTGTTCACCAACAAGCCCGCGCTGCAGCTGTACACCTGCAACAAGCTCGACCACGACGGCAAATCCGGCCACTACGGGCCGCGCTCCGGTCTTTGCCTCGAGTCGCAGTTCATCCCGAACGCCGTCAACTGCCCGTCGTATGCGATGCACGGCGACCCCGTGTTCGATAAAAATAAGATCTACCACTACGCCACGACTTACAAGTTCACGCACAAATAATGTGCGACTTACGGCGATCTATGTCAGACAGAGTACTACGCAAATCGCCGAAAATTTTGATTTATCGTATATAATTCCGCAAAACGGTGCCTTTCGCGCCGTTTTTGCGGTTTTGCAAGGAGAGAAAGGGATTTTATGAAATTTTTGATCGCTTCCGACATCCACGGCTCGCGCATCTACGCGCAGCGCGTCGCAGACCTTCTCGGAGAGGAGGGCGCAGACCGGCTCATCCTGCTCGGCGACATCTACAACCACGGGCCGCGCAACCCGCTCCCCGAAGGCTACGATCCGATGGGCGTCGCCAAGATCTTGAACGGCCTGGTCGACCGCCTGACCGTCATCAAGGGCAACTGCGACAGCGACGTCGACACGATGATCTCCGACTTTGAGTTTGTATCGGAGGGCGTACTCATCGCGGAGGGCAAAAAGATCTTTTTGCAGCACGGCGATAAGTTCAGCATCGACGCGCTGCCCAAAAACTGCGGCGACGCCTTCTTTTACGGCCATTATCACACCGGCTTTATTGAGCGGCGCGGCGGCGTGCTTGTCGCCAACTGCGGCTCGGTATCCCTCCCCAAAAACGGGACGCCGCGCAGCTATCTGCTGTTGGACGGCGTCCACCTTTCGCTCAAAGATCTCGGCAAAAACGTCCTCGCGGAGGCGGATATCTGATCGTGGCTTCGCTCGCGGCGAGATCTTCAAAACAGTTCAAAATTTATTATAAGCATATGAGGTAAAACGTCTTATGGAAAAAATCAGGATCGGTATCGTCGGATACGGCAACCTGGGCCGCGGCGTGCAGTACGCGGCCACACAGAATGAGGATATGGAGGTCGTCGCCGTCTTTACCCGCCGCGACCCTGCTGCGGTCAAGACCGTTCTCCCCGTCAAGGTGGAGAAGATGGATGCGATGGCAGATTACGTCGGCAAGATCGACGTGATGATCTTGTGCGGCGGCAGCGCGACCGACCTGCCCAAGCAGTCGGCGGAGGTCGTGCGCCTGTTCGACACGGTGGACAGCTTCGACACCCACGCGCACATCCCCGAATATTTCGACCGCCTGGACGCGGCGGCGAAGGAGGCCGGCCACGTCGGCGCAATGAGCATCGGCTGGGATCCCGGCCTGTTCTCACTCGCGCGCATCTACTTCGGTTCGGCGCTCTCGCAGGGCAAAACGTACACCTTCTGGGGCAAGGGCGTCAGCCAGGGCCACAGCGACGCCATCCGCCGCGTGCCCGGCGTCAAGGACGCGCGGCAGTACACGGTACCCGTCGAGGAGGCGCTGCGCCGCGTGCGCAGCGGCGAAGAGCCCGCGTTGACCACGCGCGAAAAGCACACGCGCGAGTGCTACGTCGTCGCCGAAGAGGGCGCGGACCTCGCGCGCATCGAGCGCGACATCAAGACGATGCCCGATTATTTCGCCGACTACGACACGACGGTGCATTTTATTTCGGAAGAAGAATTGCAGCGCGACCATGCGGGCATCCCGCACGGCGGCTTCGTGCTGCGCTCCGGCCGCTCGGCGACGGGCAGCCGCTTCCTGATGGAGTTTTCTTTGAAGCTGGACAGCAACCCCGAATTCACCTCGAGCGTGCTCGTCGCCTACGCGCGCGCCGTCTACCGCCTGCACAAGGAGGGCAAGACGGGCGCAGTCACCGCATTCGACGTCGCGCCGAAGTATCTTTGCCCGCTCTCCGAGGCAGAGCAGCGCCGCACGCTGCTCTGATCGGCGGCAGTATCGCACCGAAGGGGCGTACCGATGTCGGCGCGCCCCTTTCTTTGTGCGGTTTTTTCACAGAAATTGCGTGAACTTTGGCGAAAGGATTGCAACGGCGCTCGAAATGTGATAAAATAATAGGTAACTGATTCCTATTCGGAATAATCATCGAGGTAGAGTTATGATGTTCAGTCCCGAAATCGAAACGATCGACCGCAAAGCGCTGCGCGAGATGCAGCTGGAACGTTTGAAATATATCGTGCGGTATGCGTACGAAAATGTGCCCCTGTACCGCCGCAGGTTCGATGAGATCGGGCTCAAGCCCGAGCACATCCGCACGCTGAAAGACATCGAGCTGATCCCGTACACGACCAAAGACGATTTGCGCGACAACTATCCGTACGGGATGTTCGCCGTGCCGATGAAAAAGATCATCCGCCTGCACGCGTCCTCCGGCACGACGGGCAAGCCCGTCGTCGGCGGCTATACGCGCAGGGATCTTGACAACTGGTCCACCTGCATCGCCCGCATTTTGATGATGGCGGGGGCGACGGACGAGGATATCTTCCACGTCGCCTTCGGCTACGGGCTGTTTACGGGCGGCTTCGGGCTGCATTACGGCGTCGAAAAGCTGGGAGCGACCGTCGTGCCCGTCTCTTCGGGCAACACCGAGCGGCAGCTCATGCTGATGAAAGATTTCGGCGCGACGGCGCTGATCGCGACGCCGAGCTACGCGATGTACCTCGCCGAGACGGCCAAGAGCAAGGGGATGCTCAAAGACCTCAAGCTGCGCCTCGTCTGCATGGGCGCGGAGGCATCGACGGCGGAGATGCACGAATCGCTGCAAAAGCTGTTCGGTGCGCTGCCGACCGAAAACTACGGCCTGACCGAAGTGGGCGGCCCGGGCGTTTCGGGCGAGTGCCGCGAAAAGGCGGGCATGCACATCAACGAGGATATGTTCTACCCCGAGATCGTCGACATGGAGCACAACCGCGTGCTCGGCGAGGGCGAGCTCGGCGAAATGGTCATCACGACGCTGACCAAAGAGGGGATGCCCGTGCTGCGCTACCGCACCAAGGACATCACTTCCATCACATATGAGCCCTGCCGCTGCGGCCGCACACTCGCGCGCATGTCGCGCGTGGTCGGGCGCACGGACGATATGCTCATCATCCGCGGCGTCAACGTCTTCCCGTCGCAGATCGAGAGCGTGCTGATGGGCATGGACGAGCTGGGCAAGATGTACGAGATCGTCGTCGACCGCGTCAATTATATGGATACCATCGAGGTGCGTGTGGAAGTGGACGACGCGAGCCTGCTGACCGACTACTCCAAGCTGGAGGCGCTCGTCGCCAAGATCAGGCACAACCTGCGCGTCGTGCTGCAGCTGGACGTCAAGGTCAAGCTGGTCGAGCCTTTCTCCATCCGCCGCACGGAAGGGAAGGTCAAGCGCGTCATCGACCTGCGTAAAAAGTAAAATATCCGGGCAAACGCCCGCTTTGCTTGTAAATCATTCACAGAGGTTAAGGTTATTATGAAGAAATTGTTATTGGGAGATTTCGCCGTCGCGCGCGGCGCCTGGGAAGCGGGCGCAAAAGTCGCGACCGCGTATCCCGGCACCCCGTCGACCGAGATCACGGAAGAGCTTGCCCGCTACGACGACGTCTACAGCGAGTGGTCTCCCAACGAAAAGGTGGCTTTAGAAGTCGGCGTCGGCGCGTCCATCCGCGGCGCGCGCACCATCGTTTCGATGAAGCACGTCGGCCTGAACGTCGCCTGCGACCCGCTGTTCACCGCGTCGTATACCGGCGTGAACGCGGGGCTCGTCATCGCCGTGGCAGACGACCCGTCCGTATTCAGCTCGCAGAACGAGCAGGATACGCGCGTGACCGCCGTCAGCGCCCAGGTGCCCGTGCTCGAACCGTCGGACAGCATGGAGGCGAAGGAGTTCACAAAGCTCGCATTTGAACTCTCCGAACAGTACGATACGCCCGTCATCCTGCGCGTGACGACGCGCGTCGCGCACTCGCAGAGCCTCGTCGAGCTGGGCGAGAGGCAGGAGCTTCCCCTCAAAAATTACGAAAAGAACATCGCCAAGTACGTCATGATGCCCGCCAACGCGCGCGTCAAGCACACCGTCGTCGAAGAGCGCACGGCGAAACTGTCGGCGGACGCCGATACGCTCGCCATCAACCGCATCGAGCCGGGCGACACCAAACTCGGCATCATCTGCGCGGGCGGTGTGTACGAATATGTGAAGGAGGCGCTGCCCGAGGCGAGCGTCCTCAAGCTCGGCATGGTCTATCCGCTGCCGTACAAACTCATCGAAAAATTTGCCGCGAGCGTCGACCGCTGCATCGTCGCGGAAGAACTCGCGCCGCACATCGAGACGCTCGTCAAGGCGCACGGCATCGCGGTGGAGGGCAAAAACATCTTCCCGCGCTGCGGCGAGTTTTCTGCAAACCTCATCCGCCGCTGCATCCTCGGAGAGGATACGGCCGCCGCGCCCGCGCAGGTGCCTGCGCGCCCGCCCGTGCTGTGCGCGGGCTGCCCGCACCGCGGCGTCTTCTACGTCCTTTCCAAACTCAAGCTCAACGTTTTGGGCGACATCGGCTGCTACACGCTGGGCGCAGTACCGCCCCTCGGCTCGATGGACGCCGTCGTCTGCATGGGCGCGAGCATCGGCATGGCGATCGGCTTCGACAAGGCGGATCCCGAAGCGCACAAACATTCGGTCGCGGTCATCGGCGACTCTACATTCATCCACAGCGGCATCACCGGGCTCATCGACGCCGTGTACAACAAGGCGCCGGTCACCGTCATCATCCTCGACAACCGCACGACGGGCATGACGGGGCACCAGAACCACCCCGCGACGGGCAAGACCATCAAAAACGAGCCTACATATGAGCTCGACCTCGCGGAGGTGTGCCGCGCCGTTGGCGTGCCCAACGTGCGCACCGTCGACCCGGGCGACCTCGCCGAGACGGAGCGCGCGGTGAAGGAAGAGCTCGCCAAAGACGAGGTCTCCGTCATCATCGCGAAAAAGCCGTGCGCGCTGCTGACCAAGCGGCTGTACAAGGGCTTCCGCATCAACGAAAAGTGCAAAAAATGCAAGGCGTGCCTCAAGCTCGGCTGCCCCGCGATCGTCAACGGCAAAGACGGCATCACCATCGACGTCTCGTTGTGTACGGAGTGCGGGCTGTGCAAGGGCGTCTGCAAATTCGGTGCGATCGAAGGGGAGGTGCAGTAACATGAAAAGTCTGGATATCCTGATCGTCGGCGTCGGCGGGCAGGGGACGCTGCTCGCGAGCCGCGTCCTCGGCAAATATGCGCTCGAAAGCGGGTACGACGTCAAGTTGAGCGAGGTGCACGGCATGGCACAGCGCGGCGGCAGCGTCATGACGTACGTGCGCATCGGCGAAAAGATCGCCTCGCCCATCATCGATGAAGGGCGTGCCGACCTCATCCTCGCCTTTGAAAAGTTAGAAGCGCTGCGCTATGCGCATTATCTCAAACCGGAAGGGGAGATCTTGTACTCCACGCAGGAGATCATGCCCATGCCCGTCGTGACGGGCGCCGCCGAGTACCCGAAGGGGATCGAAGAACAGCTGCGCGGCGACGGCGTCGACGCGCTCGACCTCGCGTTGCAGGCCGGCAACTCGAAGGCTGCCAACTCGGTCATGCTCGGCGCGCTGTGCAAAAAGCTCGGGCTCGACCGCGAAAAATTTGAGGCGGCGCTTCTGGCGAGCATTCCGCAAAAGACCATCGATATGAACCGCCGCGCCTTTGAACTCGGCTACGCGGCCGTATAAAAAATTCAAATGAACTTAAATAAAGGGGAAACTGTATGTCTAAAGTAAAAGATTACATCTACCGCCCGGAGATCGAATGTCTCTCCCGCTCGGAGTTTGAAAACTTGCAGAGCGAACGCCTGCGCAAGACAGTCGAGCTTGTCTACAACAACTGCAAGCCGTATCGCGCAAAGATGGACGCCTGCAAGCTCAAGCCGTCGGATATCCGTTCGGTCGCCGACCTGCAGAAGCTGCCGTTCACCGTCAAGCACGACCTGCGCGAAGCGTATCCCTTCGGGTTTTACTCTGCGCCCGCGCGCGACATCGTCGAGGTACACGCCTCTTCGGGCACGACGGGCAAGCTGACCGTCGTCGGCTACACGCAGAACGACGTCGACGTCTGGGCGGAGGTCGCCGCGCGCTCCCTCGCCATGGCGGGCGTCACCAAAGACTCGCTCGTGCACGTCGCATACGGCTACGGCCTGTTCACGGGCGGCCTGGGCGCGCACTACGGCGCACAACAGATCGGCGCGAGCACCGTTCCCGCGAGCGCGGGCAACACCATCCGCCAGCTGACGTTGCTGCGCGACTTCGGCGCGACGCATCTGTGCTGCACGCCCTCGTACGCCATCTTCCTCGGCACCGAGATCGAGAAGGCGGGCATGAACATCGAGGACTTTTCGCTCATCGGCGGCGCGTTCGGCGCGGAGCCGTGGACGTACCAGATGCGCGACGAGCTCGAGCGCCTGCTTCACATCGATGCGCTGGATATTTACGGCCTCTCGGAGATCAGCGGTCCCGGCGTCGCGATGGAATGCATGCAAAAGCACGGCAGCCACGTGCAGGAGGACCACTTCATCCCCGAGATCATCGACCCCGATACGCTCGAACCGCTCCCGTACGGCAGCGAGGGCGAGCTCGTGTTTACGACCATCACCAAGACGGGCCAGCCGCTCATCCGCTACCGCACGCGCGACCTGTGCACGCTGACGGCGGGCAAATGCGCCTGCGGCCGCACGACCGTCAAGATGAGCAAGGTGAAGGGGCGCTCGGACGACATGCTCATCATCCGCGGCGTCAACGTATTCCCGTCGCAGATCGAGGCGGCGATCATGAACGTCGCGGGCGTATCGCCGCACTACATGATCTACGTCGACCGCATCAACAACCTCGACGTGATCGAGATCGACATCGAGCTCGCCGGCAACCTCACGCCGGACAGGGTCTCGGACATCGAATCCATCAAAAAGAAGGTGGAGACGGAGATCAACTCGTACATCGGTTTGAGCGCGAAGATCAAACTGTGCGAGAGCGGCTCCATCCGCCGCAGCGAAGGCAAGGCCGTGCGCGTCGTCGACCGCAGAGAGTAAGATCTCTGCGCCGTGCGACAAATTAAACGTAATAATAAATAAGGAGGAAAATCGTATGTTGGTCAAACAGCTTTCCGTATTTATGGAGAACCGCCCCGGCAGACTGTACAAGCTGACCCACGCTTTGGGCAAAGAGGGGATCGACTTCGTCACCCTCTCCATCGCGGACACCAAGGACTTCGGCATCGTGCGCTTTATCGCGCGCGACAACGAACGCGCCTATGAGATCCTGAAAAATGAAGGCTTCACCGTCGGCATTACCGAGCTGATCGGCGTCGAGGTGGACGATAAGCCCAACGCTCTGGCGGAGGTCATCGCCCTGATCGAGGCGGCGAATATCAACATCGAATACTTGTATTCGTTCGTCTTGACCAATCACAACTCGGCCAAGATCCTGATGCGCGTCGAAGACACCGACCGCGCGCTCAAAATTTTGACGGAGAAGGGGATCAAACTGCTTTCCGAAAAGATCCTCTGATACAGCAAAACCGCCGATTTGCAGCGAACTATGTCAGACATAGTACTATGCAAATCGGCAAAAACAGACTTATATTCCCAAATTATTGTAAGAACGGCATTTGCCGGGAGGCTTTATGAACGAGAGAGATACGCTGCGCATCAACGAGGCGGGACATCTGGAGATCGGCGGTGCGGATACGGTCGCGCTTGCCGAAAAATTCGGCACGCCGCTGTATGTGATGGACGAAAAGTATATCCGCGACATGTGCGCCATTTACCGCGACACGATCGACCGTGAATACGACGGAAAAGGGACGGTATTGTATGCGTCCAAGGCTTTTTCGTGCATGGCGATCTATAAGATCGCGGCGCAGGAAAAGATCGGCGTCGACGTCGTTTCCGGCGGCGAACTGTACACCGCGATGAAGGCCGGATTCCCTGCGGAGCGCATCTATCTGCATGGCAATAATAAGCTGCAGCACGAGCTCGAATACGCGCTCGACTGCGACGTCGGCACCATCGTCGTCGACGCATATGCAGAGATCGACCTGCTCGACGCGCTGTGCGCGGCGCGCGGCAGGGTGCAGGACGTGCTCATCCGCGTCAACCCGGGCGTCGAGGCGCACACCCATCACTTTATCCAGACGGCCAAGACGGACAGCAAGTTCGGCTTCTCCTTTGCGGACGGCACCGCCGAACAGGTGACGCAGTACGCGTTGACCAAAAAGAATTTGCGCCTTGCCGGCTTCCATTGCCATATCGGCTCGCAGATATTTGAGAAGCAGTCGTTTACCGCGGCCGTCGACCGCATGCTCGAATTTATGTCGCAGATGAAGGAGCGCCACGGCTTCGAGGCGGAGGTTCTCAACCTCGGCGGCGGCTACGGCATCTGGTACGCCGAAGGGGACGCCAAGATCTCGAAGGACGGCTACGCCGACTATCTGCGCGCGATCATCGCCGAATTGAAGGCTAAATCGGACGCATACGGCGTCAAAAGGCCGCACCTCGTCATCGAGCCCGGCCGCTCCATCGTCGGCGAGGCGGGGATCACGCTGTACACGGTCGGGAACATCAAGGATATCCCTGGCGTGCGCAAGTACATCGCCATCGACGGCGGCATGTTTGAAAACCCGCGCTACGCGCTGTACCAGGCAAAATATACGCCCGTCCTCGCCAACCGAGCCAACGAGCTCGCGACGGAGGGGGTATCCATCGCCGGCAAATGCTGCGAGAGCGGCGATTTGATCTGCGTGGACGCGCTGCTGCCTCCCGCGCGCAGCGGCGACATCCTCGCCGTGCTCTCGACGGGTGCCTACAACTATTCGATGGCGAGCAACTACAACCGCAACCCGATCCCGCCCGTCGTGCTCGTGCGCGGCGGCGAGGCCGACTACATCGTCAAGCCGCAGACGTACGATGACATCGTTCGCAACGACGTCATTCCCGACAGACTGCGCTGATGGCATTCTTTGTAAAATAGCTGCGGCCCGGTTTTCACAAAAAACCGGGCCGTCGTTTTTGCGGGAGAGCGCAGTGCAGCCTTCAGACCCTATGCGAAACATCGCGTATTTTTCGCGTATGTTTTACAAGAAAAATTGCGCCGCCCGTAAAAATTTCCCCGCCGCCGTTGCATTCTTGGCGGCGGTATGGTATAATAGCATGGATATCAACGTGAGGATTGACTACAAATGAAAATTGGATTTGACAACGATCGGTATGTACAGCTGCAGAGCGAAAAGATTTTAGAGCGCATCCGCCAATTCGACAACAAGTTATATTTGGAATTCGGCGGAAAATTGTTTGACGATATGCACGCCTGCAGGGTGCTTCCGGGGTTTGAGAGCGACGCCAAGTGTCGCATCCTCCTGACGTTGAAAGAGCAGTCTGAGATCATCTTCGTGATCAGCGGCGCCGACCTCGAGCGCAACAAGATCCGCGCCGACTTCGGCATCCCGTACGGCACGGACGTGCTGCGACTGATCGACAAATTGCGCGGCCTCGGCCTGAACATGAACAGCGTCGTCGTGACGCAGTATCTCGGGCAGCCGGCAGCCGATAAGTTCATCAACAAATTGAAAAATCACGGGCTGCGCACCTATATCCATCACAAGACGAAGGGGTATCCGACCGAAGTGGACGTCATCGTCTCGGACGAAGGGTACGGCGCAAACCCGTATATCGAGACGACCAAACCGCTCGTCGTCGTCACGGCGCCCGGCCCGGGCAGCGGCAAGCTGGCGACCTGCCTGTCGCAGCTCTATCACGAGTACAAGCGGGGCGTGCGCGCCGGCTATGCAAAGTTCGAGACCTTCCCGATCTGGAATCTGCCGCTGCGCCACCCCGTCAACGTCGCATACGAGGCGGCGACGGCCGACCTCGGCGATATCAATATAATCGACCCGTACCACCTCGAGGCGTACGGCGAAACGACGGTCAACTATAACCGCGACATCGAGTGTTTCCCCATCGTGCGCTCCATCCTCGCCAAGATCACGGGCGACGAGGACATCTATAAGTCGCCGACGGATATGGGCGTCAATATGGCGGGGTTCGGCATCGTGGACGACGAAGTGGTGCGCAGCGCCGCGCGTCAGGAGATCGTACGCCGCTATTTTAAGGCGGAGTGCGACTACAAGATGGGCAACTGCACCAAGGACACCGTCGAGCGCATCCGCCTGCTCATGAACGAAAACAAACTGTCCGTCAACGACCGCGCGGTCGTCAAGCCTGCGCTGGAAAAAGCGGAGTCGGCGGGTTGCGCGGCCGTCGCGCTCGATCTGGAAGACGGCACCTTTGTGACGGGCAAATCGAATAAACTGATGACTGCCTGTGCGAGCGCCGTGCTCAACGCGATCAAGACGCTCTCGCGCATCGCCGACGATATGCTGCTGCTCTCACCCATCGTCCTTTCGCCCATCATCGGTCTGAAAAAGGACGTGCTGCGCGAGGATAAGGTCAAGCTCAGCCTCGGCGACGTTTTGACGGCGCTCTCCATCTGCGCGGCGACAAATCCGATCGCCGAAAAGGCGATGAGCATGCTCGTCAACCTGCGCGACTGCGAGGCGCACTCTTCCTGCATCTTGCCGGAAGCGGATCAGTCGGTCATGCGCAAGCTCGGCATCCGCCTGACTTGCGAGCCGGAATACGGCAGTAAAGATCTGTACGGTTTTTGATACGCACAGCGCAAAAGCGCGCGCATATAGATTATTTATTATAAGGAGAAAAATTACTTGGTTGCAGATATCATCTTCATAGTCGCGGCCATTTTGTTGGCCGGCCTCGGCGTTGTGTTCGGATTCGGGCGCACGCTGCGCTTTTTTACTGACGGTATCTTCGGTACGATCATTTCGATCGTCTTTTGCTTTGCCTTCGGCGGCTTGATCGCCTCCATCCCTTTTGTCGCAGACGGGATCAGCTGGCTGAACGAATGGTTGGGCGGGATCTGGAGCTTTTTTGCGACCATCCGCCTCGCGACGGTCATCTATTACGTCGTCCTGTTCCTGCTCGTGCAGCTGCTGCGCAAGCTGATCGTGCTCTTATTGGAAAAATTGTTTTCGATGGATCTGCTCGCGATGCGCATTTTGAACGGCGCTCTCGGCGCCGTCCTGATGGTCGTCGCCGTCTTTATCTTGCTGTTGCTGGTGCTTGCGATCTTTGAACTCTTTGGAACGAGCGCGTTTGTGCAGGATATGTTGGTGAAGTTAGACGGCACCTTCATCAAGACGCTGTACTTGAACAACCCGATCGATTTTACGCAGATCTTTGCCAATAATGCGCAGGCCGGGGCGGAAGCAACACTCTTGTTTTGACGGAACAAAACAAACACAATAAACTTTGTATAATGCAGCCGAGGCGTTCCGCCTCGGCTTTTTAGTAGACAACAAAAATGCCGTTGCAGGGAAGCTTGCAACGGCATTATGTCAATGTATAAGAGGATAACGCAGACGATCAGGCGGATAAAAAGCATTTTTCAACGATTTGCAGAGTACTATGTCACACATAAATCGCTCTTACGAGTGTTCCTCGCGGTCGGCGATGCGAAAAGGAGCAAACTTTGACAAGTGGATGTTCGGAATGCGAGCCTTCAGTTCTACACAGTCGTCCAAATAGCGGAAGTCGCTTTCGGCTGCATATCCCTTGACGCGCGCGTATTCGTTCATGCGCGTATAGGGGATGCGCAGGCTTACGGCAGAAATATCGGCGGAAAAATGTTTTAAAATTTCCTGTCTTAGGCGGTCGATGCCGATATTCTCTTTGGCGGAAATAAAGATCGCATCGTGCGGATATTCATCAAAACAATCGATCGATTCGCATTTATTCATGACGATGCGGTAGGGGACCTCGCATTTGAGCTCTTTGAGCGTCTCCAGCGTCGTCTCATACTGCATCCGATAATCTGATGTAGCGTCGCAGACGATCAGGGCGAGATCGCAGTTGAGCGCGCTCTCGAGCGTCGAATGGAAGGCGGAGATCAAGTTATGCGGCAGCGCGCGCAAAAAGCCGACGGTGTCCGTGAGCAGAAAATCGACGCCGTCGATGGTAAGACGCCGCGTCGTAGGGTCGAGCGTCGCAAAGAGGCGGTCTTCCGCAGCCACTTCTGCGCCGGTCAGCAAGTTCAGGAGGGTCGATTTACCCGTATTCGTATAGCCGACAAGGGCGATCCTGCGCGCCGATTCCTTTACGCGGCGCGTGTTGACGAGTTCTCTCCGGTTTTCGAGGACGCGCAGACGGTCTTTCAGATAGGCGATGCGCACGCGGATGCGCCGTCTGTCCGTTTCCAGCTTGGTTTCACCGGGACCGCGCGTGCCGATACCGCCGCCAAGCCTTGAAAGACCTTCGCCTTTGCCTTTGAGCCGCGGGTACATATACTGCAGCTGCGCAAGCTCGACTTGCAGTTTGCCTTCACCGCTGCGCGCGTTATTCGCGAAGATATCGAGGATAAGCGTCGTGCGGTCGATCACCTTTTTGTTGTCCAACGCCGCCGAAATATTGAGCGTCTGGGAGGGGGTCAGATCGCCGTTGAAAAGGACGGTCACGTCCAAGCCGTCCAAACGCTCGCGCAGCTCCTGCAGCTTGCCGGGGCCGATGTACGTCGCTGGATTGACGTCGCGGATCTTTTGAAAAATGGTGCCGGCGTAGAGTGCGCCGGCGCTCTCGATCAACGAGATCGCTTCATCCCGCAATGCGAGTGAATTTTCGTTTTCAAGAGGCTGCAAGATATAAATTTTCTCTTGCGAGCCGTTTTCGTCTATACTTTTTCGAATTTCCATATTTTACAGAGTACTATGCGTGACATAGATCGCATCAAATAGCCATTAATGCTGTGTATCATCGTCGTCAGGATCCGGCTCTCGCAGCCGCACTTTGCCGGCAACATTGCGCCGCGCATCTTCTTGAATGGCGGCATAGTGTTTCCGCGTCGTATTGACGTCTTTATGGCCGAGCACATCGGCGACGATGTAAATATCTTTCGTCTCCCGGTACAGCTGCGTGCCGTAGGTACTGCGCAGCTTATGAGGGGAGATCTTTTTAAGAGGAGAAACAAGTTTACTGTACTTTTTTACAAGGTTTTCGACCGCACGGACGCTGATGCGCCGCATTTTTAAGGATAAGAACAACGCGTGTTCCTGCTCGGATACGTGCAGATCGTCTTCTTTATATGCCATATAACGAGCCAGCGCATCGGCGACTTCGTCAGAAAAGTAGAGGATAGCCTGGTTGCCGCCTTTTCGCGTCACCTTGAAGCTGTTTGAAGTGAAATCGATGTCTTCGTTGTTGAGTCCGACAAGCTCGCTGATACGGATGCCCGTCCCCAAAAAGAGGGTCAAAATTGCGACGTCGCGGATGCGCGTCTTGTCGTGAAAAGCGCGCTGATGGTTGCTCATGCCGCTGCCGGAATCTGCGCAATTCAACAGGTCGACGATCTCGTTCGGCTCTAAACGGATGATCTCTTTTTCGTGCAGCTTTGGCATCGAAACTTTGGCGGCGTTATCGACTTTGATCTTATCTTTTTTGAAGAAATACTTGAACAGGGCGCGGATGGTCGAGAGTTTTCGCGCCTTTGCGCGCTCGTTGCAGCTTTCGTACGCGCCGCGAAATTCGTAATGCGACAAGTAGCTTAAAAATCGTTCGATATCGGTACCGGAAACCGCTTCGAGGTCGGGCAGGGTAATGGAGCGCACAGCTTTGCCGCGCAGGCATTGGTTCGAGAGATAGTCGAAAAAGATGCGCAGATCGTAGGCATAATTGAGCCTCGTCAGCGTGCTGGTTTGATTCTCGATCCCCAAAAAGTATTCCTCAACGAAGGAAGGAAGCTCCTTCAAAAGGCCTTCGATACGCTTCAGATTGTTGATGTTTCGTTTTTGATAAAAGGAAAGATCGACCATATGTGCATTATACCGCAAGCACAGAAAAAAATCAACGGATTTGCGCACCTCCATAGCTGCGCGCCCGATGTGCTTTTTTACGGTAGAGGAGAAAACAAGACACTTAAATCTATGCGTAAAACACGACTTTTACGAATAAATAGGCCTGTTTTGACGCAGGGGCGCTCTGATCGCTTCAAATAAAATTTTCAGCGCCAAAATTACCGAATTTACCGAAAATAACTGATCGTTCAACGTTTTTTCGGCGCGAATCGCAATTATTATGCGTGTTGGAGCCTCAAAATTCTATTTTTTATAAATTTAGATGCAAAGCGGCGTTGCTATACGTTGTTGAAAGATTTTACGCAGCGTATTGCTCTGTTGTCGGCTGTACGCATTCTGCTTGCAAATCGGCAAAGTGCTTTTGGACTCCTTTAAAAAAGACGGCTGCTACAAAATCGTAGCGCCGCCTTCGGTCGCGTTGTTTGCGACATCTTGCAAAAAGCTTTTGACGAACGAAGCCGGGATGGCCCAGCTTACGTTTTCATATCCGTAGTCTGTGATCAGTTCGCTGCCGATCCCGAGCGTATTGACGCCGACGACGCGACCCGCCGCGTTCAACAGCGGTCCGCCCGAATTACCGCCATTGATCGGGGCATCGGTTTGGATCATGTTATAGCCGTACTCTTCGTAATAGCGCGTAAATTCCGGTACAGATATGACGCCGCTCACGATCGAAACTCCGTACGCCACGGCATTTCCGACCGCGTAGACGCGTTCGCCGCGCTGCGGCAATTCCGTTTCCAGCGCAAACGCCTCGGCAAAACCGCGCATCTGTCCGCCGCTTTCAGTCGCCGTATAGATCGGGTTTTGGAATCGCAGCACGGCGAGATCCCCTTGCCTGTGGTACGCCGCGATCTCCATCGGCAAAAGAATGAACCGGCCGTGGCGGGCAGATCCGCGCGTACCGCGTTCAAACGCCGCATAGACGGAAACGCCTTCAATATCTACAGAATGGTTTGCGTTGCCCGTTTCGGTCTGGTTCAGGTCAGACAGCTTGTTGACCACGTGCAAATTGGTCACGACCGTCCCGTCTGTATCGACGAGAAAGCCGCTGCCTTCGCCGTATCCGAGCACCTCCTGCGTGCCGATATGTTCGTAAAAAACGATGATCTTGACGACCATATCCAAGCAATCTGCGGCGATGCGCTGTGCATCTGTCTCTGCAGATCGCTGCGCTTTGGGCGAAAAGACGATCGGCGAGCCGGCCGACGCGACGAAATAATCGGAGCTGCCGATATATTGATTTTGGCCCTCCGATATGACCGGCCTGCGCCGCATCAGGATCTGCGCGACGGGATCGGTCGCCATTTGGATCTGGTCAGCATTTTGGATGATGCTTTCATCGGCGGGCGTATCAGCATCGGCAAACGCCACATCGATCCCGCCGTCGGCGAGCACCGCGCGCACGTTGGACGACGGCGTCGCAAACGAAAGCCCGTACGCCTGGTTTTGCGCATAGCGCAACGTGGATTCTGCGCGGCGATTGACAAGACCGATCAGCCGGCCGTCCGCATTCAGGAGCGGCGAGCCTTCATTGCCGGCATTGGTTTGGATGTCGGTTTGTACGAGGTAGTCGAACGAACCGTCAAAAAAATTGCTCGTGTCTGCGAGATCGAACGCCGATGTATGCGTATTATACGGCTTGGAGACGATCCCGCTTTGAAAAACATTGCGCGTAACGGCAGTCTCTTCATTTTCGAGGCTCCCGATCAAAAAACAATCGTCTCCATACGTCAGCGCATCAGAATCCGCAAACGCGATCGCCCGCGGAAGCGCACGCATTTCACCCGAATCGGCATCCGGGTAACGCCCTTCTGAAACGTCGTCGATCGCTAAAACGGCAATATCCGAGTTTCCGGGCATGACGCTGTCGCTCAAAGTCTGCGTGCGGTAAAAAAAGCTGTGGGCGCCGTAACCGTATAAGGACGCGGAAGTGCTGCTGCCATCGGCAAACGTGACGGTATATGACGGCGCCGTTTCGGCGCGCGCCACAAGAGCGGAAGAAGTCAAAATATAACCGCGCTCATCGTCAATGACGGAGCCGCTGCCATAATAGCAAATGGAATCGGAAACGCGGACTTCTACGCACACAACGGAGGGTGCCGCCGCGGCATAGGCTTCGGCGAGCGACGTCTCCTGCGCCGTTGCGTCGTATGCGACCTCATGCCGTATATTGCCGTCATAAGGCGGCAGCGCGGCTTCGCCGCAGGCAGAAAAAGAGAATGCGACGACTCCCGCAAGCAGCAATGCCAAAACGGCACGGCAAACAGAACGAGAAACAGAGCGGACACGGTTCATGCGGCGACCTCCGAGGCGACTGTGTACGGGATCGGGATCCGCAGCGAGGCGGAGACGGCGTCGAGATAGCGCAAAACCCGATCGACACCGCTGCAAAGCGTCGCATTCGCCACAAAATTTTGATCGGCTGCGGCATCGCGGCGCAATTTTTCTGAGAGAATACCGATACAATAGCCGTTTTGATCAAAAACTGCTCCGCCGATCATCTCCGGGCTCACCGCGGCGCCGATCAAAAACGTTTCATCTCCGGTTTGAGAGATGGCGCCGCTCGTCGCGGAAACGCTGAAATGGCTGAGCGAAGAGAGCGACTGTGCCGTATCGTTGACGACGCTGCCGACCGCGTTGCCGATCGCCGTGCAGAAGTCCCCTACCGCGATCGTTTCGGAAGAAAATTCAGCGACGATCGGGAAACCCTCGACCGTGCCGCTGTGCTCGCTATCCGAAAAATCTTCGGCGGCATAAGAAAATGAATCGTAAAAAGAATAGAGCGCAAAGCCGCTCTCCGCGTCAACATCGACCAGCTCCAACCGATACAGCGTATCGCTCGTTTGGTAAACGTCTGAAAGGACGGCATATGCGGCGTTTGCCGTGCCGATGTATTCGCCGTCCTGCGTATAAATTGCAGGCTGCAAAGATGATGCGGCCGCAAGCACATAGCCCTCTTCGTTGACGATCACGCCGGACGAATAATCGATAAAGGAGCCGAACCGCAGGCCGACCTGAAACGAGCCGACCGTAACGACGGTGACGACGGCGCCCTGACCGCGGATAGCCGTCTCGTCGTTCTCCGCTTCGGTATCGGCGCGGAGTACGATCTGCTGCGGCGGCGCGGCACGCAAAAACAGCGCCGAACAACCGCACAGCAGAAGCAGCGAAGCGATCAGAATGAAGGACAGCAAAAGACGATGTTTCATCACGGTTTAGATCGAATTATGTCAGACATAGTACTATGCAAAAGATAGATCATACGGCTTTATTGCTCAAAATCGCATAGCTGTGCGGCAAAATTGCAAAGTGATCGCGATATTCCGCATCCGCGTGCAGCAGATCGAACAGTTTGCCCCGGTACTTCATATCGTAGCGGTTATGTCCACAGTTCATGACGACGACGGCGACTTCTTTCCCCTTCCGCCGCTCGTAGACGACGCAATTTTCATCGGCAAAGAGCTCTGCATATTCGCTGTCGCGAAAGACGGAGAGTGAAGCGCGGATGTGTGACAGGCGGCGATAATGTGCGAGCATATCCGCATCGATATGATCCCAATCAAACGGGAAGCGGCAGAACGGATCTGAATACCCTTCCATGCCGATCTCATCGCCATAGTAGATGCACGGAACGCCGAAGAGGGTAAATAAGAGCACAGCCGCCGCTTTGACGCGCTCGACAGCCTTTTTACGGGTCGCCTCGTCCAATTTGATGCGGCTCATCTCGTCCTTCGTGTAAGCGTGGACGCCGCCCATCGCCGTCAGGATGCGCGCCGTATCGTGCGTGCCGAGAATATTCATCAGCGAATCGAGGACGGTCTTCGGATAGTTGTCGCGCAGCATGGCGATCGTCTGGCGGAAGGTCGTCGTGTTGCCGCTCGTGATAAATTGGATGATCGCATCTTTGAGCGGGTAATTCATCACGCTGTCCAGCTCATTGCCCCAAAAATATTGGCGGCGCTTGCTGTAAGCGATCTTGTTGGAGGCGTCCTCCCACACTTCACCGAGGACGAGCGCGTCCGGATCCGAGCTTTTGACGGCAGAACGGATCTTTTCGATAAAATCGTCGGGGAGTTCGTCGGCGACGTCCAAACGGAACCCGCCGAGCCCGTATTGCATCCAATATTGGATGACGCCGCCCTCGCCCGTTATGTACGCGGCGTACGAGGGGTTCTCTTCATTGACGGCGGGCAGGTTGTCGATCCCCCACCAGGCGTGGTACTTGTTCGGAAATTTAATAAAGCTATACCACGCATAGTACTTTGAATTTTTCGACTGATATGCGCCTAATTCATTATATCGCCCATATTTATTAAAATACAAGCTATCGTCGCCGGTATGATTGAATACGCCGTCCAACATGACGCGCATGCCGCGCCTGCGGCACTCCTCTACCAGCTCGGCAAACTCCTCTTCCGTGCCGAAGGTCGGGTCGATCTCCATGAAGTTGCCCGTGTCGTAACGGTGGTTGGAAAAGGAGCGGAAGATCGGATTGAGATAGATGACGGTGACGTGCAGGCTCTGCAGGTAGTCGAGCTTTTCGAGAATGCCGCGGATATTGCCTCCGAAAAAGTCGTTGTTGAGGACCTTTCCCTCGGCGTTCATGCGGTATTCGGGCGCTTCGTTCCAGCTTTGATGCAGCCACTTTTCGGGTGCGACGCTCACTTCGCCGCTCTTGTAAAAACGGTCGGGGAAGATCTGGTACATGATCCCCCCTTTGAACCAATCGGGCGTGCGGAAGCCCTTACGGTACACTAATATCTGATATTCTGTGATCGATTCAGAAAATTCAAGATTGCGGAACTTTCCGCAGCCGGCAACGCGCTGTTCTCCGAATTGAAAATGGTAAAAATAGAGACCGGGTTCTTGCAGGTTCAAGAGCAAACTCCAGCCATCCGCAACGGTATCCATATGCAAATATTGAGCCCCGGACTGTCCGTCCTTATGCAGGACGAACAGACAAGGCTCAGTACATTTGCCGTAAACACGGATATGCAATTTTTGGTTTTGCTCAATCCCGCCGATGGTGCTCTTACAGCGCACGTCTAAGGGATTATAGTAGATATTCATGATACTTTGCCGCGAGTTACACCTTGAGAGACTTCAGATGCCAGATATTATCGGCATACTCCTTGATGCTGCGATCTGCCGCAAAGATGCCGGAGGCGGCGATGTTGTTCAGCGAGATCTTGGACCAAAGCATCTTATCCTCTGCATACAGATTTTTGATGCTCTTCTGCGTCGTGTGATACGATTCAAAGTCTGCCATGCACATATACGGGTCGGCGACGGGCGCGCCCGTGAGCAGGTAGTTGGTAATCTCGGAGAAAGATTCGCCGTTAAAGCCGCGCAGCATCATTTCGACCACCCGACGGATGAGCGGGTTCTGGTTGTACTGCAGGCTGGCGTTGTATCCCTTCGACCACATCTCCTCTACTTCTTCCGCGCGCAGGCCGAAGATGAAGATATTGTCCTGGCCGACCGCCTCGCTCATTTCGACGTTCGCGCCGTCCAGCGTGCCGATCGTAATGGCGCCGTTCATCATGAACTTCATGTTGCTGGTGCCGCTCGCCTCTTTGCCGGCGAGGGAGATCTGCTCGCTGACGTCCGTCGCGGGGATCATCGTCTCTGCCATCGTCACGTTGTAGTTTTCCATGTAGACGACGTTGAGCTTTTCGTGGATCTTCGGGTGCTTTTTGATGTCCTCGGCGAGGTAGCAGATCAGCTTGATGAACTGCTTCGCGCGCAGGTAGCCGGAGGCCGCCTTTGCGCCGAAGATGAAGGTCTGCGGCTGGATGTTCTTGTTCGGGTCGTCGAGCAGCTCGGCATACAGCGAGATGATGTTCATCGCGTTGAGAAGCTGTCTCTTGTACTCGTGCATGCGCTTAGCCTGCACGTCGAACACGCTGTCCGGGTCGATGACGACGCCCTCTTTTTTGTAGGCGTAGTCGGCAAACTGCTTCTTTTTGGTGTGCTTGATCTCCGCGAGGCGCTTGAGCACGCTCTGGTCGTTTTCAAACTGCTTGAACTTGGAGAGCTGCTGCGCGTCTTTGACGTAGCCGTCGCCGATGCAGTCGTTGAGCAGCTCGCAAAGCTCGGGGTTCGACTGGCACAGCCAGCGGCGATGCGCGATGCCGTTCGTCACGTTGGTGAACTTTTCCGGCCAGATCTGATAGAAGCCGTTGAAGATGCTCTTTTTGATGATGTCGCTGTGCAGTGCAGAGACGCCGTTGACCTTGTGCGAGCCGATCACGGACAAGTTCGCCATGCGCACCTGACCGTTAGAGATGACAGCCATGCTGTCGATGAACTGATGCTGCCCGGGGAAGCGCGCCCACAGGTCGTTGCAGAAGCGGCGGTTGATCTCTTTGAGGATCATGTGGATGCGCGGCAGACGGCGGGCGATCAGATCTTCCTGCCAGGTCTCGAGCGCCTCCGCCATGACCGTATGGTTGGTGTAAGCAAACGTCGATGTGACGATGTTCCAAGCATCGTCCCAAGTGAAGCCGTTTTCATCCATCAACAGGCGCATGAGCTCGGGGATGGCGAGCGCGGGGTGCGTGTCGTTGATGTGGATCGCCGCCTGCTGCGGGAGCAGGCTGAGCGGTCCGTAACGGTGTTTGTGGTCGTTGATGATGTTCTGCAGAGAAGCAGAGACAAGGAAATATTGCTGCTTGAGGCGCAGCGACTTGCCCTCATAGTGATCGTCGGCAGGATAGAGAACTTTGGAGATGACCTCCGCTTCGTTCTCTTCCTGCATGCAGCGCAGGTAATCGCCCTGCGAGAACAGCTTCATGTCGAAGTGGGAGATGTTGCGCGCTCTCCACAGGCGGAGCACGGAGACGGCCTCGCTGTCTTTGCCCGAGATCATCATATCGTAGGCGACCGCTTCCACCTCTTTGTAACCGCCGTAGGTCACTTTGAGGCCGGTTTCCGTCCAGTCCTCTTTCACCCAGCCGTCGAATTTGACGGTGCAGGATTTGTCGCTGCGCTGCGTCAGCCACACTTCGCCGCCCGGGAGCCAGATATCCGGCAATTCCGTCTGCCAGCCGTCGACGATCTTCTGTTTGAACAAGCCATAATCATAGCGAATGGAGTAACCCATGGCCGGGTAATTCCCGGTAGCCAGCGCATCCATAAAGCATGCCGCGAGACGACCCAAGCCGCCGTTGCCGAGACCGGCATCCGGTTCCTGCTCGTACAGGTCCTCCAGCGTCAGGTTGAAATACTTCAGCGCTTTGCTGTAAGCATCGCCGAGACCAAGGTTGTAAATGTTGTTTTTGAGTGATCTTCCGAGCAAAAATTCCATGCACAGATAGTAGACGCGCTTGCCCTTTTTGCTCTTCATTACCTTGTGGAATTGCTGACGCTTTTCCAGGAGAATGTCGCGAACGCTCATCACGACGGCCTTGTAGATCTGGTCGATGGACGCCTCCTTCGGCGATACGCCGAAGTAACGCGACAATTTGCCCTGGATCAATGTCTGCACTTCTTTTTCGGTAATGCTTTTCGTACTGCTCATGTCCTACTCCTACCGTTAAAAATTATTTCAACATTTCCCCATAAACTTTTTCGTACTCTTTCGCGGAACGCTGCCAGCTGAAATCGACGGACATGACGCGCCGCATCAATTCAGGCCAGAAATCTTTATTATAGTAGCAGTTGATCGCCTCACGAATGACGTACAACATATCATATGCATTATAGTTGGCAAAGGTAAACCCGTTGCCGCCGTTGCCGACAGGCTTGATGCTGTCGTACAGCCCGCCCGTCTCGCGGACGATGGGCACGGTGCCGTAGCGGCTCGCGATCATCTGCGAGAGGCCGCAAGGCTCCGATTTGGAGGGCATCAGGAACAGGTCGGCGCCCGAATAGATCTTTCTGGAAAGGTCGGGGTTGAAGGCGACGATCGTGACCAGCTTGCCGACGTAGCGGCGGGACAGGTCGGTAAAGAAATTCTCGTACGAAGAATCGCCCTTGCCAAGTATTATGACCTGAACGTCTTGCCGCAATACCTCTTCGATGACGGTGCGAACGAGGTCGAGACCCTTGTGCGCGACGAGGCGGGAGATGAGGGCGATGATCGGCGTGTCGGGTTTGACCGGCAGGTTGAACATCTTCTGCAGCTCTTCTTTGCAGCGCTTTTTGGGTTCGAGGTCGTCGATGCTGTAATGGCTGAAGATGGAGATATCCGTCGCGGGGTTGTACGCGTCCGTATCGATGCCGTTCAGGATGCCGACCAGCTTGAACTCGTTGCGGCGGACGATCGGGTCGAGGCCGTGCGAATAGTACGGGTCTTTGATCTCCACTGCATAGTGCGGGCTGACCGTCGAGAACTTTTCGCAGCATTCGATCGCAGCCTTCATCAGGTTGATGCACTTGTTATACTCGAGCAGATATTTCCAGGTATTGGAGATGCCGAAGAGGTCTTCCAAAATATCCAGAGAATATTTGCCCTGGTACTCGATGTTGTGGATGGTGAACAGCGCGCGGATGAACTGATACTCGGGGCGGAAGCAGTAGATGGTCTTGAGATAGATGGCTGCCAGCGCCGCCTGCCAATCGTGGCAGTGCATGATGTCCGGGTAGAAGTTCAGGAAGGGCATGATCTCCATGACGCTGCGGCAGAAGAACGCATAGCGCTCGCCGTCGTCATAGTAACCGTAGCACCCCGGGCGCTTGAAGTAGTACTCGTTGTCGATGAAGTAGAAGGTGACGCCGTACATCTCATAGCTGAAGATGCCGCAATATTGGTTGCGCCATGCGAGCGGCACAAAGATATTGCCGAGATACTTGAACTTGCTGCGGTAATCCCACGAAATATCCGAATACAGCGGGATGACGACGCGCACGTCGTAGTTGTCGTTGACGGCGAGCGCCTTCGAGAGAGAGCCGATGACCTCGGCGAGGCCACCCGTCGCGATGAACGGCGTAGACTCGGATGCGACAAACAAGATCTTCTTTTTAGGCATAACGGTGATCTCCGATACCTCCTCGATTTCAGGCTGCGCTTCCTCCGCGGCAGGTTCGGCCGCAGGCTCGGAGACAGCTTCTTCTGCGGCGGGTTCGGCCGCAGGTGCCTCGGCTGCCGCAACTTCTTCGGCTGCGGCCTCCGCGGCGGGAACAATTTCTTCTTCGACAGTTTCGACAGGGGCTTTTTCCTCGGCAGGCTGTTCCGCTGCGGGCGCGGCCTTTTTGGCGCGCGGCTTGCGTGCGGCCGGTTTTTTTACCGCCGTCTTCTTCGGTTCCGCCGAAACTTCTTCTGCCTTGGTTGCTTCCTGTTCCGCTGCGGCCGTCGCCCCCTTATCGACAACGGCATCTTCCGTCTTTTTGCTTTTCGCTTTAGCCGGCATGGAAAATAGATACCTCCTTACGAAATGATTTATAAAATTGTAGTTTCCGATCAGATCATCGTGCCCTTGGCGAGGAAGTACGGCTGGATCTCGCAGCCGGACAGCTCGCGGCGGTCGCGGATGACGACGTTTTTATCGGTGATGACGCAGTTCATGCGCACGTTTTCGCCGATGACCGTATCCTGCATGACGATGGAGTTGCGCACCACCGTTCCCCTGCCGACTTTGACGCCGCGGAACAGGATGCTGTTTTCGACCGTGCCCTCGACGATGCAGCCGTCGGAGACGAGCGAGTTGCGCACGTCGGCGAAGTCGCCGTACTTCGTGGGCGCGGAGTCGCGGACCTTCGTATAGATGTCGCGGTCGCCGAACAGCTCGTCGCGGATGGGCTTGTTCAAAAGCTCCATGTTGTGCGCATAGTACGAGCGCAGCGAGTCGATCGTCGCGTGGTAGCCGCGGAAATCGTAGCTGTAGATCTTCAGGCTGACGATGTTGCGGCGCAGGATATCCTCTTCAAAGCTCTGGTAACCGTGCACCGACGCGTCGTTGATCAGGCGCAGCAGGAAGGCGCGGTTGATGACCATGATGTTGCTGAAGAACTTGTTGGTGCCGTCGACAGACTCGTTGACCTTTAGGTCGACCACGCGGCCGGTGTCGTCAGACTGCACGAGGGTGTAATGGGCGGAGTTGCCGATCTCCTCGTTGTGGCAGACGAGCGTGATGTCCGCCTGCTTGGACTCGTGATAGTCGATGACTTTCGTGAAGTCCATGTGGTAGACGCCGTCGCAGTCGCAGAGGATGACGTAGTCCTCGTTGCGGCGGGAAAGGAACCCGGTGATCCCCTTGAGCGCTTCGAGGCGGCTGCGGTACAGCCCCGCGTTGTCGACCGCGCCGAAGGGCGGGAGCAGGACGAGGCCGCCTGTCTTGCGGGCGAGATCCCAATCTTTGCCGCTGCCCAGGTGATCCATCAGCGATTGGTAGTTGTTTTTGGTGATGATGCCGACGGTCGTGACGCCGGAATTGACGAGGTTGGAGAGCGCGAAGTCGATCAGGCGATAGCGGCCTCCGTACGGGAGCGAGCCCATCGTCCTCTTATGCGCAAGCTCAGGGATGTTATCGTCGTGGATATTCGAAAAAATAACGCCAACAGCAGACATGATTACGCTTCCTCCCCTTCTTTGATAGATTTGTCGACAATGTTGCCGGCTGCAACTTTGGCGTCTTTGCCGACCGTGATGCCGCGGCCGAGCACGGCGATGCCCTTGGCAGACTCTTTCTCTTCGCCGATCTTCGCGCCGCTTTCGATGGCGACGCTCTCGTCGATGATCGAATAGTTGATGACCGCACCCTTATGGACGACGGTATTGCTCATGATGACGCTGTCGCGCACGACGGCGCCCTCTTCGATGACGACGTTGCTGGACAGCACGCTGTTTTCGACGGTGCCGTACACTTCGCTGCCGAGCGCGATCATCGAATTTTTGACGACGGAATGGTCGCCGAGGTATGCGGGCGGCGCGAGCGGGTTGCGCGAGTGGATCTTCCACGCGTTGTCCGCGACGTCGAACGCCGGGTCTTCGCCGAGCAGATCCATGTTCGCTTCCCATAGCGAGCTGATCGTGCCGACGTCCTTCCAATACCCTTCAAACTGATAGGCAAACATACGCTCGCCCGCGTCGAGCATGGCGGGAAGCACGTTTTTGCCGAAGTCTTTGGAGGAATTCGGATCCTCGTCGTCCGCTTCGAGATATTTATACATCTTTTCGGCCGTGAATATGTACACGCCCATCGAGGCGAGCGTGCTCTTCGGCTGCTTCGGCTTTTCTTCAAACTCGTAGACGGAGCCGTCCGGGTTGGTATTGAGGATACCGAAGCGGGAGGCCTCCTTCAGCGGGACCTGGATGGCGGCGATGGTGCAGTCGGCATCGTTTTCGATATGCGCGCGCAGCATCTTGCTGTAATCCATCTTATAGATGTGGTCGCCCGACAAGATCAAGACGTAGCTCGGATTGTACATCTTGATGAAGTTCAGGTTCTGGTAGATGGCGTTCGCCGTCCCCTCGTACCATGCAGACTTCGACTTCTTCTGGTACGGCGACAGGACGTGCACGCCGCCGAAGTTTCGGTCGAGATCCCACGGCTGTCCGTTGCCGATGTACTCGTTGAGCACGAGCGGCTGGTACTGCGTCAGGACGCCGACGGTGTCGATGCCCGAGTTGACGCAGTTAGAAAGCGGAAAGTCGATGATACGGTACTTCGCACCGAACGGGACTGCCGGCTTTGCAATATTGTTGGTCAGTGCATAAAGCCTGCTCCCCTGCCCGCCGGCAAGCAACATTGCAACGCATTCTTTCTTTCTTTGCATATTTTACCCCCAAAAATAAATTTGACTTTTTTATCAATACGCGGCCGAAAGCTCGGTCACAGTATTTTCTGCAGATAGATGCAAGAGAGCTTCGGAACTTCGATCTTGATCGAATATTCCTTGCCGTGGCTAGGCTTGCGCTCGGTGTTGAAGATGCGCTTCTTCATCTCGCCGCTGCCGCCGTACTTCGGGTGATCGGTGTTGAACACCACCTTGTACTTGCCCTTCGGCACGCCGAGGCGGTACCCTTCCGTCTTGACGCCGGAGAAGTTGACGACGACGAGGTAGGTCGTCTGCGCCTTGTCGCGCCGCAGGTACGCCACGACGTTGCGGTCGGCGTCGTTCGCGGCGATCCACTCAAAGCCGTCCCACGAGTCTTCGATCTCATAGAACGCGGGCGTCGTCGCATAGAATTTATTCAGGGCGGCGTTCATATCCGACAGCTTCCGGTGCAGCGGGTACTCTTTGAGGAAGAAGTCCAGCCCCTCTTTATAATTCCATTCTTTGAACTGCCCGAACTCGCAGCCCATGAAGAGCAGCTTTTTGCCGGGGTGCGACATCATGTAGCCCATGAAGGCGCGCAGATTGGCGAACTTTTCTTCGTAGCTGCCCGGCATCTTGTCGATGAGCGACTTTTTGCCGTACACCACTTCGTCGTGCGAGATGGGCAGGACGTAGTTTTCGGTGAAGGCGTACATCATCGAGAAGGTCAGTTTGTTGTGGTTGCCCTTGCGGAAATACGGGTCCGTCTGCATATAGTCGAGCACGTCGTTCATCCAGCCCATGTTCCACTTGAAGTTGAAGCCGAGGCCGCCGATGTCGACCGGCTTGGTGACCAGCGGCCACGCGGTCGACTCTTCGGCGATCATCATCGCATCCGGGAACTGCGAGAAGATGGTCGTGTTCAGGCGGCGCAAAAACTCGATCGCCTCGAGGTTCTTGTTTTCGCCGTATTTATTGGGCAGCCATTCGCCCGGGCGCTTGTCGTAGTCGAGATAAAGCATGGACGCGACCGCGTCGACGCGCAGCCCGTCGACATGGAATTTGTCGAAGAAGAAATGTGCGTTGGAGATCAGGAAGGACAAGATCTCGTTGCGGCCGTAATCGAAGCGGCGGGTGCCCCAGCTCTTGTGTTCCTGCCTGTCCCACGCCGGGCTCTCGTACAGCGGCTGGCCGTCAAACTCGTACAGGCCGTGCGCGTCCTTCGGGAAGTGCGCGGGGACCCAATCCATGATCACGCCGATCCCGTTTTTGTGGCACTCGTTGACCAGGTGCATGAAGTCGTGCGGCGTGCCGAGGCGGGAGGTGATCGCAAAGTAGCCGGTCACCTGATACCCCCACGATCCGTCGTACGGGTACTCGCTCAGCGGCATGAATTCGATGTGCGTGTAGCCCATCTCCTTCAGGTACGGGATCAGGTCGTCGACCAGCTTGTTGAAATCGAAATAGTTGCCGTCGCCGTACTGCCGCCACGAGAGAGGGTTCATCTCGTAGATGTTCATGGGCGACGAATAGGGATCCCTTGTCTTGCGCTTTTTGAGGTACTCCTTGTCCGACCACTTGAAGCCGCCGAGGTCGTACGTCTTGGAAGCCGTTTTAGAGGGCGTCTCCGCATGGAAGGCGTACGGGTCCGCCTTGTACAGGAAGCGCCCGTCTTTGGTGCGGATGCAGTACTTGTAGATCGAATAGGCCTTCAGGCCGGGGATAAACAGCTCGAAGGTCTCGCCGTCCAAAAGGCGGCGCATCTTGTTCTGTTCCGGATCCCATTCGTTGAAGTCGCCGACGACGGAGACCTCCTCTGCGTGCGGCGCCCAGACGCGGAACATGTAACCCCGTTTGCCATCCTCTTTGCATGGATGTGCACCGAAGAACTCGTATGCCTTGAAGTTCTTGCCGTGGTGAAATACATACAACGGGAAATCGACTGTGTTGTCCATCATCTTCCTCCGTTCTTACGGCATCTTGTGCCTTTCTCCTAAACTATTATACAATAGAATTTCGCGTATTTCAATAGTTCCGCAAAAAAAGTTCAAAAAATTTACAAGAAAATTCAGCCACCGCCCGCTCGCGAGGTATGCGGACACAGCAGATTTTACCACGGTTTACAACGCATGTCAGATAAAACGACAATTTCTGAAAAAATGTACTTTATCTTTGCGGGAGGGTTTTCGGGGCGAAAGGAACGAAGCGGCGCGCTTCCCTGCCGTACAGGGGCAGGCGGGCGGCGGCCGCGGCGTCCGTCTCCCAAAATCCGAGAGAGAGCGAATACAGAAGCGCGGGGAAGATGTGGAAGATGTGGTTATCTAAAAGGGAAGCGCCGCTGACGGCGAGAAAGATGCCGAGGTAGAGCAGGCGGTCGGCGCTCGGGCGGCGCAGCAGCAGGCACAGCACCTGCGCGAGATGGTACAAGTAGGCCGCCATGCCGACGAGGCCGCAGCTCGCGAAGATCTGCACGAATACGTTGTGGAACATATCCGGGAAGACCCAGTTTGCAATGTCGAAGTCGAAATCGGGATAGAAGTGAAGATCGAACCCCGCGCCGAAGAGTGGCGACTTGAAAAATTTTTTAAGCCCGTACTCCCAGATGGCGAAGCGGTTGGAATCGCCGAAGCCGCGGTCGAAGATGACGGCGAAGATCTCGCGGATGCGGTCAAAAAACAGCACACCTGCCGCAGCGGCGGCGAGAATGGCGGCAGCGTTGCAGGCGCGCACGAAGGGGCGGCGGGGGCTGCGCGCGACGGATAGGATGACCGCTCCGCCGACGAGCAGGATGCCGCCCGTCAAAAGCGCGGTGCGGCTGAGCGTGCAGGCGACGGCACCCAGCTGCGCAAAGGCGAAGAGGTAAAACAGCCAGCCATTCTTCACCTTATAGGCGAGATAGAGGGAGGCGGGGATGAACATGGCGAGCATGCCGCCGAAGTTGTTGCTCATCCCCCACCCCGCAATCATGGCGTTCTTACTGATAGACAGCCCGCCCGGCAGCGCGCCGCCCGCGAAAAAGCCGCGCAGCAGGTCGATGCCGGAACACAGGGCACCATTCTCCCCTTCCCAAACGTCGCGGAAGAGCAGCGCATAGGCGACCTGCAAAAAGATGACGAGACCCGCGGCAAAGCAGCTCGCCGCAAAATACAGCCCGTTGTCTTTGCGGTAGGCGCAGGTGCGGCGGATCAAGAGATAGGCGGCAATAAAGGAAAACGCGATGAGCGCGCCGAAGACGATGTCGGACAAAACGAAGTCTGCGGACAGCGCGCCGTTGAGCAGAAATGCGGCACAGAGGACGACGAGCCCAGTGCGCAGCCCGGGCAGGCGGCTCTCCCCTTTCGGCGGAAAGGCGGCGATGCGGAAGGCGAGCGCGGCGACGGCGATGGCGCCGAGGATGCCGAACGAAACGAACGCGGCGGGCGCGTTGAAAAAATCGGATGCGCCCTGCGGCGTGTGCATCCAGCTGACCGCATAGATGACGAGGATGATAGGCGGCACGAGCGCGCGCGTGTCCTTTGCAAAGAGACAGACGAGCACGACGAGCAGCGCCGTCAGCCCGAAGACGAGCGGCTCCTGCCCGCACAGCGAACTGACGAACGCGAGCGCCGCGTAGATAAAGATATAAGCATATCCGTCTAAAAAGCTGAAGAATTGCCCCGCAGAAAAATAGCGGCGCAGGCCTTGCGGCCGCAGATATCTGTTCAACTTTCTTCCTCCTGTTTGCGCCGCAAAACGTCGTTCTATTCTCCCGACGGTGAAAAATTCGGGCAGTATCTTGCGGCCATGAAAAAAGAGCACCGCAGTCGCGATGCTCTTTTTCTTGGTGTGAAGAATGGGACTTGAACCCACACGGATTTCTCCATACGCCCCTCAAACGTACGCGTCTGCCAGTTCCGCCATCCTCACAAGCAAGATTTATTCTACCATATCGCGAATGGAATGTCAAGTTATCCGTAAAGGAATTTGTAACAAAAATAAAAATTTTTTACGCGGGCGACGTAACGGCGGGTCTCCGCATACGGGATGCGCGCAAGATGTCCGTCCGCGTCGGCGAGCGAAGGGTCGCGCAGCCACCTGCGCACCGTTCCCTCCCCCGCGTTATAGGCGGCGAGGACTTCTTCGAGGCGGTCAAAGCGCGCCGAAAGGTAGCCGAGGTACCAAGTGCCGAGGCGCACGTTGTCCTGCGGATCGAACAGGTCATACGCCTCGACGCCGAGCGACGCCGCGGCAAACGCGGCGGTAGACGGCATCAGCTGCATCAACCCGACGGCTCCGGCCGGACTGACGGCGCCTGCGCGGAAGTTGCTCTCCGCGCGGATGACGGCAAAGGCGAGATCCTCGTCGACGCCGAACTCGGCCGCGCAGGCAGCGACGAGTTCTGCCCGGCGTTTGGGCATATAAAAGGCGTATAAAGAGCCGACGAGCGCCGCAAGCAGCAGCAAAAAGGCCGCCGCTATGATCCATCTATTGTTCCGCTTCGAGCGCGATCGCATGCACCACCCGTTCGACTTCCGCGCGCAGCGCGGCGAGGTCGCTGTCATTTTCTATAACAGTATGCCCATCCAACGGATTTTTTTCGTAATCGAATTGATTTTGCATGCGCGCGAGCACTTCTTCGCGCGTCAGCCCGTCCCGTTCCGTGACCGAACGGATGCGCGCCTCCAACGGGCGGCGGATGACGACGACGCGGTCGAACATGCCCGCCGTCCCGCTCTCGAACAAGAGCGGCACCTCTGCAAAGGCGATCGGGCCGGGCGCGGCGTCCATCGCATCGAACAGGCGGCGCATGATGGCCGGGTGCGTGATGCCGTCCAACGCGCGCAAGGCTTCCGGGTCGGCAAAGACGACGCTCGCCAGCGCCTTGCGGTCGACGGCATCATCGCGTACGCATTGCGGGAAGCGCGCGCGCACGGCGCGCAGCACCGCGTCGTCGTCATAGATATGCCGCCCGATCGCGTCGGCGGAAAAGACGGGATAGCCCATCTCGCCGATCAGGCGGAGGACGGCGCTCTTGCCGCTGCCGATGCCGCCCGTCACGGCGACGCGCAATTTACTTCGCTTCATACCAATTTTTTCCGCAATGCACGTCCGCGACCAGGGGCACGGACAGCTGCACGGCGTTCTCCATTTCGTATTGCAGGATGCGCGTGACCTCTTCTTTTTCCTCTTCAAAGGCGTCGATGACAAGCTCATCGTGCACCTGCAGGATGAGCTGCGAGCGGAATTTTCCCTCGCGCAGCCGCTTTGCGATGCGGATCATCGCGAGCTTGATGATGTCGGCGCTGCTGCCTTGCAGCGGCATATTCATCGCCGCCCGCTCGCCGAAGGAACGCACGTTGTAGTTGGAAGAGCGGATCTCGTTGATGGTGCGCTTGCGCCCGAGCAGCGTGGTCACATACCCGTTTTTGCGCGCAAAGGCGACGTTGGAATCCATATATTGTTTGACGTCGGAATACGTTTCAAAATAGCGGCGGATATACTCTCCCGCCCGCTTTGTAGAAATATGCAGGTTGGAGGCGAGGCCGAAGTCGCTGATGCCGTAGATGATGCCGAAGTTGACCGCCTTCGCCTCCCGCCGCTGCACGGGCGTCACCTGTTCGATCGGAACGCCGAACACCTGCGAGGCGGTGAGCGCGTGGATGTCCTTCCCCTCGCGGTACGCCTCGATCAACTCCTTGCAGCCGGAAAAATGCGCGAGCAGCCGCAGCTCGATCTGCGAGTAGTCGGCGTCGATGAGGATGCGGCCCTCGCCGCGCGCGACGAACAGCTTGCGCAGCTCGCGCCCCTCCTCGTCGCGGACGGGGATGTTCTGCAAGTTCGGATTGAGGCTGGAAAGCCGCCCCGTCGAAGTCTGCACTTGGTTGTACGTCGTGTGGACGAGGTGCGTCTGCGGGTCGATCAGCGGCCGGAAGCCGTCGATATACGTCGAGAGCAGCTTTTGGTAATGGCGGCATTGCAGCACGTCGCGCACGATTTCGTAGTCGTCCTGCAGCTTTTCCAACTCGTCCGCGCTCGTCGAATAATTCCCGCGCTTGCCCTTTTTGGGTGCGGGCAGGCCGAGCTTTTCAAATAAAATTTTCCCGAGCTGCGCGGGCGAATTCAGGTTGAACTTTTCCCCCGCCGCGTCATAGATGCGCTCTGCGATCGCCGCGATCTGTTCGCGGTAGCGCTTTTCGTACCGCTCCGAAGTCGCCGTATCGATCTTGACGCCGGCTTCTTCCATCTCGAAGAGCACGTCGCTGAGCGGCAGCTCGACGTCGCGGTATAAGCGCTCCATCCCCTCCGCGCGCAGCTTTTCTGAAAAGAGTTTGTATAGCTGCAGCACGCCGAATGCGGGCGTGTTTTCGTCCATGCCCGTACTTTGCAGCGCGTATGCGAGATCGTCGTCCTTGCCGCTGTAATCGGCGAGATATTTTAAGAGGGATACGTCCTCCGCGCGGCAGCAAAGCTCCGCCCCGCAGCTGCGCAGATAGTGGCGGAAATTCTTTTTCCCGTACAAGATCGCCGTCGCGTCTTTGTTTGCGAAGAGTGCGCGCGCGGCGCGTGCGATCTCCTCTTCCTCCAGGCCGTCGTCCAAGAGGGTGCGGCGGGGCGCAAGGACGAATTCTTTGTCGCCATTGCAGACGTACAGCGTTTCATGCAGGCGGGCGGCGGAAAAGCAGGCGACGCCATCCATCTGCCGCAAAAAGTCGTCGACGTCCGTCACTTGGACGCGCTCGCGGCAGGCGGCGCAAGCCTGCGGGGCGGCGGGCGCATCCTCTTCAAAGAGATCCATCTTTAAAAAAGAGGTGAACTCGAGCTGCGCGAACTGTGCGCGCACCTCGTCGGAAAAGGGCATATGGATGCTGCCCGCGTCGGGCGGCAGGTCGAGCGGCACGCCGCGGTCGATGGTGGCGAGCGTGCGCGAGAGGTAGGCGGACTCTCTGCCCGCCTCCAGCTTTTTTCGCACGGCGGGCGTCATTTCGTCGAGGTGGGCATAGACGCCGTCGAGGCCGCCGAAGCGGCGCACGAGGTCGAGTGCCGTCTTTTCGCCGATGCCAGGAACGCCGGGGATGTTGTCCGAATGATCCCCCATCAGCGCCTTCATTTCGACGACCTGCGCGGGCGCGTAGCCGACGATCTCCGCGAAATTTTCCGCATTGAGTTTGAGCAGCTCGGAGACGCCCGTCTTGGTAAAATAGACGTCCGTGCGCTCGTCGACCAGCTGGTAGGCGTCGCGGTCGCCCGTGATGACGATGCTCTTGGTATCTTCAAATCTGTGCGCGAGGGTGCCGATCAGGTCGTCCGCCTCGTACCCCTCCTTTTCGCACAGCGTAAAGCGCATGGAGCGGAGCAGCTCTTTGAGGATGCCGACCTGCACGACGAGGTCGTCCGGCATGGGCTTGCGCGTCGCCTTGTAGCCGTCGAACATCTTGTGGCGGAAGGTCGGCGCCTTGAGGTCGAATGTCACGATCAGCCCGTCGGGGCGGAGATCCCCGATCAGCTTGAGCAGCAGTTTGACGAAGCCGAACACGGCGTTGGTCGGCGTGCCGCTGCGCGTCGTCAGCGGCCGCATCCCGTAAAAGGCGCGGTTGAGCAGGCTGTTGCCATCGATAAGGACCAGATTTTTCATGAAAGCTCCTCTTTTGCCGCGCGGAACGCGGCTCTGCCGCTATTATAGCAGAATCGCCGCCGATATGCAACCGCTCCCGAAGGGCGCGCGAGCAAAAAAAGAACGCCCCGCGGGCTGCTGCAAAAAAGAACGCCCCGCAGAAGCGGGGCGCGTTTCCTCTTACTTTTCCAGGCGTTCGATCATGTCGACGATATCCTGCACCGTCTTGACGTTGACGATATCGTCTTCGGGGATGGAGATCCCGTAATCGTCTTCCAGCGAGATCAGCAGCTCGACGACGTCGAGCGAGTCGGCGCCGAGGTCTTTGACGACGTCGCTTTCCGGCGTGATCTTGTCCGGCTGCAAGTTCAGCTGTTTGGCGAGCATTGCGCGAACTTTTTCAAACATGGCGTTCATTTCCTCCTATATGTGCAACTATTTTACTAAATTTGATTTATTTTGTCAATACTTTACTGCGCTTTTGCGCGCGGTTTTTTCTTGGCGGCGGGATTTTTCATGGTCAGGCCGATGCGGTTCTTTTTGACGTCGACGTCTTTGACCCATACGGTGACCGTCTGCCCCACTTCGAGCACGTCGGAGGGATGGCGGATGTAGCGGTCGGTGATCTCGGAAAGGTGCACGAGCCCGTCCTGATGCACGCCGATATCGACGAACGCGCCGAAGTCGACGACGTTGCGCACGGTGCCCGTCAACTCCATGCCGGGCATCAGGTCTTTGATGTCCATGATATCGCTGCGCAGGACGGGTTTGGGGAAGGAATCGCGGATGTCGCGGCCGGGCTTGACGATCTCGGCGACGATGTCGCGCAGCGTGGGAATGTCTGTGCCCGTCTCGGCGGCGGCGCGCTCCTCGCCGTAAGAGCGAACCTTTTGCGGCAGGTCGGCGATCTTGCCCTCCTTCACGTCCTCGGCGGTATAGCCGAACAGGGCGAGCAGCTTTTGGGCGGCGGCATAGGACTCGGGGTGGACGGCGGTGTTGTCGAGGATATTTTCGCCGTCGGCGATGCGCAAAAAGCCCGCGCACTGCGTAAAGGCCTTTTCGCCCAGCTTCGGAACTTTTAAGATCTCGCGGCGAGAATAAAATTTGCCGTGTTCTTCGCGGTAAGAGACGATATTTTTGGCGATGCCCGCGTTCAGACCCGCGACGTATTTAAGCAGGGAGACGCTGGCCGTGTTCAGGTCGACGCCGACGCTGTTGACGCAGTCTTCGAGCACGCCGGAGAGCACGCTGTCAAGCCGCTTCTTATCCATATCGTGCTGATATTGGCCGACGCCGATGGACTTGGGGTCGATCTTGATGAGCTCGGCGAGCGGGTCCTGCAGCCTGCGCGCGATGGATACGGCGCTGCGCTCGGCGACGTCGAAATCGGGGAACTCTTCCGCGCCGAGCGGGCTGGCCGAATAGACGGATGCGCCCGCCTCGGAGACGACGATGTAGGCGACCTCGCGCCCCGTCTCCTCTTTCACTTCTTTGATGAGCTCGGCGACGAAGATCTCGCTCTCCTTCGAGGCGGTGCCGTTGCCGATGGAGATGATGTCGACGGCATATTTTTGGATCAGCTCTTTGAGTTTTGCCTTGGCCGCGCCGACGTTCTGCTTGGGGCCGGGCGTCGGGTAGACGACCGTCTTGTCGAGCACCTTGCCCGTGCCGTCGACGACGGCGATCTTGCAGCCGGTGCGGTACGCAGGGTCGAGGCCGAGCGTCACTTTATCTTTGACGGGCGGCTGCATCAAGAGCGGCTTGAGGTTGAGCTCGAACATCTTGATCGCCTGGTCGCTCGCGCTCTCGGTCAGCGCGGCGCGCACCTCGCGCTCGATGGACGGGTACAGCAGCCGCGCGTAGCCGTCGTCGACCGCCTCCTTGACCAGCTGCGTCGCGTAGCCGGCGTTTTTCAGATACCCTGCCCCCGCGATGCGCTTTGCGATGCCGTCGTCGAAGGTGACTTTGACTTTGAGGAAGCCCTCCTTTTCGCCGCGGTTGACGGCGAGGACGCGGTGGCTCTTGATCTCGGCGACGTTTTCGGCGTGGTCGGCGTACATCTCGTACGTCTTGGCGCCCTCTTGGTCTGCATTGACGAGCTTTGTCTCGATCGTGCCGTTCTTCATGAAGAGATTGCGCAGCTTTTTGCGCACGTTCGCGTCGTCGGAGACCATCTCGGCGATGATGTCCTTCGCGCCCGCGATGGCGGCGTCGGCATCGGGCACCCCTTTCTCCTCGTCGATATACCCTTCCGCCGCGGTGCGCACGTCGACGGCGGGATCCTGCGCGAGGATGAGCTCGGCGAGCGGCTGCAAGCCGCGCTCGATGGCCGTGCTTGCGCGCGTCTTCTTTTTCTGCTTGTACGGGCGATAGATGTCCTCCACTTCCGTCAGCGTCGCCGCCGCTTCCAGCGCGGCCTGCAGCTCGTCCGTCATCTTTCCCTGCTCGGTGATCGCCTTTGCGACCTCTTCTTTGCGCTTTTCGAGGTTGCGCAGATATTGCAGGCGCTCGTCGAATTCGCGCAATACCTGGTCGTCGCAGCTGCCCGTCATCTCTTTACGGTAGCGGGCGATAAACGGGATCGTGTTTCCCTCGTCGATGAGCGACACGATGTTTTGAACGCGATCTGCGCGGATGGACGGAAATTCTTCCGCCAGCTTTTTTACGATATCCATGATCCTCTCCGTATGAAGTTTGTAACGATTCTGCGGAACAAAAGACCGCATCTGAAATATTGTAACACACTTTTTTCAGATTTTCATTACTTTTTCAAAAGTTTCAGAAAGTTTTTTTGCCCGACGGTCAGGCGAAAGCTCTCGCACGCCTTTTGAACGGCCTTGCGCTTGGTCTTTTCGTCGAGCGCGCCCTCCTTCAGATATGCGACGCCCGCGTCGTAAAATTTGACGAGCACCTCGCACAGCAGCCAAGCCGCACCCATGTGCGTGTAATAATATTGCGTCTCTACGCGGTCGAGCGCGGAAAAGATAAAGGGAAGGTACGCTTCTTCTACATAGCTGCCGAGCAGCATCACATAGGCAAAACGCTGCGAAAACTGCGATCTATGTCTGACATAGTACTCTATTTCCGTTAAAAAATCGCCTTTTACGGCCTGCGGAATGCGCAGCGTCGCGCAAAATATGTCGCAGACCGACCAACCGTCGAGAATAGAGACGGCGCGGCGGATCCACCCGACACGCTCGCCGAACGGCATTTTGCAATATCCGACGCACAGGCATTGCAGCAGGCGGATCTCATAGATCTCGTTCGGAAAAGTGAAGAGCGCTTCGAGCGAAAATCCCTCTGTCCGGACGAGCGCCTTTGCATAGGCGCGCAACGCCGGGATGCGCACGCCGATGCTGCTGCCGGACGGAATGTTAGCGATGCGCTCGTTGAAGGCGCGGTATTTTTCGTCGCGTATCGAGCGCAGCTCGGCGACGACCTCTTCGTAATGTTTCATGTGTTTCACTCCGATGTGCCGCGGGCGAAGACGGCGTCCAATGCGGCGAACCACTCTTCTTCGCGGTAACGCGGGTTGGCAGGGCTGGTCGAAGGCATCCTCTGATACGGGATCCCGATCGCGGCGTACCGCTCGCAAAAGAGGTTATACGCCGTCGCACCGTTCAGCAAGATGCGCTCGACGGGCGCGGCTCGCAGGACGATATCGAGGTCGGCGAGCTCGCTGTCGCGGATGCTCGCGTCGGACGAGCCGCGGATATGGCAGGCGACGACGATATCCCACAGCGCGACGCCCTGCTGCAAGACGAAGGCGCGCCGCGTTTCGCCGCTCTCGCCGACGCTCTCCCCGAAGTAACGCCCGAGCATCGGCCAAAAGCGGTTTTGCTTATTGCCGTAATAAAAATCGACCTTGCGGCTCTGTACGGAGGGAAAGCTCCCTAAAATAAGTATGCGGCTGTGTTCGTCAAAAACAGGCGAAAAGCCGCAAATTTTGTCAGACATAGTACTATGCAAAACGCGAAAAAACGCGATTTCGAGGCAATTTTAACGCTCGAGCGCGATGGGTGCGTCGATCTTGCCGACGGCCGCCGCCGCCATCTTCGATGCGTCGAAATTGGTGGCGAGCGCTTCTGCGCAGTCATCCAACGTCAGCGCGCCGATGTTTGCGACACGCTTTTCGATGTCGAGCAGCGCGTCGTTGTAGAGCATATACTTTCCGTAGGCGAGCATCTGCGACGCCGTGTTCTCCTGCGCGAGGATGAGTGAAGATTTCAGCTGTTCCTTCCCCCTCGCAAACTCGTCCGCCGTGATCTTGTCCTTGCGGAGCGCTTCGATCGTCTCAAAGATCGCCCCGCACGCCTTCTGCACGTTGGAGGGATTGACGCCCGCGTACACGGTCAAAATTCCCCCTTCCGTAAAGGATGAAATATACGAGTAGACGGTATAGGCGAGGCCGAGCTGCTCGCGGACGCGCTGGAACAGACGAGAGCTCATCCCGCCGCCGAGCACGGTGTTGACGATGAGCGCGGCGTCCATGCGCTCGTCCTCGCGCGGGAGCGACGGATAGGCGAAGGCGATGTGCACCTGCTCGATGTCTTTGGTGCGCACAAGGCTTTGCCCGCATTGCGCGATCGCCTTTTTGCGGGGCGCGTAAGCGCGCTTTTGCAGTTCCGGTTCGAGATACTGCCCGACGAATGTTTCCGCATCGCGCGGGTCGATGTTGCCCGCAAAGGAGACGACCATGTTTTCGGGATTATACCGCTCGGCGATGTAATCGCACAGCTCGCCGCGCGTAAAGCGGCGCACGTTTTCGGCGGGACCCAAAATGGGGCGGCCGTAACCCTCTTTGCCGAAATATGCCTCGGCGAGCACATCGAGGCAGAGGTCGTCGGGCGTGTCCTCCGTCATGGCGATCTCTTCGAGGACGACCCCCTTTTCGCGCTCCATCTCCTCTTCGGGGAAGGTCGAGTGCATCACGAAGTCGGACAAGATCTCAAAGGCCTCGCCCGCGTGCTCGGTCGTCGACTTCGCGTAGTAGCAGGTCATATCCTTCGAGGTGAAGGCGTTGACCTGCGCCCCGATGCGGTCCATCGCGTCCGAGATCTCAAAGGACGTGCGCTTCTGCGTTCCTTTGAACATCATGTGTTCGATGTAGTGAGAAATGCCGTTTTCGTCAGCGGTCTCGTAGCACGAGCCCGTACCGACGAGCACGCCCATACTCACGGACAAGAGCCCTTCCATCTTTTTGACGACGAGCCGCAGCCCGCTCGGGAATTTTTTGCTGTAAATCATCTGCATATCTTCTTCGCTCCAATGGTATAGTTATCGTTTGCGCGGTCTTACCCGGGCACCGCGTCACCGATGTTAACGGAAACGGGCACCGCTTGCAGGCCGCTGTCTTTATAATGTTGCAGGATGGACGGCAGCGCGGCCGCCGTCTCTTTGGTCGGGTGCATCAGCACGAGGTCGCCGCCCTGCGCGCCCGACGCGCGGTCAAAGATGAGCGCTTCGTCGTGGTCGCGCCAGTCGATCGTGTCCTTCGACCAGAGGATGACCTTATAGCCGAGATCCTCCGCCGCGTCCACCGCCGCGTCCGAGTAGGCGCCGGACGGCGGCGCGAACAGTGACATCTTCTGCCCCGTCAGCATTTCGACCAACTCGCCGCACAAGCGGATCTCCTCGCGGTTTTGCTCATACGAAAGTTTGTCCGGATCTTTATGAAAATAACCGTGGTTGCCCAGCTCGTGCCCCCGCCGCACGATCTCGCGCAGCGTCTCGGCGTGGTCGTCTGCCCAGCTCCCGCCGATGAAAAAGGTCGTTTTGACGCCAAATTCGTCCAACGTATCGAGGATGGGCACGATATATTCCGTTCCCCAATAGACGTTGAACATGGGAGAGACATACGCGCTCTCACGGTTGCCCGCGTAATAGACGCGGTCGGTCGGCTTCCCCGCCGTCGAAATATCGAAGGGAAAAAAGCACACCGTGCCCACGATGAGCAGCACGCCCGCCAGGCACAAATTTGTGATGAGGGCAATTTTTGAGGAACGCTTCAAACCATTTACCTCCCGTCGCACACATCGATCATGTCAATGTATGAACGGGAAGGGAAAGTTATGCCCGCCGCACCTGCCGCCGATCGGCCGCGCGCGGAAGGCGCGGCCGCCCCGGCCTCTTTCAGCGCAGCTTGACGATAGTAACGCCCGCAGCGCCCTCGCCGTAGGCTCCGGCACGAAATTCCAACACGTTTCGCATCCCGCGCAGGTGGCGGCGGATCCCCTCTTTCAGCTTGCCCGTGCCGATGCCGTGGATGATCTTGACCTCTTCAAGCCCGGCGAGCACCGCCTTGTCGATAAACTGATCGACCTCTTCGATGGCTTCGGGCACGGTCATCCCCAGGAGGTTGATCTCCGTCTGCACCGCCGTCACCGGCTCCGTCTTGCGCACGACCTGCACGCGGTCGCGATCCTTTTTGCGCGCGCCGCCCGTCATGCCGAACAAGTCCTTTTCTTTGACGCTCAGGTGCATGCTGCCGACGAGCACCTCAGCCTCCTTCTTCTTTTCGTTGACGGAGAGCACCTCGCCCGCTGAACCGATCGCCTGCACGAAGACGCGGTCGCCGACGTGCAAGTCCTTTACTAAAACGCGCGCGCCCGTCGGCTTTTCCTCTTCCTCGCGCTCGGTGTCGTACGCCTTGTCTGCCAGCTTATTTTTCAGCGTGCGCGCGCGGATGAGGTCGGCCTCCGTCAGCTCCTTCTTTTTGGCGACTTCCTCGATCTCGGCGAGCAGCTCCTCCGCCTGCTCCGTCCGCTCGCGCACGATGCGGCGGCTCTCCATCTTCGCCGTGGCAAACAGCTTTTCGCGCTCTTTTTTCAGCTTTTCGCGCTCGGCGTCCACTTCTGCGAGCTTGGCACTCCACTCCGCCTTCAGGCGATCCGCCTGTTTTTTGGCTTCGTCAGCCTCGATGCGGCTCTGTTCCGCCGTGCGCAGGATATTTTCAAATTTTTGGCCGCCCTCCGAGAGGTTTGCAACGGCATCCTGCAATACTTTTTCAGAAAGCCCCAAACGGCGGGAGATGGCGATGGCGTTGCTGCTGCCCGGTACGCCCAGGTCGATGCGATAGAGCGGCTGCAGCGTGTTCATGTCAAACTCCATGCTCGCGTTTTCTATGCCGTCCGTCGCGTAAGCGAACTCTTTGAGGGAGGTATAGTGCGTCGTGACGATGCCGCGACTGCCCCGCCGCAGCAGTTCTGCCAAGATCGCCTTGGCGAGCGCCTGCCCCTCGTCGGGGTCGGTTCCGCCGCCAAGCTCGTCGATGAGCACGAGGCTGCGCGCGTCGGCGCGCTCGAGGATGCCGATGATGTTGCGGATGTGCGAGGAAAATGTCGACAAGTTTTCTTCGATGGACTGCGCGTCGCCGATGTCGCAGAAGATCTGCCCGAACACGGAAACTTCCGTCCCCTCCGCCGCGGGGAGGAAGAGCCCGCAGCAGGCCATCATGCAGAACAATCCGCACATCTTGAGCGTGACCGTCTTGCCGCCCGTGTTCGGGCCGGAGATGAGCAAAAAGCGGTCGTTTTTGCCGAAGGCGAGAGAGACGGGAACGGCAGTCTTGGGGTCGAGAAGCGGGTGCCGCCCCTTTTCGATGCGCAGCACACCCGCATCGTTGAGGCGGGGCCGGGTGCATTTGGTCTTATACGAGTACTCCGCCTTCGCGTAGGCGGCGTCTATCTCGCACAGCCGCTCGATGTCGCCGCGCAGCTGCCCCGCCATCCCGCCGACGCGGTGCGAAAGATGGGCAAGAATGCGCTCGATCTCCTCCTTTTCCGCCGCCGCAAGCTCGCGCAGCTCGTTATTCATGTCCAATATCTGCTCCGGCTCGATGAAGAAGGTCGCGCCGCTCGCAGAGCGGTCGTGCACGAAGCCGCGGATCCTCCCCTTATGCTCGGCGCGCACGGGCAGAACGTAGCGGTTGTCACGCATGGTGACGATCGCGTCCTGCAGATATTTTGCGCCCTCGCCGCTCAGGTACTCGCCCAGCTTTGCGCGGATGCGCTCGTTAAGGGATCGGATGGAGCGGCGGATGTCGAACAGCGCGTCGCTCGCATAGTCGCTCACCTCGTCCTCGCCAAGGATCTTGTCGGTGATGTCGCGCTCGAGCGCTTCGTCGAAATAGATGCCCGACGCGATCTCGCGCAGGCGCGCCGAACTCTCTTCGGGCAGACCCTGCACCGAGCGGTACGCGACGCGTGCGGAACGCAGCAGCGCCGCCGCGGAGAGAAGCTCTGCACAGGAGAGGGACGCGCCCTTCTGTGCGCGGTCCAGCTCGTCGCGCTGGGGCGGAAAGCTCTCGATGCGCCCGACGCCGTGGCGGAAGAGCGCGGCGTCCGCCTCGGCGGTCAGCTCCTGCAGCGCCACAACTTCCTGCAAATCGCAGCTCGGCTTCGCGGCGCGGATGTTATTCTTCGTCTCTTCCAGCACGGCATAGCTCGCGACGCTCGCGAGCACTTTATTCAGTTCTAATTTTTGAAGGATCGCGTCTTGCATAGTTCACACACATAAAGCGCCAACGCGCTCAATAAATTCCTTTTTTCGATGCGCCCGCCGTGAACGCGCCACCCGCGCTTCCGGAGAGGATGCGCTCCTTTTCTTCCGGCGGCGAGGCGCTCAGATCGAACAGCTTATTGCCGCCCCATTCGACGCGCAGCGGCACGCAGTTATAGACGGTAAAGCGGCAAACAGAGCGCTGCGCGCGCAGCAGCGGAAACTCCCGCCCGCCCTCGTCGCGCAGCATATAGCGGTTGACGGTGCGGTCGCAGGATGAGCAGCGCCTTCCGAACGGGCAATGCCCGAGGTCCATCAGCCGCGTCCGCCCGCCCGCAAACACAAAGGCGGACGGAATGTCGATCGCGGCGATCTCCGCGAGGGAAAGCTCTTTGGAAAGCGCGATCTCCCCCGCGCCCGCTTTTAGCGCGCCGAGCGCGTCATCGCGGTTGAAGAGGTTCATTCCCGTCCCCGCAAAGAGCGGGATATTTTTTTCGCGGCTCAGCCGCAGCGCATAGTACCCGTCCGCGTAGACGCCGTCAAACAGCGGCAGCAGCGGCTCATATATTTTCAGGTCGTCGCCCGTGCAATAAGCGGGCAGATAGAGGTATTTATGTCTGGCATAGTACTTCGCATAATGTAAAAAATCGCGAATATACCCCTCATTTTTGCAGTCGACGTGGTCAAAGATCGCGTAATCGAGCATCCGTTCCCGATAGCAGGGCGCAGAAAAATCGCGGTCGATGACGGCGAGCCGCCCTTGCGCCGGTTCTGCCGCAAAGGCGGGCTGCGGCGGAATGCCGCGCTCTTCCAAAGGCGGGTGCGCCGCCGAAAGGCGCCCGTAGATATCCGCCCACACCGCGCGCCGAAACGCGTTCAGCTGCGAACGCACGGCAAAGCTCTGCCCGTCTGTATCGATCTCGTCAAAGCGGACGTCGATCGGCAGCCCGTCCACTTTCAAAAAGCAGTCGGCGAGTTCTTCTCTCGTCGTCGGGCGGCTGCGCGAGGGCTCCGCGATAAAGGGAGACTGCGCGCTGTATGCGCCGAATTTGCCGCGCGCCGCGACGCGCAGCGGTTCCCCTGCCCGCATCGTTATAGAGAGCCGCACTTCGGCCGCGCGGCGGCGCTTTTCGATGCGTGCGGCGAGCGCGTTGTCCAGCGTCAGGCAGACGTCGTCGCCGCGGCGGTATTTTGCGTCGAACGGAATGTAAAACCCGCCCTTTGCCGCGGGATAGCCGCTGCGCCAGAGCGCGCCGCCCACTTCTTCCGCGCCGCCTCGGACGACCTTGAACCCGTCTTTATCCTGCGGCACAAAGGTGGAGCGCACGAACAGATAGCGTCCGCTCTTGTCCTTGCCCTCGACTTTGCCGACCGCCTCGCCGATGTGCCCTTGGATGGCGGGCGAGAGCAGATTTTTGTCCTGCCCGAAGAGGTAGCCCTTGGTGTAGTTGCCGCGGTTGAAGGTGCGCTTTAAGTCGGAGAGATCTTGCGCCCGATCGCCCGTTCCGTCTAATATATCGCGGTAGTACCGCACGGCGGCTCCGACGTAGGCAGCGGAGCGCATGCGCCCCTCGATCTTGAAAGAGGATACGCCCGCTTGCAGCAGCTTTTCAATATCCTCACCCACACACAGATCGGCGAGAGAGAGGCGATAGGCGGGCTTTTCAAACCCAGCGCGGTCGATGGAATAGCGCTTGCGGCAGGGCTGTTTGCACAGACCGCGGTTGCCGCTGTTGCCGCCGACGACGGATGAAAAGTAACATTGCCCCGAAAAGCAGGTGCAGAGCGCGCCCTGCACGAAGCACTCCGTCTCGACGATCGCGGCGATGCGCGCGATGTCGGAAAGCGGCGTCTCGCGGGCGAGGATGATGCGCGAAAAGCCGTATTCCTTTGCAAGGCGCGCCCCCTCCGCGTTGCAGACGCCCGCCTGCGTGGAGAGGTGCAGCTCCATCTCCGGATACAGCCGCTTGAGTTCACGGCCGAGGAAGAGCTCCTGCACGATCAGCGCGTCCGCACCCGCATTCCAAGCCTGCAGCGCGCTTACAAAAAAGTTTTCGCGCTCCCCTTCCTTGACGAGCGTATTCAGGGCGACGTACACCTTCGCCCCCAGCGCGTGCGCTTTGCGGGCGGCTTCGGCAAGGTCGTCGACGGTAAAGTTGGCGGCGGACTTGCGCGCAGAAAAATCTTGCAGGCCGAGGTAGACCGCATCCGCCCCGGCGGCAAGCGCCGCTTCAAACGCCGTTTTATCCCCTGCGGGAGCCAGCACTTCCGCTCTCTTAGCGTCCATCACAACCTCCGTGAACGTGCGGCGCAAGGCAAAAGCCCGCGCGCAGCGCACAGCACTTTATTTTACGCTTTTGTTCGATTCGTCTGTAACGATCCCGTCGATCCTGATCGTGGCAAAGTCTTTGATATCCAGGCACTTGCCACAGTTATCACACACTTTGTTCGGGTCCAGGTCGCACATCTCGCACTCCAAACAGCCGATGCAGTCGCGGTCATACAATACACATTTTTGCGTTTCCATATCGACCTCCGCACAAATTATAGCGCGTTATGAAAAAATAATCAAGAATTTTATAAACATTTGTTTGCTTTTTTTGAAGGATTCTGCTATAATAGAAACAAGCAGGAGGAATGCGCGATGTCAGAGAGCAGCAGAAACAAAATGCAGGCCGTTTTGAACTACATCAACGAGTACAACGCCGAGAACGGCTACTCTCCGACGGTGCGCGAGATCTGTGCAAAGCTGCACATCAAGTCGACGGCGTCCGCCTATTATTATCTCGAAAAGCTCAAAAACGAGGGGCTGCTTTCGCGCTCGCCCAACAAAAACCGTGCGGTCAGCTTTAAGCGGAGTTCTTCCGTCAACATTCCGCTCATCGGTACCGTCACGGCAGGTCAGCCCATCTTCGCCTACGAAAATTACGAGGACTACTACTCATTCCCCGCCGGCAGCTTTGCAGGCAGCGAGCTGTTCATGCTCAACGTGCAGGGCACGAGCATGATCGATGCGGGCATCCTCGACGGCGACAAGATCGTCGTCCGCCGCCAACAGACGGCCGACGACGGCGACATCGTCGTCGCCCTGCTCGACGACAGCGCGACCGTCAAGCGCTTCTACAAAAAAGACGGATATTTTGTCCTCCACCCCGAAAACCCGACCATGGACGACATCGTCGTCGATGAAGTCGTGATCCTCGGCAAGGTGATCGGGCTGGTCCGCAGCTTTTAAGAGGCCGCGGCATTCGACCAAGCACACAAATTCTCCGATTTTTAATACGGGACAGCGCTATGCGCTGTCCTTTTCCTATATTTAGCGGTTGTCCGCCTCCGCGCGCAGCCGAGCGGCCGTCTCGCACAGCGCAGCAAGAGCCTCCTGCGGGTCGTCGATGTTGAAAACCGTCTTTTCCATCGGGCAAATATCCGTGCCCGCACGGTTAACGATCTTTTCCGTGAGGGTGCCGCAAGAATACGGGATCTTGAACTTTTCGAGCACGGTCGCGCCGCCCTCGCTCAACACGCGCGCATACAGCGCCTCCGGCTGCAAGATCGAAAACAGAAGCGCCGCAGCCTTTCCGACGATCTTGTCGGCGACGCAAAAGCCGCACAGCGACTCGCCCCGCCCGATCATTTCGAGCAGCGGGCGGATGCCGCGCTCGTCGCTGATGCGCGCTTCATCTTTGCGCACGCAGACGACGGAATGGCCTTCAAGCATGGATCTTGCACGATCTATATCACACATAGTACTCTGTAAAACGTCCTTTTTCGCCATTTGCCAAACCGAGAGGCACGGCGCTCCCCTATGCAGGCATCGCCCGGCTTCGGGGAAAAATTTGCAAATCGATTTGCTTTTTGCTTGCTATATTTTTCGTTTTATAGTATAATAAGCAACGCTAACGCAAATTGCCGCTGTGGTGAAATTGGCAGACGCGCTGGACTCAAAATCCAGTGGTAGCGATACCGTGTCGGTTCGAGTCCGACCAGCGGCACCAAGAAAAGTCGTCCAAATACGGGCGGCTTTTCTTTTTGCTGCCGAGAGCGCACCTTTGCGCCCGGCGCTCACTTGCGCCGGCACGCGAAAGCGATTTACTCGATCGAGCGGAACAACTCGTCCAAATAGTCCCCTTCAAACAGTTCGATCAGCCCGCTGTCCGCACACTTGGTCAGCGCAGGATCGAAGGGAATATGCGCGACGTTCTTGCAGCCGACCTCTGCGGCGAGTTCGCCGACGCGGCTCTTGCCGAAGATCTCGATCTTCTTTCCGCAATCGGGGCAGACCACATAGCTCATGTTTTCGACGATGCCGAGGATGGGGATGTTCATCTTTTCGGCCATATGCGCCGCCTTCAAGACGATCATCGAGACGAGGTCTTGCGGCGTCGTCACGACGATGATCCCGTCCAGAGGGATCGACTGATAGATGCTCAGCGGCACGTCGCCCGTCCCCGGTGGCATATCGACGAACATATAGTCGACGTCGTTCCAGATGACGTCCGTCCAAAATTGCAGCACAGCGCCCGCGATGACCGGGCCGCGCCAGATGACGGGGTCGGTATCCTCTTCCAGCAACAGGTTCATCGACATGATCTCGATCCCCTTTTTGCTCTTGACGGGGAGGATGCCGAGTTCCGTGCCCATCGCTTTTTCGGTGATGCCGAACATTTTGGGGATAGAGGGTCCGGTGATGTCCGCGTCGAGGATGGCCGTACGAAAGCCGTTGCGCTCCGCCGTCACCGCGAGCATGGCCGAAGTCAGCGACTTGCCGACGCCGCCCTTGCCGCTCACGATGCCGATCACCTTTTTGATCTTGCTCAGTTCATGCGGCGCTTTGCGCATATCGCGCTGGGCGCAGTCTTCGCCGCAGCTGCCGCAATCATGTGTACATTCCGCCATAATAACTCCTTAACTTAACGCTTATATTGTTTGCGACCCGCGCTTATAACAGGCTTTTGGGGTCGTATTCTGCCTTTTTGTAGACGACGTCCTTCGGCTTTTCGGCGATCTCTTTGCGAAAGACCTCCTGCCAGGCTTCTGCGCTGTAATCTTCGACCGTGCAGGTCACATAGTGATCGGAACAATGCAATTCTTCTGTCAGCGCGCGCACGAGCGCGGCGGCGAGCTTTTCTTTCTGCTCTTCGCTTCTTCCTTCCAACATTTTGACCGATATGTGCGGCATATTTTGCCTCCTTTTTCAAACTGATTACTATTATAATACAAAGGGGCACGGTTTCGCAACTGTTCGCGGTAGATCGATGGAAGATTTCGCGCATATTCGCCCCGCTTTGCACTTTTTTACGAAGATAGTTTGCGAAATCAGTTGCAAATTTTTTCTGCATAGTATAAAATAATATTGCTGTGCTAGGTGGGGAGTTAGCGGTGCCCTGCATCTGCAATCCGCTATAGCAGAACCGAATGCCTCCCTCGGACTTGCGCGTGGAAGGCCGCGCACCGTAAGGAATGTTGATCGCAAGGTCTTATGCAACGGGCTGCCGTGAACCGTGTCAGGATAGGGATATAGCAGCACTAAGCGGATGTGTCCGTGTGCCATAAGGAAGCTTTGCAGGAGTCACCTGCGGTGTTAACGCTTCGGCGCACATTTTCAACGGAGGATGCACAGTTCTTTCGCAGACGGCGAGCCGGACAGAAATGTCCGGCTCGTTTTCTTTTTCTATAAATTATGTGTGACATAGTACTATGCAAAACGCGAAAAAACGCGTTTTGTGCGGCAATTTAATGCGTTTTTCTGAAAATCATCCCAATAAGACGTCGAGCAGCATCATCAGGGCAAAGCCGCCGGCGACGCCGACCGATGCGATCCGGCCGTCGCCCCTCATGCAGGCGGGGATCAGCTCGCTGCAAGAAACGACGATCATCGCTCCCGCAGAAAAGGAAAGCGCCCATGGCAGCAGGAGACGGATCGCCTGTACGGCGACGGCACCGAGCACGCCTGCGGCGATCTCGACCAGCCCGGATAACTGCCCGAAAAAGAAAGCCTTTCCCGCCGACATACCCTGCCGCCGCAGCGGGATCGCCACGCACAGCCCTTCCGGGAAATTCTGGATCCCGATGCCGAGCGCGAGCATCACCGCGGCAACAAACGTGTTGCCCGCACCGATCGAACCAAACGCAACGCCGACGGCGAATCCTTCGGGAATATTGTGCAAAGTCATCGCACAACAGGTCAAGATGCCGCTCCTGCACTCCCTGTCCGCAAAACGACAACTTTTTCGCATCCGCCATTCGGCCAACAAAATAAAGGCACAGCCGATGCAGAACCCGCATGTCAGGATGAACGCGGCCGCCGCACCCGTGCCTTCTAAACTCTCCTTGGCGGGCAGCAACAGCGAAAAGAAGCTCGCCGCGATCATGATCCCGGCGGCCGTCCCCTGCATACCGTCGATCACAGAAGCGCTGCACCGCCGCACAAAAAAGACGAGCGCGGCACCGAGCGCCGTCATCGCATACGTAAAGCAGGTCGCGAGCAGCGCCGCTGCCCATGGCGGCAGCGATAACAACCAATCCACCTTTGTTTTTCCTCCGCAAAATACCCTCTCTCTTTCACTATCTTATGCCGGCACGGCGGCGTGCGTGCCGACCGGATTTGATAAAGCTCATTCCGGTATTCGTGAAGCAATCGCCCTTTTTGCGAAGTAAACCGATCATCCAAAATTAAAAACGAGCCCCGACGGAACGTACTTCTGCCGGAGGCTCTCACTAAAACGAGATGCCGCTATTGCCGCCCGCCTCGAGCGCGCGGCTTTATCGATCGAGAAATCGTATGGATCTGAAGCGCTTGCCGCTCGCCGCCGGCTGCATCACTCTTTTTTATTTGCCGCGGCGCAGGCAATGCTCTAAAAATTCGGAAACAGAACGCATGACGGCGGGATCCTCCTCCGTCAACGCGCGATAGTCGAGCGAGGTGTAATACGCTTTGAGCGCCGCCGCGTCGCCCGCGATCTGCGGCGGGATGCGGCCGAGCTTTTCGTGCAACGCGGCCTCTGCGGCGGCGGACAGATAGACGTTGTGCCCCTTATCCGGATAAAAGAGAAATTCGGTATTCGCCCGCCCACACGCGGCCTTGCGGATGCGTGCGCCGTTCGTCGCGTAGCGGATGGTCGCGTCGGCGCCGCCGTACAGCAATAGCAGCGGCACGCGGGAGTTTTGCAGCGAGCGGATGCTGTTGAAGTTGGCATCCTTGCCGAGGCGCGCGCGGTTAAAGATGCGCAGCCAAAAGGCGAGAAAGGGCGCGAGGGCGAGGCGCTTGCGGAAAGCAGACTCGGCGACGCCCGAAGCGCCGGATACAAAGCCGCACATCGCGACGGCGCCCACAACCTCGGGATGAGACGGCAGAACGTTCAACACCGAAAAAGCACCCCACGAATGGCCGACGAGCAGCACGGGCAGATGCCCGAACGCGGACGAGGCGACAAAATCGAGGGCGGCGGACAGATCGAGCGGGCCTTGGTCGAACCCTTCGAGGCAGGCGCCGCCGCTCTCGCCGCAGCCCGTCATGTCAAAGGCAAAAACGGCATAGCCGCACCCCGCCAAAAAGTCGATCTCCGTCGTATAGGCGAGGTGCCCCGCCCCATAGCCGTGCGCAAAGACAACGACCGCCCTCGGCTCGACGCCCTCCTTCTTATACCAAAAGCCGCGCAACTCGACGCCCTTGTAAGATTTGAAGCGGACGGGTTCGGCCGTCAAACCTTCAAAATCTTTCGCCTCAAAATAGCGCACAAGCGGATTTCCGCTCAGGCGCTTGCCGAAAAAATTGCGGTCGCACCGCCTTGCGGCGGCAAACGTAGCCGCCGCGATCGCCACGGCAATTACTGCGATGCAGACGATGATAATGAGCCAAATCATAGAATAATTCCCTTTATATGCGATTTATGCCTGACATAGTACTATGCAAAAGGCAGAATTTCACTTCTGTGACAGAATTTTTGCGTTGATTTTTGGTATAATTTTTGTTATCATACTGCGCGGAGGTGAACGAAATGAAGAACACGATGTATCGAATTTTTGCGCTCTTTCTCGCCGGCCTCCTGCTCTGCGTCGGGGTCGCCTTTCTCCTGCCGCGCATATCCGGAGGAAGCGACATCGTTGCAGACAGCGAAGGCCCGGAACAGCCGCCGCCGGAAGAACCGGAGAACGACGCGAACGAGACGGAGGAAGAATTGCCCGAGGACGAGGCTCCACCCGCCGACGCCCCTGCCGATGAACCGGAACCCGAGCCGGAGCCCGTCATCGAAACAGCGCCCTACGTCCTCGCAAAAGTGGACAGCTTGCAGGTGCGCAGCGGACCGGGCACGGAGCATACCTCGCTCGGGCATATCAACGCCGGCGATATGGTGACGCTGGTCGGCCGAAGCGGCGATTGGTATATCACGCGGTACAAAAACCGCACCGCTTACATCAGCGCGGCGGCGGATTATACCGAGCTGCGCGAATTGGAAAAGCACTATTCGCAGGCGGTTGAGGACGTCATCGAGGAGGGCCTGCGCCTGCTCGGGTTCCCCTATGTGTACGGCGCGACACGCTACCACGACGGCAGCGGCAGAAAGCTGATCGGCTTTGACGCGACCAAATTCGACTGTTCCTCGCTCGTGCAGTATATCTTCCATCGCGGCGCAGCCATCAATCTGCATATGACGACGCGCACGCAGGTCAAGCAGGGCAGCTACGTCCCGCGCAGCAAGATCGAGCGCGGCGATTTGATCTTCTTCACAAACGCGCAGCGCTACAACAAGACGGGCGTCGAGCGCATCGGGCACGTCGCGCTGTATCTGGGCGACAACTACATCCTGCACACCGCGTCCGACTATGCCGTGATCGAGCAGATCAGCGCGCAGCGGTGGCGCTACTACATCGAGACGCGCCGCTTGTTTTGATGCGATCGCTCTCCACGGCGCGCGGCGCGCCAAAATTTATCCGACGGGCAAATGAAAAGATCGGCCGACGCATCGGCCGATCCGTTTTGCATTTATGAAAGGCGAACGCCGTTGATCACGAGCGAAAACTTTTTTCCAAGGAAGGCGGCGGCGCGGCTGCAGAGGCGCATTCTGTTGAAGTAGATCTCAAAATAGTCCATGACGGGGCACTTTTCGGTGTCGATTTGGATATCGAGCACGATCTCGCCCGTGTCCGGATGTACGTCAACGCGCGAGCGCTCGGCGGCGAGGTTGACGCGGTCGTGGATGTTCTGTTCTGCCATGCTCATGCGCGTCGTGTTGTGCCGCACGCGGCTCTTATGCACGTCCGCCTTATCCGCAATGATAAGCGCGGAAGTGATGTCGCTGACGGGCAGCCCTTCTACCTCGTCATGGTTGCCGATCGCCGTCATGATCTCTGCCGCGTCGCGATAATTCATACCCATGCGCGTCAAAATCTTGTAGGCGAGCAGCGCGCCGCTCTGCGCGTGCCCCGCGCGGTTGACGCTGTTGCCGATGTCGTGCAGGTAGCCCGCGATCTTGACGAGCTCGACGCGGTGCGCGTCGCCGCCGACCTTCTGCAAGATCTCCCCTGCCCAACGGCTGACGATGGACGAGTGGCGCACAGAGTGTTCGGTAAAGCCGAGCGCCTCGATCTGGCTCTCCGCCATGTACATGATCGCCTTGACTTCCGCATCATTTTTGACGTCTGCGACCGTGATCAAAGATCAAAATTCCTCCACTTTGATATTGGCGAATATTTCGTCGTATTTTTCTTTGGTGAACGAGATCTGCCCGAAAGTAGTCACCGTGGCGGTGCCCGCCGCGACGCCTGCGCGCAGGATCTCGTTGAGCGGCGCGCCCTGTTCGAGCATCATCGCCGCCGCCGCGACCATGCCGTCGCCCGCGCCGACCGTGGAGTTGATCGCCACGTTGATGCTCTTGCAGTAATAATTTTTGCTGCCGTCGGTGATGATCGCGCCCTTTTTGCCGAGGGAGAGCAGCACCCGCTTGGCACCCTTGTCGAGCAGCGCATAGCAGCCCTTGAGCAGCTCGTCGCGCGACTTAAACTCCTGCTGCAAGGTGTTTTGCAGCTCGTCTTTGTTGGGCTTGACGAGGTCGAGCTCGGTTGTGAGTGCGGCGAGCAGCTTGGCCCCTTCGGTATCGGCGATCTTCAGCGTATCGGGCGCGGCGACCGAAAAGAGGCGCGCATAATAGTTGCTGTCTACGCCCTGCGGCAGGCTGCCCGAAACGACCATGACGCTGCTCGTCTTGGAGAGGTTGCCGACGATATCGATGAGCTCGTCCTGCTTGTGCTGGCTGATACACTCGCCCACGTCGTTGACTTCTGTCAGCATCGATTTATTGTCGATGAACTTGTAGTTTTCGCGGACGCGCCCCTTGTTCCAGACAAAGACGCTCGGCACGCCCTCGCGGTCGAGGGCCTGCTCGAACAGCGATCCGTTTTCATTGTACATGAAGCCGGTCGCATAGCTGTGGCCGCGCAGGCGCGCCACGCCGATCGCGACGTTGAGCGCCGCGCCCGTAAAGCTGAGCGTCTTGTTCTTGACGTGATTGATCTTGCCGACATTGAGCGAATCGACCTCGATCGTGACGTCGGTACAGGGGTTCAAGCAAACAGTCAGGATCATAACTTTGGTTCCCTTCCTTCTATTCTACGCTGCGCCCGCCGCAAGACACGGCCGGGCAGTCTGCCGCCACGGGCTGCGTATATTCTCTTCCTAACCATTATATTACAGAGAAAGAATAATTTCAAGGCTATCTTACAACTTTTTTGTAAATTTTTACAAGAAATTGTGCCGAAAGGAAGTTACTCTGCAGCATTTTGCCCAAAAACCGAAAAAACCGCCCCTGTCGGGGCGGTTTTGAGATCCTTTTTTTTGTTACATCGAGATCATCTGCAGCGTTTCGTAGAGCTCGTAGTTGAACTTCTTTTTCATGCTGACAGCTTCGATGATGTCCATGTCGATGATCTGATTTTTATGGATGCCGACGACGCGGTTGCCGGTGCCGTCTTTGAGCAGGCGCACGGCATAGTTGCCGAACTGCGCAGCGAGCATTCTGTCCGCCATCGAAGGCGAGCCGCCGCGCTGAACGTGGCCGATGGTCGTGCCGCGCACAGAATAAGTCGTCATGGCCTGCAGCTTCTTGGAGAACTCCTCCGCCGTCGAGACGCCTTCGGCGAGGACGATGATGTTGGAATGTTTGCCGTTGGCGCGGCTGCGGTTGATGCGAAGCACGATGTCGTCCATATCGAAGGCGATCTCAGGAACGATGATGATCTCCGCGCCGCTCGCGATGCCCGAATACAGGGCGATGTCACCGCAGCGGCGTCCCATCACCTCGACGACGCTGATGCGCTCGTGCGAGGTCATCGTGTCGCGCAGCTTATTGATGATGTCGAGGCAGGTGTTGACTGCCGTATCAAAGCCGAGCGTGTAGTCGGTGTATTCGAGGTCGTTGTCGATGGTGCCGGGGATGCCGATGGTCGGGATGCCGAACTGCTCGCTCAGGCACTTTGCGCCGCGGAAAGAACCGTCGCCGCCGATGACGACCAAGCCTTCGATGCCGCGGTCGTTGAGCGTCTTGACCGCCTGCTTCTGCCCCTCGACGGTGTACATCTCGACGCAGCGGGCCGTGCGAAGGATGGTGCCGCCGCGCTGGACGATATCCGAGACGCTGCGCATTTCCATCGGAACCATGTCATCGTTGATCAGGCCGGCATAGCCCTGCTTGATGCCGAAAATTTCCATACCGAAGTACTTAGCCGTCCGGACGACCGCACGGATGCAGGCATTCATGCCGGGAGCATCGCCGCCGCTCGTCAAAACACCAATTCGCTTCATAATAATCCTCCGTTCCTTTTAGATAGAATCAAGTTATTTTATTTCTCGCATATTATAACAAATTTATCTGCAAATGAAAAGCATTTTGCAAGACAAGATTGCTATTTACAAGATTCTTTATTATTTTGAACATTTTTTGTCAATGTCGACGTAATTTTGTTTTATACGCGCACGATCTCGTCATCGCGCAGGTATAAATCGAGCTCGTCGCGCAGGCCGCGGCAATCGTTGATGTTGTTCATGCGGTACAGCTTGCCGCCGCGCTTGATCTTCACCACCATATCTCCGTTCATGTAATTGGAGAACAGCGAAGTCAGATCGTCAAATTCCTCTTCTGTAAGCGACGAGGCGTTCAGCCAGAGAGCGTGCTCGCGCGGCTTCTTTGCGGGCGCAGCCGCCGCAGCGGCCGCAGGTTCGCTCGCGCCCGTAAATTCCTGCATACGGTCGAGGATGATGACGGGCGCCTTTTCCTCGTCCAGCTGCATCTTACCCGAAAGGCGCACGATCTTGTCCGGCTGAACGATGCCGCGGATCTTTTCGTAGACGCTCGGAAAGGCGACGCACTCGATGCTGCCGTACAGATCTTCGACCGAAATAAACGCCATCGGCGCGCCCGAACGCGTGTTGATGCGCTTAAAGGAGCCTATGATGCCGCCCATGGTGACGGTCGCGCCGTCGGTCAGTTCGGGATAGCTCTTATGCCCCTCCTCGTCCTCCTCGAAGTTCTGCATTTTGAGGCAGGAGAAAGAGCAGTCGCCGAACGCGCCCGCAAACTTTTCAAAGGGATGCCCGCTGACATACACGCCGAGCACGGCCTTCTCCTTTGCGAGCTTTTCATTCGTTTCCAACTCGGGGAGGTTCGGATAGGAGATGTCCGTCACGTCCTCCTCGATGATGTCGCCGAATAAGCTCATCTGCATACTCTGCTTCTGCTTTGCGATCTTGTTCGCGCGGTCGAGCACGCCGTCGTAGACGGCGAGCAGCTGCGCGCGGTTGACGCCGAAGCAGTCGAACGCGCCCGCGCAGATGAGCCCCTCGAGCATACGCTTGTTGAGGAAGGGCGCACAGCGGAATACGAAGTCGGCAAAATTTTTGAAGTCGCCGTTCGCCTCGCGCTCGTCGATGATGGACTGCGTCGCGTTGATGCCCACCCCTTTGAGCGCACTCAGACCGAATCGGACGCCGCTCCCCTGCACCGAAAAGTACGTCTTGCTCTTGTTGACGTCCGGCTGCAAAACGAGGATGTTCTTCTCCTTCAGATAGACGATGTACTTGGAGACCTCTTCGATCTTGTCGATACGGTTGTTGAGGATGGCCGCGAGAAATTCTTTCGGGTAAAAGCGCTTGAGGTATGCCGTGCGGTAGGCGAGTACGGCGTAGCAGGTCGCGTGCGCCTTGTTGAATGCGTAGCTGGCGAAGCTCTCCATGTCGCCGAAGATCTTGGCGGCGACCTCCTTGGAGATGCCGCGGCTGACGGCGCCCTCGATGTTGCCACCCTCCTTGATGTTGCCGAAAATGAACTTGTCCTTCTGCGCCATCAGCTCGGCCTTGTTCTTTTTGCCCATTGCGCGGCGGACGAGGTCCGCCTGCCCGAGCGAGAAGCCGGCCAAGTCCTGGAAGATCTGCATGACCTGCTCTTGGTAGACGATGACGCCGTAAGTGACTTTGAGGATATGCTCGAGCTGCGGGCAATCGTATTTGACCTGCGCGGGGTTGAGCTTGTTGGCGATGTACGTAGGGATGTACGCCATCGGGCCGGGGCGGTAGAGCGCGACGCCTGCGATGATGTCCTCGAGGCAGTCGGGCTTGAGCTCCTTCATGAACTTCTTCATGCCCCCTTGCTCGAGCTGGAACACGGCGTCGGTATCCCCTTCGGAGATGAGCGCGTACGCCTCCTTATTTTCGTAGCCGATCTCGTCCCAATCGATGGTGCGGCCGGTGTCTTCGTAGATGTAGTCGCAAGCCTTTTTGATGTCGGTGAGGGTGGTCAGCGCGAGAAAATCCATCTTGAGCATGCCGATGGACTCCACTTCCTTCATGTTGAACTGTGTGGTGACGTCCTCGCCGTTGCGCGAGAGAGGCACGGCGTCGGCGATGGGCTTGCGGCAGATGACGACGCCCGCCGCGTGCATCGAGGTGTTGCGCGGCATCCCCTCCAATTTAAGCGCCATGTCGATGACGCGGTGCAGCTGCTCGTCCGTCTCGTACAGTTGGATGAACTCGGGGTTGCGCTTTTTTTCCTGCTCCTCTACTTTTTTGAGCAGCTCGGTGCGCTTGTCCTCGTCCTGTTCGGCGGCGGCCTTCTGCCGCAGCGCGTCGATGCCGCGCCCGAGCAGCTCGCCGATGGTCGACTTTCCGTCCATGACCTTGGTCACGCGGTCCGTCTCCGAATACGGGACGCGCAGCACGCGGCCGACGTCTTTGATCGCTGCCTTGGACGCGAGCGTACCGAAGGTGACGATCTGCGCGACGTTTTCCGGGTGATACTTTTTGCGGACGTATTCGATGGTCTCCTGGCGCCGTTCGTTACAGAAATCGACGTCGAAATCGGGCATGGTCACGCGATCGGGGTTCAAAAAGCGCTCGAAGAAGAGGTCATACTTGAGCGGGTCGATGTCCGTGATGCCGATCGCGTACGCGACGATGCTCGCCGCGCCGCTGCCGCGCCCCGGACCGACCGGGATGCCGCGTTCTTTGGACCATTGGATAAAGTCCATGACGATGAGGTAGTACTCGGCGAAGCCCATGCCGAGGATAATGCCCAGCTCGTAGTCGGCGCGCTTTTTGACCGCCTCGGTGATCTCGCCGTAGCGGCGCTTGAGCCCCTCCCACGTCAGTTTGGTCAGGTAGTCCTTCGGGTCGGAGCCGTCCTCCGGCGTATAGCCGGGGATGAGGGACTTGTCCTTGATGGGGTCGCCGTTGTCTTTGAGGTCGAAGCAGGGCTCTTCTGCACACTTCTGCGCGATGACGAGGGTGTTGGAGATCGCCTCGGGAACATAGGAGAAGAGCTCCTCCATCTCCTGCGGAGATTTCAGATAAAACTCCTGCGTGTCGAACTTCATGCGCTTGGGGTCGTCGACCGTCTTTTTCGTCTGGATGCACATGAGCACATCCTGCATCTCCCAATCTTCCTTGCGGATATAATGCACGTCGTTGGTGGCAACGGGCGGGATGTCCAGCTCTTTGGAGAGCTGCAAGAGGAGCGGCAGGATGCGGCGCTGCTCGGGCAGGCCGTGGTCCTGCAATTCGATATAAAAGTCGTCGCCGAAGATGTCTTTGAGCTCGAGCGCCGTCTGTTTTGCGCCCGCATAGTCGCCGCGTAGCAGCAGTTTGGGGATGCGCCCGGCGAGGCAGGCCGAGAGGCAGACCAGTCCCTCGCTGTGCTCGCGCAGCGTCTTGTAGTCGATGCGCGGCTTATAATAGAACCCGTCGACGAAGGCGATGGAATCCAGCTTGACGAGGTTCTTATATCCCGTCTTGTTTTTTGCGAGCAAGATGAGGTGCTCGAAGTCGCTCGTGTGGTCCTTGACGTGCAGGTCGCGCGTCATATACATCTCGCAGCCGATGATCGCCTGAATGTTGTTTTTGCGGCACTGCTCGGCAAATTGCAGCGTCGCGTACATATTGCCGTGGTCGGTGATCGCGATCGCCTTGATCCCGTTTTTGACGCAGTACGAAACGAGCTCCTTGACTTTGCAGGCGCCGTCGAGCAGGCTGTATTCTGTATGAACGTGCAAGTGCACAAAATCGCTCATTGGTTACCTCTTCTGCTGCGCGCGCTCACAGGCGCGCGATAAAGGACGCCAAGCCGGTTGCCGCCTGCTTTGCGTCCTGCCCTTCTGCGAGCACCGTGTACTCGTCGTCCGGCAAAAAGCGCATCGAAAGCAGCCCGACGATGCTCTTTGCGTTGGCGCGCTTGTTTCCGTCCTGAATGATGAGCTCGCTCTTATACTTGGACGCTTCAAACACGATCTGCTGCGCGTCATAGGCATTGTACGTCTTTTTATGATAGACAAATTCGGTGCGTTCCATGGTCTATACCTCCCCTGATAGTTCTTCCGCCGTCCGCACCAGCTTGCGGAGGCGATGATTGAGACAGCTCTTCGAGATGCCGATGCGGGCCGCCAATTCTTTGAGTGAAGCCTCTTTGTCGGCAAGGCGGGCTTCGGCGACCTCGCGAAGCTGCGGGTCGAGCTCCTGCAGCCCGACGGCCGCGGCGATCGTCTCGATCGCGCGGATCTGCCGCACGGAAGCGAGCACGCTCTTGTCATAATTTTTTTGCAGACAGTTCGCCACGCGGTTGATACGGTTGCGCTCCTCCTTTTGGTCGGCGAGCGCATCCAGCTTTTGCAGCGCGGCGTCCGCACCCAAAAGGTGCAAAAAATCAGAAATGGCGCCGAGGCTCTTCAGGTAGACGACGTACGTCCCCTTCCGCTCGACGCACTTGGCGAGGATATCGTATGCCGCAAGCAGCGCGCAGAAAGACTCCGCCATGCGCGCGCCCGAAAACACGATCTCGAGGTGATACCCCGAACGCGCGTCCTCCATGCGCGGGACGGTGCAGCTGCCGCTCCCGAGAAAGGCGCCGAGGATATAGGCGCGCTTGCAGCATTCGTTTTCGATCAGGTAGCGATCGATATCCAGGCGCAGCGTGATCGCGCCTTCGGTGCGCTCGACGATACCCAGCTCCTGCAGGATATACAGCGAGCGGTCGGAGAGGCATTGAAAGACGAGGCGGTCGCGGCCGTTGCGCGCATCCGCTTCGGCGCGGACCACCTTCAGCTCTGCGCCGAATAAGTCCTCGAGCATCCCGATCACAAATTCTGCCGTGCGCTCGCTCTCGGTCACAAATTCAAAACCGACGCGCGAGCCGCTGCGCAGCACGCTGCCCGTGACGCGCAAAAACGCGGAGAGCGCCGCCGTGCGGCAGCAGGCGTTCTCGATGCCGCGGCGCACGATCTCGCGCTTGATCTCGCGCGTAAAATTAAGTGCGGCCACGGTTACAGGTTCTTCTCCTTATAAGCGCGGAAGCGGAAATTCGGCTTTCGCCCGTCGATATTGTCGATCCGATCGCGCGGGATGTCGACGCGGGAAAGGATCTTGTCCACTAACTTCGTATCGCCGACGCGGTCGACGGTGTGCGCGTCCGAATCGATGATGAACCGCACGCCCGTATCGCGCACTTTGACGAGCTCCTCGTCGGTCAGATGCACCTTTTTGGCGTTGAGTTCGATGTAGGTACCGTAGTCGCGCGCCGCCTTCGCGACTTCGACGACGTCGCAGAAACTCTGATAATTGAGGTGCGTGACCGCGTCGATCGGGTATTTTTTGATGCTGTTGATGTAGGCGTTGGTGTTGTAGCGCACCAAGCTCTTGCTCGGGCGGATGTGAAAGGTCGTATCCACCGAGTTGCGCACGAACATATTCCAGAAATCGCGGAAATGCGTGAATTTGACGAAGCGGTGGATGCCCATCAAAAAGATGTCGAAGTCCTTATAATCTTCTTCCCGCAGATCGGTGCGCCCGTTTTCGTCGCAGAGGTTGGCCTCCGTGCCGACATACACGGGGATGCCCGTCAGGCGGCTCGCCTCCTTGCAGTCTGCGATCAGCTGCGGGATGCGCTCGTGCCGCAACCCGAAGGCGAGCTGCTCGAAGCCGTGGTCGGTGATGGCGATCTCTTGAAGCCCGATCTCCTTGGCGCGCATCGCGTTTTCGAGCACGGTGCCCTTGCCGTGGCTATAGATGGTATGCGTATGATAATCACCCGTCAGTCGCATCTAAAATACTCCTATGTAACGTATCTCCTCTTCCAGCCGTATTCCCGCTTGCGCCAAAACGCGCGCGCGCACGCAAGCGATCAAGGAGACAAAATCTGCCGCCGTCGCATCTCCGCGATTGATCATAAAATTCGCGTGCTCCCGCGACACGAACGCGCCGCCGCAAGCCATGCCTTTACAGCCCGCCCGTTCGATCAGTTCGCCCGCCGAACGTCCGCCCGCGTTGCGGAACACGCAGCCCATACTGCGCCCGCGCGGAAGAGCCGAACGCCGCCGTTTTACGCGATCTATGTCAGACAGAATACTATGCAAATCGCCTTTTTTCAGCTTGAATTCGGCCGAAAGGATACAACAGTCTCTCTTTTGAAAAATTGAATCTTTATAACCGAAGGCGCACTCCGCGGCGGAAAACGTGCAAACTTTCCCGCCGATCAGGGCGGTGACAGAATGTACGATGTCCGCCATGCAGCGCCCGCCGGCGCCCGCATTCATAAAGATCGCCCCGCCGACCGTCGCCGGGATGCCTTGCAAAAAGGCGGCTCCGTCAAGGCCGGCGCGCACCGCCGCCGCGAGCACGGCAGCGAGCATCGCGCCGCATTCTGCAACGACAGCTTCCCCGCGCACGGAGAGCGCGTTCGCCCCCTTCGTCACGACGGCGACGCCGTCCAGCCCCGCGTCGGAGACGAGCACGTTGGAGCCGTTGCCGAGCAAACAATGCGGGATATGCGCCTCTCGCAGGCGGCGGACAATCGCCGCAAGTTCGGCCGCATCGCGCGGAAACAGCGCGAGTGGCGCCGCTCCCCCGATGCCGGCCGTCGTATGACGCCGAAAAGAAAAGCCTCTTTGGCCGGGAAACCCGGCAAGATCGGCCGCCATCTGCTCGGAAAAGACGCCCATTTCGTTCTCCTCTATTATACAGCAAATGAACTTTTTTTACAATATTCTGCAAGGAAGTTTTCCAATTTTTTTGCGCCGCTTTTGTCTCCGTTCAAAACGCTCTGCGCGCAGGCGTCAAGTTCCGCGCGCGCCTCTTCCGAGATGAAAGCGGGCACCGTCGAACGCGCCCCCTCCCCCTCTGCCGCAGAAAGGACGGCATCATCTGCGTATATAGAATACTGTATGCTCATCATGCCGATGGTTGTGAGCGTCTGCTGCACCTCTTGCGAGAGCAAAACTTCGAGAAAGGCGAGCGACGCCGCATACCTGTGCGCATCCTCCGCGCAGACGGAAATATATTGCAGCAGATCGTTGTAGGCTGCGAGCGGCTTCGCAGCGAAGGAAAACTGCCGCGTGCGCAGCCGCCAGACGTCGCGCTGCGTGCCGACCATATACCGATACTTGCCGCCGATCAGCGAAAGATACGCCTGCAGCGAATCTTGCACGGCGAACGTTCCCACCAAGCCTTCCAACGCAGCGGCAGCGCGGACGGACGCGCCGCGCCCTTCGCCGATCACGGTATTTTCCGCCGATATGTCTGAAAAATCCCCTTCCCCCGTCAACAAAAAATATCCCCCGCGGCACCACGGCACCGCGTACGTTTGGCCGCCCAACGCACCGGCCGCAAAGGAAAAGCCGGGGAGCGGGCGCGCGAGATCCGCGACAAAGCCGACGCCCGGGCCGTACGAGATGAGATCCGGCACCTGCCCGTCCCGCAATGCGTTTTCGGCGCTCTCTGCCGTATGCTGCGTCACGAGCACGAGCATCCCGCCCGCCGTCTCATAGCGGCGCGCAACCGAGTTCAAAAAAGAAGCGCGCGAACCGCGGCCGCCTTCAAAGCTGTCGATCTGCCAGAGGCGCAAGACGCCCCGCCACGCCTCGCCCTCCTCGCAGACTGCGTCCCGCATCGGATATAAGATCGCAAAAATGGCAACGGCTACGCATAGCACGCACAGCAGCGGCGTGCGAATGGCCCGAATAATACGTTTCATAGAGTACTATATGTGACATAATTCGCCAATAATGCTACGTTTTTTGACGATTTTTAAGGGGTGCGGATGATTTTTCTCCTTTGCACCTCTTCCGATCCGGATCGCACAGGCACAAACAGACAAGTATAAATGCGCGCGATTTTATCATAAATTTAAAAAAACTATTGACGCGTGCATATGTGAGATATATAATAAATATGGAGGCTTCCGATTACGGCGATCATGCAATATCGCCGATGATCGCAGCGCATAGCTTGCATACCGAGGGAAACATGACTTATTACGCACACTCCAAAGACGGTTCGCCGCAAAGCGAATGGCAGACCATCCGCTCACACGCAGAAAACGTGGCTTCTCTCTGCGAAGCCTTTACCGCAGCGTGGTGCGGTCCGGGGTTTGCATACAACATCGGGCTCTTGCACGATATAGGTAAATACCAATCCGATTTTCAGCGCCGCATCTGCGGAGACAAGCACATACAGATCGAACACGCCGTCTGCGGCGCGATCGAGTGCCAAAAACTCGATATGGGCATCGCGGCATATTGCATCGCGGGCCACCACGGCGGACTGCCCGACTGCGGCACGCCCGTCGATCGGGCAGACGAACGGACGCTCTTTGGCAAGCTCAAACGAACCACGCAGGATTACAGCGCCTACCGCAATGAATTGACCTTAAAAAAGGCGGAGCGCTTCCCTCTGAAGATCGCGCTCGCCGCCGATCGGGCGGCGCAGATGAAGCAGATCGCCTTTTGGCTGCGCATGGTCTTTTCTGCATTGGTCGACGCCGACTATCTGGACACAGAGCGCTTTTGCACAGGCGCGCGGCCGCAAAGTTCTGCCCTGCTGCCGGATGAACGCCTTGCGGCGATCGAAAAAAAGCTGCGCTCCTTTCGCGGCGATAACGCGGTCGCGCGTGCGCGCGCCGATCTGCAAGATCAATGTATGCACCATTGCGAAGACCCCGCGGATCTGTTTTTGATGAATATGCCGACCGGCAGCGGAAAAACATTGGCGAGTATGCGCTTCGCGCTCGAAATAGCGAAGCGGCACAAGCTGCAGCGCATCATTTATGTGATCCCCTATACGAGCATCATCGAGCAGAACGCCGCAGTATTTCGAGGCATTTTTGGAGAGGACGTCGTCCTCGAACACCATTGCAACTTTGATTACGGTGCGGTCGAAGACGCGGATACGGCGACAAAATTGACCTCGGCGGCAGAAAATTGGGATATTCCCATCGTGGTAACGACGAATGTCCAATTTTTCCAATCTGTGTACGGGAGCAAGCCGTCGCGCCTGCGCAAGCTGCACAACATTGCGGGCAGTATGCTCGTCTTTGACGAAGTACATATGTTCCCTTCGGCATTTTATCTGCCATGCCTGGAAGCAGTCAAACTGTTTGTGCGCGATTACGGGTGCAAGGCGCTCTTTCTGACGGCGACCATGCCCTCCTTTGAGACCTGGCTCGCGCAATTCGGCTGCGGCGATGTCAAAACGTGCGATCTTATCCGAGATCGAAGCGATTTTGCCGCTTTTGAACGCTGTTCTGTCGACGACCTTTCAGAAATTTCGACGGAGGCGCTGATCGCTTTGGCGGAGAGCGGCGCCCCGTCGCTGCTCGTCGTCAACACGCGCAAAACGGCAAGAACGATCTATCAAAAGCTGACCTGCGAATGTTACCACCTCTCCACTTACATGACCAAGCGCGACAGAGCGCGCGTCCTGCAAGATGTGCAGGCGGCTTTGAAGGCCGGCCGCAAATTCGTGCTCGTATCCACGTCGCTCATCGAAGCGGGCGTCGACCTCGACTTTGCGACGGCGTTCCGCGAGCGCGCAGGGCTCGACAATATTTTACAGACGGCGGGCCGATGCAACCGAAACGGAAAGCGCGCGAAAGAGACCTGCCATACCTATGTCTTTGACTTCGCAGACGAGGCTCTCCGAACAAAAGACAAGCAGATGCAGGTGCGCCGATCGATATGCCGCGAAGTGATGTCGCAATACGGCACCGCGCCGGAAGCCGTGCAGAGCTATTTTGATCGCCTGTACGCCTATTACAGAGAAGAGATGTCTGCTTTCGACTTTGCCAAATATATTACGGCGCGCGGCTTCAATTTCGACAGCTACGCGCAAGATTTCCGCTTGATCGACGACGAAAGTTTCGGCGTGATCGTCTGCCGCAATGCCGGCGAAGAAGCCGCCGCCCTCGGCTTGCTGCACCAAGGCGGCAGGGCCGCAAAGCGAAAGCTGCAATCTTACGCCGTCAACGTCAAACAATATGAGCTCGAAAAATTGCTCGCACAAGGCGCCGTAACTTGCCGCGACGGATCGTATTTTTTGACCAACCCCGCTTTCTACGACCCGAATACCGGCATCAAGCTCTTTGACGACACAAATTATATCTGTTAATGCGATTTTTACACGATGAGGAGGACTCTATGTTTGGATTTAAGATCAAGATCAAAGGAGAGTACGCCCTTTTTTCTCGCCCGGAAATGAAGGTCGAGCGCGTCAGCTACGACGTTCCGACGCCGAGCGCGCTCGTCGGGCTGATCTCTGCCATCTTCTGGCACCCCGGCGTCAAATATGTGATCGATAAGATCTATGTGTATCGGCAGCCGGATCTCGTCAACATCCGCCGCAACGAGTTGAGCGAAAAAATTTCTCTCGCCTCGGTCAAAAAGCAGATGAACGGCGGCGGGGACGCATCCGTCACCTCGCAGGAGCTGCGCACGCAGCGCGCGAGCTTGCTGCTGAAAGACGTCGAATACGGCGTGGAATTTCATTTTGTTTTGACGGAAGAGCGGGATGAAACGATGACGGACGAAAAGTGCTACAACATTTTGCTCCGCCGCCTGCGCAAGGGGCAATTCTTCCACAAACCCTGCCTCGGCTGCAGAGAATTCCCCGCGGACGTCTCTTTAGAAGAAGCGCTGCCGCCGAGCGAACTGCGCGGCGACGTCGATCTCGGCTATATGCTGTACGATCTGCAATTCAAGAAAAATAAGGACGGCACCCCCTGCGACAGCGCCGAACCGCGCTTTTATCGGCCGCACATGATCGACGGCGTCATCGACGTCGGTGCCTATGCAAAGGAGATCGTATGCTGAAAGAACTGTGCGAATACTACGACCTGCTGCGAAGCCGCGGCGAAAGCGGCCTCGTCGAAGAGGGGTACAGCAGCGTTCCGATCACGTTCGATCTCGTACTCAACGAGGACGGAACGATCTGTGAGATCTTATCCTACCGGCAGCAACAGCTTGTCGGCAAAAAAATCAAGCTCGTTCCCACCGAGGAGCGATTCCCCTTCCGCAACTCGATCTCCGGCATTGCGGCGGAAACCATCGACCACAGAGAAAAATATCTCTTCGGACTCGATTGGGACAAGGCTGCGCAATCGCTGTGCGTCACCAAAAATTCTGCCCTCGCATTTGAAAAGTGCAAAGAAGTCAATCTCGCCTTTTTAGAGCCTATCCACACGCCGCTCGCGGAGGCGTACAAGGCATTTTTGCACCTTTGGCGGCCGCAGGAACAGACGCAGCACCCGGCGCTCGTGCAGATGGGCAAAGAATATGCGGGCGCAAAGTTCGTCATCTCACTTCGCGGCGAGATCGACAAGCCGCTGAACAGGCAGCCCGAAGTGACGGAGCGCTGGGAGCAGGTATTTGCCCGAACTTCCGCTCCGAAGGAAGACGATATCGTCGGTCAATGCGCCATCAGCGGAAACAGACTGCCGCTCGCCCGCACGCACGACAGCATTTCCGGCATCCGCGGCGGACTTGCGACGGGCGTCAACCTCGTATGCTTCAACAATACGGCCTTTGAATCTTACGGAAGAAAGCAGTCTTACAACAGCAGTATTTCCGTCGAAAGCATGAAAAAATATACGGGCGCCGTCAACTATCTCACTTCGTCGAAGATCCATAAGCAAATGCTCGGCGACATGACCCTGCTCTATTGGGCGGGCACAGCCAAAGATGAACAGCCGTACCTGGATATGTTTTGCTTCGGATTGATGCCAAACAGCCAGAGCGCAGCCGAAGCGGACGAAGCGGCGCGCAGAGAGACGGACGAAATGCTGCAAAAAATCTATGATGAGTTTGCCGCAGGCCGCACGGCAGAGATCGACGGCATAGACTTTACTACGCAGTTCTACGTTTTGGGACTCAAGCCCAACTCCAGCCGCCTTTCCGTCAAGATCTTTGAAAAAAACTCCTTCGGCAAGATCTTGAAAAACATCGCGAGGCATTGCGCGGATATGCGATTTTCGCCGAGCGACAAGCCGCTCTCCGTATGGCAGATCGACAAGGCGCTCCTCTCCCCCGTCACGTCCGAAAGCGGTGACCCGGCGCTGCAGGCAAAATTGCTGCTTGCGATCTTGCAGGGAACTCCCTATCCACAGGCCATGCTCGGTACCGTCGTCCGCAGATGCAGGATCGACCGCGACGACCCGGACAAAAAACAATTTTCAGTGAGCAATACGCGGGCAAGGATCATACGCGCCTGCCTGCGCAGACAAAACTATTTTCAGGAGGATGAATACACTATGTTGCAGGAAAACAGCACCGATACCGCGTACAACCTCGGCAGGCTCTTCGCGGTATTGGAAAAAGTGCAGACGGAGGCGCTCGGCAACGTCAACGCGACGATCAAAGACAAGTTCTTTTCGTCCGCCTGCACGACGCCCGCACTCGTCTTTCCGCGCCTCTTAAAATTGGCGCAGCCGCACCTTGCGAAGCTCGGCGAAGGCAACCGCATCTATAAAGACAGACTGATCGGCGAGATCCTCGCCAAGATAGACGGAACGTTCCCCAACACGCAAAGCGTACAGCAGCAGGGAATGTTTATCCTCGGTTACTACCAACAAAAACAAAAATTATACGAAAAAACGGAAAAAGGAGAATGATGAACGATGGACCCCATTCAAAACAGATACGAATTTGTGCTGCTCTTCGACTGCGAAAACGGCAACCCGAACGGTGACCCCGACGCCGGCAATATGCCGCGCATCGACGCCGAAACGAGCATCGGCATCGTGACGGACGTCTGCCTCAAACGCAAGGTACGAAATTATGTGGAATTGGCACACGAAGGCGAACCGGGATACAACATCCTGATCAAGACGGATAAAGCGTTGAACACAAAATTTACGGAGGCATACGACGCCTGCGGCCTGAAAAAGGGAGAAAAAGGGAAAAATACCTCCTCCGTCGCCGCTGCGCAGAAATATATTTGTGACAATTATTTTGACGTGCGCACCTTCGGCGCCGTCATGAGCACGGGCGACGACCCTTGCGGCATCGTGCGCGGCCCCGTGCAGATCAACTTTGCGAAGAGCGTCGACCCCGTCCTCCCGCAAGACATCACCATCACCCGCCAGGCCGTCACTACGCAGACAGATAAAGAAAACAAGGCGACCGAAATGGGCAAAAAGAACTTTATCCCCTATGGCTTGTATCGGGCCGAAGGATATGTTTCCGCCATGCTCGCGAAAAAGACGGGATTTTCGGATGACGACCTCGAGATCTTGTGGAACGCCCTCATCAATATGTTCGAGCACGACCACAGCGCCGCGCGCGGCAAGATGTGCGCGCGCAAGCTCGTCGTATTCCGCCACGACTCTGTCCTCGGAAACGCCCCTTCCGCCAAGCTGTTTGAAGCGGTGCGCGTCACACGCAGGCCGGAAGTTGCGATCGCCCGCAGCTATCACGACTATGACGTCACGATCGACCGCGATATGCCCGACGGCGTTGAACTGCTCGAGCTCCTCTGATCTCGCCGTCAATATCCGCGACGTGCAGCATTTTGCTTATTGTCCGCACCGATGGGGGCTGATGCGCATCGGGTGCGACTGGAGCGAAAATTTTTTCGTCAATAAAGCAAAATTGCTGCATGAGCGCGCGGACAGCAATACTTCTGCCTCGCTGCGCGGTAAATATATCGAACGCTCCGTTCGAGTATATGACGACGAATGGGATCTGTTTGGCGTGCTCGACTGCCTGCAATTCGAGCGCGACCCGCGCGGATGCTTTATTCAGAAGTATGGCGGCAATTTTCGCTTGACGATCATCGAATACAAACCCAGCCAAACAAAGCGGGAGAATGCGTCGTTTGCAGACCGTATGCAGCTGCTCGCGCAAAAGATCTGTGCGGATCATGTGTTCCGAACGAATTGCGACGCCTGTTTTTATTATGCCGACATAAAAAAGCGGGTGCCCGTCGCGTTTTCGGAAGAAGACAAAACAGCGCTGCGGCAGATCATTCAAAAAATCAGGGATCGGATCGAAAGCGGAACCATTCCGCCCGTACAGAAAAAACAATATTGCAGCGGATGTTCTATGAAGGATATCTGCTTGCCAAAGGTAGCCATCCGATATGCGTAAACTTTTGAATACTCTTTACGTCACGCGCGAGCAGGGTTATTTATCCTTGGACGGCGAAAACGTCGTCCTTCTTGAAGCGGGAAAAGAGCTGGTCCGCCTGCCCTTTTCCAATTTAGAGAGCATCTACTGTTTTAACTATTTGGGCTGCAGCCCCGCACTCATGGGAAAGTGCGCAAAAGAAAATGTTGGCCTGTGCTTTTTATCTCCGGAAGGACGCTTCCTCGCCCGCGTCACCGGCGAAACAAAGGGAAACGTCTATCTGCGCGTGCAGCAGATCCAAACGTTTGCAGACAGCGAAAAGCGGCTGTCGCTGATCCGCGCGCTGATCGCGGCAAAAATCAAAAACACAAAAAATCTGTTGCTGCGCAGCCGCAGAGATTATGCGTCCATTCAGGAAGATGATGCCGTATCGCACTGTCTTTCCGTACTCTCCGCCAACTTGTGCAAAGTTGAGAATGAGGCGGATATAGACGTTCTGCGTGGTTTGGAGGGCGAAAGCGCAAAAGCATACTTTTACGTTTTCGATCGTCTCTTTACGCAGCAAAAAGATGATTTCCATATGAACGGAAGGACAAAGCGCCCTCCCCTCGACAAGACGAACGCCCTGCTTTCCTTCCTCTATACGATCTGCACAAACGATATCGCCTCTGCCCTCGAGTGTGTCGGGCTTGATCCGTACATAGGCGTCTTTCATACGCTGCGCCCCGGGCGCGTTTCTTTGGCATGCGACGTGGTCGAGGAATTTCGGGCGATCATCGAGCGAATGGTGATCAGCTCCGTCAACCTGAAACAAATTCAGCCAAAAGATTTTGATACGCAGGTCAGCGGCGCCGTCTTGTTGAACGATGACGGACGCAAAAAAATATTATCCCTATGGCAAAATAAAAAGCGGGAAGTTTTGCTGCATCCGATTTTGAAGGAGAAGGTAGAATTCGGGCTTTTTCCTTATGTGCAAGCCAATCTGTTGGCAAAATATGTTCGCGGAGAGATTGCCGCATACCCCAATTTAACGGTGGAATAAATGTTTGTGCTTATTACTTACGATGTCAATGTCGAAACACCCGAAGGGAAAACGAGACTACGCAAAATCGCCAAAGAATGTGTCAATTACGGGCAGCGCGTGCAGAATTCTGTCTTTGAAGTCAATTTGGACTATGGAAAATTCATTTTGCTGAAAGATAGGCTGATCCGCTTGATCGATCCGGAAAAGGACAATTTGCGCTTTTATTATCTCGGAAATCGCTGGAAGGACAAAGTCGAACAATTTGGCATCGCACAAAAATATGACAGCGAAGGATTTTTGCTTTTTTAGCGCGAACCGTAGGTGATGTGTTTTCTCCGATTCGGTTCGCGGTAAAATAACGTGGTTTTTTTGATTTTCCACTACAATAAATCAAGTGTCCGCCCCGTATGTTGTGGTGCCGCTCTATCGATCAACCATGATATAGAGTCGCACCCCTCACGGGGTGCGTGGATTGAAATCCAGTCCGGCGCGAGCACGAAGGCGCGCAGTTTGGTCGCACCCCTCACGGGGTGCGTGGATTGAAATTCGGGGATGTCGTACAACAAGTTTATGCCGACAAGTCGCACCCCTCACGGGGTGCGTGGATTGAAATGTACCAACAGTCAAGCGGCGTTGCCTTCGGATGTGTCGCACCCCTCACGGGGTGCGTGGATTGAAATCAAAACATCGACTATTATATGAAGACGGAATCTTGTCGCACCCCTCACGGGGTGCGTGGATTGAAATATAAACTTGAAGTTGATTCCCATATTGCTATATCGTCGCACCCCTCACGGGGTGCGTGGATTGAAATCAACGAGGAGAAGTACTATGGTGACAATTCCAACGAGTCGCACCCCTCACGGGGTGCGTGGATTGAAATAATCGAGAGATCGCAGACATGATGATCGCGGTGAACGTCGCACCCCTCACGGGGTGCGTGGATTGAAATTTTCCGAATACAGCGAGATCGCAGATGCATTGAGTCGCACCCCTCACGGGGTGCGTGGATTGAAATTGCGGGGCGATACATACGGAGCGAGGCGCTTGGTGCGTCGCACCCCTCACGGGGTGCGTGGATTGAAATCTCAAGAAGATCGTCCAAATCACGGAACCCGCACAGTCGCACCCCTCACGGGGTGCGTGGATTGAAATCTATATGTTTTTTTTTAATCGCGTAAGCGATTTGGTCGCACCCCTCACGGGGTGCGTGGATTGAAATTCCAGGCATCTGGGCGATGCCAATGTCCATTGCAATGTCGCACCCCTCACGGGGTGCGTGGATTGAAATAATGGCGCCGATCCGCAGGCGGTAGGCGCACGGGCGTCGCACCCCTCACGGGGTGCGTGGATTGAAATGCGCTGGCAGCGATGCAGCAGCAGGCGCTGGCGGGTCGCACCCCTCACGGGGTGCGTGGATTGAAATCGCCGACGAGCTGCTCGACGGCGCACCTGTGCAGGCGTCGCACCCCTCACGGGGTGCGTGGATTGAAATCCGTCTGCGGATTATCCACCTGCTCCACCTTCGGTGTCGCACCCCTCACGGGGTGCGTGGATTGAAATTGCGGTTCACTTTTGCCGGCGTGACCAGAATGAACGTCGCACCCCTCACGGGGTGCGTGGATTGAAATGCGCAGCTCCTCTTCGTCTTCCGCCTTCATCGTATGTCGCACCCCTCACGGGGTGCGTGGATTGAAATCGCGCCGAACGGCGCGGGTGGCAGCGTCTGCGGGGTCGCACCCCTCACGGGGTGCGTGGATTGAAATTCCGTTCCCCTTTGCTCTCATGCCGCACCTCCCGGTCGCACCCCTCACGGGGTGCGTGGATTGAAATCGTCGTTCCGTCTGACAGATAGACGGCCAGCGTCGTCGCACCCCTCACGGGGTGCGTGGATTGAAATCCAGCTGCGTGACCGCGCCGTAAACGGTGCGGCCGTCGCACCCCTCACGGGGTGCGTGGATTGAAATTTCGCGTTTCATTTCTATAAATAGGCCGTGGAATTGTCGCACCCCTCACGGGGTGCGTGGATTGAAATGCAAATTCCGTTTACTGCGACAACAAGCTCGTCGGTCGCACCCCTCACGGGGTGCGTGGATTGAAATTTTCTTTTCCGCAACAAGCTGTGTCTGGCCCATCGTCGCACCCCTCACGGGGTGCGTGGATTGAAATGCCGAGCAGCGTATTGAACACGACCTGCAGGCGCAGTCGCACCCCTCACGGGGTGCGTGGATTGAAATAAAAAATCCGACGATGCCGTTCCAGATGTTTTCGTCGCACCCCTCACGGGGTGCGTGGATTGAAATTCCATGCTTCCAATAGCGCGGCGCGCGATGCGCTGGTCGCACCCCTCACGGGGTGCGTGGATTGAAATTGCGGTTCACTTTTGCCGGCGTGACCAGAATGAACGTCGCACCCCTCACGGGGTGCGTGGATTGAAATGCGCAGCTCCTCTTCGTCTTCCGCCTTCATCGTATGTCGCACCCCTCACGGGGTGCGTGGATTGAAATCGCGCCGAACGGCGCGGGTGGCAGCGTCTGCGGGGTCGCACCCCTCACGGGGTGCGTGGATTGAAATTCCGTTCCCCTTTGCTCTCATGCCGCACCTCCCGGTCGCACCCCTCACGGGGTGCGTGGATTGAAATCGTCGTTCCGTCTGACAGATAGACGGCCAGCGTCGTCGCACCCCTCACGGGGTGCGTGGATTGAAATCCAGCTGCGTGACCGCGCCGTAAACGGTGCGGCCGTCGCACCCCTCACGGGGTGCGTGGATTGAAATTTCGCGTTTCATTTCTATAAATAGGCCGTGGAATTGTCGCACCCCTCACGGGGTGCGTGGATTGAAATGCAAATTCCGTTTACTGCGACAACAAGCTCGTCGGTCGCACCCCTCACGGGGTGCGTGGATTGAAATTTTCTTTTCCGCAACAAGCTGTGTCTGGCCCATCGTCGCACCCCTCACGGGGTGCGTGGATTGAAATGCCGAGCAGCGTATTGAACACGACCTGCAGGCGCAGTCGCACCCCTCACGGGGTGCGTGGATTGAAATAAAAAATCCGACGATGCCGTTCCAGATGTTTTCGTCGCACCCCTCACGGGGTGCGTGGATTGAAATTCCATGCTTCCAATAGCGCGGCGCGCGATGCGCTGGTCGCACCCCTCACGGGGTGCGTGGATTGAAATCGACGGCCGCCGCCCGCGTGTAGCCGTAGTACTGGTCGCACCCCTCACGGGGTGCGTGGATTGAAATTGCGCGAGGTCCATCCGACCGCGTACGCGATGTTGTCGCACCCCTCACGGGGTGCGTGGATTGAAATTTCGCCCGCCGACAGATCGGCGAGCAGCGCGTCGAGTCGCACCCCTCACGGGGTGCGTGGATTGAAATGACGACGGGGCGAGCGTGCTGCTGTCCATCTATCAGGTCGCACCCCTCACGGGGTGCGTGGATTGAAATGCTGAACTGCTGCCCGAGCGGGGCGAGGATGGCGGGTCGCACCCCTCACGGGGTGCGTGGATTGAAATGTCGGGCTCGCCCATGATGAACCCGCGATGGATGCGTCGCACCCCTCACGGGGTGCGTGGATTGAAATGAGCATGACGATTGCGTCGGCATATGGCAGCAGGTCGCACCCCTCACGGGGTGCGTGGATTGAAATGCCGTCCTCGTCGAACATGCCGATCTGCGTCGTGGTCGCACCCCTCACGGGGTGCGTGGATTGAAATGTTGCTACTTTTCCGAGTTCATATCCGATATTGTTGTCGCACCCCTCACGGGGTGCGTGGATTGAAATCCCTACTACATCGCACAAACCGCAGATGTTATCGAGTCGCACCCCTCACGGGGTGCGTGGATTGAAATTCGTCGCGGTCGGCGCGCTGATCGGTTCGCCGACGTCGCACCCCTCACGGGGTGCGTGGATTGAAATCTGCGCGAAGGCAACAAGAACGGGCAGACCGTCGGTCGCACCCCTCACGGGGTGCGTGGATTGAAATTTCCTGTCGTAGGGATAGAACCCGGTGGCGGGCAGGGTCGCACCCCTCACGGGGTGCGTGGATTGAAATAAGTTAAACGCAGTAGGCAGTGCCGCGTAGTAATGTCGCACCCCTCACGGGGTGCGTGGATTGAAATCAATGACCTCCACCGCAAAAAGTAAAGCCGCCGTGTCGCACCCCTCACGGGGTGCGTGGATTGAAATGTCCTGCGTGAGGAAATTCAGAATTGCGTTCGTGCGTCGCACCCCTCACGGGGTGCGTGGATTGAAATTCGTTTTCGGCGGTCGTGTAATATTTGATCTGGATGTCGCACCCCTCACGGGGTGCGTGGATTGAAATCGGAATGCCCGTCCACGTCCAGACGGACGACAGCGTCGCACCCCTCACGGGGTGCGTGGATTGAAATGAATCGAAGCTGCGCGGCGTCGGTCGTCAGCTCGGTCGCACCCCTCACGGGGTGCGTGGATTGAAATATCTTCGATGACGCAGTAGTTGTTTGCCCAGTAAAGTCGCACCCCTCACGGGGTGCGTGGATTGAAATGTGGACGCTGAGATTGCACGCCATGTTGTCGACCAGTCGCACCCCTCACGGGGTGCGTGGATTGAAATAAACGGCGTTTCCAACTGTCGCGGGAACGACCTGGTCGCACCCCTCACGGGGTGCGTGGATTGAAATCTTTCACTTAAAACTCCTTCGACCTGTCATCATCAGTCGCACCCCTCACGGGGTGCGTGGATTGAAATCACGACCCCGGCACTTTGTATGCCGCAAGGATGTCTGTCGCACCCCTCACGGGGTGCGTGGATTGAAATATTAAGTCAAAAGTCAAAAATGAAACAGTCGTTAAGTCGCACCCCTCACGGGGTGCGTGGATTGAAATTGAAGCTGAAAAAACCCATCAAGATCGACGGCAAGGTCGCACCCCTCACGGGGTGCGTGGATTGAAATTACCGAAGTGACGGGTACCGTGCAGCAAGTCGGTGTCGCACCCCTCACGGGGTGCGTGGATTGAAATCTTTTTCAAGTTAGGGGTCGGGCACTCGTGTCAGGTCGCACCCCTCACGGGGTGCGTGGATTGAAATCTTTAATTATTTATAAAAATCGTTCTGCGCGCAAGTCGCACCCCTCACGGGGTGCGTGGATTGAAATCAATTGCTCGAGGCGATAGTTCGTCATCTTCGAGGTCGCACCCCTCACGGGGTGCGTGGATTGAAATATAGCCGAGCTGGCAGATAGCGTTCTGGATGCCGGTCGCACCCCTCACGGGGTGCGTGGATTGAAATTTCGACCAGTGCGAGCGTCGAGAGGTGGTAGACGGTCGCACCCCTCACGGGGTGCGTGGATTGAAATTGCGCGATAAATCCCTTCAGCGCGCGGCGCGCATGTCGCACCCCTCACGGGGTGCGTGGATTGAAATCGGGCGGTGCAAACTGTTTGACCAACTTCCCCGCCGTCGCACCCCTCACGGGGTGCGTGGATTGAAATTGTCGCATAGATCGCCGCCATCGCCTTCTCCGTGTCGCACCCCTCACGGGGTGCGTGGATTGAAATGATGCGTTGCAGATCGCTGTAGTCGATTTGCGGGGTCGCACCCCTCACGGGGTGCGTGGATTGAAATCCCAGCCATCCGCTCGTCGTTGTACGCCTGCAACGGTCGCACCCCTCACGGGGTGCGTGGATTGAAATTTTTGTATTTCGGCTCGCCCCTTCCCGGGGCAGGTCGCACCCCTCACGGGGTGCGTGGATTGAAATGGCGATCTGCATCGCCGCCAACGCATAGTTCCTGCGTCGCACCCCTCACGGGGTGCGTGGATTGAAATTGCGCAACGTTTGTATCTGCATACCGCGCACCTCGTCGCACCCCTCACGGGGTGCGTGGATTGAAATGGCGATCTGCATCGCCGCCAACGCATAGTTCCTGCGTCGCACCC
>CALVXB010000006.1 GCA_944368775.1 uncultured Clostridia bacterium | reverse complement strand
GCGGTTGACGGCGGGCTGCTTTTCAAAGAGGATCTCGCCGTCGGCGACGGTGGTCACTTCGTCGTAGAAGACGTCGCCGCCCACCTCGTAGGTGTACGTCATGTCTTCGCCGGGGAGCAGGGTGTGCGAATCGGAACGCAGGCTGATGATATAGTCGCCCTCTTCGAGCACATAGCCGCCGCCCTCGATCTTGAGGCCCTTATAGTCGTAGCTGGCCATCTCGTCGCGGTCGAGGGTGATGGTCACGGTGTCGGTGCCGCCCGGGGCGATGAGATCCGTCTTGGCGAAGCCGCCGAGAACGACGGAAGACTTTTCGATACCGCCCTCAGTGTAGGGCGCGGAGTAGTACAGCTGCACGACGTCTTTGCCGGCATAGTCGCCGTCATTTTTGACGGTGACGGTCGCGGTGATCACATTGCCCGAAACGCTCCACGTCGGGTCGCTGTACAAAAATTCAGAATACGAGAGACCGTACCCGAAGGGATAGACGACCGCCTCGTCGTAGTCGATGAAGCCCTCCTCTGCCGCCGTTTCGTAGTAGCGGTAGCCGAGGTAGATGCCCTCTTCGTATTGGGTGGTGAAGGCGGCGGCGATGTTGTTGTCGCCCACGGCGACGTCGCCCTCGCCGATGTCGCTGTACTGGTTGATGGCGGCGGTGTTCACGAAGGTGGGGTCCTTGGTGAAGTCTGCCGGCCAGATGTCGACGGTGTGGCCGGAGGGGTTGACCTCGCCGGCGAGGATGTTGCCCAGCGCGTCAAAGCCGGTCGAACCGGGGCCGCCGACCCAAAGGATGGCGTCTACGCCCGCGTCTGCCTGCAATTCGCCCAGCTCCATGATGTTGGACGAGTTGATGACGACGATGGTCTTTTCGTAATGATTTTTGCAGAACTCGAGCCAATTCTTTTCGTAGGTGCTCAGCTCGAGCTGGTGCTGCCCGGCGACGTACGTCTCATACTCCGCCTTGGCGTTGGCGTTTTTCGCGATGATGTCGGCAAAGGCGGCGCTGCCCGCGGCGTCGCGCATCAGGTCGGACGAGAGATCCCAGCCCTCGCCGCCCGCGCGGGAGATGACGTACACCGCGACGCCGCCCCCGACGGTGAAGGGCGCGGCGTCGGAGCCGTCATAGGCGATCTCGCCGATCAGCCACTGCGACTGCTCGTACTTGTCCATGACGATCTGGCAGCGGGGATAGTTGTCCTTTTGCTCCATAAAGTAGTTGTACGAAGTTTCGTCTACCGTAAAGCCCGCCTGCTGAATGCCCGTGAAGGGAGAGGCGGCGGTGCTGACGTCGACGTTGCCCGAGCCCGAGCCGCCGTACAGCGGGTCGACCGCGCCGCGGCCGATCAGGTTGACGGTATCCGACGTATCCAGCGGCAGCGCGCCGCCCTCGTTTTTGAGCAGGATAAAGCCCTCTTCGCTCAATTCGCGGGTGACGTTTTCGCCGTTTTCGACAGTGGCGTCTTTGTTGTCGAACTGAGGGTCATAATAGTTTGTATCCCAGCTTTCGGTGCCCTCCAGCTGAACGGGCCTGCCCTCGCCGCGGCCGACGTAGGTGTAGGCGATGGACTTGAGCGCGGGAATGTTCGCCGCGATGGTCAGCGCGATCGCCAGCACCAGCAGGACAGCCGTGACTGAGATGAACACGATGTGTAACTTTCTGAGTTTCGCTTTCATAGATCGATTTGTTTCCTCCTTGCTCCTGATCTCTTGCGAACTATGTTCAATCGTTGCCGATCCGTTTCCTTCCTTTTCCGACCACCTCCCTTTTTTGCCCGGCCGCCGCGCGGGAGCATACCATAGTATGCCGCAGATGTCTTTCCCGCATGCGCGCCCGTATGCGCACGTGTCCAAATTTTTTCGCCGCGCCTCGCCCGAACATTTTATGCCAAAAATACTATGCAATCGAATATTCTCTCACGGATCGCAAAATTTTTGACGCGAGATACACGGTTTATGTGCTTTTGTTATATATCATTTCTGCGTGTTGTCAAGATATCTTTACAGATTTTTTGCCGCAGCGACGGACTTTTTTACGGTTTTTGGAAATATTTTGGCGATTTGCCCAAAAAGAGGTGAGTAAAAAAGGCTATCTGCACGTCCAATAGGCAGGAAGACCTCCGAAAGCGCTCCCTCGGCGGGGCGGGCGGGAACCCTCTCTCCCCCGCCTGCCCTGCCCGGCGGCGCGGCGGCTCTTCTAAAAACAAAATGAAAGGGAGGAAACGGCGATGAAATTTTGGAAGCGCGTGGCTGCGGCCGCGTGTGCGCTGCTTTTTAGCGCGGCGCCGGCGGGATGCGCCTACCGCGGCGACGAACTCGGCGCGCCCGCGCAGCCCGAGGCGCTCTCCTTTGCGGAGCGCCAAAGCGAGGAGCTTTCCGCCTTAAAGGCGGGGGCGGCGGACTTTTCTGCCCGCTTTGCGGCGGCGGCGTACGCCGCGCGCGCGCGGAGCGAGGAGCAAAACTTTGCCGTGTCGCCGCTGTCCGCCTACATGGCGCTCGCCCTGGCGGCGGAGTGCACGGCGGGCGAGACGCAGGCGCAGCTTTTGCAGGCGCTGGGCACGGACGCGCAGGCGCTCGGCGAGAACTTTGCCCTCTTGTACCGCGGCGTCTTTCGCGACGCGGAGCGCGCGAAGGTGCTGCCGACCAACTCGATCTGGCTGCAGGAGGGGCTTCCTTTTGAAGAGACCTGCGTCGGCGCGCTGGCGGAAAAGTACTTCTGCCACAGCTACGCGGCGGACTTTGCCGGCCGCAACAAAGAGGCGAACGCCGCGCTGCGCAGCTTTATCAAGGAGCAGACGAAGGGGCTGATCGATCGCGACTTCGGGCTGGACGAGCTGACCGCCTTCGCGCTGGTGAACACGCTGTACCTGAAAGACGTCTGGCTGCAGGATGGGGGCGACCTCGCCCTGACCGAGCCCCTGCCCTTTGCGCAGGCGGACGGCAGCGTGAAAAAGCTGCGCATGCTGCGCGGCACCTACGCCGCGGGCAGGCCGCATACGGGCGACGGGTGCACGAGCTTTTTTGCCAAACTGCAGGGCGGCAGCCGCCTGCTCTTTATCCTGCCCGACGAGGGCAAGGGCGTCGGCGACGTGTTCACCGCTGACAACATCGCCGAAGCCTGCGCCGCGAACGCGAACGCTGCGGGCGAGGACGGCGAGACGCTGTACTTTACCCGCTGCATCTTCCCCGCCTTTACGGCGGGCGGGAGCGCCGACTTAAAGGCGCTGCTCGAAGAAGAGTTCGGCATCGGCGACTTTTTCGACGAAAACGCGTGCGACCTATCCCCCCTGCTGCCGGAAGCAAATAATATGTGCTGCAACAGCGTGCGCCAGGAGGTGCAGCTGAACGTAGACCGCAAGGGCGTCGAGGGCGCGGCCGCGACCGTCATCTCCGTCGGCCCGACCTCCGCCGCCCCGGGCGGCAAAGAGGTGTACCTTGACTTTACCGTCGACCGCGCCTTCGGGTTTATTCTGCTCGGCACGGACGGCAGCGTGCTGTTTGCGGGCGCCGTCGAACAAGTTTGAAGCGCGCCGGCAGCGCAAAAGCCGCAGCGCGGGGCGAAGGCGGATATTCTTCTATATTATAAATAACGAAAGGGCGCTCTGCGAGGCAGGGCGCTTTTTTTTGCAGACGCGCCCCATTTGCTTGCAAGCGGGGCGGCATTTGTGAGATAATATGGGCGAAAAAGTTCCAAAGCCGCGCGAGGCGGCACTTACAGGAGAAAAACATGACGCTGAGCGAAGCGAAGGCGGGGCAGACGTACGTCGTCGAACGCATCGACCTGCCCTTTGAGATGCAGCGGCACTTGGAGGCGCTGGGGATGACGGACAAGACGCCCGTATCCGTTTTGAGCCGCAAGGGCAAGGGCATCCTCATCATCAAACTGCGCGGAACGCGGTTCGCGCTCGGGTACAACGTGACCAAAAACATCGGGGTGAGCGAAGCAGATGGGCGCGCATGACATGACCATCGGGTTCATCGGCAACCCCAACTGCGGCAAGACGACGCTGTTCAACGCCTATACGGGTGCAAACCTGAAGGTGGCGAACTGGCCGGGCGTGACCGTCGAAAAGGTGGAAGGCACCATCCGCGACCATGATATGCAGATCCACCTCGTCGACCTGCCCGGCACATACAGCCTGACCTCGTACACGATGGAAGAGACGGTGGCGCGGCAGTTCATCCTCAGCGACGAGGTAGACGTCGTCATCAACGTGGCGGACGCCTCCGCCCTCGAGCGCAGCCTGTACCTGACGCTGCAGCTGCTCGAGCTGCAAAAGCCGGTCGTGCTGGCGCTGAACATGATGGACATCGTGACCAAGCGGGGCATGGAGATCGACATGCACCGCCTACCCGAGATGCTGGGCATCCCGGTGGTGCCCGTCTCCGCGCGCAAGCGGCGGGGGCTGGACATCCTGCTGCATGCCGCCGTGCACCACAAGGGGCACACCGCGCCCGACACGCTGGTGCACGAGCACACGAGCGTATCGCACCACCGCCACGACCACCACAAGGAATACGCGATGGTGTACTCGGACGAGATGGAGGACAAGATCGACGCCGTCATCGCCGCCCTCGACAAAAAGTACCCCGACCTCGTCAACAAGCGCTGGCACGCCCTCAAGCTGCTCGAACAGGACAAGGAGATCTGCGAAAAGTACCCCGTAGACCTGCCCGACGTGCTGGATAAGAGCTACGAATCGGAGATCATCAACCAAAAGTACGACTTCATCGACGAGATCATCCGCGAGGTGCTCGTGCACAAGCAGCGGCAGGACCGCCTGACCGAGGCGCTCGACCGCGTGCTCACCCACCGCATCTGGAGCATCCCCATCTTCCTCGGGGTGATGGCGCTCATCTTCTTCCTCACCTTCTTCGTGGGGGACGCCATCAAGAGTTTGTTTGAACTGGGCATCGGGGCGCTTTCCGACGCGGCGAGCGCCGGGCTGCAGAGCATCGGCGCGCACGAGATCGTCACCTCGCTCGTCGTCGACGGCATCATCGCGGGCGTCGGAACGATCATCACCTTTTTGCCGAACATCCTGATCCTCTTCCTCGCCCTCGCCTTCCTCGAAGACAGCGGCTACATGGCGCGCGTGGCGTATGTGATGGAGGGGATCATGAGCAAGCTGGGCCTCTCGGGCAAGGCGTTCATCCCCATGCTGCTCGGCTTCGGCTGCACCGTGCCCGCCATCATGGCCTCGCGCGCGCTCGAAAGCAAGCGCGACCGCTACAAGGTCATGCTGGTGACCCCCTTTATGAGCTGCAACGCGCGGCTGACCATCTATATCCTCTTCGCGGAGATGTTCTTTGCGCAGTACGCGATGGTCGTCGCCTACTCCATGTACCTCATCGGCATCGTCGTCGCCATCGCCGTGACCGCCGTTATCCACCTCTTCGACCGCAAAAAGACGGCCAACTACCTGATCATCGAGCTGCCCGAGTACAAGCTGCCCGACGCGCGCACGGTGTCCATCTATGTGTGGGAGAAGATCAAAGACTACCTCGTGAAGGCGGGCACCACCATCCTCGTGGCGACGCTCATCATCTGGGTGCTGCTCTACTTCGGCCCGGCCGGCTTCGTGACGAATATGGAAAACAGCTTCGCCGCGCTCATCGGCCAATGGCTCGTACCCGTCTTTATCCCCGTCGGGCTGGGCTTCTGGCAGATCGTCGTCGCGCTCATCGCGGGCATCTCGGCGAAAGAAGTGGTCGTCTCGAGCTGCGCGGTGCTCTTCGGCATCGTCAACGCCGGCTCGCCCGAGGGCATGAGCGCCTTCGCCGCCGCCCTCGGCGGCATCGGGTTCGGCCCCTTCAACGCCCTCTGCCTGATGATCTTCTGCCTGCTGTACATCCCCTGCGCCGCGACCATCGCGACCATCCACAAGGAATCGAAGAGCTGGGGCTGGACGGCGTTCACCGTATTCTTCCAACTGGCCGTCGCCTGGCTGATCACCTGCGCCGTCTACCAGATCGGGAGTCTCATTATATAAAACGCTCGCGAAATTTGTTTTGAGCTGACAAAACAAATTTCCGCGATTTGAAAGACAACCCCGCGGGCACGCGCAAGCGACCGCGGGGTTGTCTCTCTTTGCGGCATCTTGAAAGGCACGCCTTCGTCGTCGCTCTCGATCCCTTTCAGATGCCCGAGGCGAGGCGGGTCACCTGCCCGTGCAGGAAGGAATATTCTGCCGGGCGCACGACAGGCGCTTCCTTCTCCCGCCAAAGCACCTCCGTCACCGAAGCGTTGGGAACCCACGGCACGTCCTTCATCCCCTCGAGGGGCACATTCTGCCAATAACACAGCAGGGCGCGCAGAAAGGCGGCGTGCGTCGCGATGAGCACCGTCTTGCCGAGGCTGCGCGCGGCGATGCCGCCGACCGCTGCCGCCGCCCGCGCCTGCAGCGCGCGCATCGATTCGCCGCCCGTACAGCGGGCGAGGCCGATATCCTCCCGCCAAAGGGCGTAGTCGGCGGCGTAATGCTGCGCGATGAAGGAGACCGGCTCCCCCTCCCACGCGCCGCCGTCGATCTCGCGCAGCGCCCGCTCGCGGCGGATGGGCAGCCCGAGCGCGTCCGCCGTCGACTGCACCGTCGCCACGGCGCGCTGCAAGTCGCTCGCATAGACGGCGTCGATGATGTAGGTGCGCAAGAGGTAGCCGCACAGCGCCGCCGCCTGCTTTTCTCCCAGCGCCGAGAGGGGCACGTCCGTCTGCCCCGTGAACACGCCGCCCACGTTGGAGAGGCTCTGCCCGTGCCGAACGAGCAGCAGCCGCGCCGTATCCGCCGCGGGCGCACCGACCCGCTCTGCCGCACCCTGCCCTTCTGCCGCCGCGGGCGCGCTGCGGCGCTCTCTTGTATCTTTTTGCCCTTCCGCCGCGCCTTCCGGCCCGGCCGCCTTGCTGTCTGCCTGCATCTGTCCTCCGTGAGGGCAAAGCCCTCTGTTTTTCTCTCTCACCGTTATACCCGCCCGCGCCCCGTTTGTCAAGCGTTTGAAGGGTATAGAAGAAGGTTCTCCTCGCGCGGCTCGTTCTCCTCCACTAAAATAGAGGAAGCCCCCAAAGGTACTCCCTTTTTTTTGGTGGAGATAAACGGGGCTTGCGGCTTCGCCGCAAAGCGCTTCGCGCACGAACAGCTCGCTTCGCGACCTGCTCGATTCCTATGCAGCTCCACCAAAAAAGAGAGGGTACCATCGGTACCCTCTCTTTTTTGGTGGAGATAAACGGACTCGAACCGTCCACCTCTTGAATGCCATTCAAGCGCTCTACCAGATGAGCTATATCCCCGAAAAAAACACAGCTTGCGCGGGGCGACGCCCCGCGCAGCCTGTTTTGCTTTTGTTTGAATTACTCTTCCGGCTTGATCGCGCCGACGGGGCAGCCTTCTTCGCAAGCGCCGCAATCGATGCAAACGTCCGGATCGATCTGATACTGCGTATCGCCCTGAGAGATCGCGCTTACCGGGCAGGTATCTGCGCAAGCGCCGCAGGAGATGCATTCCGAAGAAATTTTATGTGCCATTTCTTTTTACCTCCGACTCTGTTATAACGTCCTACCGTTGCAAATATTATACCATAACTTTTGCGATTAGTAAAGAAATTGCCGCAGATTTTTCAACGATTTTTTTGAAAACTGCGCGCAAGAGCGTCCGTTTGACCAAAAACCTTACTCTCCCTGCGGGGCGGGGCGCTCGTTTTGCGGCGGGCGCGCCTCTCCTGCGCCCTCTTTGCCGCCAGAACGCTCCTTATGTTCGCGGGCGGGGCGGTCTTGCCGCTCGCGCTGCTCGCCGCGCTCTTCGCGATTGCGGCGGCCCTTGCCGCGGCGGCCCTGACGCTCGCGCGGTTCGGCTTCTCCGCGCGGCGGGCGTTCGCCCTGCGGGCGCTCTTTATCTGCGCGGTCGCGGCCCTCGCGCTCGCCCTTCTGTTCGCCCTTTTCTCTGCGGCTGCGGCGGCCCTCTTTGCGGGCTTCTTCCTTATCGCGCCGTCCCTCGCGGGGGGCGCGCTCTTTATGCGGGCGCTCGCGCTGTTCGGGGGCGGGGGCGTCCTCTGCAAGTTCGGGCGGGAGCACGTCTTCTTCATCCCCCTCTGCATGCGGCTCCTCTTTTTTGCTCTTAAAGCGTATGTCGTCGACGGAGAAGTCGCGGTAGACGAGGGCGCCGTCCTTTTCGATCTTGACGCGGACGGTCATTTTGAGCATATTGTCGGAGACGACGGTGCCGCGGCCCTCGGGGGTGGCGACCTCCGAGCCGACTTTGGGCATCTTTTTGGACGCCTCGGCGTAGTAGTCGTTTTCGTAGCCGAGGCAGCACATCAGGCGGCCGCACAGGCCGCTGATCTTGCCCGGGTTGAGGGAGAGGCCCTGCACCTTGGCCATTTTGATGGAGACTTTGCGGAACTCGGGCAGGGCACCCGCGCAGCAGCACTCGCGGCCGCAGGGGCCGAGGCCGCCGAGCAGGCGGGTCTCGTCGCGGATGCCGACCTGCCGCAGCTCGATGCGGATGCGGAAGGTGGAGGCGAGGTCTTTGACCAACTCGCGGAAGTCGACGCGCCCTTCCGCCGCGAAGTAGAAGACGACCTTGTTGCCGTCAAAGGCGAACTCGCAGTCGATCAGCTTCATCTTCAGGCCATGCTTTTCGATCTTTTCCTGCGCGATCTTCATCGCCTGCGGCTTGCGCTCGGCGTTGCGGCGCACCTGCTCGCGGTCGCGGTCGGTGGCGATGCGCAGGATGGGCTTGAGCGGCTGCACGACTTCGGCGTCGTCTACCTCTTTGGGGAGGAAGGCGACGTACGCGAACTCGGTGCTCTTGCTCGTCTCGACGACGACCTGCATCCCCTCTTCGTAATTTTCGCTTTCGTTGGGGGCGAAGTAGTACACCTTACCCCCGTCTTTGAACTTGATGCCGATAACTTTCATCTTCCCTCCACGATCCCGACGAACAGAGCTTCTAAACTCATGGCCGCATTGGCGTTATTTTTGAGATTTTTTTCCGTTTGGGCGAGCAGGTCGAGCGCGCGCACGAGCTGCTCGGCCGAGTACCGCTCCGCCGCCCGGCGCAGCGGTTCGCTCTCGCCGCCGAGGGTGAGCGCGCCCTTGCCCAGGCGGATGAGCAGCGCGTCGCGCAATGCCAGCCGCAGCAGGGGCAAAAAGCGGGCGCACTCCTCCTTGCCCGCGTACTGCCGCGCCGCCGCGGGGATGCCCGCGGGCGACAGGGTGAGCAAAAAGCGCGCCGCCTCCTCGCCCGCGCCCGAAAGCGAGCCGCCCTCGGCGAGCTGCTCCGCCCGGCCGAGCGCGCCGCCCGAGAGGGCCGCGATCTCGCGCGCGTCTGTGCGATGCGGGTACTTGCGGCGGATGTGCGCCTCGATGGCCTCCTCGGTAAAGGCGAACAGCTCGAGCTTGCGCGCGCGCGAGCGCACCGTGGGCAGCACGGGGAACTCGCTGGCGGCGCCGAGCAGAAAATAGACGTTTGCGGGCGGCTCTTCGAGCACCTTGAGCAGCTTGTTCTGCGCGGGGGCGAGCATGGCGTGCACGCGGTCGAGCACGAACAGCTTGCACTCCCCCTCCGCGGGCTTGATGTAGCAGTCCTCGAGCAGCGCCTTGACCTCGGCGACGCCCGCGCGCTCCCCCTCTGCGGGGAAGATGCGGCAGTCGGCGTAGCGCTCCTCGTCGATGAGGCGGCAGGCGCGCGCGTCCGCGCGCAGGATGAGCTTTGCGAGCTGCTTCAAAAAGGGGCGCAGGTTTTGCTCGTCGGGGCAGACGAGCAGGTAGGCGTGCGCGAGGCGGCCGTTTGCCGCGTCCGCCGCGACCATGCGGTACGGGAGGCTGCCGGAAAAGATATCCATGCCCCGCCTACCCGATCAGGCCGCGCGCCCGCAGGAGCTGCGCGATCTTGTCTTTGGTCTCGAACTTGGTGCCCGAACAGTCGACGCGCACCAAAATTTCGGGATATTCCTCCGCCAGGCGCAGGTACCCCTCGTACACGCGGCGGTGGAAGTCGGCGCCCGCCTGCTCGATGCGGTCCTCGCGGTCGGCGCCGTGTTTGCGTTCAAACGCGCGGGCGGGCGGGATGTCTAAAAACAGGGCGACGTCGGGCATAAACTGCGCGACGGCGTAACTGTTGATGTCTTGCAAAAAGCGGCGGCCGAGACCCCTTCCGTACCCCTGATAGGCGTAGGAGGAGAAGATGTAGCGGTCGCACAGCACCGTTTTGCCCGCCGCGAGCGCGGGGGCGACGGTGTCCGCCAAATGCTGGGCGCGCGCGGCGGCATACAAGAGCGCCTCACACTCGTCCGTCATGGCGGTGAAGCGGCCGTCGAGGATGACCTTGCGGATGGCCTCGGAGATGTCGCTGCCGCCCGGCTCGCGCGTGACGATGTGCGGGATGCCGCGCTCGGTGAGATAGGCGGACAAAAAGCGCATCTGCGTGGACTTGCCCGCCCCCTCGCAGCCTTCAAACGTGATAAACTTTCCTTTCATGCCTGCTCCGTGCAAAGGACGGCGATCTTGCCGCCTTCCGTTCCGAAGGTATGCGCCGCCCCTTCGAGGGCGCGCGCCGCCTCCTCGCCGATGCGCTCGCCCGCGAGGGCGACGGGGTAGCAGGGGGGCGTGACGCCCGCGCTGCGCGCGCACACCCTGCCGACCGCCTCCGCGAAAGGGACCCACTCGCAGGGGGCGTGCAGCGCCTCTAAATAGCTCGCCGCGCGCTCGGTGCAGGCGGCGGGCCCGGCGGGCAGCGCCGCGCTGCGCGGGAGGCGCTCTTCGAGCTTTGCCATCCGCTTTGCCAGGCGGGCGAGCGCGCCGCGCGGCGTGAGCGGGGAATTATAAAATACGATGTGCCTGTCCGTCTCCAGCTCGGCCCAGATGCCCTGCGCGCGCAGCGCAGCCGCCATCTCGTGCGGGTACAGCCCCGCCGTGCCGAGGTCGGGCGCGAGCACGAGCGTGTCCGACGGGAGGCAGGCGATGCCCGCGTTGAGCAAGATCTCGCGCGCTTTGGCCAGGTCAGCGCGCACCCGCGCGCACAGCGCCGCGCCCCGCTCCGCCATGAACTTGACGCCGTACTCGACGGACGCCATGATCGGGTAGGAGGGGCTGGTCGTGCGGAAGAGATCGAGCGCCTCGCGCACGTGGCCGTGCAGGCGGCGGTCTCTGCCGCACAGCAGCGCGCCCTGCGTGAGGGTGGGCATGGTCTTGTGCGAGCCGTCCACCCACAGGTCGGCGAAGCGCCCCGCGTACTTGCCCGCCGCGGCGGTATCGAAGCGCATGAATGCGCCGTGCGCGCCGTCTGCGAGCAGCAGCGCGCCCTTTTCGTCGCACAGCTTGCGCAGGGCGGGAAGGTCTGCACAGACGCCGAAGTAGTCGGGCGAGGTGACGAGCACCGCGCAGCCCTCCCCTTCTGCATCCAGCGCGGCCGCGAACTGCGCCGCGGTCGGCGGCAGGAACGCGCCCCCCTGCGCGGGGTTTGCCAGCGCGACCGGCTCGATGCCGAGCACGGCGCAGGCGTTATAGGCGCTCTTGTGGGCGTTGCGCGGCAAGATGACCTTGCGCGCGCCCGCACGCCCGGCCGCGTATATCATGCCGTACACGCCGGCGGTCGAGCCGTCCGTCAAAATTTCTGCAAAGGCGGCGCCCAAAAGCTGCGCGACGTCCTCCTGCGCGCGGCCGATGACGCCGGAGGCGTCTTCGAGGCAGCCGGAAAAGGGCAGCTCGGTGATGTCGAAGGGTGCGCGCGCGCAGGGCAGACGCCTGCCCTTGTGCCCGGGCATGTGGAAGCGCGCCGCAGGGCCCGCCCGGTAGCCGCGCAGCGCGCCGTAGATATGCAGTTTGCTGCGCAGGCCGATCATACGCTACCTCTCCGCGGTCAGCGGATCTCTTTGATCTCGACCTCGTAGTCGAAGCCGTTGGGGGCGTGGACGGTGACTTTGTCGCCGCAGCGCGCGCCGACCAGCGCCGACCCGAAGGGAGAATCGATGCTGACGATGTTCTTTTCGGGATCCGCTTCCGTCGAACCCATGATCTTGTAGGTGACCGTCTCTTCGAGGTCGTAGTCGTACACCGTGACCGTGTTGCCGAAGTGCACCTTGGAGTTGTCCGTGCTTTCGGCCATGATCTTCGCGTTTTTGATCTTATTTTCCAGCTCGCGGATCTCGCTTTCGTTGAGCGCCTCTTCGTTTTTGGCCGCGTCGTACTCTGCGTTTTCGGACAGGTCGCCGAAGCCGCGCGCCACTTTGATCCGCTCGGTGATCTCTTTTTTCTTTTGCGTCTGCAGGTACTTGAGGCGCTCCTTCGCCTCGTCGTAGCCTTCCTGCGTCATGATAAATTCTTCCGCCATGTTACAACACCTCTCTGATACTGATTTATTTTTCGATATTCTCGCCCGACTGAAAATGCAAACATGGACAGTGACTCCGCGCGCTGCGGAATCACTGCCCTTCACTCCTATTATTATACCGCACGCGGGCGGAAATGTCAAGCTATATTCGGGCGCGCGGCGGGCCGCGCGGCGAGCGCTTCCCCCTTTTTTGAGGGCGGCGCCATGGCGCAGACGCGCCCGCTCCCCTTTCGGAGCCCTATTTTTGCAGCGAGCGGACGTACCGCGCGATGCGCTCGGTCGCCTCGTCGAGGCTGCTCATGCCCGTCGCGTACGAGCAGCGCACGTGGTACTTGCCCGCCGAGCCGAAGGCGTCGCCGGGGACGACGGCCACCTTTTCGGCGCGCAGCAGGCCGTTGGCGAACGCTTCGCCGTCGACGCCCAGCCCCTCGACGGAGGGGTAGGCATAAAAGGCGCCGCGCGGCTCGAAGCAGGGCATGCCGATATGGTTGAAGAAGTCGACGATGAAGCGGCGGCGCTTGTCGTACTCGGCGCGCATCTCTTCGACGGCGGCAAAGTTGTCCGAAAATCCGTCGTCCAGCGCCTCGATGGCGGCGTACTGCGACGCGCCCGGCGCGCACAGCAGGGTATATTGGTGGATCTTGAGCATGGCAGCGTCCACCTCGGGCGGCGCGCACACGAACCCGATGCGCCAGCCGGTCATGGCGAACGCCTTTGAAAAGCCGTTGATGACCACCGTGCGCTCGCGCAGGCCGGGCAGCGCGGCGACGGAAAAGTGCCGCCCGCCGTAGGTGAGCTCGGCGTAGATCTCGTCGGAGATGACGAGCAGGTCGTGCTTTTGGATGACGGGCACGAGCGCCTCGAGCCGGTCGCGCGTCATGATGCCGCCCGTCGGGTTGTTGGGATAGGGCAGCAGCAGCGCCTTGGTGCGCGGGGTGACGGCCGCCTCGACCGCCTCGGGCGTGAGGATAAAGCCGTTGTCTTTGACGCAGGGCACGGTGACGGGGGTGCCGCCCGCAAGCTGCACGCAGGGCACGTACGAAACGTAGCCGGGGTCGGGGATGAGGATCTCGTCCCCCTCCTCGCACACGGCGCGCATGACGAGGTCGATGCCCTCGCTCGCGCCGACGGTGACGATGACGTGCTCGGGCGGGTAGTCTGCGCCGAACCGCTCGCGCATATACCGCGAAATGCGCTCGCGCAAGGCAGGCAGGCCGCGGTTGCCGGTGTATTGGGTGTAGCCGCGGCGGATGCTGCGGATGCCCGCCTCGCGGATCTGCCAGGGGGTGACGAAGTCGGGCTCGCCCACGCCGAGGGAGATGGCGTCCTTCATCTCGGACACGATGTCGAAAAATTTGCGGATGCCGCTGGGCTTGAGCTCGCCCGCGCGGCGGTTGACGAAGTTCCTCATGCGTGTACCGATATCCGCAAGCGGTTATCGTCCTCCCGGTCGGTGATGACGCCCTCGATCTTATATTTTTTGAGGATGAAGTGCGTGGACGTGGAGAGCACGTCGTCCAGCGTGGAGAGCCGCTCGGATACGAAGCGCGCCACCTCGCGCAGCGTCTTGCCCTCGATGAACACGGCGAGGTCGTACCCGCCGCTCATCAGATAGCAGCTCTTGACCTCGTCGAAGCGGTAGATCTCCTCGGCGATGGCGTCGAAGCCGTTGGATTTTTGCGGCGAGACTTTGACCTCGATGAGCGCCTGCACGATCTCGTCGGCGAGGCGCTCGCCGTTGACGATGGCGGTGTATTTGACGATGACCCCCTCGCGCTCCATCTCTTCGATCGCGGCGGACACTTCTGCCTCGCTGCGGTCGAGCATGACGGCGATCTTGGCGGGCGTGTAGCGGCAGTCCTCCTCGAGGATGCGCAAGATCTCGGCGTTGAGCTGTTTCATGCCGGTCTCCTTTTTCGGGCGCGCGCGTTGCCGCGCCCCTATCTCATAGATTTTTTCTATAAGTATATAATTTTACGCGGGCGCTGTCAATTATATTTTACTTTTTTAAGCCCCGCGGCGGCCATATTTTGCTTTTTTATTTTACTTTTTTCTGATTTTTCAGTATAATAGAAAAAATTGAAGGAGCTGCGAGGTGTGCGATGTTTCGCATCTGGGCGAAAATTATAAAAAACGGCAAGACGATCAAGCAATTCACCTACGAAAACGAAGAAAAGCTGACCTGGTCGCACTTTTTGAGCTACCTGTTCGACATCTGCCGCGAGCTGGACGTGCCGACGCCCGTGCTGCTGAAAACGCACATCCTCAACTTCGGCAAGTTCAACCATGTGCGCTTTTTGCCGCGCGACTTTGTGGAGGAGGTCGACTTCGACTATCTGCTGTTAGAAAATTTGGTCTTGTGACCGCCCGCGCCCCTTTGCGGGGCGCTTTTTTGCGGGGCGCTTCTTTTTCAGGGGGCCGCCGCCCCTTTCGGGCTGCGGGGCGGGCTTCTTTTTGCAGGCGGGGAAAAAACGCTTGACGGGCGCGCATATTTTTTGTTACAATGGCGTGCGGTAGGTTTTCGGAGAACACTACCTAAAAACAACCGAGGTAAACTGAATATGAAACGATCTATCACCAAGCTGCTGTGCAGGGCGGGCATCGTCGCCGCGCTGTACGCCGTGCTCACCATCCCGCTCGGAACGCTCGCGTTCGGCTCGATCGGGTTCCAGATCCGCCCCGCAGAGGCGCTGACCATGCTCCCCCTCTTTTATGTGGAGAGCATCCCCGCGCTGTACGTCGGGTGCCTGATCGCCAACCTGTTTACGGGCACGCTGTGGGACGTGGGGCTGGGCAGCCTCGCTTCGCTCATCGCCGCGGCGCTCACTTTTGCCGCGGGAAAGCTGATCAAAAACACGCCGCTCAAACTGATCGCAGGCGGCATCTTCCCCGTTTTGGTCAACGCGTTCTGCATCCCGCTCGTGCTCATCTGGAGCGGCAGCGCCTACGCAGGCTATTGGTTTATGTTCGCGTCGCTGCTGCTGACGCAGGCGGTGTGGGTGTACGCGCTGGGCGTGCCGCTGTACTTCGGCATCCATGCGCTGCGCGAAAAGGGCGTATCCGCCTTTTGCGACAACCGCACGGGCGAGCCGCTCGACGCCGGGCACTGAAATTTGATACCCGTTCTCCGATCCGCGCCGCGTGCGCGGATTTTTTTTGCGCTTTTTGCGGAAACATTTGACATTTTGCCCCCGTTTGCGGTACAATTATGTTGCAAAAGCAACAAGTTTTTCGGGCGGTGCATATGAATACGGACATGGTATCGACATCCCTCTTCGACGGGGTCACCAAGCAGGAATACGAGGCGATGATGCGCTGTTTTAAGGCGACGGTCAAGCCCTACCGCAAGGGGGAGGAGGTGCCCATGCCGCAGGGGCGGGTGGGCGTGGTGCAGAGCGGCGGCATCAGCCTCGTCAAGACGGACATCAACGGCACGCGCACCATCTTCGAGCAGCTAAAACCGGGCGGGGTGTTCGGCGACGCGCTCGGCTTTAACCGCGCGGACGGCGGTCTGTTTTTGCTGGCGGACGCGGACGGCACGACGGTGCTGTACATCGACTACGCGCACATCGTAAAGCGCTGCCCCAACGCCTGCAAGCACCACAGCACGGTGGTTGCCAACCTCGTGCGGCTGATGAGCGAAAAGACGCAGGCGCTCTCCGGGCACCTCGAGATCCTCAGCCGCCGCACCACGCGCGAAAAGCTGCTGGCGTACTTTTCGATGCTGGCGACCAAGACGCACAGCCTGTACTTTACCCTGCCCTTTTCGCAGACCAGCCTTGCCGACTACATCTGCGTCGACCGCAGCGCGATGGCGCGCGAGCTCAAACGCATGAGCGAGGAAGGGCTGATCGAGATCGAGCGGCGCAACGTAAAGCTGATCGGCGCGGGAAAGAACTGACAAAGGCGGGGCGGGCAGACGGCCGCCCCCCGCCGCGCGGCAAGAACGGGCGGCCGCGGGCGCAGATACGGCGGCGAACGTGCGGCGGGCGTCGCCTTTCGGCGGCGAAGAAAGGGCACTTTTGCCGAAAGGCGGGCCTTTCCGCTATTTCAATGATGCAACCTGCGCGCAGTTCTTGCGTCTGCGCGCAAAAAATGATATAATATTTGCCGAGAATCGCGGCGGCGCGGCGCATGAAAGCGGGCGGCGGCGCGAGGACGGAAGGAGACGGTATGGAAGACAAAGACAACCGGCAGGAAGGCGGCGCGAAGGCGCCCAACATCATGCGCTGGGTGGCGATCGCGCTGGCGGTCGCCGCGGCGGTCGTCATCGGGTTGAGCGTGACGCTCATCGTGCTCGCGACGGGCACGGACGCGCACGCCGAGCACCACTTTGCGGCCTGGGCGCAAGACGAAGAGCAGCATTGGCAGGTGTGCGACGGATGCGACGCGACGACCGAGCCCGCCGCGCACGTCTGGGGCGAATGGACGCGCACGCGCGAGCCCGACTGCACGCAGCCGGGCGAACAGGCGCGCATCTGCCTGGTGTGCGGCTATAAGGATACCGAGGAGATCGCGGCGCTCGGGCACGTCTGGGGCGAGTGGGTCATCGGGCAGGACGCGACGTGCACGGAAGAGGGCGCCGACCGGCATACCTGCACGGTGTGCGGCGAGACGGAGACGCAGACGATCCCCGCGACGAAGCATACCTTCGGCGGGGATTGGCAGAGCGACGCAAGCGCGCATTGGCAGACCTGCCTTACCTGCGGCGCGGCGGGTGACGCCGTCGGCCATACATGGGACGAGGGCATGACGGTGACGCTGCCCGGCCCCGGCAAAGAGGGCGAGACGCTGTACACCTGCACCGTCTGCGGGCAGACGCGCACGCAGTCTGTCGCCGCGACGGAACATACCTGGGGCGATTGGGAGCTGGTGCTCGCGCCCACCTGCACGCAGAGCGGCGAGCGGCAGCACGCCTGCATCACCTGCGGCGCCGTCGAGAGCGAGATCGTGCCCGCGGCCGGCCATAGCTGGAGCGAATGGCGGACGACGAAGGAGGCAGACTGCACGGCGGCGGGCGAAGAGGCGCGCCGCTGCGACGAGTGCGGCGCGGAGGAGACGCGCGCGACCGCCCTCGGCGGGCACCGCTTGACGGCGCAGACCATCGTGCGCACGGCGACCTGCACGGAGGCGGGCGAGCTGCAATACTCGTGCACCGTGTGCGGCAAGACGTGGGCGGAGACCATCCCCGCGAGCGGGCACACGACCGCCCTGCAATGGCACGCCGACGAGGACGCGCATTGGCACGTCTGCGCGGTGTGCGGCGAGGTGCTCGACCGCACCGCGCACACATGGAACGAGGGCATCACGTCCGTCGTTCCTACCCCGGCGGCGGAGGGAGAAAAGCAATACACCTGCACCGTCTGCGGGCAGACGCGCACCGAAGCGCTGCCCGAAAGCGAGCATACCTGGGGCGAATGGGTGACGACTTCCGAACCCACCTGCACGGAGAACGGCGAGCGGCGGCATACCTGCACGGACGAAAACTGCGGCGCGTACGAGACGGAGCCGATCCCCGCGACCGGGCACAGCTATAGCGGCTGGGACACGAACGGCGCCGAACATTGGCGGCAATGCACCGTGTGCGGCGCGGAGACAGACCGCTCTGCCCATACCTGGGACGAGGGAACGGTGACGCACAACCCCTCCTGCACGGGCACGGGCGTGACGCGGCACCAATGCACGGTGTGCAGGCGCATCCTCGACGAGGTGATCCCCGCGGCCGGCCACAGCTGGACGGCTTGGACGGAGGATACCGCCGCGACCTGCACGGCGGCGGGGCTGCGCCACCGCACCTGCAACGCCTGCGGGCAGACGCAGAACCAGACGATCGACCCCCTGCCCCACGCCTACGGGGCATGGGTGACCGAAACGGAGCCGACCTGCTCGACCGAGGGCGTGCGCAGCCGCGCCTGCGCCGACTGCGGCTACGAGGAGGAGCGCGCCATCCCGACGACGGCGCACAGCTTTGCTTGGCAGGCGACCGAGGGCGGGCATTGCCGCGTCTGCGCCGAATGCGGCGCGCGCTCGGCGGTGTACGCCCACTACTCGCAGACGTGGCTGACGGACGGAAGCGAGCATTGGAAGGTTTGCGACGTGTGCGGCGAGATCTTCGACCGCGCCGAACACTCCTCCGATACCTGGCTGACGGACGGCGAGCAGCATTGGAAGGTGTGCGACACCTGCGGCGCCATCTTCGGCCGCGAGGCGCACGCTTCCGATACCTGGCTGACGGACGGCGAACAGCATTGGAAGGTGTGCGACACCTGCGGCGCGGAATTTGACCGCGGCGGGCACGCCTCCGAAAGCTGGCAGAAAAACAGCATCGAGCATTGGAAGGTGTGCGACACCTGCGGCGCCGAATTCGGGCGCGTCGAGCACGCATCCGACACTTGGCTTTCGGACGGCGAGCGCCATTGGAAGGCGTGCGACGTGTGCGGCGAGACCTTCGGCAGCGAGGCGCACGCATCCGATACCTGGCTGACGGACGGCGAGGACCATTGGAAGGTGTGCGACGTGTGCGGCGCGGAATTTGACCGCGAGGGGCACGCCTCCGACGTGTGGCTGCGTGACGGCACGGGCAGCAGCACCACGACGCAGCATTGGAAGGTGTGCGACGTGTGCGGCGCCGAGTTTGACCGCGGCGAGCACACCGCCCCGACATGGGAGATCAACAGCGCCAGCCATTGGAAATATTGCGAAGTGTGCGACGGCGAGTTCGGCATCGCGGAACACGCCTCCGAGACGTGGCTGACGGACGGGCAGTACCATTGGAAGGTATGCGACACCTGCGACACCGAGTTTGGCCGCGCGCGCCACGCCGCCGACGAATGGCAGCACGACGGCAGCGCGCACTGGATGGTGTGCGAGACGTGCGGCGCGGAGTTTGACCGCACCGAACACAGCTCGGAAGTCTGGCTGACGGACGGCGCCAACCATTGGAAGATCTGCACCGTGTGCGGCACCGAGTTCGGCCGCGCGGCGCACAGCTCGGCAACGTGGCTCTCGGACGGCGAAAGCCATTGGAAGGAGTGCGACGTATGCGGCACGGAGTTTGACCGCGGCGAACACACTTCGGACGAGTGGCTGCACGACGGCGGCGAGCATTATAAAGTCTGCGACGTATGCGGCACAGAATTTGACCGCGGCGAACACACTTCGGGCGAGTGGCTGCACGACGGCGACGAGCATTATAAAGTCTGCGAAGTTTGCGAAGCGGAATTCGACCGCGCCGAGCATACTTCGGACGAGTGGCTGACGGACGGCGACGAGCATTATAAAGTCTGCGATGTTTGCGAAGCGGAATTCGACCGCGGCGAGCATACTTCGGACGAGTGGCTGCACGACGGCGACGGAACCGCCCCCTCCACGCAGCATTATAAAGTTTGCGAGGTTTGCGGCACCGAGTTCGACCGCGCCGAGCATACCTCCGAAACGTGGCTGACGGACGGCGACGAGACGACCCCTTCCACGCAGCATTATAAAGTTTGCGAGGTTTGCGGCACGGAGTTTGACCGCGCCGAGCATACCTACGGCGCGGACGGCGTATGCACCGTGTGCGGGCATGTGCAAGAAGTGCAGGAAGTGCCGGGCGCGGGCGGCGAAGAGGGCGGCGAGGCCCTCCCCCCGACGACGGGCGGCTCGGACGAAGGCGAAACCGAGGGCACGGGCAACGCGGCCTGAAGCGCGGAGCCTTCCCTAAAAAAATCAATCGAAAAAGCAGGAGCGTTTGCCCCTGCTTTTTGTTTTATACTTTTGCGCCCCGCTTGCGCGGAGCTTATTTTGCGGGCGCCGCGCGCCCTTCTTGCGGCGCGCGGAAGATGGAGGGGCGGCGAGTGCGCCCTTCCCCTACCCTTCGAGCAGGATGCGGACGACCTCCGCCGCGACGGCGAGCCCCGCCGCCGAGGGGACGAAGGAGATGCTGCCGATCGCCCGCTCGCCTTCTGCAAAGCCCGCGCGGGCGGGCGCAAGGGGGAGGGAGGGGGCGTAGACGGCGCGCACGCCCGAAACGCCCTCTTTGCGCAGCTCGCGCCGCACGATGCGCGCGAGGGGGCAGCCGCTCGTCTTTTCGATGTCGGCGGCGCGGAAGTCCGCCGAAAGGCGGTTGCCCGCGCCCATGCAGGAGACGGCGGGGATATTCGCGCGGCGGGCGGCCGCGAGCAGGGCGACTTTATCTGCCACGCTGTCGATGCAGTCGGCGATGCAGGAAAAGGCGGGCAGCGCGTCGCCCGCGCGGTAAAAGCGGGGCACCGCCCGCACGCGGCAGGCGGGGTCGATGTCTTGCGCGCGGGCGGCCATCACCTGCGCCTTGTTCTGCCCGAGGGTGGAGTGCAGCGCGACGAGCTGGCGGTTCAAATTGCTCTCGGCGACGGCGTCGCCGTCGACAAAGGTGAGCGCGCCGACGCCTGCACGCACGAGCGCCTCCGCCGCGTACGAGCCGACGCCGCCGATGCCGAACACCGCGACGTGCGCCGCCCGCAGCTTTGCAAAATTTTCCTCGCCGATGAGCGCGACCTCGCGCGCGTATGCCTCCCGTTCGCCCATGTGTGCGCCTCCGCTCTTTTTGTTTATTATACCACGCGGGCAAAAAAATGGCAAGGCGAGGCGGGCGAGGTGACAAAACAGAAAAATTTTTCAATTCTTGCGAAGAATTTTCAAATTCCTATTGAAAAAGGCGCAAACGTGTATTATAATGGTAGAGAAGCGGGCTTTATTACACCAAAATTTCAGCGTCTGCCCGCAAGTAAGGAGGGAACCGTACCATGAGCATCCACGGAAAAGATATCCGCAACATCGCCGTCATCGGCCACAGCGGCGAGGGCAAGACCTCTGTCTGCGAGGCGATCTTATTCAACGGCGGGTCGACCGACCGCCTCGGCAAAGTGACCGAGGGCACGACGGTGACCGACTACGACGAGCAGGAGATCGCGCGCAAGATGAGTATTTCGCTCGCCATGGCCTACACCATGTGGGACGGGGTGAAGCTGAATTTGTTGGACGTGCCCGGATTTTACGACTTTGAAGGGGAAGAGAACGAGGCGCTGCGCGCCGCGGGCGGCGCGCTGATCGTGACGAGCGCTTCGGGAACGCTGTCCGTCGGGGCGGAAAAGGCGATCGACAAGTGCCTGAAAAACAAGATCCCGATGGTGTTGTTCATCAACGGCATGGACAAAGAAAACGCCAACTACGCGGGCACCGTCAACGCGCTCAAAGCAAAGTACGCGGGCAAGATCGCGCCCATCCAGATCCCGCTGATGGAGGGCAACAAGATGGTCGGCTATGTGAACGCGCTCAAAGAGACGTGCTACCGCTTCGCCGACGAGGCGCAGAAGAAGCCCACCCCCATCCCCGACGAGCTGCTGGGCACCCTCGCCGATATGCAGGCCAACCTGACCGAGACGGCCGCCGAAAACGACGACGCGCTGCTCGACAAGTACTTTGAAGAGGGCAGCCTGACCAAAGACGAGATCATCCACGGCATCCGCAAGGGCATCTACAACGTCAACACCATCCCCGTGATGGCGGGCTCGGCGCTGCAGAACCGCGGCATCATCAACTTGATGGACGAGATCGTAAAGTACATGCCCAGCGCCGAAGAGCGCCGCGAGATGCTCGCCTCGGGCGTGGACAAAGACGAGCTGATCGGCGTCTCCTGCACGGAGGACGGGCCGTTCGCCGCGCAGGTGTTCAAGACGGTCGTCGACCCCTTCGTCGGCAAGCTGAACGTGATGAAGGTGTTCCGCGGGACGCTCAAGTCCGGCTCGACGGTGTACAACGCGACGACGGGCAAAACGGAGCGCATCAACCAGATCTATCTGTTAAAAGGAAAGAAGCAGGAGCCGGTATCCGAGCTGGGCGCGGGCGACATCGGCGCCGTCAACAAGCTGGCGGCGACCAACACGGGCGACACGCTGTGCGACGAGGGCGCGAAGGTCAAGTTCGACCCCATCCACTTCCCCCGCCCCGTCCTCTCGATGGCCATCTATGCCGAAAAGAAGGGCGAGGAGGACAAGATCTTCCAGGGGCTGAACAAGCTGGCCGAGGAGGACTACACCTACACCGTGGCCAAGAACCCGGAGACGGGCGAAATGCTGATCAGCGGCCAGGGCGAGACGCACCTCGACGTGATCAACCGCAAGCTGAAGGCAAAGTTCAACGTATCCGCCCTGCTCAAGACCCCCAAGATCGCCTACCGCGAGACCATCCACAAGACGGTGGAGGCGGAGGGCAAGCACAAAAAGCAGAGCGGCGGCCACGGGCAGTACGGCCACTGCAAGGTGCGCTTCGAGCCGTTTGACGGCGAGTTCGAGTTCGCCGAAGAGGTGGTGGGCGGCAGCGTGCCCAAGCAGTACATCCCCGCCGTGGAGAAGGGCCTCGTCGAGTGCCTGCCGCACGGCGTGCTGGCGGGCTACCCCGTGACCGGGCTGCGCGCCGTGCTGTACGACGGCAGCTACCACGACGTCGACTCCTCCGAAATGGCATTCAAGCTGGCGGCCGCCCTCGCCTTCAAAGAGGGGCTGAAAAACGCCAAGCCCGTGCTGCTCGAGCCGGTGATGAAGCTGAAGATCGCCATCCCCGAAAACTACCTCGGCGACATCATGGGCGACATGAACAAGCGCCGCGGGCGCATCCTCGGCATCGATATGCTCGAGGACATGCAGATCGTCAACGCGGAGGCGCCGCAGGCTGAGATCCAGAAGTACGCGACCGACCTGCGCAGCATGACGCAGGGGCGCGGCAAGTTCACCGCAGAGCTGGCGCGGTACGAAGAGGTGCCCGCGGGCGAGGCGGACAAGATCGTCAAAGCGCGCGCGGCCGAGCAGAACTGACCGCAGCGCGGACAAAGCGGTCTCCCCCGCAGACGAAACAGGACCTTCCCCTGCCGCCGCACGGCCCGCCCCCCTCGCGGGCGGGGCAACTGCACGGGCGCGGCGCGCGGGCGATACTTCTTCTCAAAGATAAGCAAAAGAGCTTTCCCGCAGCGGGAAAGCTCTTTTCTTGTAACCGGCGCGCCGCCCGCGGGCGGCCCAAGGGTGCGGCTTATTCGGCAGCCGCCTCTCGCGGGAGAGAAGCGCCCTTTTTGGCGGTGTACTTGGAGTTGACGCGCATGGCGTTGAGGATGGCGAGCACCGCCACGCCCACGTCGCCGAACACGGCCAGCCACATATTGGCGATGCCGCAGGCGGAGAGGACGAGGATGGCCAGCTTGATAAGCAGCGAGAAGACGATGTTTTCAAACACGATGGCCATCGTCTTTTTGGCGATACGCTTGGCGAGGGGCAGGCCGCGCAGGTCGTCTTGCATGAGCACGATGTCCGACGCCTCGATGGCCGCGTCGCTGCCCACGCCGCCCATCGCGATGCCGATATCCGAGCGCATGAGCACGGGCGCGTCGTTGATGCCGTCGCCGACGAAGCAGACGGCGCCCTGCCTGCCCTCGGCTGCGAGCAGCTTTTCCACCTCTTCCACCTTGTTTTGGGGGAGGAGGGAGGCGCGGTAGGAGGTGACGCCCAGCTCGCCCGCGACGCTCGCCGCGACCGCCTCGTTGTCGCCGGTCAGCATGACGGTTTTGCAGCGCATGGCGTTGAGGTCGGCGATGACCTCCTTCGCCTCCGGCTTGACCTCGTCGGCGACGAGCAGCGAGCCGACGAAGGCGCCGTTTTTGGCGACGTACACGACGGTGCCGACGCCCGCCTCGGGCGCGAATTTGACGCCGTAGCGGCGCATGAGCGCGGCGTTGCCGCAGAGGATGCGCTCCTCGCCCCGCTCGGCGAGGATGCCCTCGCCCGCGACGTTGGTCAGCGCGAAGCCCTCTTCGATCTCCTTGCCGTAGCGGGCGACGATGGAGCGGGCGATGGGGTGACCGGAGTCGTGCTCGGCGATGGCCGCAAGGCGCAGCACCTCGCCCGCGCGATCTGCGGGCGCAATTTTTGTCACGGCGAAGTTACCCTTGGTCAGCGTGCCCGTCTTGTCGAACACGAAGGTATCCGCCTTGTTGAACTTTTCGAGATAGTTGGAGCCCTTGATGAGGATGCCGTAGCGAGAGGCCGCCCCGATGCCCGCAAAGAAGGAGAGCGGGATGGAGATGACCAGCGCGCAGGGGCAGGACACGACGAGGAAGCTGAGCGCGCGGTACACCCAGACGGACCAGTCACTCGTGATCAGCCCCGGCACCACCGCGAGCAGCAGCGCCGCGATGACGACGGCGGGCGTGTAGTACTTGGCGAATTTGGTGATAAAGTTTTCCGTCTTGGACTTCTGCTCGGACGCGCTTTCGACCAGCTCTAAAATTTTGGATACCGTCGAATCGTAAAAGGCCTTGGTGACGCGCACTTCGAGGCGGGTGGTGACGTTGACGCTGCCGCTGATCACCTCGCCGCCGACGGCGACCTCGCGCGGGAGGGACTCGCCCGTCAGCGCGCGGGTATCCAGCGTGGACGCGCCGCTGACGACGACGCCGTCCAACGGGATCTTTTCGCCGGGGTTGACGGCGATGACCTCGCCCACGGCGACCTCGCTCGGGTCGACGCGCTGCGCCTTGCCGCCGCGCAGCACGTTGGCGTAGTCGGGACGGATGTCCATCAGGCCGGAGATGGACCTGCGCGAGCGGGCGGTGGCGTAGTCTTGGAAGAACTCGCCCACCTGGTAAAAGAGCAGCACGGCACACGCCTCGTCGAAGCCCTCGATGGTCTGGCCGGTCGCGCCGCGGTAGATGGCGAGCGCGAATGCGCCGAGCGTCGCCACGCACATCAAAAAGTTTTCGTCAAATACCTGGCCGTGGCAGATATTGCGCACGGCGCGCCAGAGCACGTCGTAGCCGATGAGAAGATACACGACGAGGTACAGCGCGAAGGGGAACACCCACGCCGCGGGGCCGCTGAACACCTCCCCCAGCGGGCGCACCCTGTCGATGATAAAGAGGACGACGAACAGCGCGAGCGCGACGACGATGCGGATGAGATTTTTGCGCTGCTTGCGCGTCAGTGAAAAGCCTTTCATATCCTCTCCCCTCCCGTCAGCGGACGATGCGGCAGTCGGGCTCGACGCGCTTGCAGGTGTGCACGATCTGGTCCATGATCTCCTCGAAGCGCGCCTCGTCCGCCTCGACGGACAGCCGCTGCGCCATAAAGCTGACGCTCGCCGCCTGCACGCCGTCGATCTTGTTGATGGCGCGCTCCATCTTCGCGGCGCAGTTGGCGCAGTCGAGATCTTCTAACTTAAAAACTTTTTTCATGTCTGTTCCTCCGCGGCCGCCGCGCGGGCGGCGCTCTTCGTTCATTTTTGTTTGAAGAAGCGTCCGCGCAGCCCCGCTCCCCTTTCGCGGGCGCCCCATACAGGGCCGCCCCGAGGCTCGCCGCGGGCACGATATTTGAATACTTCTTCAAATGTTCAATAATAGTATAGCCGCTGCGCGCCCGTTTGTCAACTGTTTTGTGCAAGTATTTCTTTATATTTTTCCTCTCCCCTGCCGCCCGCGCCCCGCGGGCATAAAAAAGCCCCGCGCGCGGGTGCGTGCGGGGAACGGCGGTGCCGTATGCTTTTTTGGTTTGCGGGCGAATGCCTGCGGTTTTTACACGAGCTCGATGATGGCCGTTTCGGACGCGTCGCCGCGGCGCTCACCGAGGGTGATGATGCGGGTGTAACCGCCGCCGCAGTTCTTTTCGTCGTTGCGCTGCGCGTACTTCGGCGCGATCTCGTTGAAGAGCTTTTCGATGAGCGGGTGCGCGACGTCCTTGGTGCGAGCCTTATAAGCGGACTTGCTCTCGTTGAACGCCTTGATCTCCTGCAAGTCGTACAGCTTGCCCATGATGCGGCGGCGCGCGGCGAGCTTCTTCGGGCCGTCTTTGACGACGGTGACCGTCACCTCGCGCTCCTTTTTGCCCGTCTTTTCGGTCACGACCTTTTGGCTTTCGATGGTGTCGTCATAGCTGTTGATCGCCGCCGTGATGATCTTTTCGACGTACGACTGCAGCTCTTTGGCGCGCGCCTTGGTCGTCTCTATTTTTCCGTACCAGAGAAGGCAGGAAGCCTGGTTCCTTAAAATGGCGAGGCGCTGTTCGCTCGTTCTGCCCAATTTTCCCGGCATAATGTTAATCCTCCTTTTTTTCTAAAGAAAGTCCGTAAGATTCGAGCTTCTGAATGACCTCGTCCAGCGACTTTCTGCCGAGGTTGCGCACTTTCAGCATTTCATCCTCGGTCTTTTTGGTTAAGTCTTCGACTGTGTGAATATTGGCGCGCTTGAGGCAGTTGTAAGAACGGACGGAGAGGTCCATGTCCTCGATCGCCATGGCGAGCACCTGCTGCTGCTTGTCGTCCTCGTTTTTGACGAGGATGTCCATGCCCTTGATCGAATCGCTCAGGTTCACGAACAGGCCGATGTGGTCCTGCATGATCTTCGCCGCGAGGGAGACGATCTCTTTCGCGGAGAAGGCGCCGTTGGTCCACACCTCCATGACCAGCTTGTCGTAGTCGATGCTCTGGCCGACGCGCGTGCTTTCGACGTTGTAGTTGACCTTTTTGACGGGCGTGTAGATGGAGTCGACGGGGATATAGCCGATGGGGTGGTTTTTGTTGGAACCCGCCCCACGGTACCCGCGACCCCGCCCGACGGTCAGCTCGAAGTCGATCTTGCTGCCCTCGTCGACGGTGCAGATATACTGCTCTTTGTTGATGATCTCGACCTCGGCGTCCATGTTGAGGTCTGCGCCGGTGATGACGGCGGGGCCCTCTTTGACGACGTGCAGCGTCTTGACGTAGTCTTTGTCCGTCGTCGACGTCTGGATGGCGAGCGTCTTCAAGTTCAGGATGATCTCGGGAACGTCCTCTTTGACGCCGGGGATCGCAGAAAATTCATGTTTGACCAAGCCGTCCGGATAGAAGCGGATGCCCTGCACCGCCGCACCCGGAAGCGCCGAAAGAAGTATCCTTCTCAAACAGTTGCCGATAGTGAGACCGAAACCCTTTTCGAGTGGTTCGACGACGATCTTAGCATAGCTCTTCGCCTCGTTTTCTTCCACCTCGATGCGGGGCATATCCATTTCGATCATGCGTTATTACCTCCTTGCTGCGGCGTTGCTTCTTACTTGGAGTACAGCTCAACAATCATGTGTTCGGCGATCTGCGTATCGATCTCCTCGCGTGCAGGGATCGCAATGACCTTTCCTTCGAGTTTTTCTGCGTCAAACTCAAGCCACTTGGGTGCGGGCGTGAGCTTGCTCTCTTTGACTGCCGTGAAATATTTATTCGACTTTCTGTTCTCGCGCACGGCGATGACGTCTCCCGCCTTGACGATGTAGGAGGGAATGTTGACCTTTTTGCCGTTGACGGAGAAGTGCGCGTGGTTGACAAGCTGGCGCGCCTGCTGGCGGGTCGCCGCCAGGCCCATGCGGTAGACGACGTTGTCGAGGCGACGCTCGAGAAGGGCGAGCATGTTTTCACCGGTGATGCCCTTCATGCGGTCGGCCATTTCGTAGTACTTGCGGATCTGCTTTTCGTTGACGCAATAGATGAACTTTGCGCGCTGTTTTTCGCGCAGCTGCAGGCCGTATTCGGAAATCTTTCTCGACTTTCTGCCGCTGGTGCGGATAGACTTTTTGTAGCATCCGACGGAAGCGGGGTCAAGCTCGAGGAATCTGCATCTCTTTAACTTATTATATTTGCTCGTAGCCATGTATCTGCTCTCCTTGCGTTATACTCTGCGGCGTTTCGGGGGACGGCATCCGTTGTGCGGGATGGGAGAAACGTCGGTGATCAGCGTGATCTCGAGATCGGCCGCGGCGAGTGCGCGGATGGCCGCCTCTCTGCCTGCGCCCGGGCCCTTGACGTACACTTCGACCGAGCGGAGGCCGTGCTCCTTTGCGATGCGCGCGGCGGTATCTGCCGCAGACTGCGCCGCAAACGGCGTGCCCTTACGCGAACCCTTAAAGCCGAGGCTGCCTGCGCTCGACCAGGAGATCGCGTTGCCGTTCATATCCGTGATCGTGACCAGCGTGTTGTTGAACGAGGACTGGATATGCGCCTGACCCTTGTCGATCTTTTTCAGCTCTTTGCGGCGGCGTACCTGCGCGACTTTTTTCGTTGCTGCCATAGTATCTTATCCTCCTCGATTATTTCTTCTTCTTCGCGACGGTGCGGCGCGGGCCCTTGCGGGTGCGCGCGTTGCGCTTAGAGCTCTGCCCGCGGACGGGGAGGCCCTTTCTGTGGCGGATGCCGCGATAGCACCCGATCTCCATCAGGCGCTTGATGTTCAGGTTGACCTCGCCGCGGAGTTCGCCCTCCACGCGCAAGTTGTGGTCGATATATTCTCTCAGCTTGGAAACGTCGTTTTCGTCAAGATCTTTGACGCGGGTGTCGGGGTTGATGCCCGTCGCGGCAAGGATCTTCTTCGACGTGGTAAGACCGATTCCGTAGATATAGGTAAGACCGATTTCCACCCGCTTTTCTCTGGGCAGATCTACACCGGCGATACGTGCCATATGTCCTTGTTGACCTCCGTTTGGATTTTTATGGTAATGGTTGTGTATATACGTCCGGAACGCGCGCGCACGGCAAAATTCGGAATGGCGCCTGCGCCGCCGCGCCCGAGATTATTTTCGCGCGATTAGCCCTGTCTCTGCTTGTGGCTCTTGTTTTTGGAACAGATCACCATGACCTTGCCGTTTCTCTTGATCACTTTGCATTTGTCGCACATCGGCTTGACAGACGGTCTGACTTTCATTTCTTTATTCCTCCGAAATTATTTCTGCAAAAAATTTGCGGTGCGCTGCCCGCGCGGGGAGCGGCCGGTCCGCCGCGCCTGCTGCGCGGCAAGTGTATCGCTTTGGCTCAGTTTTTGCTGCGCCAGGTGATCCGCCCCTTGGTCAGGTCGTACGGGCTCATTTCCAACTTCACCGTGTCGCCCGGGATGATGCGGATATAGTTCATGCGCAGCTTGCCCGAAATGTACGCGGTGATCACATACCCGTTTGAAAGCTGCACTTTGAACGTCGCGTTCGGCAAAGCCTCGATGATCTTACCTTCCGCTTCGATGACGTCGTCTTTGGACACAATCTTTCCTCCGAAAATGAATTTTTGCCCTTTTGCCTGCCCGCACCCTTTGCGCGGGGACGGCGGCCTACGGCCGCTCGCCCGCTGCGCCGCGCTCGCGCGCCAGGTGCAGGAGCCGCGCGCGGACTTCGCTGTTCACGTCTTTGCCTTCCGAGGCCGCCGACGCGAGTTCCGGCCAAAAGACCGGCAGCAGCCGCACATGCTTCCCGTTTTTGCGCTTGGGGCGGGAGACGGGGCGGTAATACCCGTCGGTGAGCAGCAGCGCCTCGCCCTCGGCGGACAAGATCAGGTAATACCTGCCCTTGTCGCGCCCGGCGACGCTCTGCGCCGTGCCGCCCGGCTGCGGTCGTTGTACTTTCATGGCGCTTTACAGTGTGAGTATCTCGATGCCGCCCTCGCGGACGACCAGCGTGTTTTCGTAATGTGCCGCGGGCCGCTTATCCTGCGTGACGGCCGTCCAGCCGTCTGCAAGCACGCGCACATGGCGGTCGCCCGCCAAGATCATCGGCTCGACGCACAGCACGGTGCCCGCCCGCAGACGGACGCCCGTACCCCGCTTGCCGTAGTTGGGCACGGAGGGGTCCTCGTGCATCTCGTGGCCGATGCCGTGCCCGACGTACTCGCGCACGACGGAAAACCCGTTCTCTTCGGCGTGCTTCTGCACGGCGGCGCCGATGTCATACAGCGGCGTGCCCGCGCGCAGATTTTCGACGCCCTTGAAGAAGCACTCTTCGGTGACGCGGAGCAGCTTCTGCTTTTCCGCATCGATGCTCCCGACCGCAAAGGTGCGGGCGCCGTCGCCGTGGAATCCGTTTTTATAGGCGCACAGGTCGATGCTGACGATGTCTCCCTCGCGCAAAATGCGCGGGCCGGGGATGCCGTGCACGACCTCTTCGTTGACGGAGGCGCAGATGCTGGCGGGGTACCCGCAGTAGCCCAGGCAGGACGGGATCGCCCCGCGGGAACGGATATACCCCTCGGCGGCCTCGTCCAGCTCTTGCGTGGTGACGCCCGGGCGGACGAGCGAGCCGACGTAGGCGAGCGTGTCGCGCACGATGGCGCACGGCTCGCGCATGGCATCGATCTCTTGCTCTGTCTTTACGATGATCATGTTCGCCTTCTTAAAAAAGTTTGCTTATTTGTCCAGCGCCGCGCAGATGCGCGCAAACACTTCGTCGATCGCGCCGACGCCGTCGATGTCGATGAGCACGCCCTTGCCCTTGTAGTAGTCGATCAGGGGAGCGGTCTGCTCGGTGTACACCTTCAGGCGGTTGCCGACCGTCTCTTCGTTGTCGTCTTTGCGCTGGTACAGCTCGCCGCCGCACTTGTCGCAGGTGGTCTTGCCGTTCAGGAAGTTGACGTGGTAGCTTTCGCCGCAGCTCTTGCACACGCGGCGGCCGCACAGGCGGTCCATCAGGAGGGAGAGGTCGATGTCGATGTTGATGACCGCATCCACCTTCGAAAATTTATCCAGCTCCTGCGCCTGGAACAGGTTGCGGGGGAACCCGTCGAGGAGGTACCCGCCCTTGCAGTCTTCTTCGGCGAGACGGCCTTCGACGATCTTGCAGGTGACCTCGTCGGGGACGAGCTGCCCTTTATCGGTGTAAGACTTTGCCAGAAGCCCGATCTCGGTGCCGCGCTTGATGTTGTCGCGGAAGATGTCGCCCGTCGAAATGTGCGGCAGGCCGTACTTTTCCGAGATGCGCGTCGCCTGCGTGCCCTTGCCGGCACCCGGCGCGCCCAACAGAATGATGTTCATGCGTTCCTCCTCCCGGTGTTTTATTTTTTTTGATTTTGAATTTGTCCGCTGCCCCGCCGCGCCGTGCGCGGCGGGCGCGGGGTCTGCTTTGTTCTGACAGGTCCTTCGTTTCGGCAAGCCTGCGCGCAAATTTTAGAAGGTTGAGTATTGCGCGATGGATGCGAACGAACCCCTTTTCGGCAAGCAGCCGCGCGCAAGACGAGGCGGGCGCGGCTTTGCGAGGGGAGCGTACACAGACGTACGTGACCCGAAGCAAAACGCAAGCCCAACAAAGTATTGCGCGATGGATGCGAACGAACCCCTTTTCGGCAAGCAGCCGCGCGCAAGACGAGGCGGGCGCGGCTTTGCGAGGGGAGCGTACACAGACGTACGTGACCCGAAGCAAAACGCAAGCCCAACAAAGTATTGCGCGATGGATGCGAACCGAAAAAATTATTTCAAGAAGCCTTTATAGTTCTTCATCATCAACTGCGACTGCAGCTGCTTGTCAAACTCGAGCGCGACGGAGACCACGATGAGGATACCTGTCGTCGAGAATACGTTCACGTATTGGCTTCCGGCGAAGCTGAAAGCAAAGGACGGAACGAAGGCGACGAGCGAGAGGAAGATGGCGCCGAACAGCGTGATGCGGTTGGAGATCTTCTTCAAATAATCTGCCGTCGGGCGGCCCGGGCGGATGCCGGGGATAAAGCCGCCGTTCTGCTGGATGCTCTTGGAGATATCCTCGGGGTTGAATTGGATCTGCGCGTAGAAGAAAGAGAACGCGAAGATGAGCAGGCACAGCACGAGGATGTAGACCCAGCCCCACGGCCCTTGGCCGTTGCTGATGTTCTGTGCGTACCAGCTGGTCGAGTAGCCGTCCCAGAAGAGGCCCATGATGAGGTCGGGGAGGCTGATGATCGCGAAGGCGAAGATGAGGGGCATGACGCCGCTGCCCGAAATTTTGATCGGGATGACGGTAGACTGCCCGCCGTACATCTTGCGGCCCTTGACCTGCTTGGCGTACTGCACGGGAACGCGGCGCTCGGCGAGGTCGACGGTGACGATCGCTGCAAAGATGGCGATCGCGATGATGATGAACAATACGATCGAAATGATCTGCGAGGGTGCAAAGGTACCCGCGACGGCCTGCTGGATGGGCTCGATGAAGAGCGTCGTGCCGGCAGTCGAGATGATGCCGAGGAAGATGATGAGGGAAATACCGTTGCCGACGCCGTATTCGGTGATGCGCTCGCCCAGCCACATGGTGAGCATGGCGCCCGCGGAATACAGGATGATCATGTAGATGTACACGAGCCACTGCTGGCCGAAGAACAGCGCAGTGACCTGCGAGCTGATGACGTTGAGCGATTCGCCGGTTTCGGGATCGGTAGCGGAGCTGCCGAAGGCAATGACGACGCCGACCGCCTGGATGATGGCGAGGGCGAGGGTCAGCCAGCGGGTGATGGCGGCGATCTTCTTTTTGCCTTCTTCACCCTGTTTTGTGAGGCGCTCGAGCGCGGGGATGCCGACGCAGAGCAGCTGCACGATAATGGACGAGTTGATATACGGCCCGATGCCGAGCGCGAACAGCGTGCCGTTTGCCAGCGCGCCGCCCGTGACGCTGTTCATCAGGGTCAGGAAGTTGTTGCCTTCGACTGCCGTAGAAAAGGCGTCCGTAGCCAGGCCCGGAACGGGAATATAGCAGCCGAGACGATAGACGAGCAACAGGAGAAGCGTGATGATGAGCTTCTTCCGGATCTCTTTGACTTTAAAAGCGTTTTTTAAAGTTTCGAACATCTTGTTCTCCTATTCATGAAGGTAACTCTCCGACACCCGGAGAGGACGATTCCCCCTTCCGCGAACGCGGCGGAACGCGGAAATCAGAGTGTTTCCGCACTGCCGCCCGCTTTCTCGATCGCTTCTTTCGCGGAAGCGGAGAACTTCGCCGCCTTGACGGTGATGGCGTTTTTGAGTTCGCCGCCGCCGAGGACCTTCAGGCCGCTGTTATCTTTTACCTGTTTGGCGAGCTTGTTCGCCATAACGTATTCGTAATCGACGACCGTGCCCGCTTCGACCTGCGCCAAAGCGGAGAGGTTGACGATGACGTATTCCTTGCGGAAGCGGTTGTTGAAGCCGCGCTTGGGGAGACGGCGATGGATGGGGGTCTGGCCGCCTTCAAATCCGGGGCGAACGCCGCCGCCCGAACGCGCCCACTGGCCCTTGTGGCCCTTGCCGCTCGTTTTGCCCAGGCCCGAGCCGATGCCGCGCCCCAGGCGCTTGGCAGGCGTGTTCGAGCCGATCGCGGGTTGAATGGTATCAATTCTCATAATGCACGCTCCTTACACGTTCTCGACCTTGACCAGGTGAGACACTTTTTTGATCTGGCCGCGGACGGAGGGCGTATCTTCGTGGACGCGGAAAGAACGGATCTTTTTCAGACCCAGCGCCGCGACCGTCGCCTTCTGCGTCTGCGTGCTGCCGATGGTGCTCTTTACCAACGTTACTTTGATCTGTGCCATTTGTAAAGTGCCCTCCTCAGCCGATGATCTCTTCTACGGTCTTGCCGCGCAGCGCCGCGACCTGCTCGGCCGTGCGCAGCTGCGCGAGGCCGGCAATGGTAGCCTTGACGCAGTTGACGGGGTTGCTCGTGCCGTGCGACTTGGTGCGGATATCCTTGATGCCGGCGGCTTCCATGACCGCGCGGACGGGGCCGCCCGCGATGACGCCGGTACCTTCTGCCGCGGGCATCATGTAGACGTAGCCGCGGCCGAACCGGCCGTGCACCTCGTGCGGGATGGTGGAATCGAGCATGGGCACGTTGATCAGGTTCTTTTTAGCCTGCAAGGTCGCCTTTTCGATCGCCTCGGGCACTTCGTTCGCCTTGCCCGAGCCTACGCCGACGCGGCCCTTGCCGTCGCCGACCACGACGAGCGCCGCAAAGCGCATCGTGCGGCCGCCCTTGACGACCTTGGTGACGCGATTGACCTGGATGAGCTTTTTGATGAACCCGTCGTTTTCTTCCTGCCTTCTTGCAGGTCTTCTGTCTTCTCTTGCCATGGTACACTCTCCTCTCAGAATTTAAGCCCGGCTTCTCTCGCGCCGTCGGCGACACCCTTGACGCGGCCCGTAAAGATGTAGCCGCCGCGGTCGAACACGACCGTATCGATGCCCGCGGCCAGCGCCTTTTTGGCGGCTTCCGCGCCGACCACCTTGGCGGCCTCCGTCTTGGTCAGATCTTTGATCTTTTCCTTGATGGCCTTTTCCATGGTGGATGCGGATACGAGCGTGACGCCCTTGACGTCGTCGATCACCTGAACGTAAATGTGATTGAGGCTCCTGTATACGTTGAAGCGGGGCGTCTCTGCGGTGCCCGCGATCTTTTTGCGGACGCGCGCATGGCGCTGCAGCCTGTCTGCGTTTTTATCTTTTTTCGAAATCATGGTTTACGCTCCTTTATTTGCCGGCCGTCTTGCCTTCCTTGCGCTCGATGACCTCATCCTTATAGCGGATGCCGTAGCCGTGGTACGGTTCAGGCTCGCGCAGCGAGCGGATGTTCGCCGCGACCTGGCCGACCTTGACCTTGTCGATGCCCGAAACGGAGATCTCCGTCTGCGTGGGGCACTCGAGCTTGATTCCCTCCGACTCCGCGTATTCCACGGGGTGCGAATAGCCGATGTTGAGCACGATCTTGTTGCCCTGCTTGGCGACCTTGTAACCGACGCCGTTGATGACCAGGTTCTTGCTGTAACCGCTGGTCACGCCCGTCACCATGTTGTGCAGCAGCGCGCGGTACAGCCCGTGCTTGGCGCGCAGCTCCTTCGAGTCGTTCGCGCGGGTCAGCGTCGCGACGGCGCCCTCGACCTTGACTTCGATGCGCGCGTCGATATCCTGTTCCAGCGTGCCCTTGGGCCCCTTGACGATCATCTTGCCGTCTTTGACGTCGACCGTCACGCCCGCGGGGATCGCGACAGGCATTTTTCCTATTCTCGACATTGCTTGCCTCCTTACCAGACGAAGCAGAGCACTTCGCCGCCCACGTTCGCGGCCTTGGCCTGCCTGTCCGTCATGATTCCTTTGGAGGTGGAAACGATGGCCGTGCCCAAACCTCCGAGCACCTTGGGCATATTTTCTGCGCCCGCATAGGTACGCAGGCCGGGCTTGGAAACTCTCTTGAGGCCGGAGATGACCGGCTTGTTTCCGTCGGCGTACTTGAGCCCGATCACGAGCTTGCCGGAGAGGCCGTCGTCGGCAAAGTCGACGCTCTTGACGTAGCCTTCGTCCAGCAGGATCTGCGCGATCGCCTTCTTCATATTGGAAGCGGGCACCTCGACCGTCTCATGCTTGGCGGTCAGGGCGTTCCGGATTCTTGTCAGCATATCTGCGATGGGATCTGTCATTGTGTGCCTCCTTACCAGCTCGCCTTTTTCACGCCCGGGATCTGCCCCTTGTACGCGAGGTTGCGGAAGCAGATACGGCAGATGCCGTATTTGCGCAGAACGGCGTGCGGACGCCCGCAGATGCTGCAGCGGGTGTACGCCCGTGTAGAAAATTTCGGCGTTCTCTGCTGTTTATTGATCATTGATTTTTTAGCCATGGTCCGTTCTCCTTATTTCTTGAAGGGCATTCCCATTGCCCCGAGAAGCTCTTTCGCCTCTTCATCCGTCTTCGCCGTGGTCACGATGCAGATATCGAAGCCGCGGATCTTCTCGACCTGGTCGTAGGAGATCTCGGGGAAGATCAGCTGTTCTTTGACGCCCAGCGCGTAGTTGCCGCGGCCGTCGAAGGAGTTTGCGGACACGCCGCGGAAGTCGCGCATGCGCGGCAGCGCGATGGACACGAATTTATCGTAGAACTCGTACATACGGTCGTTGCGGAGGGTGACCTTCAGGCCGACGTTCATGCCCTCGCGGACCTTGAAGTTCGCGACAGACTTTTTCGCCTTGGTGATGACCGGCTTCTGCCCGGCGATCGCCTTGAGCTCGTCGTGCGCGATCTGCACGCTCTTCGCGTTGTCCTTGATGTCGCCGAGACCGGAGTTGATCACGATCTTGACCATCTTGGGGACCTCGTTCACGTTCTTGTAGCCGAACTTTTTGACGAGGTAAGGCACGACTTCCGTCTCGTATGCCTCTTTGACTCTGTTTTTATATGCTTTTTCTGCCATTGGGTGTCACCTCGCCTCAGTCCTTCTTCTCTTCTGCCGCGGCCTCCGCCTTGGCAGTGCGCTTTCTGGTGCGCTTTTTGGGAGCGGCAGTCTCTTCGGCGGCGGCCTTCGAGGGCTTTTTGTACGCCTTGTCGAGCACGGCGCCGCACTTGCATACGCGCACCTTTTTGGTCTTGCCGTCTACCTCGACGAACGCGTGCTTGACGCGCGTCGCCTTGCCGCACTTGTCGCAGATGACCATCACGTTGGATGCGTCGATCAGCCCTTCGCGCTCGATGATCTTAGAGACGTCGTTCGCTCTGCGCGCCTTCTGGTGCTTTTTTTGGAGGTTGACGCCCTGCACGGCGACGCGGCCGGCCTTGGGGTCGGTATTGACCACGCGGCCCGTTTTGCCCTTGTCTTTGCCGGCGATCACGACTACGTTGTCATTCAGTTTTACGTTCATAGCGTTCCTCCTTACAGCACTTCGGGAGCGAGGGAGATGATACGCATGTAATCTTTATCCCTCAGTTCGCGCGCGATCGGCCCGAAGATACGGGTGCCGCGGGGCTGCTTCTGGTTATCGATGATGACTGCGGCGTTGTCGTCGAAACGAATGTAGGTACCGTCCGAGCGGCGAATGCCTTTATTGGTTCTGACGATGACCGCCTTGACGACCTCGCCCTTTTTGACGGCGCCGCCGGGAGCGGCCGTTTTGACGCTGGCGATGATCACGTCGCCGATGTTGCCGCACTTGCGGAACGAACCGCCCAGAACCCTGATGCACATGAGCTCTTTCGCGCCGGAGTTGTCCGCCGCTTTCAGCCTTGTCTGTGGTTGTATCATATGGCTCTATTCTCCTTAATACGCTTACTTCGCCTTCTCGACGATCTCGGCAACCCGCCAGTTCTTATCCTTGCTGAGTTTGCGCGTCTCGACGATGCGGACCTTGTCGCCGACGACGCAGTCGTTCGCCTCGTCGTGCGCCTTGACCTTTTTGGTCTTGGTGATGGTCTTTTTATAGAGGGGGTGCTTGCTCTTATCGACGATGGCGACGACGACCGTCTTGTCCATTTTGTCGGAGACGACCAGCCCGACTCTCTCTTTTCTCAGATTTCTTTCCATGACTTGTTGCCTCCCTTACGCTCTCGCACGCAGCTCTCTGGCGCGGATCTCCGTGTTGACGCGCGCGATATCGCGCTTGCAGGATACGATGGACATCGGGTTTTCGAGCTGGCCCGACGCGTGGCGGAAGCGGAGGTTGAACAGCTCGCTCTTCAGCTCGCCCAGCTTTTTCTGCAGCTCCTCGTCCGTCATGTTGTGAAGTTCATTGCCTTTCATTAACCTTCACCGCCTTCTGTAATTTTTTCGCCGCCTTCGGGCATCTCTCCCGTCACGGGGTTCGCCTGCCCTTTGACCATGAACTTGGTCTTGATGGGCAGCTTGTGGCCTGCGAGGCGCATTGCCTCGCGCGCGATGTCCTCGGGCACGCCCGCCATTTCGAACAGGACCCTGCCCGGCTTGACGACCGCGACCCAATACTCGACCGCGCCCTTACCGGAGCCCATACGGGACTCGGCCGGGTGGCGCGTGATCGGCTTGTGCGGGAAGATGTCGATCCACACCTGGCCGCCGCGCTTGATAAATCTCGTCATCGCGATACGGGCCGCCTCGATCTGGCGGGAGGTGATGCGCGCGCCGTCTGCGGCGACGAGGCCGTACTCGCCGTACGCGACCTTGTTGCCCTTGTGCGCCTGGCCCTTGATGTTGCCGCGATGCTGTCTTCTTCTCTTAACTCTCTTCGGGATTAACATTACCGATCCCCTCCTTCATGCGCTTTCGCTTTGAGGACTTCGCCCTTGTAGATCCAGACTTTGACGCCGATCATGCCGAAGGTGGTGTGCGCTTCGGCCAGGCCGTAGTCGATGTCCGCGCGCAGCGTCTGCAGGGGGATGGAGCCCTCGTGGTACTGCTCGCTGCGGGAGATCTCGGCGCCGTCGAGGCGGCCGCTGACCATGATCTTGACGCCCTTGACGCCCGAACGCATCGCACGGCCGATCGCCTGCTTCATCGCGCGGCGGAAAGACATGCGCTTTTCGAGCTGCTGCGCGACGCTCTCGGCGACGAGCTGGGCGTCCGCGTCCACCTTGCGGACCTCGGTGACGTTGATGGCGATCGCCTTGCCGTGGGTGAGCTTGGCGAGGTCCTTTTTGATGACCTCGATCTCCGAGCCCGCCTTGCCGATCAGTGCGCCCGGCTTGCCGGTGAACACCGTGACGACGACGCGGTTTGCAGCGCGCTCGATCAAAATTTTGCTGATCGCCGCGCCGTAATATTTGTTTTTGATGAACTTACGGATCTCGTAGTCCTCTTTCAGGTTCTTGGCGAAATCCTTTTTGTCGGCATACCACTGGGTGTCCCAGCCCTTGATGACGCCGACGCGCAGTCCGTGCGGATTAACTTTCTGTCCCATGACGAATACTCCTTACTTGCTCTGTACGTCAAGAATGACCGTGATGTGGCTGGTCCTCTTGAGGATGGCGTGCGCCCTGCCCTTGGAGACGGGGTTCATGCGCTTGAGGGTCGGGCCCTGGTCGGCGAACGCTTCCGCGACGACGAGATCGCCGCGGTCCATGCCGAAGTTATGCTCGGCGTTGGCCGCCGCGGACAGCAGCACCTTTTTGACGGGCTCTGCCGAGACGATGGTCGCGTAGTCGAGGATGGCTGCCGCCTCGTTGACGCTCTTGCCGCGGATGAGCGCGAGCGCCCTGCGGACCTTGTAAGGGGACATTCTGATATGTCTTGCGACCGCGTAAGGGCGTCTGTCCTTGTTTTCCGCGATGCGCTTTGTCTTTTCACGCGTATTTTTTGCCATTTCCGTTCAGCCCTCCTTTACTTCTTGGCACCGGTGGTCTTGCCGCCGGCATGCCCTTTGAAGGTCCTGGTGGGCGCGAACTCGCCCAGCTTGCAGCCGACCATGTCTTCCGTGATGTACACGGGAACGTGCTTCCTGCCGTCGTGCACGGCGATGGTGTGACCGACCATCTGCGGGAAGATCGTGGACGCTCTCGACCAGGTTTTCAAAACTTTTTTATCGTTTGCCGCGTTGAGCTCTTCGACTCTCTTGAGGAGCCGCGCTTCAACGTAGGGGCCTTTCTTTACGCTTCTGCTCATTTAAGTGATCCTCCCTCAATTGATGCGTTTGAGAATGAACTTGCTCGTGCCGTTCTTCTTCTTTCTCGTCTTATAACCGAGCGCGGGCTTGCCCCAAGGGGTCATCGGGCCGGCATGGCCGACAGGGCTCTTGCCCTCGCCGCCGCCGTGCGGGTGATCGCAAGGGTTCATGACCGAGCCGCGCACCGTCGGACGGGTGCCCATGTGGCGGGTCTTGCCCGCTTTGCCGATGCGGATGATCTCGTGCTCGACGTTGCCGACCTGGCCGACGGTCGCGCGGCAGACGGCGGGGACGAGGCGCATTTCGCCGCTGGGCATCTTGAGGGTCGCGTACGCGCCTTCACGCGCCATCAGCTGCGCGCTGATGCCGGCTGCGCGGGCGATCTGGCCGCCGCGGCCGGGCTTGAGCTCGATGTTGTGCACCATCGTGCCGACGGGGATGTTTTCGAGCGGCAGGCAGTTGCCCGCCTTGATGTCCGCGTCCTTGCCCGAGAGCACGGTGTCGCCCACGTTCAGGCCGACGGGCGCGAGGATGTACCTCTTTTCGCCGTCTGCATAGGCGAGCAGGGCGATGTTCGCGCTGCGGTTGGGGTCGTATTGGATGCTCTTGACCGTGGCGGGGACGCCGTCTTTATTGCGCTTGAAGTCGATGATGCGGTACTTTCTGCGGTTGCCGCCGCCGATGTGGCGGACGGTGATCTTGCCCTGGTTGTTGCGGCCGCCCGTCTTGCGCATATCCTCGACCAAACTTCTCTCCGGCTTGGTCTCGGTGATCTCCTCGTAGGTGTGCACCGTCATGAAGCGGCGCGCGGCGGACGTCGGTTTATATCTCTTGATAGCCATTTTTCAACTTTCCTCCGTTGGTTTAGGTTAGGACAGAGAATTGAAGTACTCGATCGGCTTGCTGCTCTCTTTCAGCTGCACGATCGCCTTCTTATAGGAGGAAGTCATGCCCTCGTTCCTGCCCATTCTCTTCATTTTGCCGCGCACGTTGCACGTATTGACGCTTTCGACCTGGACGCCGAACAACTGTTCGACCGCCATCTTGATCTCCGTCTTGTTTGCGCCCTTCGCCACTTTGAAGGTATATTTTTTGGCGGCGATGCCGTCGTACCCCTTCTCGGTGAGGATGGGGCGAAGGATGATGTCTTCCGCTCTCATTACGCTCCGTAGACCTCCTGGATTTTCTCGACCGCGCCCTTGGTAAGAACGACTTTGCGGTTGGCGACCACTTCGTAGGTGCTGATCTGCGCCACGGGAAGGGTGCTCAGATTTTGAATGTTGCGGCTGGCAAGGATGACGTTTGCGTCGTCATTGTCCATCACGAGGACGGTGCGCTTGTCCAGCTTGAGCGCCTCGACGAACTTGACCATCTCTTTGGTCTTGGGGGCGCTCACTTCCAGCTTATCCACGACGATCAGCTCGCCGTCCGCCACCTTTTTGGAGAGGGCGGAGAAGAGTGCGCCGCGGCGCGCCTCCACGTTCATCTTTTTGGAGAAGTCGCGGCTCTTGGGTGCGAACACGACGCCGCCCTTCGTCCACTGCGGAGCGCGGATGGAGCCCTGACGCGCGCGGCCGGTGCCCTTCTGGCGCCACGGCTTTGCGCCGCCGCCGCGCACCTCGGTGCGGGTGAGCGTGCTCTTGGTGCCCTGGCGCTCGTTGGCAAGGCGTGTGACTACCGCCTGGTGGATCAGCGGTTCGTTGTACTCTGCGCCGAAGATCTTGTCGGAAAGCTGCATTTCGCCCGCTTCCGACCCGTCCATCTTATATACTTTGATGCTAGGCATTTCTGTTGTTCTCCTTATTTGGACTTGACGCTGTCGCTGACGGCGACGATGCTGCCCTTCGGGCCGGGGATGGCGCCTTTGATGAGCAGCGCGTTGCGCGCGGCATCCACCTTGACGACTTCGAGGTTCTGCACGGTCACGCGCTCGTGGCCGTATTGGCCGGGCATGCGCTTCTGCTTGAAGACGCGGCTGGGCGTGGAGTTCGCGCTCATGGAGCCGACCTCGCGGTGTACGGGGCCGACGCCGTGCGTCTCTTTGAGGCGGTGCTGGTTCCAGCGCTTGATGACGCCCGAGAAGCCGTGGCCCTTGCTGGTGCCGACGACGTCGACGCGCTCGCCTTCCTTAAAGATGTCTGCCGTGACCTCTTTGCCCACTTCGTAGGAGGAAAGGTCTGCCAGGCGGAACTCTTTGAGCACCTTCTGCGGCTTGACGCCCGCCTTTTTGAATTGGCCGAGGTCGGGCTTGTTGACGCGCTTTTCGCTCACTTCGTCGAAGCCGAGCTTGAGCGCGGCGTAACCGTCTTTTTCAACCGTCTTGATCTGCACCACGGGGCAGGGGCCCGCTTCCACTACCGTGACGGGGATGACCTTGCCGTCCGGAGTAAAGATCTGCGTCATGCCGACTTTGCGGCCGATGATTGCTTTATTCATAGATAAAGTTCACTCCTGTGTTTTTTATTGTGAATACCTTGCTCTTGCAAAGTATTTCCTTGCGAATGTTACAGCTTGATCTTGATGTCGACGCCCGCGGGGAGATGCACGCTGTCGAGCAGCTTTGCGTTGGGGCTGTAGATGTCGATGATGCGCTTGTGGGTGCGGATCTCGAACTGCTCGCGGCTGTCCTTGTACTTATGGGGCGAGCGAAGGATGGTGACGATCTCCTTCTCGGTGGGCAGCGGGATGGGCCCGCCGATCTTTGCGCCCGACTTCTGCATCGCGTCTACGATGCGCTGCGCCGCCAGGTCCACGAGCTCGTGGTCGTATGCCGCAAGTTTGATCCTGATCTTCTGTCCTGCCATGTCTGATTGATTCCTCCGTTTTTTATACTAACTTTGTGTCAACTGAGCCGTGTGTGTCGGGGTGTCTCAGAAAAAGAAAGGCCATCCAAATGGAATTGAATGGCTGCACTCCGGTTAGTCGCAGGGGTCTGGCCCCCACATTTGTCGGCATAAATTATCTTCGCACGGGCGCGATTGTGCTGTTTGGATCCTCGCACTCCCGGGCGTTTAAGTAACTTTACGCCTCAACCCTATTACACAGCCTAAATACTATATCACAACCGTCAAGATATGTCAAACGAATTTCGCGCGATTTTCTGATTTTTTTTGTCTTTTTAGGGGGAAAGAAGGGCGCGCGCGTGCGTGCCGCCCCGCTTATTACAACGCTTTTATCCTTTTAAAATACTTTCTGCGCGCGGGTGTAAATTTATTACAATTTTTTACAACCTGCAGACAACCGCGGCAAAACTTTATTACATGGGCATGGTACAATGTCTGCAACGAATCAAAAAAAGGAGAACAGAAGCAATGAACACTTTGCAAAAGCGCCGCGTATCTGCCTGCGTGCTCGCGGCGGCTTTCATGCTCGCCGCGGCGCCCGCCGTCGCGGGGCAGATCCCGCGCGCAGACGCGGCGGAAGAGGACGTACGCGTCTATGCCGACTGGAAGTTCGAACAGAGCGCGGCGGAGGGATCTTTGGAGAACAACGACCTCGTCCTGCGCGACGAGAGCGGCAACGGCAACGACCTCGAGCTGGTCGTATCGGACAACGGCGCGAGCGCCGCAGACTTCCTCGCGTTTGAAGATATCTCCATGACGGGAGATGCGGGCAGCATGAAGTTTATGGGGCTGACGGAGGAAGATCAGCAGCAGATGAACGCCCTTTCGGGCGCGGAACGGGAGGCTTTCATCCTCAACGACATGGAATACGCCTACCTGCGCACGGCCGACGACGCCCCCATCAACAGCGAGACGTTCATGAACGGGTACACCATTGAGATCGTCTTCATGATGCCGGAAGACTACGACGCCTCTGACGCGTGGATGAACATCCTCGCACGCGAGGGCAGCGGCGCGCAGCTGGGCAGCGGCCGGTGGGACTACGAGGGGCACCACGGCACCATGCAGGTCAACATCTCCAACTGCAAGGAGATCCAGTACATGACCCAGAACGGGACGAACACGAAGTTCAACAGCACGCTTTGGGGGCTTTCGATGGACAACGGCGGCGCGTGGTACCACATCGCCATCACCTGCGACGGCAACGGCGACGCGCTCAAGGCATTTACCAACTCGGGCGAATCTTTCCGCAATTACACGGGCGGCGGGATGGACGGCATGTACGCGGCCGAAGACGGCGGCAACTTCCGCATCGGCGCGGTCATCTCCAACCACCTCTACCGGTGGGCCGACTCGCAGGAAAACGACCTCTTGACCAAGCTGCTGCGCGGCAACATCCAGGAGATCCGCATCAGTGAGGGCGCGCTCGAGCCCGCACAGTGGCTGTTCGACCCGAAGCCGTACGCAGGCTCCTTCGGCAACAACGACCCCTACGCGCTGCGCAATGAAGACAACTACACATTCGCCTTCATCCCCGACACGCAGAACACCATCAAATTTACGCCCGAAGTATCGGACGCGGCGACGCAGTGGCTGATCGACAACCGCGGCGAGATCAACCTGAAGGGGCTGATGCACGTGGGCGACCTCGTCGAAAACTGGGACAGCGCCGAGCAGTGGCAGAGCGCGCAGCAGGCTTTCCTCCCACTCGCGCAGGCGGGCATCCCCGTCACCTTTGTTCCCGGCAACCACGACTTCAGCGGGAGCAACCTCGACAATTATAAGACGTATTTCGGGAAAGATTCTGCCTATGCGGACGCGATGGACGCATACGGCAACAGCCTGTACTTCGAAACTTCTGACAGCGAAGAGGCGCGCGGCGCGGGCAGCTATACCTTCGTCGACGCGGGCAGCTACCGCTATCTGCTCATCCAGATGATGTACGAACCCAACGACGCCGAGCTCGCGTGGCTGGACCGCGTGCTGACGGCCTTCCCCGAGTATCCCGCCATCATCACCTCGCACAACATCTTCTCCTGCAGCGCGTCCAAGCCGGACGAATGTGACCTGAACGAGCAGGGCGAGCGCATCTGGGGCGTGGCGAAGGCGCACGACAACGTGTTCATGATCACCGCGGGGCACAACCACGGCTCCGGCTTCATCGACCTGACCAACGACTACGGCAACCCCGTCATCGGCATGCTGGTCGACTATCAGTTCAGCTACAACGGCGGCAACGCCTGGTACAGGTTCGTAGAGATGGACGAAGGGGAAAACAAGATCTACTTCTCCACCTTTTCGCCGTACGAGGCCTCTCGCACGGAGGAAGAGAAGACGGGCTACTTTGACCTCAACTTTATGACGGGCACGGGCAACGAGCGCACGGTCGACTTCGACTTTGCCGACCGCTTCGGCTTTGCGTTCAACGCGATCTCCGTCGGCGCGCCGGAAAAGACGGTGTACCGCGTCGGCGAAGAACTCGACCTGAGCGGCATGACGGTGACCGCGCTCGCCCCCGATTACACCCGCCTGCTCACCCACTACGACGTCTCGGATGTAGATATGAGCACGGCCGGCGCGAAGACGGTGACCGTCTCCTTCGGCGGCATGCAGGCGAGCTTTACCATCTACGTAGAGGGCGAAGACGCGGGCTCGACCGACACGGACGGCGACAGCGACAAGCCGACGGATACGGAGACCGACGACGAGGGCGGCTGCGGGGCAGCCGTCGCGGCGACGAGCGCCGCCGGGGCAGCCGTGCTGCTCACGGCTGCGGCCGCCGTGCTGATCTGCCGCAACGAGATGCGCCGCCGCACGAAGTAAGCGGATACAATAAAATAAAAGGAGAGAGGGCGCTGCGCCCTCTCTCTTCTCTTTTTCGGCACGGGAGGGGCAAAAGCCCCTCCCCTCTGCGTTACACGATCGTTTCGCCCAGCGGCTTGCCGCCGAGCAGGTGGATGTGCAGGTGGAAGACGGTCTGGCCCGCGTCCTTGCCCTGGTTGACGATGAGGCGGTAACCGCTTGCAAGCCCGAGCGAGGCGGCGATGTGCGGGATGCGCACGAGGCACTCTTTGACGAGCTCTGCCTGCTCCTCGTTCATCTCGGCGAGGGTGGCAAAGTGCGACTTGGGCACGACGAGCACGTGCACGGGCGCCTGGGGATTGATGTCGCGGAAGGCGAGCATGTGCTCGTCTTCGTACACCTTCTGCGAGGGGATCTCCCCGGCGCAGATCTTGCAGAACAGGCAGTTCGGATCGGTCATGATATTTCCTCCTTGCGCGCGGCTGCGCGCGATATGCTCCGCGGGTGCGCGGGCTTTTTCTTTTCCTTAATTATATAATATAGAAGGCGCGCCTTTTCGCCGCGGCTTTTACTGCGGCGCGGCGAGCAGGCCGTCTTTGAAGGGGCGCAATGCGCGCACGTCCGTCTTGCGGGCGAGCGTTCCTTGGACGTAAATGCGAATATAATTTTCCGAATAGCCGACGGTGAAGCCCTCCTTTTGCTCCTCTGGAACGAGGGAGAGGGTGCGGCCGACGAACTGCCCTTCGTACGCGGCGCGCAGGCGCGCCGCGAGCTCGAGCAGGCGGTGCAGCCGCTGCTTTTTGACGGCGGCGGGCAAATCTTCCATCTTGGCGGCGGCGGTGCCGGTGCGGCGGCTGTACGGAAAGGCGTGGATGCCCGCAAAGGCGGCGCGCTCGGCGAGCGCGCAGGTGGCGGCGAAGTCCTCCTCCGTCTCTCCGGGGAAGCCGGCGATGATGTCGGTGGTGATGGCGGCGCACGGAAAGTACGAACGCGCGAGGGCGATGCGGGAGAGGAACTGCTCGCCCGTGTAGTGGCGGTTCATGCGGCGCAAAACGGCGTCTGACCCGCTCTGCAGCGAGAGGTGGAAGTGGGGTGCGAAGTCGCGCACCTGCTTTGCCGCCGCGAGCAGCCGCTCGGTGACGACGCCCGCCTCGAGCGAGCCGAGGCGGATGCGCGCGGGCGCGTCTTTGACGGCGAGCAGCAGGTCGGCGAGGTCGCGGCCGCCGTCGTTATAAGAGGAGACGTCGATGCCGGTGATGACGACCTCTTCGGCAGGAGAGGACAAGATCTCCGCCGCGGCGCTTTCGAGCGAGCGCGAGCGGGTGCGGCCGCGCAGGTAGGGGATGATGCAGTAGGAGCAGAAGTTGTTGCAGCCGTCCTGGATCTTGACGAAGGCGCGGCTCTTTGCGGACTGCGGGGCGGGCAGCTCGCCGTAGGCGGACTCGCCGCGGATGCACACGCCGCGGGCGTGCGAGGCGAGCAGGTCGACGAGCTCGCCCTTGCTCTGCGCGCCCGTGACGAGGAACACCCCCTCCTTTTGCGCAAAGGCGGCGGGGGCGCGCTCGGCGGCGCAGCCGCACACGGCGATGCGCGCGTGCGGCGACACGGCGCGGATGCGCGCGACCGCCTGGCGCGACTTTTTTTCCGCCTCCGCCGTGACGGCGCAGGTATTGAGGATGAAGAGGTCGGCGTCTTCGAGCGCCTCCGACACCTCCCACCCCCGTTCGCGCAGGGCGTGCGCGAGAGAGGCGCTCTCGCAGTCGTTGACCTTGCAGCCCAAGGTGAAGATGACGGCCTTCATCGCAATTCTCCCAGACAATAGGCGACCACGGCGGTGAAGGCGATGGCAGCCGTCTCCGCGCGCAGGATGCGGCGGCCGAGGGTGATGCCCGCAAAGCCCGCCGCCCGCGCCGCCTCGAACTCGTCCGGCGCGAAGCCCCCCTCGCTGCCCACGACCAGCGCGCAGCTGCCCGAAAGGCTCGCGAGGTCCGCCTCGCTGCTTTCTGCGAACTCGCAGGCGAACAGCTTGTTTTTGTACCCCGCGCAGTCGGCGAGCGCGCCGCCGAGGGTATCGAAATAGCGCACGGAGGGCACCGTCGCGCGGCCGCACTGCTCGGCCGCCTCCCGCGCGACCTTGCCCAGCCGCTCGAGCTTTTTTTCGTTCATGTACGCGGCGCAGTAGCGGGAGGAAAAGACGTCGACGGCGGAGACGCCCAGCTCGGTCGCCTTCTGCACGACCAGCTCCGTCTTGTCTCCCTTGAGCGCGCCGACGCACAGGCAGAGGGGGGTGCGGGCGTCCTTGTCGCAGGCGCGCTCGCCGAGCACGTTGCACAGCAGGCTGTTTTTGCCCGCGCGGGCGACGATGGCGGTGTACTCCTTGCCGCTGCCGTCGAAGAGGACGACCTCGTCTCCCTCGCGCAGGCGCAGCACGCTGCGCGCGTGGGCGAAGGCGTCGCCGACAAGCTCCGTCTCGCGGCGGATATTTTCAACAAAAAAGCGGCGCGTCGAACTCATTGCGCGGCGATCTCCTCCGTTCTCGGTGTTTTTTTGGGTTTGAATGGCTTTTCAGGCGACCGTGTCGCCGCCCAGGCGGCTCTCCACCTCGGAGAGGCGGACGGATACGATCTTGGAGACGCCCTTCTCCTCCATCGTGACGCCGAACAGACTGTCTGCCTGCTCCATCGTCGGCTTGCGGTGGGTGATGACGATGAACTGCGTCTCTTTTGCGAATTTTTTGAGGAAGCGGGCAAACTTGTCGACGTTGGCCTCGTCGAGCGCCGCCTCGATCTCGTCGAGCACGCAGAAGGGCATGGGGCGGAGCATGAGGATGGCGAAGAGGATGGCGATGGCGGTGAGCGCCCGCTCGCCGCCCGAAAGCAGCGAGATCTTGGTCAGCTTTTTGCCGGGCGGGCAGGCGACGATCTCGACGCCCGCGGAGAGGGGGTCGTCGGTGTCGGCGTAGTCCATCTGCAGCTCGGCGCGGCCGCCGCCGAACAGCTCGCGGAAGAGCTTTTGGAAATTTTCGTTGATGCGGTTGAAGCCCTCGTCGAACTGCTTCTGCATCTCGCCTTTGAGCTCCTCGAGCGCGGCGCTCGTGTCGTCGATGCCCCGCTGCACGTCGTCTCGCTGGGCGCACATCTCCTCGTACTGCGCGTGCAGCGCCTCGTACTCCTCGATGGCGTTGTGGTTGATGGCGCCGAGGGAAGAAATTTCGCGGCGGAGGCGGTTGACCGCCGTCTGCCCCGCCTTCGCGTCGAAGTTTTCTTCCTTATACGCGAGGCAGCTCTCGTACGTCTCGTTGTATTCCTCCGAGATGCGCGCCTGCAAATTTTCCAGCTCCGAATCGATCTTGGTGCGCTCGATCTCCCGCTTGTGCCGCTCTTCGGCGAGCGCCTCGGCGCGCTCGCTGTGCGCGCGCGTCTCGCCCAAAACGCTTTCGAGCTCGGCGTTGAGCGTCTCCTTGAAGCGCGTCTCCTCGTCGCGGCGGGTGCGCAGATCGTTCAGCTCCTCCCGCTGGGCGGGGGTGAGCGCAGCCTGCTCGGCCTGCACCTCGAGCTCGGCGACGGCGGCGGCGAGGTTTTGCGCGTTCTCTTTGGCCGCCTCGATGCGCGCGGTCAGCTCTGCGCGCTCGCGCTCCAGCCGCTCGACGGCGTCGCGGTCGGCGGCGGCTGCGGCGCGGTACTGCGCCACATACACCTGCAGCGCGTTCAGCCGCAGGTTGCGCTGGTCGTACTCGCCCTTGAGGCGGTCGTACTCCCCCTTGCGGCGGTCAGACTCGCCCTGCGCGTCGCTGCGGCGGCGGGCGATCTCTTCTTCCCCTTCCGAAGAGGTATTCACTTCGCTGGTGAGCTGCTGCAGCCGCGCGTGCAGCAGGCCGACCGCCTGCTCCCGGGCGCGGTACTCCTCCTCGCCGGCGGCGACGCGGGAAGAAAGCGTCTCCTTTTTTTCGGCGAGGGCGGCGCGGCGGCTCTTGGCCTCCTGGAAGCCCTCGCGCAGTGTTTCGAGCGCGGCGGCGGCCTTTTGCTGCGCTTTTTCTGCCTTGATTTTAGCGTCTGCGAGGGCGGCGCGCTCCTTTTCTGCCGCGGCGAGCGCAGCCTTGGCCTCCTCGATCTTGCGCTCGTTGGCGAGGAAGCTGCTGCCCCCTTCACGGCGGGAACCGCCCGTCATCGAGCCGCTCGTCGCGATGACGTCGCCGTCCAGCGTGACGATGCGGAAGGCGTGCGGGTACTTTTTGGCGATGGCGGTGGCGGAGGCGATGGTGTCGGCGACGAGGGTGTTGCCGATGAGGTTGTAGACGACGTTCGCGTAGTACTCGTCGAAGCGGACGAGGTCGGTCGCCAGCCCCACCGCGCCCGGCTCGCGCAGCGCCTTGCGGGTGTAGTCCGTCTCGTAGCGGGGCTTGAGCGCCGCGACGGGGAGAAAGGTGACCTGCCCGCCCTTGGTGCGCTTGAGGTGCTCGATGAGGTAGCGCGCGTCCTCCGCCGTGGCGGTGACGACGTTTTGCATCGCGCCGCCGAAGGCGGTCTCCACGGCGACCTCGTACTGCTCGTCGCAGTGGACGATGTCGGCGATGACCCCCTTGAGCCGCGCGGAGAGCGCCGCGTTCTTGCGCGCCTCGCCCAGCAGCTTTTTGACGGAGAATTTGTACCCCTCGAACTCCTCCTTGACGTTGCGGTAGAAGCGCTCGCGGTCGCGAAGGCTGGCGATGCGCGCGTCGCAGCGGAAGATCTGCTCGCTCAATTCGTCCGTCTTAGCGGAGAGGGAAGCGAGCTTTTGCTCTTGCTCGGCGCGCGCCTGCGGCTCGCGCGCGACGTACTCTTCGACCTCTGCGAGCCAATCTTCGCACTCGGCGAGCGCCTTTTTGTCCGCGGCGAGCGCCTCGGCGCTCTTTTGCGCCTGCGCGGCGAGCTCGGCAAGCCGCTCCTCCGCCGCCTCTTTGCGGGCGGAGAGGGTACCGATGTTCTGGCGGATCTCGGAGAGGTCCTCGATGGTGTCGATGACGCTGCGCCGGGAGGCGTCGGTCAGCGCCTCGTACTCGGTCAGCTTGCCGCCGAGATCTGCGACTTCTGCGGAGAGCTGCTCGATCTCGCGGCGGCATTCTTCCATCTTATTTTCCTGCCGCGCGGCGGAGCGCAAACTCTGCGCCGACTCGGCGGCGATCGCCTCGAGGCGGGCGGCGCCCTCCGCCGCCGTCTTTTCGTCCGCCTCGCGCTGGCTGTTGCAGAAGGCGATGCGCTCGCGGATGACCTTGGCGTCCCCCTCCTTTTTTTGCAGCTCGACGGTGATGCGCAGGATCTGCTCGTTGAGCTTTTGCAGCAGCGCGTCGCTCTCGGAGAGGCGCTTGCGGTCCTCGGCGTACTTGGTCTCCAGCCGCTCCGACTCGGCGCGGCAGGCGTCGATCTGCGCCTGGATGGCGGCGACGGCGCCCGCGATGCGGGCGCGCGCGGAGGCGGCGTCTTCGTGCTTGTAGATGTAGAGGTTGATCTCCGCCTGCTTGAGCTCGGCGTACAGCTCGCGGTAGCGGCGGGTCTTTTCCGACTGCCGCGCGAGCGGCGCGAGCATATGCTCGACCTCGCCCATGCGCTGCAGGTAGATGTTGAGGTTGTTGTACGAGTTGGAGAGGCGGCGCTCGATCTCCTGCCGGCGCGCCTTGAAGAGGATGATGCCCGTCGCCTCCTCGAAGATGGCGCGGCGGTCCTCCGGCTTGGCGTTCATGATCTGCTCGATCTTGCCCTGGCCGATGATGGAGTACCCCTCCTTGCCCAAGCCGACGGAGTGCAGGCGGTCGACGATGTCCTTCATGCGGCAGGGCTGCTTGTTGATCAGGTACTCGCTCTCGCCGCTGCGGAAGAGGCGGCGGGTCATGGCGACCTCGGCGTAGTCGAGGTCGGCGAACATCTTGGTCGAATTGTCGAAGGTGAGCGTCACCTCGCAGAAAGATTGGCTCTTGCGCTGCTGGGTGCCGCCGAAGATGACGTCTTGCATGCTCGAGCCGCGCATGGTCTTTGCCGACTGCTCGCCGAACACCCAGCGGATGGCGTCCGCCACGTTGCTCTTGCCGCAGCCGTTCGGCCCCACGATACAGGTGACGCCGTTGTCGAAGCGGATCTCCGTCTTGTCCGCGAAGGACTTGAATCCGTTGAGTTCAACTTTTTTGAAGTTCATTGCGTTCCTCCGTCAGCGCGCAGCCGCGCGAGCAGGGCGCGGGCGGCATCCTTTTGCGCCGCGCGCAAGCTCTTCCCCTCCCCTTCCGCGCTCAGATCCGCGCCCAAGGCGCGCACGGTGAAGCGGGGCGCGTGCGCCTCGCCCTCCCGCCGCACCGTCTCGTAGCGGGGGGCAGAAAAGCCGCGCGCCTGCAGCCACTCCTGCAGATCGCCCTTGTAGTTGGGCGTCTTATCGGCGGCGAGCGGCAGTTTTGCGCGCACGAAAGCGCGCGCCGCATCCAGCCCGCCGTCTAAATAAATGCCCGCGACCAGCGCCTCGAACAGGCTGGATACCGCCTTTTCGCCCGCGTTGCCCTCGGCGCGCAGAAAGCCGTCCAGCCCCGCCGCGCGCACCGCCGCCGCCAGCGGCGGCGCGGAGACGCAGCGGATGCGCATCGCCGTCATCTCGCCCTCGTCCTCGCCGCCCGCCGCGTACAGCGCGTCGGCGACGAGGAAGCCGAGCACCGCGTCGCCGAGAAACTCCAGCCGCTCGTTGCTCTCGCAGCCGTGCTCGGCGGCGTAAGAGGCGTGCGTGAAGCAGGTCTCGAGCAGTTTTTTGTCAGAAAAGACATAGCCGAGCTTGCGCTCGGCCTCGCTGAAATCAGGCATCGGCGCCCGTCTCCCCTTCCGGCTGCACGGCCGCGAGCATCTCGCGGATATCGCCGACCAGCCCGCTTTCGGCGGCCTCCTTCGCCTGCAAAACGGCGGCGCACACAGACTCTGCCTTGCTCGAACCGTGCGCCTTGACGACGGGCTTTTCGATGCCCAGCAGCACCGCCCCGCCGTACTTGGAATAGTCGAGCACCTTTTTGATCTTTTTGAAGGCCCCGCGCATGAACAGCGCATAGCCGATCTTGGCGGCGAGGGAGCTCTTGATGTTCTGCTTGATGACGCTCATCACCGCGAGCGCGGTGCCCTCCGCCGTCTTCAAGGCGATGTTGCCCGAAAAGCCGTCGCACACGGCGACGTCGATGTCGCCGCTCATGATGTCGCGCCCCTCGACGTTGCCGACGAAGCGGATGCCCGCCAGCTCTTTGAGCATATGGTAGCTCTCCTGGTGCAGCGGGTCGCCCTTGTGTTCCTCGGTGCCGTTGGTGACGAGGCCGACGCGCGGGTCCTTCACCCCCATCGTGCGCGCGTAGGCGGTGCCCATCAGCGCGAAGTGGCAGAGGTTGACCGGCTTGCACTCGGCGTTTGCGCCCGCGTCGATGATGAGCACCTTGCCCCCCTTGGCGGTGGGCAGCGCGGGGCAGACGGCGGGGCGTGAAATGCCGCGGATGCGGCCGACGCGCAGCAGCGCGCCCGTGAGTACCGCGCCCGTCGAGCCCGCGGATACGAAGCCCGCCGCGCTCTCGTCCTCTTTGAGCATTTTGAGCGCGACCACGAGGGAAGAATCCTTCTTTTGGCGGATGGCGAGGGTGGGCGCGTCGTCGTTGGTGATGACCTCGGTGCAGTGCACCACCTGCAGGCGGGCGGCATCGTACGAGAGGCCCGCAAGGCACGCGTTGACCTTGCCCTCGTCGCCGGTGAGCACCACCTGCAAATCTTTGTCCTGATTCAGCGCCATTGCGGCGCCCTTGACGATCTCCTGCGGGGCGTTGTCTCCGCCCATTGCGTCTACGATGATCTTGATCATAAAAAAATCTCCCTCGGAGATTTCTCGGCAGGCTGCTGCCTGCGAAATCTTCCGATTTTATAGACAACCCGCCGTTCGCAGCTATCGCTGCTCTGCGGCCGGTTTTCTCTCTTTGCGCGACAATGAAGGGCACGCCATTAAGAAGTCGCGCAAATTCACTCTTTCTGCAAAAGCCTAACGGCAAATACAGTGCGCTGGCGGAAAAGTGTGATTTTCCTTGCGCAAAAATTTAATAAAAATAGGGTTCCCGAAAATCGCAGCGGTGCGAAGCGTCGCGAGATTTTTGGGAAGAGGAGGAGCCGCCTTGCAAGCCGAGCCTTTTGCTTTTAGCAAAAGGCTGGCAAGCAAAGGCGAGCGACGACGAGCTTGCGCGAGTATTTTTAATTAAATTTTCTCGAAAAAGCGGCAACGCCGCGCTAAAATACAATTCTTAAACTTCTGAAAAAGCAAAAATGACACTTTTTGCTTTTTTCCCAATTTACCGGAAGGCTTCCGGGAAGAGGGTGCAGCCGCGCGAAAAATAACAGGGCTCCCGAAAATCGCAGCAGAGCGCAGCGACGCGAGATTTTTGGGAAGAGGAGGAGCCGCCGAGCAAGCCGCGCGGGCAGCCAATGGATGCCCACGGGCAAGCGAAGGCGAGCGAAAAAACAGGGCTCCCGAAAATCACAGCAGAGCGCAGCGACGCGAGATTTTTGGGAAGAGGAGGAGCCGCCGCGCAAGCCGCGCCTTTTGCCAATAAGCAAAAGGCGGGCAAGCAAAGGCGTGCGACGACGAAGGTGTGCACCTAAACGCGCGACGATGAGGAAAACCCCGCGGCCGGCGCCCCGCGCGTGCCCGCGGGGTTGTCTTCAAATCGGAAGATTTCGCAGGCGTCAGCTCGCCGAGAAATCTCCGAGCTTAATATTCTAAGTTCCCCACCGTTCTCGGATAGGGCAGCACGTCGCGGATGTTCGAGATGCCCGTAAGGTACATGATCATCCGCTCGAACCCGAGGCCGAAGCCGGCGTGCACGGTGCCGCCGTAGCGGCGCAATTTAAGGTAAAACTCGTAGTCGGCGGGGTCGAGGCCGAGCTCCTTCATGCGCGCGAGCAGGACGTCCTCGCGCTCTTCGCGCTGCGAGCCGCCGATCAGCTCGCCGATGCCCGGCACAAGCAGGTCTGCCGCGGCGACCGTCTTGCCGTCGTCGTTGAGGCGCATATAAAAGGCCTTGATCTCCTTGGGGTAATCGGTGAGGAAGACGGGCTTTTTATACACCTGCTCGGTCAGGTACCGCTCGTGCTCGCTCTGCAGGTCGCACCCCCAATAAACGGGGAACTCGAACTTGTCTTTCACCTTTTCGAGGATACCGATCGCCTCGGTATAGGTGAGGCGGACGAACTCGCTGCCCGACACGTTTTGCAGCCGCTCGACGAGACCCTTGTCGACGAAATTATTGAGGAAGGCGATCTCGTCGGGGCAGCGCTCCATGACGTAATCGATGACGAACTTGACCATCGCCTCGGCGACGTCCATATCCCCCGCGAGGTCGCAGAAGGACATCTCCGGCTCGATCATCCAGAACTCCGCCGCGTGGCGGGTGGTGTTCGAGCGCTCGGCGCGGAAGGTGGGGCCGAAGGTATACACGTCGGCAAACGCCATCGCGAAGGGCTCGACGTTGAGCTGGCCGGAGACGGTCAGGCTCGCCTTTTTGCCGAAGAAATCTTTTTTATAGTCGACTTCGCCCTTGATCTTGTCGAGGTCGAGCGTCGTCACCTGGAACATCGCGCCCGCGCCCTCGCAGTCGCTGCCGGTGATGATGGGCGTGTGTACATACACAAAGCCGCGGTCGTTGAAGAACTTGTGGATGGCGAACGCCGCCTCGCTGCGGATGCGGAACACCGCGCCGAAGGTGTTGGTGCGCGGGCGCAGGTAGGCGATCTCGCGCAGAAACTCCATCGAATGCCGCTTTTTTTGCAGCGGGTAGTCGGGCGAGGACGCGCCCATCACGGACACGGCGGTCGCCTTGACCTCGAAAGGCTGGCGGTTTTGCGGGGTGAGCACGAGGGTGCCCTCCACCACAAGGCTCGCGCCCACGTTTTGGCGGGCGATCTCGTCGTAGTTGGCGAGCGTATCCCGCTCGAACACGACCTGGCAGTTTTTGAAGCAGCTGCCGTCGTTCAGCTCGATAAAGCCGAACGCCTTTGAATCGCGCAGGGTGCGGACCCAGCCGCACAGGGCGACCGTTTGCCCGCCCAGCGCCGCCGCTCGCGCATATATCTCTCGTATCGTAGTCCTTTGCATGGCGCATCCTCCCAAAATCGCGTGCGAATGCTCGCACGATGACCGTTTTGTTTCCTTTTATTGTAACAAACTTTCGGCGATTTATCAAGCAGTTTGAAGGTAAAACCGCGAGCGGGCGCTTTCTTCCGCCGCCCGCAGGCAATGTTTCCGCCGCCGTGCGGCCGCAGCGGACAGGCGGGATACGCGCGCCGCGCGGCAAAGAACGGGCCGCCCCGCCCGCGGCGGGCGCTTTTTCCCCTCCCAAAAAGACGAAAGACCGCCCGCAGCGCGCTGCGGGCGGAAATGTTTATTTTTGGTAGGGGTCGACGCCGTACATCGCCTGCATATTGTCGCGGAAGGCGCGCATTTTGGCGCTCTGGCGGATGTCTAAGCCGCCGTCCATCTGCTCGACGGCGCGCTTTTGCTCGCGCGAGAGCTTGGTGGGCACCTCGACGCTGACGGTCAGGTACATATTGCCGGTGCCGGCGCGCGTTTTAAGCCCCTTGCCGCGCACGCAGAAGGTGGTACCGCTCTGCGTGCCCTCGGGGATGGCATACTCGAAGGTCTCGTCGATGCCGGGCACGCGCACCTTGCCGCCCAGCGCGGCGGTGCGGAAGGAGATGGGCAGCTCGACGTAGAGGTCCCTGTCTTTGCGCTTGAAAATTTTGTGCGGCTCGACGCGGAAGATGACGATGAGGTCGCCGGGCGTGCCGCCGTGCGGCGCGGCCTGGCCGAACCCCTTTTTGCGGATGTAGCTGTTGGTATCCGCGCCGGCGGGGATGTTGAGGGTGACCGTCGTTTCGCGGCGGACGTACCCCTTGCCGCGGCACTCGGGGCAGGGCTCGGTGATCTTTTTGCCGGTGCCGCCGCACTCGTCGCAGGCGGCCATGCGGATGGTGCGCCCGAACAGCGTGTCCTGCGCGTAGCGGATCTGCCCACTGCCCTTGCACTTGTCGCACGTCTTGTACGCGGTGCCGTTTTTCGCGCCCGTGCCGCGGCAGGCGGAGCAGGGCTCGTTGCGGGTGTAGCGGATCTCTTTGGTGCAGCCCTTGGCGGCGTCGAGGAAGCTGAGGACGACCTCTTTGGTGATGTCCTCCCCCTGCGCCTCGGCCGCGCGCTGCGCGCTGCCGCCGCCGAAGCCGGAAAAGATGTCGCTGAAAATGTCGCCGAAGCCGCCGAAGCCGGAAAATCCGCCGCCGAATCCCGCGCCCGAAAAGCCGCCCGCGCCGCTTCCGCGCGCGTTCGGGTGCTCGAGCTCGTAGTCGTAGGCGGCGCGCTTCTGCTGGTCGGAGAGCACCTCGTACGCCTCGTTGATCTCTTTGAACTTGGCCGCTGCGGCCTCGTCGTTCGGGTGAAGGTCGGGGTGGTACATTTTGGCGAGCTTGCGATAGGCGGACTTGATGTCCGCCTCCGACGCCTTTTTATCCACGCCCAACGTCTCGTAATAATTCTTGTCTGCCATAAACACCTCTTGCGCAGCGCGCCGCGCGGACGCGCGGCCGCATGGTCAGAGCCCTCCGCGGCACTTTTATCTGAAAATGCCGCCGGAAGGCCCCCCTGCGCACAAGACCGCGCCGAACGGGGCGCGATCTTCTGCATAACTCGTTACTGATGGAACTCTTCGCTGCCGTCGGTCGTGCCGCCGTTGTTGGCGTCGCCCGCCTGGCCGGCAGCCTGCTGGTAGATCTTGGCAAAGATCTTTTGGCTCTCTTCGGTCAGCTTATCCGTCGCCGCCTTGATGCGGTCGTCGTCGTCGGAGGCGAGCTCCTCCTTCGCGCTCTTGACAAGCTCTTCGAGCTGCGCCTTGTCCTCGGCGGACAGCTTGTCGCCCAAGTCTTTGACAGACTTTTCGACGGTGAAGATCATGCCGTCCAGCTTATTTTTGTTGTCCACCTTCTCCTTGCGCTTCTTATCCTCTTCGGCGTACTGCTCCGCCTCTTTGACGGCGCGGTCGATGTCCGCTTCGGACAGGTTGGTGGAGGAGGTGATGGTGATGTCCGTGCTCTTTTGCGTGCCGAGGTCCTTTGCCGTGACGTGCACGATGCCGTTGGCGTCGACGTCGAAGGTGACCTCGATCTGCGGCACGCCGCGCGGTGCGGGCGGGATGCCCGTCAGCTCGAAGCGGCCGAGCGTTTTGTTGTCGCGCGCGAACTCGCGCTCGCCCTGCAAAATGTGGATGTCGACCTGCGTCTGGTTATCCGCCGCGGTGGAGAACACCTGCGACTTTTTGGCGGGGATGGTGGTGTTGCGCTCGATGAGCTTGGTGAACACGCCGCCCAGCGTTTCGATGCCGAGGGAGAGGGGCATGACGTCGAGCAGCAGCACGTCTTTGACTTCGCCGGAGAGGACGCCGCCCTGAATGGCCGCGCCGATGGCGACGCATTCGTCGGGGTTGATGCCCTTGAACGGCTCTTTGCCGGTGATCTGCTTGACTTTTTCGACGACGGCGGGGATACGCGTCGAGCCGCCGACGAGGATGACTTTGTCGATGTCCGAATAGGTCAGGCCGGCGTCCTTCATCGCCAGGCGCATGGGCTCGCTCGTCTTTTCGACGAGGTCTGCCGTCAACGCGTCGAACTTTTGGCGGGTGAGGCTGGCGTCGAGGTGCTTGGGACCCTCGGCGGTGGCGGTGATGAAGGGCAGGTTGACCTCCGTCGTGGTCATGCCGGAGAGCTCGATCTTCGCCTTTTCTGCCGCCTCCTTCAAACGCTGCATCGCCATCTTGTCTTTGGAGAGGTCGACCCCCTCTTTGGCCTTGAATTCGTCCACGAGGTAGTCCATGATGCGCTTGTCGAAGTCGTCGCCGCCGAGCATGTTATTGCCGTTGGTGGCGAGCACTTCAAACACGCCGTCGCCGATCTCGAGGATGGACACGTCGAAGGTGCCGCCGCCGAGGTCGTAGATCATGACCTTGTGGTTGGCGTTGTCTTTGTCGAGGCCGTAGGCGAGCGCCGCCGCCGTCGGCTCGTTGATGATGCGCAGCACGTTGAGGCCTGCGATCTTGCCGGCGTCTTTGGTCGCCTGGCGCTGGCTGTCGGTAAAGTATGCCGGGCAGGTGATGACGGCGTCCGTCACCTTGCCGCCCAAATAGCTCTCCGCGTCCGCCTTGAGCTTTGCAAGGATCATTGCGGAGATCTCCTGCGGCGAATACTTTTTGCCGTCTACCTCTACCTTATAGTTGCTGCCCATGTGGCGCTTGATGGAGATGACGGTGCGGTCGGGGTTGGCGACGGCCTGGCGCTTTGCCACCTGGCCGACGATGCGCGAGCCGTCCTTTTGGAAGGCCACGACGGAGGGCGTGGTGCGCGCGCCTTCCGGATTGGGGATGACGACTGCCTCGCCGCCTTCCATGACGGCGACGCACGAGTTGGTTGTACCTAAGTCAATGCCGATTACTTTTCCCATGATAGATCACTCCTTTATCGGAACCCGAAAAAACCTTTCGGGCCTTGATTCTTTTTTAATTTGTTTTTTTAAGGTTTTTTGAATGTATATCCGAACGCGATCTCGCGTCTTTGTCTTTTGAAACTTTTTCGAAAATCTTTTACAGAAAAACTTTCGAACGCCTCTAATTAAACCTCTTGAAAAAGGCAAAACCACGCTTTTGCCTTTTTCCCTCAATTTGCCGAATGGCTTACGAGGAAAGAGTGAATTTGCGGCATTTATTATATAAAAACAAATGCGCGAGTCAAAATCACACTTTTGATGAGCGCACTCAATTTGCGCGTGAGCGCCTCAGCGGGTGAATGCGGCGCGCATACTTTGGTGTGCCCTTAAAAAGCGCGCCGCAGAGGGCAGAGCCCTCAGATCACGACTTTTTCTTTTGACAGCTCAAAAGAAAAAGTGTGAATCATGTTGTTACTTTCACCTGCGCGAACCGCAGCACCTTTTCGCCCCGCTTGTAGCCCTTGAGGAAGACCTCCTTGACGTAGCCGGGCTCGACGCCCTCGGCGGCGGGCTCGCTCATGATCGCCTCGCAGTAGGTCGGGTCGAACTCCTCGTCTTTGGGGTCGATCGCCTCGATGCCCTCCTCTTCGAGCAGCTTGTTGAAGGCGCGCAGCACCATTTCGATCCCCTTTTTGGTCTGCTCGTCGCAGGTGGCGAGGGCGCGCTCGAGGTTGTCGCCGACGGGAAAGATCTTCAACAGCACGTCTGCCTTGCCGTCCAAATAGGCGTTGCGGCGGGTCTGCTCGTTGCGCTTGCGGAAGTTATCGAACTCGGCGGCGGCGCGCATCCACTTGTCTTTATAGCCGGCTGCCTCCGCCTTGGCGGCGGCGAGCGCCTCTTCGAGCTGCGCCTGCGCGCTCTCTTGTGCGGCCTGTTCCGCCTGCTGTGCGGGCTGCTCGGCCGGCTGTGCGGCGTCCTCTTGCTGCGCTGCGGCCTCTTTGATCTCTTCGTTCATGCTTATTCGTCCTTGTCCTTGTCTTTTTCCTTCTTTTTATTGTTGACCAGCCCCTCGAGCGCCTTGCCGACGTTTTCGAGCACGGTGATCACCTTGGTGTAGTCCATGCGGATGGGCCCGATGACGCCGTAGGTGCCGAGGCTTTTGCCGCCGGCGGAGTACGTCGCGGTGACGACGGAGCAGTCGTCGGGGACGTCTTTGTCGTCGCACGAGCCGATCTTGACGTTGATCTGGATCTCGTCGTCGCCCGAGTCGATGAGCTCGGCGATCTTATCCTTGCTGGAGATGACCGTCAGAAAATTTTTGACGTTTTCGACGTCCTCGAACTCGGGGTGGTTGAAAATTTTATCCGGCCCCGAGAGGACGACGTCCTCCTCGCGCGGGCGGGTGTACGATTTGAGCGCGTCGATGACCTCGCGCATGACCTGGCGGTACTGCCCGAACTCGGCGAGCACCTGCTCTTCGACGTCTTTCGCCTCCGAGAGGCGCTTGCCCTCGAACAGCTTGGAGATGACGTGCGAGGCGTTGGACAGGTCCTCGTCGGGCATGCCGTCGGGCACGTCGATAAAGCTGTCGCGCAAGATGCGCTCGCCCGTTACGATGACCAGCAGCGCCCGCCCGTCTCCGCAGGGGAGCAGCGAGATGCTGCGGATGCGCTCGCCGTCGGCATGCGGGCCGATGGCGACGGAGGTGTAGTCTGTCAGTTCGGAGATGACCTTGGTCACGTCCTTGATGAGGTGCTCGACGTCGTTCGACTTGTGGCTGAACGCCTCGTGGATGTAGTCGAGGTCGCGCTCGGACAGGTCGCCCTTTTGCATCAGCTCTTCGATGTAAAACCGATACGCCTGCGGCGACGGCACCCGCCCGCCCGAGGTGTGGAACTGCGTCAGATAGCCGAGCTCTTCGAGCGAGGCCAGCTCGTTGCGCACGGTGGCGGAGCTGATCTTGGTGAGGTGCTTTTCTGCAATGCTCTTGCTGGAGACGGGCACGGCAGTGTTGATGTATTCGTCGACGACGATCTGTAAAATTTTCCGTTTTCGGTCGGACATCTTCATGGCCGCTCACCCCTCGCGAACTTTGGCACTTGATTTTTCTTGTTGTTAGCACTCTCTTAACCCAAGTGCTAACGCTATTATATAAAGAATTGCCGCCTTTGTCAAGAGTTTTGCGCCACAATCCGAAAAAATTTTTGCCCCGCCCGCGGCAGCGGCGTGCCCGCCCGCGCTCCCCCCGCCGCCCGCAGAAGCGCACGCCGCTCCCCCGCCGCCCGCAGAAGCGCCCGCAAGGGCAGACAAAAACGGCAGCCCTGTGCGAGCCGCCGTTTTTGACATAAGGGCAGACAAAAACGGCAGCCCTGTGCGAGCCGCCGTTTTTGACATATCGGTAGGTTATTATAACGGGAATGAGCGTTTTTAGAGTTCAGAGCTTAGAGCTTGGAGGTGCTTCAACTTCCTTTTGTGCCCCTATTATAGCACACCGCCGCCGCCCTGTCAAACGAATTAACTATGGTTAACTCACTTTTTTCAAAAATCTTTTTTCGCCCGCGCAAAGGGCGCGAAAGGCAAGGCCGGCGGCGAATGGCGCAAGCGGGCGCGCGGGGCAGATGGCGCGAGAAGAGGGGCGGGGCGGGCGGTCAGTCCTTCTGCCCCTTCTGCAAGCCCTCGGCGATGGCGACGCCCGCGCTGGTGCCGATGCGGTCTGCGCCCGCGCTCTCCATGGCGGCGAAGTCCTCCGCCGTGCGGATGCCGCCCGACGCTTTGACTTGGCACACCCCGCGCACCGTCTGCTTTAACAGGCGCACGTCGTCTGCCGTGGCACCGCCGCCGAAGTAGCCGGTGCTCGTTTTGACGAAGGCCGCGCCCGCGTCGCGCGCGCAGCAGGCGGCGCGCACCATCTCCTCTTTGGTGAGCAGCGACGTCTCCAAGATGACCTTGACCGGCCTGCCCTGCGCGGCGCGCACCACCTTTTTGACCTCGCGCTTGACGTAGGCGTAGTCGCCGTTTTTGACGGCGGAGATGCAGATGACCATGTCGATCTCGTCCGCGCCGTCGGCGACGGCGCGCTTTGTTTCGTACACCTTGACGGGGATGACGTTTTCGCCCATCGGGAAGCCGACGACGCAGGCGATCTTGACCTGCGGGTCATTTTTGAGGAAGGTGCGGCAGACGGAGACGTACACCGGCTGCACGCACACCGAATAAAAGCCGAAGGTGCGCGCCTCGTCGCACAGCTTGCGGATGTCTGCGCGCGTCGCCGTCTGTTTGAGCAGGGTATGGTCGATCATGCGCAGACGGCGGGCGAGCTCTTCCGCCTTTTTGCGGCGGCGGAACTCGGCAAACTCTTCCATCTCCGTAACGGGGATGGACCCGCCCGCCTGCGGCTGCGCGCTTGCGCTTTGCGGCTGCGCGTTCACGTTTTGCGGCTGCGCGTTCACGCTTTGCGGGGCGCTCTCTGCGGGCGCGCCCTCCGCCGGTGCGGGGGATCGCGCGGGCTCTGCCTGCGCGGGACTTTCCTTCTTAAAAAAATCGAACATTCAGGTATCCTCCTCGATGGTGCGGTAGATGAGCGGCTGCGCGGCGGGCGGCATTTGCTCTACCGAAAAGCCTTCGGCCGCGCGCCCGAGCGCGGCCTGCGCGCCGCCGCGGTGGAACACCTCTAAAAGCGGCTCGCCCGCGCGCACGCGGCTGCCCGTGCGCCGCAGCAGGTGCAGGGCGACGGTATGGTCGACGGCCTCCCCCGCCCTCTGCCTGCCCCCGCCCAGCAGCACGCACGCCTGCCCGAGGGGCAGGGCATGCACCCGCACGAAGCCGTCGCGCGGGGCGCGGATGAGGGCGCGTTGGGGCGCTAAGGGAAGGAGAGAAAAGTCGTCGACGGCGCGGGCGTCTCCCCCCTGCGCGGCGACCATGTCGCGCAGTTTTTGCAGCGCCGCGCCCGAGGCGACGGCCCCTTTGACGCGCCGCTCCGCCTCCGCCGCCGAAATGCCCAAAGCGAGCCGCAGCAGCCGTGCGGCGTGGTCGAGCGAGAGGGCGGCGAGGTCGTTTTGCACCTCTCCGCGCAGCACGCCGACCGCCTCGCGCACCTCGGCGCAGCAGCCGACCCAATCGCCGAGCGGCTGATCCATGCAGGTGACGGAGGCGCACATCCTGCGCCCGGCGCGGCGGCCGATACCGACCATCAGCGCGGCGAGAGAGGCGGCGTCCTCCACACCCCGCACGAACGCCCCCTCGCCGTACTTGACGTCGAGCAGGATGACGTCTGCAAAGGAGGCGAGCTTTTTGCTCATCACCGACGCCGCGATGAGGGGGATGCTGTCGACGGTGGCGGTGACGTCGCGCACGGCGTACATGCGCTTGTCGGCGGGAACGACCTGCGCCGTCTGCCCCGCGACGACCGCCCCCACCCGCTCGGCCTGCGCCTCGAACTGCGCGGGGGTGAGGGATACCGTCAGCCCGGGGAAGCACTCTAACTTATCCAGCGTGCCGCCCGTGTGCCCGAGGCCGCGCCCCGAATACTTGGCGCAGCGCGCGCCGCAGGCGGCGAGCACGGGCGCGAGGACGAGGGTGGTCGAATCGGACACGCCGCCCGTCGAGTGCTTGTCGACGAACACCCCGCCCGCGCGCGGGCGGGGCACGCGCGCGCCGCTGTCCGTCATGGCGCGGGTGAGGGCGAAGCACTCCGCCTCGCTCATGCCGACAAGCAATACCGCCATGCAGAAGGCGGCGATCTGCGCGTCTGACGCGCCGCCGCCCGCCACCGCCTGCACGAAATAGCGGATCTCCTCGTCGGAGAGCGCCTGCCCGCGCTTTTTGCGGTCGATCACGTCGTAGATGGTCATTCGGCAAAAACCTCCTGCAATTTACAAAAGGGGACGCCGCGCGCGGCCGCCGCCGTGATACAATGCGCGCATCCCCTCACAACGGGGCAAGGAGGTGCCGCCTATGCTGCTTGCGTCCGCCGCGATGGGCGCGGTGTATCTTGTACTGCTGTTTTTGTTATGCCTGGGCGGGGTGGCGGGCTTCCGCCTGTACGCGCTGCACCGCCGCGCCCGGCGCGGCGAAGAGCCGGAAGAAGAGGGCGCAGACCCGCCTGCCCCGCCGCCCCCGCCGCAACCGGTGTATTACATCGTGGAGAAGAAGCGCACGCGCGCCAAGCAGGAATACGCCGCCCCGCGCGAGATCCGCTTCCAGAAGTAGCGGCGGCAAAGGCGCGCCGCCCGCCCCCATGCCGCAGGCGGGCGGAACGCAGACTGCGGGCGCGCAGGCGAGAAGGCGCAGAGAAAACTTCTTCCCAAAAGCCCTTACTCGACGCGGCGGACGTTTTCGCCCTCCGCCCAGAGGCGCTCGATGTGATAAAAGAGGCGGGTGTCGTCGTTGAAGACGTGCACGATGACGTCTGCGTAGTCGAGCACCCCCCAGCGCCCCTCGCGCACACCCTCGGTGCGGCGGGGCTCGACGCCCTGCTTGGAGAGGTGCTCTTCGAGGTTTTCGCACAGGGTGCGCACCTGCGTGGTGTTGCGGCCGGAGGCGATGACGAAGTAGTCGCACAGCGCCGTCTTTTCGCGCACGTCGATGATGAGGATGTCCTCCGCCTTTTTCTGCGAGAGGTAGCTGCCGATCTCTTGTGCAAGCTGTAAAACTTCCATATAGTCTCCTTTTGTATAGGGAGAGAGGGCGATGCGGCCTCTCCCACTATTATTTGCGGTGTTCTTTATAATATTCGTAGGCGCGGAAGGTGAGCGGGTAGATGCTCCCCTTCCCCTTTTTTAAGTGTTTGATCTCCTCTTTGAGGCTGCGGTACATACAGGCGTCGAGGCTTTCGGCAAACAGCTTGCGCAGCCTGCGGATGCCGGGGAAGTCGCGCCCCGGCTCGAGCATGTCCGCAAGAAAGATGAGCTTTTCGAGCGCGCTCATCGCGGGGCGGCCGGAGGTGTGGTAGCGGATGGCGTCGAGCACGTTTTGGTCGGTGACGCCGAGGGTGTGCTCGGCGACGTACGCCCCCGCGTATTGGTGCAGCACGGGCGCGGGAACATCGTCGGGCGGGCAAAAGCCCGCGAGCGCGGGCGCGTCGGGCGGGAGGTTTTTGGCGCAGTCGTGCAGGCCGGCGGCGAGCACGGCGTCGTACTCGGACACGCCGACCTGCGCCGCGCGCCCCGCCGCCGTCAGCGCCACGCGCAGGCTGTGCTTGCGGCGGGCGGGGGTCAGGTAGCCGAGCGCGGCGCGCACCGGCCCCACGCGGTACAGCTCGTTCGCGTCGATGTAGTCGGCGACCTCGGCGGGCAGAAACCCGCGCGCGTCCTCGCCGAAGGCGCACAGCACGCGCACCTCCGTCGACGAGACGGGCCCGCCCGTGTATCCGAGGGGGAGAAAGGGCACGCCGAAGCGCGCGGTGAAGCGCTTTTGCTCCTTTTTGAAGTCGGCGGGGTCCCCCTCCCGCCCGCAGGCGACGAGCGTCGCCATCGAGAGGATGTCCTCCGGCTGCTTCCATGTGTAAAAATCGCGCAGCATATCCGCGCCGACGAGCAAAAACAGCTCGTCTTGCGGGTACAGCTCGCGGAATCTGCGCAGCGTGCGCACGGTGTAGCTGGTGCCGCCCGCGTTGATCTCGTACGGGCTGACCTCGCAGCCGGGGATGCCGGCAAAGGCGAGGCGGGCCATCTCCAGCCGCGCGGCTGCGGGCGCGAGGTGGCGCTCCGCCTTGTGCGGCGGCAAAAACGCGGGCACGACGACGACCCTGTCCGCCCCCAGCTTTTCGCGCGCGGCGCGGGCGATGCTGACGTGTTCGGCGTGGACGGGGTCGAACGACCCGCCGAAAATTGCGATCTTCATGCGGCGATCCTCCGCGGAACGGTTTGTCCGCCCCGTTTTTCCTTTTTCTTTTAGTATAACATAAGTTGCGCGCGCGCGCAACGTTTGAAAAAGCGATTTTTTGACAAAAATCTGCGAAGGATCGCCGCGGAGCGAGCGCCGCTCCCCGCCGCGAGCCGCCGTGCGGGCAGGCCGCGCGGCGCAGACGCCCCGCCGCCCGCTCCGATCGTACAGCTCCCGGCGGAACGAGGCGCGCGAAACGCTGCCGCAAGGGCGAAGGGGCAAAGCGCCCGCCGAAAACGAGCGGCGCGGGCAAAGCGCCCGCCGAAAGCGGCGGCACAGGCAAAGCCCGCCGCAAGGAGGATACATGAAAAAGTTCGATCTGCCGCTGTGGTCGGATACAATCGCGCTGTTTGCCGCTGCGGGCGCGCTCGGCTTTTGCATTTTGCGCTTTTACATACCCTCGGCTTGGGGGGCGGCGGCAGCGGCGCTCGCCGCTGCCGCCGCCCTTTCGCTGCCCGCCCACCGCCTGCTCGCCGCCCGCCGCCGCAAAAGGAGGGCGGCGGAGGAGGAGCGGCGCGAGGCCGCAGCGCTCGCCTTTCACCTCGCCATGCAGCCGCCCGCGAGCAACGCCCGCCTCATCGCCGCCAGCCTGCGCGCCGCGCCCGGCTTCTCTCCGGGCGCGGAGGAACAGAAAGTTGGCGGGCGGGGCACTTCTTCCCCCCAAAACAAAAAAGCCGCCCGTGCGGCGGACGAGGATGAAGAAGGGCCGCGCGGCGCGCAAAACCCCTCCCCCGCCCCGCAAGCTGCGGGCGGGGCGGGCTGCGCGGCAGAGGCCGAAGCGGACGGCACGGTGCGCGCGGGCGATACGCGGTGGTTTTTGCTGTTCCGCCTGGACAAGGTGACGGCGGACGAGCTGCGCGCGGCGGTGCGCGCGGAAGGCAGGCGCGGCGCGATGGGCGGGGCGTTCACGCCGGAGGCGGAAAAGCTCGCCGCGGCATTCGGCATACGGCTTTGGGGCGCGGACGCGGTGTACGCGCTGGTGCGCGCGGCGGGCATGGTGCCATCCCCCCTGCTCGCACCGCCCCCGCCCGCCAAAAAACGGAAAACGCTGCGGCCTTTGCGCGGCGCGTGGCGGGGCTACGCCCTCTCTGGCGGGGCGCTGCTGCTCTTTTCGCTGTGGGCGATCTTCCCCCTCTACTACCTCATCGCGGGCGGTGTACTGCTGGTGGGGGGCATACTTCTTAAACTCTTTGGAAAATAAATGGGGGAAAAGGCAAAAGTGTGATTTTTGCTTTTTCAAAAATTCAGCTCGCGAAAATCTCGCCGTGCTGACGGCTGCGATTTTCTGCGATTTGAGGGGAAACCCGAACGGTTTTCCCCTCAGCGGCGCGCTCTTTAAGGGCACGCCTTTTTTTATGCGCGCCGCTTTCACCTCTTCCGTGAGCCTCACGGCAAATTGGGGGAAAAAGGCAAAAGTGTGATTTTGCCTTTTTCAAAAATTCTGCTCGCGAAAATCTCGCCGTGCTGACGGCTGCGATTTTCTGCGATTTGAGGGGAAACCCGAACGGTTTTCCCCTCAGCGGCGCGCTCTTTAAGGGCACGCCTTTTTTTATGCGCGCCGCTTTCACCTCTTCCGTGAGCCTCACGGCAAATTGGGGGAAAAAGGCAAAAGTGTGATTTTGCCTTTTTCAATTATTTTAATGAGAAAGGCTCGCGAAAACCTCGCGGAATTGATTTCGCCCTCTTAAAGCCAAAGGAGTAAACTCAAGATCGTCGGGAGGTGCGCATACGCCTGCATCAAAATGAACAGCGCCCAGCCGGCGATCTTGCTTGTGACCAGCGCAAAGGCGCTCGGCTCCCCTTGTTCCCCGCCCGACTCGTGCAGGGTGCGGTGCCAGCGGTTGTGCCAGCGGCAGAAGGAGTAGGTAAAGTACAAGTCGAGGATGCTGATCGGGCAGAGCACGACGTACAAAAAGATCAGCCAGCTCCAAGATCCGGCGGCCGCCCCGCCGAGTTCGGACGTGACCATCACGCAAAAGGAGAGGATGCTCACCGCCGCCATGCAGACGATGAGGCGAATATCGCGGGCGCGCTGCACGCGCGCGGTCAAAGGCTGCTTCATACGATGGTCCCTCCGATCGATACGACGGTGTGGCCGCCGTACATAAACATGAAGTCCTCTGCGCTGCCGCGCAGCGTTTCTCCCGTTTCCAAAAAGCTGTCGGCAAGCGTGACGGTGCGCGTCACCCTGTTGTGGATGTCGTACATCGATACAAGTTCCACCTCGATGACCATCGAAAAGTTTTCGATGTCTGCCTCGGAAGTGACTTCGGCGGTGATGCCGTAGGTTTCTCTTTGGAAGGAAAGGGTACAATAGCGCTCGTAGTTATCCATGGTCAGCGGGCGCTCTTGCGGAACGAACCGCCACACGAGAACGAAGATGGCCGCCGCCGCAGCGAGCAGGCACACGATGTACCCGAAGATGCGCTCGCCGCGCGTGAAGCCGTTTGTGGGCGAGGACAGGCGCTCCTTGACCCTTACGGGCGCGGGTTTTTGCGCCTGCGCAGCCTCGCGCTCACCCTCCGCGCGCAGCCACTCCGGCGCGCCTTCGGCGCGCAGGCGGTCTACATCGAGCGGTTCCGCCCCGCCCTGCGCGGCATCGCCGCCGTTCTCTGCGGCAGAGCCGTCGCTTTGGGCGGCATTGGCTTCGCCCGCGGCGCTATTATTCGTGTCCGCTCCCTCCTGCGCGGCGCGCAGGATGTCCTCCACTTCTGCGCCCAGCGCCGCCGATAAGGCGAGCAGCTTGCCCGACGGGGGCAGCTCGCCCTCCTCCCAGCGCAGCACTTCTGCCTCCGTTGCGCCGACCGCCTCTGCAAGCTGCGCGGCGGACAGCCCGCGCGCGAGGCGCAGGCGGCGCAATCCGTTCCCTTTCATACTCTCTCCTTTCCGCTTAAAATTGGATATGCGGGAAATTTTTACGCGACGAGCGGCGGTAAAAGATGGCCTTGCGGCCGATGACGGCGACGCAGTCGGCGCCCAGCGCCTCTGCGAGCTGTGCGCCCGTCGTTTTTGCGTCCTCTTCGGCGTTGGTGAGGATGTTCACCTTGATCAGCTCGCGCGCCTCGAGCGCGTCGGACAGCGACTTGATCATATTTTCGCCAATGCCCGCCTTGCCCACCTGCGCAACGGGTTCCAAATTCGCCGCGATGCTCTTTAAGTTGCTTCTCTGTTTACTTGTTAACATTCAAAAACTCTCTCTCTATAATATTTTATTTTTGAATTACTCGCGCGAGTCAAAATCGTAATTTTGATGAGCGCACTCAATTTGCGCGCAAGCGCTCAACGAGAGCGCAGCCCTCTAACTTTTCTTAAATTACTTGCGCAAGCAGAACCACGCTTCTGCGTTAGCTCGTCGTCGCACGCCTTTGCTTGCCAGCCTTTTGCTGTTGGCAAAAGGCTCGGCGTGCTCGGCGGCTCCTCCTCTTCCCAAAAATCTCGCGACGCTCCGCACCGCTGCGATTTCTGGGAACCCTTTATATTTCTTAAAATACACGCGCGAGGAAAATCACACTTTTCCGCTGCGCAACTCAATTTGCGCGTGAGCGCTTATGAGGAAAGAGTGAATTTGCGGCATTTATCAAAGGTGTGCCCTTAAAATATGCCGCAAAGAGAGAAAACCGGCCGCCGAGCAGCGATAGCTGCGAACGGCGGGTTGTCCCTCAAAATCGCAGAAATTTGTTTTGACAGCTCAAAACAAATTTCGCGAGCCCCTATTCTTTGTACGAAAACTCCACGCCCCCCACGACGACGGTGTCGTCTTCTTGGACGCCCTGTTCGCGCAGGGCGCGGATGACGCCCTTATCTTTGAGCACCTTTTGGAAGTACGCCATCGAGTCGGGATCGGACAGCACGACGTTGCGCTCGAGCATATCCACCAGCCCGCCCGTGACGTACCACACCCGCTCGGCCTCGTCCTTTTCGATAAAGAACTCGTTGACGTCGGGCAGGTCGTACTCGAACTCGTCGGCGGGGATGGGCTCGGCGGGCGGCAGCGTTTCGAGCACCTCGAACACGGCGTCGAGCAGCTCTTTGGTGCCCGCGCCGGTGAGCGCGGTGATGGGGAAGGTCGGGTACTCCGGATATGTTTCGGCAAAGCGCGTCAAATTCTCCTCCGCGCCGAACACGTCGCACTTGTTGAGGGCGACGATCTGCGGCAGGGCGGCGAGCTTTTGGCTGTATTCGGCGAGCTCTGCGTTGATGCGGGCGAAGTCCCCGACGGGGTCGCGCCCCTCCATGCCGGAGATGTCGACGACGTGCACGAGCATGCGGGTGCGCTCGATGTGGCGCAAAAAGTCGTGCCCCAGCCCCGCGCCCTGCGCCGCGCCCTCGATCAGCCCCGGGATATCCGCCGCGACGAAGGACTTGTCGTAGCGGCGCACGACGCCGAGGTTGGGCGAGAGGGTGGTAAAGTGATAGCCCGCAATTTTGGGCTTTGCGCCGCTGATCTTGGAGAGCAGCGTGCTTTTGCCCACGTTGGGGAAGCCGACGATGCCGACGTCGGCGATGACCTTGAGCTCGAGGATGAGGGCGTGCGGCTGCGTCTTTTGCCCCTTTTGCGCGAAGTGCGGGGCGTGGCGGCGGGCGGTGGTGAAGCGCACGTTGCCCTTGCCCCCCCTGCCGCCGCGCGCGATGAGGTGCTTTTCGCCGTCGGCGTACACGTCGCACAGCAGCTTGCCCGTCTCCGCGTCGCGCACGAGGGTGCCGAGGGGCAGGGCGATGACGACGTCTTCTCCCCCCTTGCCGAAGCAGTTGTTGGTGCCGCCCCGCTCGCCGTCTCCCGCCTTGAAGCGAGAGCCGAAGCGGAAGTCGACGAGGTCGCCCTTGTCTTTATCGCCGACGACGTACACGTCGCCCCCCTTGCCGCCGTCGCCGCCGTCCGGCCCGCCGTTGGCGAAACCCTTGAAACTTTTGAAGGAGTTCATGCCGTCGCCGCCGTCGCCCGCCTTGACGGTGATCTTGACCTTATCCGTAAAGAGAGATGCCATACTTTTGACCTCCCGTGAAATTATTTTTGAACTTGTCCGCCGCGGGCAAAGTCGCACACGCCTGCGAGCGGGCAGATATCGCAGTTTGGCTTTTGCGCGTGACAGACGCGCCGCCCGTGCCAGATGAGCCAATGGTGCGCCTTGGACCAGTCTGCCTGCGGGATGACCTGTTTGAGCTGCTCCTCCGTCTTTTCGGGCGTGCGCGCGCAGGCGAGGCCGAGGCGGTTGCTGACGCGGAAGACGTGCGTATCCACCGCGATGGCGTCCTCGTCGAACCACACCGAGGCGACGACGTTGGCCGTCTTTTGCCCGACGCCCGCGAGCGACTTGAGCTCGGCAAAGCCGGAGGGCACCTGCCCGCCGAACTTGTCGAGGATGTCGCGCGAGGCGGAGAGGATGTGCTTCGCCTTGCTGCGGTACAGCCCGCACGAAAAGATGTACCCCTCGAGCTGCTCCTGCGTCAGGCGCAGCATGGTCTGCGGCGTGTTGTGCTCGCGGAAGAGCTCGGCCGTGACCTTGTTGACACGCTCGTCGGTGCACTGCGCCGAGAGAATGACCGCCACGAGCAGCTCGTAGGCGGTGTTATATTGCAGCGCCGGGCGGGCGTCGGGGTACGTTTCCGCCAAAATTTGCAGCGCCTTTTGCGCGCGTTCTGCTTCCATGCCCCTATTTTACCATAAATTGCGCGCGAATACAAGGATTTTTACACCCGCCGCCCCGCCCGCAAGCGGGCGGGGCGGCGGGGCAGAACGAACGGCGAACGGGCGGGGCGGGGCGGCGCGTGACAAGTTCAAAAAAAACAAAAGAGAGGGCGGGATCAGCCGACGCGCGTCAGATAGGTGCGGCCGCAGGCGCGCTCGAGCCGGAAGTACCCGAAAAACGCGCCGTACCCGCAGCCTGCGATGACGCGGCGGGCCTGCGCGAAGTCGAACGCGCCGATGCGCACCGAAAGCCCGCAGCCCGCGCCCGTCTCCTGCGGGGTGGAGACGGCCACGGCGGGGATGCCCCCCTGCCGCAAGCGGGCGGCGCAGTCGAGCGCCTGCCCCCGCGAGCGAAAGACCGCCAAAAACTCCTGCATACCTTTCCTCCTTCGCGCGCCGCGGGCAACTTTGCCGCCGCGCGGCATACTATGATAGTACAGTATATGAACTTGCGCCGCAAAAGGCGCAGCCGCAACTGTTCCGCCCGCGACTATATCGCGGGCGGCGGGCGGAAGGCGCGCCCACGCGGCGGCGCTTCAAACCAAAAAACGAGCGGCGCTTCTGCAAAAAAGCACCCGACAAAGAGAAAAAGGCGCGGGAGGGCTTATGATCTATTTTGACAACGCGGCGACGGGCGGGCGCAAGCCCGATTGCGTGGTGCGGGCGGTGCGCGCCTGCATCGAAGGCGTATGCGGCAACCCCGGGCGGAGCGGGCACGCGCTCGCCCTCGCCCTGGCGGAGGAGGTGCAGCGCTGCCGCCGCCTGCTGTGCCGCTTTTTGGGCGGGGAGAGCGCGGAGCGGGTGATCCTCACCGCCGGCTGCACGCAGGCGCTGAACATGGCCATCTTCGGGCTGCTGCGCCCGCCGCGGCCGCCGAAGATCAAGCCGCACGTCGTGAGCACGGCGCTCGAGCACAACGCCGCGCTGCGGCCGCTGCTCTTTCTCGCGCGCGAGGGGTACATCCGCCTGACCGTCGTGCAGGGGGAGGGCGGGCGGGTGACGCCGCGGCACATCGCCGAGGCCGCAAACGAAGATACGGTTGCGGCGGTGTTTACCCTCGCCTCCAACGTGACGGGCGAGGCGATCGACCCCGCCGCGGTGCGCGCGCTGCTGCCGCCGCGCGTTTTGACCGTGTGCGACGGCGCGCAGGCGTGCGGGCATCTGCCCGTCGACATGAAGGGGGCGGGGATCGACGCCTTGGCGGTGGCGGGGCACAAGGGGATGCACGGCATCCAGGGGAGCGGGGCGCTGCTGCTTTCAGAGCGGGTCAGCCTCTACCCCCTCCTCTACGGCGGAACGGGGGTGGAGAGCGCCGCCGAGGATATGCCCGCCTTTTACCCCGAGCGGCTGGAGGCGGGCACCCTCTCCTGCCCGGCGGCGGCCTCCCTCGCCGAGGGCGCGCTGTACCTGCTGCCCCGCCGCGAGCGCATCGCGAGCCGCCTGCTGGCGCTGACCGAACGGCTGTGCGGCGGCCTGCGGCGCATCGGCGGCATCGCGGTGTACTCCCGCCCCAACCCCTGCGGCATCGTATCCTTCCGCTGCGAGACCCTCTCCTCCGAACTGTTTGCGGGGAGGCTTTCGGAGGAGTACGGCATCTGCGTGCGCGGCGGGCTGCATTGCGCGCCCCGCCTGCACGCGGCGCTCGGCACCGCGCGCGAGGGGCTGGTGCGCGCGTCGCTGTCCGAATTCAACACCGAGGGCGAGGCAGACGCCTTTTTGCGGGCGGTGCGCGCCGTGGCGGAGGAAAGGTGAAGCCGCGCAAAAATAACAGGACTCCCGAAAATCTCGCGACGCTGCGCACCGCTGCGATTTTCGGGAACCTTATTTATTTTATAAAATACTCGCGCGAGGAAAACCGCGCTTTTCCGCTGCGCACCCCAATTTGCGCGTCAAGCGCCTCAGCGGGTGAATGCGGCGCGCATATAAAAGGTGTGCCCCTACAAAGGGTTCCCAAAAAGTATCGAAGAACTTTTTGGGAAAAGGAGGAGCTGCCGCGCACGCCGCGCCTTTTGCCAAAAGCAAAAGGCGGGCAAGCAAAGGCAAGCGACGACGCGCGCGCCGCAGAGGGCAGAGCCCTCAAATCACGACTTTTTCTTTTGACAGCTCAAAAGAAAAAGTGTGAACAATTTTTTTATATTTTTTTGAGGCGGCCGACGACCTGCTCTAACTTTTTGCGCGCTCCATCGCCCAGCATGGGCGCGACGGCGGCGCAAAAGTTGTCGAGCTCGGCGTCCGTCAGCTTGCCGGCGCGGCGGGCGGCCTCCGCCTCCTTATACAAGGCGCGCAGCACCTCGCCCTCCCCCTTGCCGCCCAAAAGCGCGGCGATCGCCTCGGAACCGGGCGACGCCCCTTCCTCTTGCCCCTGCCCTCCGGCATACGAACGAAAATCTTGCACAGAGCACCTCCGAAAAAAGATATTTCTGCCCCATGTATATGACGCGGCGGCCGCTGTCGGTGCGCCGAAGGAGGAACGTATGGACATTTTGCCGCTGCTGACGCTGCTTTTGCAGGCAAAGGGCGGGGCGGGCGCGCCGCCCCAAGGCGAGGCCGCCCTCGCGCGCCTTGTTTCCGCTTTGAACGCCCCCGCGCGCGGCGAGCAGGCCGCGCCGCAAGAACGAAGCGCACGGCAGGCCGCGCCGCAAGGACGGGGCGCGCCCGCCGATACGGACGCCCTCGCGCGGCTGCTCTCCCTGCTGCAAAAGGAGGCGCGCGGCGCGTCCCCGCCGCCCGCACGAGCGCAAAACACATCAAAACCCGCAACAAACGGCAATCGGGCGGACGCGCAGACAGAAAGCGCATCACAGTCCGCAACAGTCGACGCGTGGGCGGCCGCGCAGGCGGCAGCGCGCGCACGGGAGAGCGAAGAGGCGCTCGCCCCCGTGCGGCGCATCGCAGGCGAAGAGATCTTGCATCTGCTCGCCGCCGCCCTCTCTGCTCTAAACTCCGATCTCTAAACTCTGAACTCTGCACTCGCCCCGCCCCGGCGCGCCGCCCCCGTGCGGCGCGCACCCGCAGAAAGCGAAGGCGGGCGCCCCGCGGCAGAGCCGCGGGGCGCCCGTACGGGAATTTTCTTCCGCAAAAAATCAGTTTTCTGCCGCGAGGGCGGCGAGCAGGGCGGCGAGCTCGGGGTCGCCGAACTCGCCGTAGCTGGCGGCGGGCGAAGGGTTGGCGCCCATCGCGGTGGTGATGCCCGTGCCGTGGATGCACACGCCGTTGGGCCAATAGATGCGGGCGGTGGTCAGCTTGGCCGCCTCGCCGGTGATGCGGTTGACGAAGGTGGTCTGCATGATGCCCTTGCCGTAGGTGGCGGCGCTGCCGTTGCCGACCGTGTCGGTGATGTACACGTCTTCAAACCCGATGGTGCCGTACGAGATCATGACGCCGATGAGCGCCTCGGACGCGGAGGCGGTGTTGCCGTTTGCCATCACCTTGATGTTCGCGTCGGCGAGGTATTCGTCGTAGAGGTCCTCCTCGGCGTAGAATACATCCACCGCGCCGTTGCCGTACTCGGCGCGCAGCACCTCCTCGCGGCTCGCCTTTGCGTCGCGGCGCAGGTAGACGGCGATGCCCTGCATGACGTCGAGGCTGCCGCCGCCGTCGTTGCGCAGGTCGAGGATGAGCGTATCTGCGCCGTCCTCTTTGAACTGCTCGAGCGCGAGGCCGAACTCGCCCGCCGCCGCGCCGTAAAAGCGGCGCAGCTGCAAATACGCCTCTTTCCCCTGCGCGAGCTCGTCGACGGCGACGTATTCGCTGACGTCCGTCCAAACGTACTCGCGCGTATCTTCGTGATAGAGCGCCGCCCAAGCGCGGCCTTCCGCCGCGTAGAGGACGTAGCTCTCGTTGTAGGTGCGCACGGTCAGGTCGACCGTGCCGGTCGTATCCGCGCTCGTGTCGACGGGGGAAGTTGCCGACAGGCGCAGCCGCACCTGCGTGCCCTCTGCAAAGCCCGCAAGCTGCGACGCGGCGGTGCAGGTATAGCCGCCGTAGCCGTTCGCGAGGAAGGTGTCCTCCATCTCCCCGCCGCCCACGGCGACGCCGGTGACGTACATGCCCGCCTGCACGCCCGCAAAAAAGGCGGGCGAGCCGATGGCGACCGAAACCACCTTGTTGGTGCCCGTAAAAAAGGACAGCCCCACCCCCATGCCGATGCCCTGCTGCGAGGCCATCGTGTCGTCAAGCTCGGCGGGGGAGTAGTAGGTGGAGTAGCGGTCGAGCAGGCCGTCCTCCACCCCCTGGATGGCGGCGTTCCAGAAGTCTTCGTCGGAGATGTCCTCGTAGTACTGCCCGTCGATGACCTCTTTGAACCACAGCAGCGAGCGCAGACCGCCGTCTAATGTGAAGTAGTAGGTAAAGTACCCCGCCGCAAACAGGGCGGCCGCAAGAAGGACGGCCGCCACCGCCCAAAGCGCGCGCCTGACGGCGCGCGCGCCGCCGCGCGGCTTTTTCCGCGCGGCGCTAGGAGCCGCGGCGGGCGGGGCGGGCGGGGCCTTGGGCGGCTCGCCCGCAAAAAACAAATCGTCGGCGGGCTTGTCCGCCGCGGGGGCGCTGTCCGCGCCCGCCGAAGGGGCGGCGCCTTGCTTTGCCGCTTCTTCCGGCTTGGGCTCACCGAACAGCACCTCTTTGGCGCGGGCGGCGTCCTCGGCGCGGTCCTCCGCCTTTGCCGCTTCTTCCTGCTTGGGTTCGCCGAACAATACTTCCTTTGCGCGGGCGGCGTCCTCGGCGCGGGCCTCCGCCTTTGCCGCTTCTTCCTGCTTGGGTTCGCCGAACAATACTTCCTTCGCGCGGGCGGCGTCCTCGGCGCGGGCCTCCGCCTTTACCTCGCCCGCCGGCTTGGTTTCGCCGAACAATACTTCCTTCGCGCGGGCGGCCTTGTCCTCTTTATCTTCCTTCATGCGTTGTCTCCCTGCCCGTAGTTCTCCCAGGGGAGGGGCAAAAATTGGGCGAGCGTCATGCGCTTCCCTTTCCCCAAATAGAACACCGCCCCCGCGTTGGCGGGCGAGAGCAGCATCAAAAACTCGCGGCAGCTGCCGCAGGGGGTCATGGGCGCGCCGTCTTTATCCACGCACACGGCGCGGCGGACGACGCACTCGCCGTCGTCGATCATCGCCGCGGCGGCGGCGCGCTCGGCGCAAAAACCGAGGCCGCAGGCGAGGTCGATGTTGACGCCCGTGTAGTACTTGCCGTTTGCGCCCTCGAGCACGGCGGATACGAAGCCCGTCGCGCAGTGTTCGCCGCGGATGACGGGGTCGAGATTTTGCCGCGCGAGCGCGAGCATTTCGAGGTCGGTCATGGGCTGCTTCCTCCCGCTCAGATGCGCGCGAGCCCCTCGCTGCGGGCGGCCTCGGCGACGGCTTTGGCGACGGCGGGCGCGACGCGAGGGTCGAAGGCGGAGGGGATGACGCATTCGCGGGAGAGGCTCTCCCCCACGAGGTCTGCGAGCGCCTTGGCGGCAGCGACCTTCATCCCCTCGGAGATGTCTTTGGCGCGCACGTCGAGCGCGCCGCGAAACACGCCGGGGAAGGCGAGCACGTTGTTGATCTGGTTGGGAAAGTCGCTGCGGCCGGTGCCGACGACGAACGCGCCCGCCTCCAGCGCCTCCTGCGGGTAGATCTCCGGCTCCGGATTTGCCATCGCAAAGACGACGGCGCGCGGCGCCATGCTGCGCACCATCTCCCCCGTCAACTGTTTGGGTGCGGACACGCCGACGAACACGTCTGCCCCGCGCACGGCGTCGGCGAGGGCGCCGCGCAGGTGCGCGCGGTTGGTGCGCCGCGCCATCTCCGCCTGCGCGCCCGTCAGCCACGGCTCGCCCTCGCACACGAGGCCGCCGCGGTCGGCGAGGATGACGTCCTCGGCGCCGCACTCGAGCAGCAGATTTGCGATGGCGATGCCCGCGCTGCCCGCGCCGCAGATGACGATCTTTGCGGAGGAGAGCTGCTTATCCGCCAATTTGAGCGCGTTCATCAGCGCCGCCGAAACGACGATGGCGGTGCCGTGCTGGTCGTCGTGGAAGACGGGGATATCCAACTTTTCCTTCAAGCGGCGCTCGACGGAAAAGCACTTGGGCGCGCAGATGTCCTCGAGGTTGATGCCGCCGAAGGAGGGAGCGATCATCTCGACGGCGCGCACGATGTCGTCCTCGTCCTGCCCCGAGAGAACGATGGGGATGGCGTCGATGCCGGCGAACTCGCGGAAGAGGATGCTTTTGCCCTCCATGACGGGCAGCCCCGCCAGCCCGCCGATGTTGCCCAGCCCGAGCACGGCGCTGCCGTCGGACACGACGGCGACGGTGTTCCACTTGCGGGTGTAGCGGTAGGCGGCGGCGGGGTCCTTTGCGATCTCGCGGCAGGGCTGCGCCACGCCGGGGGTATAGGCGAGGGAGAGCGCCTCGCGGTCTTTGACCTCGACCAGCGAGCGCACCTCGAACTTGCCCCGCTTTTCTTCGTGCAGTTTCAACGATCTTTCATAGACGTCCATATTGACAGCTCCTATCTTTTTTGATAACTTCGCCCCGCGCTTTGCGGGGCGTGAATTTGTATCGCGTGCGGCGTTCTTGCGGCGAAGCAAATGCCGTCCGCTTTGCCCGCCGCCCTTTGCAAGAGCGGGGCTATACGAGTTTTGCCAAAATCGTGATGAGGCGGAAGGTGACCGCGTCAGAAAAACTGCGCAAATTCAGCCCCGTCATGCGCTCGATCTTATCCAATCGGTACATCAGCGTGTTGCGGTGCATGAACAGCTCGCGCGAAGTCTCGCTGACGTTGAGGTTGTTTTCGAGGAAGTGCTCGGCGGTGACGAGCATATCTTCGTCTTGCAGCAGCGCGCGCGACTCGCCCTCGAGCAGCGCCGAAAAGTACTCGGACAGGCGGGCGGTCGGGATCTCTTCGAGCATCTTTACGAGCACATACGAGCGGTAGCTGTACACGCCGCCGTGCCCGCCGAACTGCTCGCCCAGCCGCAGCGCCATGTTCGCCTGGCGATAAGAGAGGGCGGCTTCTTCAAAGCGGGCGGCGGTGCCGCCCACGCCGATGTGCGCGCGCACGCCCAGCTCCTCGCGCAGCGAGCGCACGAGAAAGGAGGCGAAGTCTGCCGCCGAGGAGTACTCCGACTCGGCCTGCACGAATTTGAGGAAGGCGCACTCTTTGCCCGCGAGCGCGACGGCGCAGTCTGCCCCGCTTTCTGCATACTGCGCGAGCAGGGTGATGACGTCGCCGAGTTTGCCGTCTGCCTCGACGGCGAGGACGAAGCAGGGCCCCTCCGGCACCGAATAGCGGGCGCGGAACTTGCGGACGTCCGCCGCGGCGCACTCGCCGAGCAGGATGCGGCGCAGCCCCTCCCCCTTGGGCAGGTTGGCGGTGCGCCCCGCCGCCCCCTCGATGAGGTCAGACAGCAAAAAGGCGTAATTCTTCTGCACCTCGCCCACGCCCTTGATGCCGCAGACGTACCCCTCGGGGCCGAGGGTGCGGAACCACGTCATGCCCGCGGCCTTGTCGGGCAGGATGCCGTCGACGCCGGCGGGCGGGCGCAGGTCCGCATTGCCGAGCAGGCACTTACCCTCCTGCGAGAACACCGATACCTCGATGCCCGTGTTTTCGTACACGTTGCGCACGAGTTTTTTCAGTTGTGCGATCATTTTTCCCCTCCGCGGGCGGGCGCCCGCCTTGCCGCCCCGCCTTTTTGCGGGCGCGGATCCCCTTTATTATAGCGCAAACGCGGGCAAATATCAATAAAAAAAGCAAAAGGTTGCGCGCGCGGCGCAAAATTTCGCGCGGATAACACATTCTGTCTGCGGGAGGCCCTCCCCTTTTGCGTCAAGCGCTTGACAACGGCGCGCCCTTATACTAAAATAAAGAAAAATGCGCGGCAGCGCAGAGGAAGGATGGTATGAACGATCGTGCGCACGCCCCCGCGCGCGAAGAGGGGCGGCTTTTACAGGCGATATTATCTCTGGCGGCCTTCGCCGCCTATGCGGCGCTGCTGTTCGTGCCCGCCGCCGCGTACTACGACGAGAGCTTTTTCGGCCTCATCCTCAGCGCGCTGAAGGGCAGCTTTATCGGAAACGGCGTCTCGCGCGCGTCGCTGTACGTGCTCGTCGCCGCCTATGCCGTCATGCTCGTGTGCACCGCCGCTTCCCTCTTCTGCAAAAAGAAGGGCGCGCTCGCCTTCAACTACGCCAAGGGGCTGTGCATGCTGGCCGCCTTCTCCTTTTTTACGGGCGCGTTGCTGTACAACTACGGGCTGACCCTCGCCGACGTATTCTACGCCCCCGATACCTTTTTTGCATTCAACGCGACGGCGCTCGCGCTGGCGGTCTCCCTCGTCTACCTCGTCGCCCTCTCCTTTACCGCCTTCGGCTGGTACGGGCTGGTCAAGCTGATCGCCCTGCTGCTCGCCGCCGCCTTTTTGCTGCTGGGGCTGCTCCCCTTTACGGAAGAGCGCACGCTGTACGGAATGTTCGGCTTCCCCTCCTTCGGCGAGAGCGGGCTGGCCGCCGCCCTGTCCGCCGCGATGACCGCCTACGCCTGGGGCACGCTCGCCAACTTTGCGTTGGCAGCCCTCTCCCTCGCCCTGCCCCGCCGCAACCTGCTCGACGCGCTGCGCGCCGACCTGCTGTTCGTCATCGCCCTGCTCGCCGCCGCCCTGTACGCCGCGCTGGAGGGGTTTGCCGCCCTCGCCGCCCATCCGGGCATCCTCGTCGGCGCGGGGCTGTCCCTCGGCCAGCTCGTCTATGCGAACATCTTTGCCTTCCGCGGCCGCCAAAAGAAGGCCGCGCCCGATAAAGAGGGGGAAGAAGATGTGCCGCCGCCGGACGAGGCGCCCGCCGCCCCCGGCGAACCCATCGGCGAGCTGCTCGAGGCGGGCAGAGCCGAACTGCTCGAAGCGGAGCGCGCCGCAGAGAACGCGCGCACGCAGCCGGCAGAGCCCTTCCGCCCCCGGCCAGACCGCGCCGAACCCCTGCGCGCCGAGCCGCACACCGCGGCCGTATCTCCCCTGCCGCCCCTGCCCGAGGGGGGCGAGACGGACAACTTCCTCGACGAGCTGACGAGCGAAGAAAAGGCGGAGTTCGAGCGGCTGTTCGTCGAGCGGTCCTTCCGCACGGACGGACTGCCCGCCTATGTGCCGGGCGGCGACAACCGCGCCTTCTTCCGCGCCGTGTTCGCCTACCTGGGCGCCTTCCGCGAAGAGATCTCGGACGGGCTGCTCGAAAAGCTGGACGAATACTGCGAGATCCGCCTGTAAACAAACGATCCCCCGCCCCGCGGCAAAGCCGCGGGGCTTTTTTGTGCCCTTTTTTGCGCGGGGCGCGCCCGCCCGTCGGGCGCGCAAAAAAGCGAGGCGGGGCGAAAGGCGAAACTTCTTCAAAAAACATACGCCCAAACGCTTGACAAACAATGCCTCGCAATGTATAGTATTATGTGTTCAATAGTATTGGAGGGAGGACATGGACACACAGCTGAAAAAGGGACTGCTGGACGTATGCGTCCTCTCCGTACTGCGGGAGCAGCCCTCGTACGGGTACAAGATCATCGCGGACATGGCGCCGTACACGGCCATCTCCGAGTCGACGCTGTACCCCATCCTCAAGCGGCTGGAGGGGGCGGGGCTGGTGACGGTACACAGCCGCGAATACAACGGGCGGCTGCGCAAGTACTACGCCGTGACGGACGCGGGCCTTGCGCGCATCGACGATTTTTTGGAGGATATGCGGGAAGTGGAGCGCATCTGCGCGCTCATCCGCGACGGAGGAAAGCAATGACTGCGAAACAATGGCTGAAAAGATACAGGGCGGCGCTCTCGCCCCTGCCCAAGGCGGAACGGGAGCGGGCGGCAGAGTACTACGCCGAGCTGTTTGCCGACCGCGCCGAGGCTGGAGAGAGCGAAGAGGCGATCGCCCGCGATCTGGGCGACCCCGCGCGGGCGGCGGGCGCGCTGCTTACAGAGAGCGGAGTCGCCGCCAAAAAGGGGCGGGGCGGCTCCGCTTGGCGGGTGCTGCTCGCCGTGCTGATGGGCATCCCCGCCTGCGCGGCGACGGCGGCGCTGTGGGCGGTGCTCGTCGCCCTGCCCGCGAGCTTTGTGCTGACCGCCCTCGGCGGGCTGGGCGGCGCGGGCTTCTTTGTATGGACGCTCGCCGCCGAGGGCTTTGCGGGCGGCGCGCTGGCGCTGTGCGGCACCTCTCTGGCGGCAGCCGGCGCGGGGGCGATGCTGCTCGTTCCGGCGCTGCTTTTGAGCCGCCTGCTGCTGCGGCTGTGCAACAGGATGTGGAGAAGCATCGCCGACTTTGCGCGCGGCGAAGGCGAGGAGGTACGGGCATGAGCAAGGGACTTCGCATCGCGGCGATCGCACTTTTGTGCGCGGGCGGCGCGCTGCTGCTGGCGGGCGCGGCGCTGTTTATCGTCGGTTTGGGGCTGGAAGGCTGGGACGTGACCGCGCTGAACAGCGCGCACTATGAGACGCGCAGCTATACCGCCCATGGAGAGATCGAAACGGTGCGCATCGACTACGAGAACGCGCACATCCGCATCGAGAGCGGGGAGAGCTTTGCCCTCTCCTACCCCGTGCGCACGGACGGCGACGGCGAGGCGCTGGCGGAGGTGACCGTCACCGAAGAGGACGGCGCGCTGACCGTGACCGAAGAGGACAGCTTTTTGCAATGGGGCGTCGGCTTCGGCACAAAGACGCCCGAGCTGGTGCTGACGCTGCCCGACGGAGCGTACGGGGCGATCGCCGCATCCTCCTCCGCCGGCAGCGTGACGGCGGAGGGCATTTCGGCGGCCGAACTGACGCTGCGCTCGGACGCGGGCGGCGTGGCGGCGAAAGAGGTGCGCGTATCGGGTTCTGCGGCCTTCACCGCGAACTTGGGCGACATCTCTCTGCAAGGCGTGGATGCGGGCAGCGTGACGGCGAGCGCAGACGTGGGCGCCATCGAGACGGAAGCGGTGCGCGTCGCAGGCTCTGCGGCCTTTGCCGCGGCTTTGGGCGACATATCGCTGCAAGACATCGAGGGCGGCAGCGTGTCCGCGAGCGCGGATATGGGCAAAGTCGACGCCGAAAACGTGCGCGCCGCGGGGGAGATCTCCCTCTCCGCGAGCGTCGGCAACGTCGACGCAGAGGGCATCGACGGGGCGAATGTGCAGCTGACGAGCGAGATGGGCGACGTCCGCGCGTCGCTGGCGGGCGCGAAGGAAGCGTACACCATCCGCGTGCGGACGGAGATGGGCGAGAGCAACGTCGTCGACCGCGACGGCGGCAGCCGCCGCCTGACCGCCGAGACGGGGATGGGCAACATCCGCATCGAGTTTTTGGGCTGAACGGCCGCCGATCTTTGATTTGAACGGCCGCCGCAAGGCGATGCGCCCTTCTCCTGCCGGCCGGCAGAGCGGGCAAGGCAAAAAAATCGCCCGCCCGCCCCGCAATTTGCGGGGCGGGCGGGCTTCTTTTATAATATTTCTACATAAAACAGTCGCAGAAACAAGTTCTATGCGGCGCAGAGCGCCGCTTTTGCCGCGCCCCTTTTGCTGCCGGGCGCGCCCGCCCGTCGGGTGCGCGGGAGAGGCGGGCGGGGCGGCGGTAAAATCCTCTTTTCCCCTTCCCACACAAACGGGCGGGGCGTGGAACGCGCGGGAAAACGGCTGCCGCGTTCCACGCGTTTTTCATATGAAACGGCGAAGTATGCCGCGCAGAGTACTGTGCAAAGGGCGAAAAAGCGCGAAAGTGCCCCTTCCGCAGGCGGAAGGGGCATATTTTGCGGATATTTTGGCGGGCGGCTACAAGATGAGCCCCGCGATGAACATTTCGACAAACATGACGAGACCGACGACGGCGATGAGCATGCCGACCACCGCGAAGGTGCCGCCGCGCGTCTGCTTGCGGGTGCGCAGGCCGAGGGCGGAGAGGGCGATGGCGATGGTCTGGAAGATGACCATGGGCAGGAAAAAGAACAAAAAGCTGCGCAGCGGCTCGGCCATGTCCGAAAACCGCACGCCGAGCTCCCAGATGGGGAGGAGGTCGAAGATGGCCAGCACGAAGCCGCCGATGCCGACGCCGTTGAGCGGCTTTTCGTCCTCCGGGCGGCGATAGCCGTAGTAGGGCGGCGCGCTTTGGGGTGCGGGCGGAACGGGCTTTTGCGCGGGCTGCGCTGCCGCGGGCTTTTGCGCGGGCTGCGTTGCCGCGGGCTTTTGCGCGGGCGCGGGAGCTTGGGGCTGTGCGGGAGCTTGGGGCTGTGCGGGTGAAGGCGGGGCGGCGGCGGGCACGCCGGGCTCGCCGCGGAGGGCGGCGCAGCTTTCGCAGACCATGCCCTCCCCTTCTACCCATTTGCCGCAGAATTTGCAATACATGGCACTCTCCTCCTTGTGCCACCATTATACCACAGCCGCGGCGGCGTGTCAAGGGGGGAGGGCAACTTTTTATGCCCCTTCCCTCTCAAAAAAAAAGAAGCGGCCCGCCCAAGCGAGCCGCGCGCATATGTATTTACCCCAGCATGGCGACCAGCAACGGCGCGCTCGTGCACAGCACCGCCGCCCCGATGAGCAGGCCGCAGAAGGCGAAGCCGTTGAGCCGCCGCCCGCCCGCGCGGGCCGCCCCCACGCCGCACAGCGCGGTGCCCGCCGCCGCCAAAAGGAGCGCCGTCAGCCGCAGCACAGCGAGGGCGTCTTTTTGCCCGACCCAAAAGGATACCGCCAGCACGACGGCGGACGCGAGCGCGACGACCCACCCCGCGATGCCGATGCCGTTGCGCGGGCAAGACTGCTCTGCCTGCCGCGCGGCGCTTTGCTGCTGTGTTTGAATGCCTCCGTGCATACGCACCCCTCTCCTTTTTGCGGGTCCGCCGCCCCCTCTTGCGCGAAAAAGCGGCACATCTTGTATAGTACGATACTATTATACCACAACGCGTGCGAAAGGTCAACTGTTTATTTTTTCCGCTTTGGGCGGGCGGCGGACGACCGCCGCCCCCTTTTGCGCAAAAAAATGTTTAGCGCCCCCTCTTTTTGCTGTATTTTAACACAAAAAACAGGCAGTATGCTGCCTGTTTTTGTCACTTTTTTGCGAAAAAAATTTTTTTTGGAAGGGCTTGCAGGCGGCCGCGGCGGGGCGGCTGAGCCCGCAGACGGGGCACGTTCTACCCGCGCACGAGGCGCTTGCACGTCCACGCGGACACGTCGACGCGCACGACGGCGGTCAGCGACAGCGGGCGTGGCAGAAAGTCGGCCTCCGCGAACCGTTCTTCCGTATAATGCGCCATCAAAACGCACAGGCCGTGCAGGCGCTCGGCGTCCTCCGTGAGCAGGCGGGCGGTGCCCTCGCCGCAGACGCTTTCGTAGTCGGCGGTGTAGCCGCAGGGGGCGACGCCCTTGTTGAACACGCGCAGCAGCCGCGCCGCCGAAAAACCCACCCGCCCGTCGGCGGCGAGCTTTTCGAGCTTTACGCCCTCGCGCGCGCAGTGAAAGTACAATACGAGCCTCTCCCCCACAAGCTCCGCGCCGAAGTTGAGGGGCACACAGTAGGGCGCGCCCTCCCCGCGCAGGGCGAGGGTCAAAAACTCGCAGCGCAGCAGCGCCGCCAACTTTTCTTCGATGTCCGTCACTTCTCGATCCGCTTTGCGCATATCGTTCTCCTTTTTCTCTCTGAACCGCCGCCTTCGGGGCGGGCTCCTGTTGGTTTTTGAATTTGTTCCGCGCCGCCCCGCTTTACTGCCCGCGCAGGCGGGCGACGGCGGCGCGCAGGCACTCGAAGGCGAAGTCTGCCTCTTGCAGCGTGTTCTCCTTGCCGAAGGAGAAGCGCACGCCGCGGGCGAGCGCGCCGCTGCGGCCCATCGCCAGCAACACGGGGGAGGGGTCTGGCGAGCCGGACGAGCACGCCGCCCCGCCCGAGGCGGCGACGCCGGCGCGGTCGAGCAGGGCGAGCAGCCTGTCGCCGTCTGCCCCGTCAAAGGAGAAGTTGGCGATAGAATACAGCCGCCCGCAATACGGCGCGCCCTCTTCCTCTTTTGCGCCCTCTTCCGCCGCCACATCTAAATTTGCCGCGCGGAGGGCGGGGGGCGTATCCGCGCGCTGCGCCGCGCGCGGGCCGTTGAGGTGTGCGCCGGGGATGCCCGCAAGCACGCGGGAGATGAAATGCTCGCACGCCTTGCCCGCACTCTCGCGGGCGAGGGGGAGCTCTTTGCGGGCGAGGGCGAGGGCGGCGGCGAGGCCGACCGCGCCGGGCACGTTGGTGGTGCCGCCGCGCAGGCCGCGCTCTTGGTGGCCGCCCGCGATGAGGGGGGCGATTGCCGTGCCCGCGCGCACGTACAGCGCGCCGACGCCCTTGGGCCCGCCGAATTTGTGGGCGGAGAGGGAGAGCAGGTCTGCGGGGATGTCATCCACGCGCAGCGCGTACGCGCCCGCCGCCTGCACCGCGTCGCAAAAAAGCAGCGCGCCGCGCGCATGGCAGATGCGGGCGGCCTCCGCCAGCGGCTGCACCGCGCCCGTCTCGTTGTTGACGGCCATCACGGCGGCGAGGCAGGCGCCCTCCCCCACGAGGCGTTCAAAGGCATCGAGGTCGAGGATGCCCTCTGCGTCGACGGGGCAGACGGCGACCTCGAACCCCTCGCCCGCGAGCAGGCGGGCGGCCTCTGTGACGGCGGGGTGCTCGACGGCGGAGACGACCACCCGCTTGCCCCGCGCCGCGTTGGCATGCGCAGCCCCGCGCAGCGCCCAATTATCCGCCTCCGTTCCGCCCGAGGTGAAGTAGATCTCGCCCGCCTTTGCGCCGAGCAAGCCCGCGACGGCGTCGCGCGCGCCGTCGACGGCGGCGACGGCGCGCCGCCCGAAGGAATGCAGCGAATGTGCGTTGCCGAACTCTTCACAAAAATAGGGCAGCATCTCTTTGAGCACGCGCGCGTCTGCGGCCGTCGTCGCCGCGTGGTCGAGGTAGACGGGCTTCATGCGGAGTGGCGGCACTTGCAGATGCCCTCGGTGCCGTAGTCGTCGATCATCGACTGCAACGTCATCGAGTCGAGCACGGCGTTGATGCCGTCGTACAGCTTGCGCCAGACGTCGCCGGTGGCGCAGTTGGGGCAGCAGAAGGAGATGCAGTCGACGATCTCCATGTTGTCCTCGAGGGCGCGGGCGATGTCGCCGATGGTGATGTCTTTGGGGGCGCGGGTCAGCTTATACCCGCCCGAAACGCCGCGCTCGGCCGCGACGATGCCCTTGCCCGCGAGCATGCGCATGATCTTTTCGATATACTTGCCGGAGACGGCGATCTCCTTTTCGAGCGACGAGGCGCTGACGCAGCGCGCGGGGTAATGCAGCGCGAGGATATAGCAGGCCTTGAGCCCGTACTGCGATTTGGATGAAAGGCGCATGGTGTGTCCTCCTTGCGGCGCGCCCGCGCGGGCGCGCCGAAATACTACTCTTTTAGTTGCATTTATTATACCGCGAAGAAGCGCGCCCGTCAACCGTTTTTGCGCCCCTTTGCGCATTTACCCCGTTCCCCGCCGCGCAAAGGGGGGCGAAGGGGCGGCTTTTTCGCATTTTTGCAAAGAACGCGCCCCGCGTGCGCGCCCCTTTTGGGCGGTTTTGCCGCCGCGGCAAAAAATCGCCGTAAAAAAATTCCGCGCCCTGCCGGAGCAGAACACGGAAAAAAGAAGGAGTATCTGTCAAGTTTATCCCTGTGAGCGAGTCCAATCGGAAAAGATGCAGCCGCAGTAGTTTTGGCGGTACAGGTGATACTGCCGCGCAAGCTCCGTCGAGCGCAAATATCCGTTTTGCTTTTTGAAGTCGGCGTACAGCCAATGCAGGCCGGTCTGCGCCGCGATCTGCTCGCCCAGCGCGTTGAGGCGGGCGGCGTCTTTATGCGGGCTGACCGAAAGCGTGGTGCCGAACCAGCCGAAGCCCTCCCGTTTGGCGGCTTGCGCCGTGTACATAAGGCGCAGCGCGAAGCAGCGGGTGCAGCGCTCTCCGCCCTCGGGCTCCCCTTCAAACCCCTTTGCCGCGGCGAAAAATTCTTGCGGGTCGTACGGGCAGTCGAGCAGATCTGCCCAGCCGCTCTCTTGCAAAAAGCGGACTTGCTCGGCCTTGCGCTTTGCGTACTCGGCGGGGTCGGTGATGTTGGGGTTGTAGTAGAGCACGGTGACGCGAAAGGCGTCTTTGAGCGCCTCGATGCAGCGCGTCGAACAAGGACCGCAGCAGCTGTGCAGGAGCAGGCGCTCTCCGCGCGGCACCGACGGCAGGATCTCCAGCATACGCTCATGGAAATTCACCCTGTTCATGGAAGTATTATAACACACTTTTTGAAAAAAGAAAAGTATTTACAAGCCAAAAATTGAATACTTCTGCAAAGTTTGTAAAAATTTGTCGCTTATGTCACACTTTTCCGCCCCGCGCGGACGCGCGGAGGCGGGGCGCGCTTTGCGGGCGGCGCGGCATCTCCCCTCCCGCGGCGCAAACTGCGCGCGGCGCGGCACCGTTTGCCCCTTTTGCGGCGCGAACTGCGCGCGGCGCGGGAGCAAGCTGCTCCCGCGCCGCGCAGAGGCCGCCCCCGCGCGGCAAGCCGCGCGGGGGCGGAAAAACACTTTATTTGGTTTGCGGCGGGTGCGGCGCACACAAGATAGGCGGGCGCGCGGCGGGCGCGGCGCACACAAGATAGGCGTGCGGCGGGCGGGCGGCCTACTTGCCGCTGTCGCCGTAGTTGGAGAGGACGCGCGCGGAGGGGTCGTTGACCTTACAGCCCTCCCAGCGGGGGTTGGGCATCCAGAATGCCTTGACCATGCCCGCCTGGCCGGGGTAAAATTTTTCAAAAATTTCGCGGTAGAGCAGGCTCTCTTTGGTGAAGGGGCGGGCGTGCGCGTAGGCGCGTGCGCGCTCCTTCCAATCTTCTCCGTAGCGCTCCTCGGCGTACTCTTTGAGGTCGTCGACCATCGAGTGGCCGACGGCGTCGGAGAAGGCGGCCTTTTCCCGCCAGAGGATGCTTTCGGGCAGCCAATCGCCCTCTTCAAACGCCTTGCGCAAAAGGTACTTGCCCTTGCCGTAGGTGTTAATTTTGCGGGCGGGGTCGGCGTGCATGACGTAGCGGACGAAGTCGAGGTCGCCGAAGGGCACGCGCGCCTCCATGCTGTGCACGGAGATGCAGCGGTCGGCGCGCAATACGTCGTACATATGCAGCTCGCGCACCCGCTTTTGCGACTCCTTTTGGAAGGCCTCGGCGGAGGGGGCGAAGTCGGTGTACTTGTAGCCGAACAGCTCGTCCGAGATCTCGCCGGTGAGCAGGACGCGCACGTCGCTGCAGGCGTGGATCTTTTGGCAGAGCAGGTACATGCCCATCGAGGCGCGGATGGTGGTGATGTCGAATGTACCCAGCGCCGCGATGACCGGCTCGAGGGCGGAAAGGACGTCCTCTTTGGTGATGATGACCTCGGTGTGGTCGGAGCCGATATGATCGGCGACGATGCGCGCGTACTTTAAGTCGATGGCGTCTTTATCCATGCCGATGGCGAACGTTTTGATGGGCCTATCCAGCTGCCGCGCGGCGATGGCGCACACGAGGGAGGAGTCGAGCCCGCCCGAGAGCAAAAAGCCTACGGGCGCGTCGGCGTCGAGCCGCTTGCGCACCCCCTCGATCAGCTTTTGGCGGATGTTGCGGCAGATCTCGCCGACGTCGTCGGCAAGATAGCTCTCCGCGGCGGCGATGTCGCAGTAGCGGTGAAAGCGCCCCTTATAATAGTAGCAACCCGGGGGGAAGGGCAGAATTTCCCCTTCGACAAACCCGACGAGGTTTTTGGGCTCGCTGGCAAAGACGATCGCCCCGCTCGCGAGGCGGCCGTAGTAGAGGGGGCGGATGCCGATGGGGTCGCGCGCGGCGATGTACTCGTCCTTTTGCCCGTCGTAGAGCACGAGGGCGAACTCGGCGTCGAGCATGGAGAACATCTTCAGCCCATACTCGCGGTAGAGGGGGAGCAAGATCTCGCAGTCGCTGTCCGACGAAAAGACGTAGCCGCGCTCTTCGAGCTGCCGCTTGAGGGGGCGGAAGCCGTAAATTTCGCCGTTGCAGACCAGCTTGTCCTTGCCCATCGAAAAGGGCTGCATGCCCGCCGCATTCAGGCCCATGATGGCCAGGCGGTGGAAGGCCATGTAGCCGGAAGGGGTGCGCTCGACGCGGCTCATGTCCGGCCCGCGCGACACGGTGCGGTAAAAGCCCTCGAGCATCTTTGCGTAGTCCACCTCTTTGGCGGTGCAGCAGAAAATAGAACACATGATGGTAGCCTCCTTCGTTTGACGGGTCGGGGCGGCAAAAGCGGGGGAGGAATAAAAAAAGAGCCGCCCCTTTTTCTCCCCGTGCTCGGGGCGAAAAGAGCGACTTTCCGCGGTGCCACCCGAATTTATCCCGCCGTGCGGCGAGACCTCTCCCCTCTGCATAAGGGGGCGCGCGGTAACGGGCGCACCCGTCGGCGGCTAATGAGGCAAAGCCCGTTCGCCGACGCCGCTCGCGGGCGTTTTTCGCGCGGGCGGAAGGGCGGGGCTTTCAGCCTGCCCCCGCTCTCTGTGCCTCCCGTATCGGCGCTACTCTTCCCGGTCGTTGCGATTTGAACGCCGTTATTGTAGCACACCGCCCGAAAGGAAGTCAACCGTTGGGCGGGCGCGCGGCCTTCGCCCTTTTTGAGGGCGGGTATTCGTTTTATTTATACTTCGTACTCGTAGATGTAGTCGTCCATCACGTAGCCGCCGCCGATGTCGGTGACGGTGCTGTCCGTACGGACGAAGCCGAACTTTTCGTACGCGCGCACGGCGCGGGCGTTGCCCTTGTTGACGGTGAGGTACACCGCCGAAAGGCCCATCCGCCGCGCGGCGTCGGCGATCTCGGCGAGGGCGAGCTGCCCCACGCCGCGGCCGCGCAGCTCATCGACGAGGTACAGTTTGGATAAAAACAGCTTTTCCTTTTCAGGCCGCAGGGCGCAGTAGCCGATGCGCGCGCCCTCTTTTTCGAGGAAAAAGTAGAGGTAGTTGTCCGAGCGGATCTGCTCCTCGATGGCGGGCACACTTTGGAATTTTTGCGTCATATAGGCGACCTGATCGGGGCCGAGCAGCCCGTCGTAGGCGGAGTGCCAGAGGCGGTCGATCAGCTGTGCGAGTTCGGCGTGCTCCTCCGGCCGGGCGAGCACGAGCATCTTTTGCGGCATCAAAATGTTCCTCCTTGCGTTCTTTCCTATTTATTATAATAGGGGCGAAGAAAAATGTCAACGGCACGGGGCGGCTTTTGCGGGCAGTGCGGCAAAAAGGGGCGCGGGGCGGGCGGGGGCAAATGCGAGCGATCCCGACAAAACTTGCCAAACGGCGCGCGCATACCCCGCGGCGCGCCGCCATACAGTAAAAGCGTAAACAAGCGGCGCGCCCGAGGCGGCGCGCGGAAAGGAGAGTTTATGCAGACTTGGATGAGCGAATGGATCGGCAAGCCGCTGCTCACCCGCGGCGGCGCGCGCATCGGGTACATCCGCAGCGTGCAGACCGACCGCGCGCTGCGGCGGGTGCTCAACCTCGAGTGCTGCGACGAGGAGGAGGAAGAGTTTTTGCTCCCCTTTGCCGCGGTGGAGCGGTTCGGCAAGGATGCGGCGGTGGTGCGCGCCCTCGCCCCGCCCCGCGAGGGGGGAATGAGCGCGCCCTTCGGCAGGGCGGTGTACTCGCGCACGGGCGAGAGGCTGGGCACGGCGGACGACTTCGCCTGCGAGGGGGCGCGCCTGACCGCGCTGCTGCTTTCGGGCGGGCTGCGGCTGCCCATCGGCCAGGTGGTGGGCGCGGGCGACGCGCTGGTCGTGGACTTGAAGAGGGAAGGCCGCCGCACCGCCCGCCTGCCCGCCCTGCCCCGCCCGCCTGCGGGCGGGGCTGCCGAACGCGGGGCGGACAAAGCGGACGCGCCCGCCCGCGTTTTAGAAGCGGACACGGCTGCCCAACTTACAGACGCGCCCGCCGCCGCGCAGGAAGCGAGCACGGGCGCGGAGAGAGCGGGCGCGGTTCCGAACGATACCGCCGCCCCGCCCGCCGCGGCGGGCGGGGCGGAACAAACGCTGCCCGCCGCGCAAGAGGCGCCGCGCGTGCGCATCCGCCCCCATGCGGGCGGAGCGGCGAACGCGGAGAGCGGGGCGGCGGGCGAACAGGACCCGCCCGCAAACGACGCTGCGAGCGGAACGGGCGGCGCAAACGGCGCGCCGCCCGGGCGGCTGGCGGGCAGCGCCCTGTTGACGGGCAAGCGGCTGCCCGACGACTTGCGGGACGCGCGCGGCGCGCTGCTCGCGCCGCGCGGGGCGGTGGTGGACGCCGCGCTCATCCGCTGCGCGCTGCGGCACAACAAGCTGTTCGCCCTCACCTGCCTGTGTACGCGCGGACAATAGTCGGCGGGAACAAGGGCGCGGCAAAGGGCGGGCGCCCCGCGCATTTTGCGCGGGGCGCCCCTTTTCTGTCCTTCTTCTATAAACGGTACTTTGCCATCATTTTGAGTAGGGCGGCGAGGATGTCGTTGAGGGTGTCCGCCTCGGCGGGTGAGAGGGCACCCTTAGCGCGGTAGACGGTGAGCAGCTCTTCCGTCTTTTGCGCCTCGAGGCGGTCGCCGGCGCTGAGCGGCAGGTCGCGCAGGCGCTCGAGGGCGGAAAAGATGTGCCCGAGGCGGACGTCGCGCTCGACCACCACGCTCCCCTCGCGCGCGGGCTGCGGCGGGGCGGGCGGAGGCGGCATGGCCGCGGGCGGGGCGGGCGGAACGGGCTGCAAGAGCGGCGGGGCGTGAAAGGCGGCCGGCCCCTCCCCTGCAGGCGGAGCGGGCGGGATGGGGCGGGGGCGCGCCTCGGCGGGCGAAACGGGGCGCACGGCGCAGGGCGCGTCTGCCTGCGGCCTCTGCTGTTCTCCCTTTGCGCCCTCTCCCTTTGTTCCTTTGGCGCGGGGCAGCACGGGCTGCTTTGTCTGCGCGCGGGCGGGCTTTCGGGCGGGGATGTGCAGCGGCAGGGCGAGCGCGCACGCCAAGAGCTGCGCAAGGACGATGACGCCGTAAGCGGGGGCGGGCGCCCCCGCGAGCAAAAACAGCGCGAGCAGCAGCCCGCCGCAGGCGAGGCGGACGGGGCGCAGGGCGCGGCGCAGCGCCGCCCTGCCCCGCGGCAAAAACAGCCCGACGGCGGCAAAACAGAGGGCGGCGACGGGCGGCAGGGCGAGCAGGGGCAGCAGCGCACCGTCGATATACAAAAAGGCGGCAGCCTCCTGCGCGAGGGAGAGGATCGTTTTGAATACGTCGAGCGTCATATGCGGCCTCCGCAAAGGGAAGGGCGGGCGGCGCGCCCGCCTTTGCCAAAAAGTATAGCCCGCCGCCCGCCTCGAAAAAGGGGAAGAATTGTCCGTTTGCGTCGGCGGCGGGCGAAAACGCCCGCCGCCGACGCCCCGCCCCTCCCCTCTCCCCGCGCAACCAAGACGGCGAGGCGGACGGAGAGGGGGCGAGCCCGTCCGTTCTTCCCCCGCGCGGCGGGCAAGAACGCGCGCATCGGGCGAGGGCGGCAAGGCGGGCCGCCCGCAGAGAGGGGAACGCGCAAAAAGCGCGCAAAGGAGGCCGCGCAAGGCGCGGCCTCCCCTTTCTTCTTCTGTTTCAAATTCAAAGATCAGCGCACCTGCACGCAGTAGCCGCACAGGATGTTGACGAGGCAGGCGCGCACGGTGCGCACCCCCGGCCACTGCGCCGCCGCCGCGACGTACACCTCCATCTGAGGGGCGTAGTGCGCGCGCAGCGCCTCGGCGGAGAGGTGCGAGTACTTGTAGTCGACGACGACCGCCTCGTCGCCGCGCACGGCGAGCAGGTCGATGACCCCCTGCACGAGCACGGTATCCTCCGACGCGCCCTCGTACAGCTTGCTTGCGGGCAGCCCGACCAAAAAGGGCTGCTCGCGCCGCAGCGAAAAGCCGCCGATCTCCGCGAAGATGGGCATCTTTAAGATGTCTTTCAGCCGCTCCCGCCCGAGCAGGGCGGCCTGCTCTTTCGGCAGCAGGGCGCACACGCGGGCAATTTCGGCTTCGGGCGGGGCGGAGAAGTCGGCCAATTCCAAAAAGGCGTGGTAGGCGGTGCCGGTGGCGGCGTCGGCGTGCGAGGCGTAGCACTCCTCCGCCTGCCGCGCGGCGGCGTCCGTCTCCTCGGCGGGGGCAACTTCGCCCGCGCGCTCGCGCAACAGCTGCGAGGGGGAGGTTTTGACGGGCAGACCGAGGGCGGCGGCGTGCGGATAGGGCGCGCGGTACACGGCGCGCACCGCCTGCGCCGCGGCCTCGTCGACCGGGCCCGCCGTGAGCACGCGGGAAACGGGCGGCAGCACCGCCCCGCCGAACACGGGCGCGTACAGGGCGTCTTGCGCGCCGCGCGCATCCTGCCCGCAGGCTGCGGCCTGCGCTTTGTCGAAGCCCTCGAAGGCGGCAAAGTCGACGAAGTCTGCCATGCAGCCCGCCTCCGCCGCGCGGTCGGCGTCGAAGGGCCTCTGCTTTTCGAACACGAGGTGCAGCACGCTCTTGGCGCGGGTGAGGGCGACGTAGAAGAGGCGCAGCTCGTCGGCGGCGCGGCGGCGGCGCTGCCTGCCGTGCACGAGGCGGCGCAGCAGCGTGTCCGACCGGGTGCGCGCCTCGAAGTTATATGCCTGCGGAACGAAGCCCCATTCGTCGTCGTAGTACACGCCCGCAGACTCCTTGTTGTTGAAGGGGGCGCTCATGCCCGCGACGATGACGACGGGGAACTCGAGCCCCTTGGAGGCGTGCATGGTCATCAGGCGGACGGCGTCTTCGCCGCCGCTCTCCGAACAGCCGATGCGGCCGTCGTTTTTGAGCCGGTCTAAAAAGGCGGGAACGGACAGCGTGCCGCACGCCTCGATGAGGCGGCGGACGCGGCGCATGCGCTCGGTGCCGCAGGGCAGGGCGAGCAGCTGCGCCTCCATGCCCGTTTCTGCAAGGATGGCGGCGAGGACGTCTGCCGCGCCCCGCACCTGCATACGCAGGCGCAGCGATCCGGCGCGGGCGAAAAAGGTTTTGAGCTTTTGGGCGAGCGCGTCCTGCCCCTCGGCGCAGCGCTCGCAGGCGAGGTAAAAGGGCTCGTCTTTGCCCTCCGGCCGCCTGCCCGCGAGGCGGATGGCGGCGAGCTCCCCGTCCGTCAGCCCGCCCAAAGCGCTTTTGAGGGCGGCGGCGAGGGGGATATCCTGCGCGCCGTTGTCGAGAAATTGCAGCAGCGCGACGAGCGTTTTGACCTCGGGATAGTCGCAGATGTTGACCTCGGCGGCGGCGGCGACGGGGATGCCGCGGCGCACCAGCTCGGCGACGATGCGCGCCGCGCGGGCGGTGAGCGAGCGGGAGAGGATGACGATGTCGCCAAAGCGGGTGGGCACCTGTTTGCCGGTGGCGGGGTCGAGGCGGGTGCGGCCGGCTTCTTGCAGGATGATGTCGGCGATGAGGGCGCCCTCGGCATACTCCTCGTCCTCGGCGGGGCCGAGGTTTTCTTTGACGGAGTAGACGCCCCGTTCGGCGCGCTCCCCTTCTTCTTCCTCCGGCACCAAGGAGATGTGCACCCGCCCGCCCTTTTGCGCTTGGGCGCCCGCCTCCATGCACGAGGTGGCGGCGTAGTCGAGGGCGAACGATTCGCGCGTCATCACCCGCGAAAAGAGGATGTTGACGAAGTCGAGCACGGCGGAGGCGCTGCGGAAGTTGCCGTTGAGGGTGAGCGCCCTGCCCTGCCCGCACAGGCGGTCGTATTTTTGGGTGAAGAAGGCGGGGCTGCAGCCGCGGAAACCGTAGATGGACTGCTTGGCGTCCCCGACCATGAACACGTTTTCGCCCGCGACGAGGGAGAGGATGCTCTCCTGCGCGGGGTTGACGTCTTGATACTCGTCGACGAAGACGTGCGTGTAGCGGGCGCGCACCTCCGCGCCCACGCGCGGGATGCGCAGCAGGTCGAGGCACTTGTGCTCGAGGTCGGAAAAGTCGAGCCCGCCCGCGCGGCGCTTGAGGGCGGCGTACTCGCCGTCGAAAGCGAGCACCGCCTCGGCCAGCCCCGCCGCCACCTGCCCCGCCGACAGAAAGGCCGCGCGCTCCTCCGCGCGCGCGCCGAGCGCCTTGGCGCGGCCTGCGAGGGCGGCGGCCGCCTCGCGCAGGGAGGCGAGCTGCCCTTCGGCCGCGGCCTGCGCCGCGCTCTGCTCTCCCTTTTTGCCCAGCGAGGGGCGGCGGGGCAACTTGCAGGCGCGCACCCCCTCCGCCGCGGCGAACAGCTCCGCCGCCGACAGCGCCGCCTCCGCCATGGCGCGGCAGCCGAAAACGAAGGCGGCGCTTTGGGCGCGCTCCTTTTCGGTCAGCCCGCCGTCTCCGGCAAGCGCGCTCCCTTTTACCGCGCTCCCCTCTGCGGGCGCGCCGTGTGCCGCGGGCGCGCCTTCCGCCGCGAGGCCCCACGCCGCCGCAAGCGCGCCGCAGCGGGCGAGCAGGCGCGCGGCGTCGCCCTTCCACACCTCCAGCATCTGCGCGGCGGCGTCTGCAAAGCCCTCCTCGCCGCAGCGGGCGGCCATGCCCTCGAGAAACTCTCGGTGGTCGGCGCGGGAGACGACCTTTTCGTACAGGCGCAGCACCTCCTTTTGCAGGCCGCCGAAGCCCCGGCTGCCCGCAAAGGCGGCGCAGGCGGCGGAAAAGGCGGGCGAGGGGGAGGATGCGAGCTTTTCGAGCGCGGCCTCCGCCGCGCGGGCGCGCAGCTTGGCGGCCTCCGTTTCGTCGAGCACGCGGAAGTTGCCGTCAAGCCCGCCCTCGTAGAAGTAGCGGCGGATGACGTTGGTGCAGAAGGCGTGCAGGGTGCAGATGTCGGCGGAGGGGATGTCGGAGAGCTGCTCTTTGAGCCGCGCGCGGGCGGCTTGGTCCGTTTCGACGCGGATGCGGGCGGTGAGCGCGGCGCGCAGCCGCTCCTTCATCTCCCCCGCGGCGAGCTTGGTGAAGGTGACCGCCAGCACGGAGGACACCTCTGCCTTCTGCTCTAAAATGAGGGAGATCATCTTTTCGACCATGACAAAGGTCTTGCCGCTGCCCGCCGACGCGGACACGAGCACCTCGCCGGCGGCGTCGATGGCGGCCTGTTGTTCGGGCGTGGGTGTGCGATCGCTCATTCTCCTTTCCTCCTCCGCACGATGGCGGCGATGTCTTCTGCCTTGACGCCCTTTTCTTCGCGCGCGCCGTCGCCGGGGTCGTACCCGCACAGCGCGCCGTAGGGGCAGTATTTACACGCATCCTTGTACGGCGAGGGGGCGATGCAGCCCTCCGCCGTCTCGCCGACGCCCCGTTCCGCGACCAGCGCCGCGTATTGCAGGAAGGGCCCGAACACCTCGGGCGCGAGCCGCTCTTTGGTGGCTCTGCCGCCGCGGTAGACGCCGATGAAGCGGCTCTTTTCCCCCTCCTTGACGGCGCTGTCGCTGCGGCGGATGACCTCGTCGTCGCCGCGGGTGTAGCCCTGCATACAGTAGGGCTCCTCCCCTTTATCGCAGAACGCGCCGCCCGCGGGGAAGTAGTAGGCGCCCGCAGGTTCGCGCCCCGCAGACGCCGCCGCGAGGTACAGTTCGAGCTGCAGCTTGCGCCCGGTGTAGTACCCCTCGGCGTCCGTGTCGATCTTGCCCGTCTTGTAATCGACGACGCGCACATACCCGTCGCTGCGGTCGACGCGGTCGATCTTCCCCGCGAGGGTATACGTCTGCCCGCCCGCGCGCAGCGGCACGCCGCGCATGGGCGAGGAGGGGTAGCCGAAGCTCTGCTCGGCGGCGGCGACGGTGAAGGAAGAGCCGCGCAGCTGCTCGAAGACGTGCAGCCCCGCCCGCACTCCCTCCGCGGCGAGCGCGCGCGAAGCGTAGCCCCCCTCGCCCGTGTCGGAGAGGTAGCAGAAGGGCGGCTCGGCCAGCATGCGCGCACATTCTCCCTCCAGATAGGCGCGGCAGGCGGGCTCGTCCGCGAGGGAAGAAACTTGCCCGGCGAGGCGGCGCAGCAATTCATGAACGAAGTTGCCCGTATCGAGGGAGAGCACGCTGCGCTCCTCCCGCTCGGCGAGGGCGAGGCCGCGCTCGGCAAAGTTACGGTAGGGGCAGGTGAAATACCCCTCGATGAGGGTGGGCGAGACGGTCGTTTTGCCGCGCAGCACCGCCTGCGCGGCGGCGGGCAGAAAGTCTGTGCGGGCGGGCGGGTCGAAGAGCAGGGCGGGCGCCTCTCCCCGCTCGGCGAGCACGGCGTACAGCCCGGTGTGCGCGGCAAAATCGGCGCGGCCGCGGCGGAAGGCGTCGGCGCGGGTGTACAGCTCGCGCGCGGCGGGCAGCGGGGCGCTGGCGACGGCGGCGAGATAGGCGCGGTAGGCCGCGGGCGCGCGCTTTTCCGCCCCCTCGAACGCGGCGCGAGAGAGCATGGGCAGGGCGGCGCCGCCTTCGCTGCGGAAGAGGGCGCGCGCCGTGTCGATGACGGCGCTCGGGCGGCACTCCTCCCCGCCCGCGCTGCGCGGGTAGGAGAGGTACAGCCGCTCGGCAAAGGAGCAGACGGCCAGCGCGACGTTTTCGCGCACGCGCGCGTTGACCTCGCGGATCTTGGGGCTGATCTCCACCGCGAGGGCGCGCAGGCGGTCGATGTCGCGGTCGGTGATCAGCGCGGTGTCCGCCCCGCCCGCGGGCACGGCGTCCGTCAGCCCCGCGGCGAACACGACCTTGGCGGACGGGCGGCGGCTCTGCGAGACGTCGCCGACGAACACGGCGTCTAAATACTGCGGGATGAGGGAGAGGCGCAGCCCCTTGAACCCCTCGCCGAGCACGGCGGCGAACTCCTCCGCCCGCCACTTGCTCTCCCCCGCCAGCCCCTCCGCCTCGTCCAGCACGCGCAGGATGCTCTCGGTGCCGCGGGAAAAGAAGGCGCTCTCCGCGCGCATGCCCGCCCGTTCGAGGTCGGCGGCGAGCTGTTCCTCGCGCGCGCGGCAGCCGAAGAGCTCGAACAGGCGGCGCACGAGGCGGCAGTACTGCCCGCCCGTCATGGAGGCGGACGCGCCCTCGAAGGCGGAGAGCAACTTATCGCGCAAAGCGCCGAGCACGAGGGGGGAGGGCGCGGCATCTTTGAGGGGGCGGCGCGCCCCGCCGCGGTAGTTGGCGTACTTGGCGAGGTAGTTGCGGTACAGCTCGCACGAGCGGCGGTCCTCGCTGAAAAAGGGGCTGCCGACAAAGGCGTCGACGTCGGCGGGGGCAAACCCCTCGGACAGCAGCGAAAACCAGCCGAGCACGAAGGCGGCGACCGGGTGCTCGGCGGCGGTGCGCTCGACCTCGGCATAGTACGGGATGTTATATTCGGTGAAAGCGCGTTCGAGGGGCAGGGCGCAGGCGGCGACGTCCGGCAAAAAGAGGGCGACGTCGCCGTAGCGCGCCCCGCGCTGCACCTCGGCGCGGATCATCGCGGCGATGAACGAAAATTCGTCGTCGCGGTCGGCCGCCTCGTACAGCCGCACCCGGTCCGTCTGCACGGGCGGGGGCTGGAGGGGGTCGAACAGCCCGCGGCGCAGCAGCTCCGCTTCTTCGCGCAGGCCGGCGGGGAGCGCCCGCTCGGCAAAGGCCGCGCCGGCACGCGCACAGTATTTGCGGAAGGCGGCAGCGCCCTCGTTGGTGTACAGCGCCTCCTTCCCCCCGATAAACACGCCCGTCACCGACCGCGCGGCGCGGCAGGCGTAGGCGATGCCCTCCGCCGCCTGGCTCGTGAAAGAGGAAAAGCCGACGAAGTACACGTCGGTATCGGCGATGCCCGCCCGCTCGAGCGCGGCGGGCAGCAGCGCGAGCACGCCGCTCTCGTCGAGGTAGCCGCCCCCCTCCAAAAAGGCGAGGTAGGCGCGGTAGACGAGGGCGATGTCGGCGAGCTTTTCGGCGAGCAGCGGCTCGGCCTGCGCGCGCGCCCCTTCGAGCAGTTCGGGGGTGACGCGCGCCGCGCGCAGCTGGGCGATGGTCTCGTACAGCCGCACGGCGCAGCCTGCGGGGTTTTTGCCGAAGCAGCGCAGATTGTCGGCGTTTTTGGCGGCGAGCTCCCCCACCGCCATCGCCGAGCCCTGCCTGGAGAGCACCTGCCTGCCCCCTTTATCCCCCAAAAAGCGGGCGAAGGAGGTCACGGACACGTCGAAGGCGGCCCCGCCCGCGCACACGGCGCGCTCCGCCTCGAGCGTGAGGCGGTCCTCGCAAAAGATGAGCGCCCTCTGCTCGCGCGGCAGCGCGCGCAAAAAGGCGAGCAGCGCGTCCGTATCGGGCGCGGTATAGACGGTAACTTGCATATCTTCCCCTTTCCCCGCCCCGAAAAGGGCGGGCGTCTCTTGCGTGCGGCAGCCCGCGCGCGGGCGGCCGCTGCCCTTCAAGTATAGCATAGTTGCGGCATTTTTTTAAGTGATTTTCACGCATTTTATCTGTACAAACGGCGCAAATTGTGCTATACTGTTGGATAGCGAAGGGGTCTGCTGCGCCCGCAGCGCCTCCTCTCGCATGCCAATAACGCATAAGGAACCATTTTTGACGACAATGAAACGAAAAATCTGCGCCGCGGCGCTCGCCGCCGGGCTGCTGCTCTTTGCCGGCTGCTCCGTGCAGACGGTGACGCCCTTTTCCGCCGATTGGCAGCAAAACCCCTCCGTCTACGACCGCAATTTTTATGAAAAGACGGAATACAGCGTCTCCTTTGAACGGGGAGAATCGTTTGCCGGAGGCGTCGTTTTCCAGCCGGGCGAGGGCAGCGCCTTTACCGTGACCGTCGAGGCGGTGCCCGCGCAGGACGGCCACTACCAGCTGTACCGCCTGACCAGCACGCTCACCCTCGCGGGCAGCTACATCTACCTCGGCGAAGACGGGCAGGAGAGCGAAGTGGTCGCCTTCGGCGGGGAGAGCGGCAACGCGCCCGGCCGCATCGAGCGCACCGCGCTCTTTTCCTCCCCCCACGAGGGCAACCTCGAGCCGCTCGAGAGCTCTTCGACCATCTATTCGTACACGCCCGTCGCGCAGAACAGCCGCGCCGTCGAGGTGTACAGCTACGGCTATACCGTAAAATATACGGACGGCGGCAGCCGCGCGACGGCGACGTACACCGACGGCTTCGCCGGCCTGACCGAGGCAGAGAGCGCGATCAACGACGATACGCACAAGGTTTCCGTCTTTGCCGAGGGGATGCTGCCCGAGGAGCTCTCCGTGAGCGGCATCCAGAGCCGCTATACCGGCATCGACGAGGCGTACCTGCTGTTTGCGGGGCGGGGCATCACCTATGCGAGCGAGGCCGCCACGCCGCTGACCGTCGTCGGCGGCGGCAGCGCGCGCGCCGTGTCGCTGCGCGGAACGGCGGGCAGCTATTCGGCCGCGGGCGAAAAGAGCTTTACGCTGGACGGCGAAGCGGTCGAAGACGAGGCGATCGAATCGGTGGTCGTTTCGGCGCGGCTCGCCGACGGCGGCACCAACAGCGGCCCCATGCAGACGGCGGTGTACGCGCTGCCCGACCAGGCGGACGCGGACGGCAACGCGCAGGGCAACCTCTACTATGCGCTCCCCCTCGAGGTGCGCCAGGCCTTCGGCTTTTCCGGCACAAGCGCGCAGATCGTGTATACGTTGGAGAGTGCTACACATACAAGATAGCTCGGAAATAGCTCGGAGAATTTGTTTTAAGCTGTTAAAACAAATTCTTCCGATTTTGAAGAAAACCCCGCGGGCACGCGCAAGCGCTATCCGCGGGGTTTTCCTCGCCGCCGCGCGTTTAAGTGCACACCTTTAATAGCGCGCGGCGGCTTCACCTTTCCCCCTTAAGCCTAACGGCAAATTGAGGGCGCTGGCGCAAAGGCGCGACTTTGCTTGCGCAAAAATTTAATTAAAAATAAACGCGCGAGTCAAAATCGCAATTTTGACGGAGCGTCCCCTATTTGCGCGTGAAGCGCCTCAGCGGGTGAATGCGGCGCGCATTTTAACAGTGTGCCCTCAAAAAGCGCGCCGCAGAGGGCAAAGCCCTCAAATCACGAAAATTTCTTTTGTCAGCTCAAAAGAAATTTTGTGAACAAAAAAGGAGGAGCCGCCGCCAAGCTGCCGCGCGGGCGGCCAACGGCTGCCCGCGGGCTAACGGCGGCGAGCGACGACGAGCCGCCGCGGAAACCGCCGAAACCGCTAAAAAAAGCGGCGGAGCTCGGCGCGGCAAGTTGCGCCAGAGCACGAACTGCGCGCGGCCAAACCTATACATTCTCGCCCGCTCTAACATCGCGCGCAGTTCGTTCCTAAGGCGGGCACACACAAAAAGGCGAGGGCAGGTAAAACCTGCTCCCGCCTTTTTGGTGTGCCCGCCGGGAATCGAACCCGGAACCTACAGCGTCGGAGGCTGTCACTCTATCCAATTGCGCTACGGACACATGGCCTATATGGGGCGCTTGCCCCTGCTGTGACCCCTATTATAGCAAAATTTTTCCGTAAAAGTAAAGAAAAATCGCACCGATGGAGAAAAATTTCCATAGGATGTAGGGCTCGGAGATTTCTCGGCAGGCTGCTGCCTGCGAAATCTTCCGATTTAAGGGAGACACCGCTGTGCTCGTCGTCGCTCGCCTTTGCCTGCCCGCGGGCATCCATCGGCTGCCCGCGCGGCGTGCTCGGCGGCTCCTCCTCTTCCCAAAAAGTTCGGCGGGCTATAGCTCTCGCCGCAACGCGGCGAGTTACTTTTTGGGAGCCCTTATGATACGCAGCAGCGTTTTCTCCCTCGCCGCGCGATATTTGAGAGCGCTCTTCTAAGAAATCGCGCGGCTTCACCCTCTTCCCAAAAGCCTCACGGCAAATTGGGGGAAAAAGGCAAAATTGCGATTTCCGCTTTTTCAATTAATTCATTAAAATATTCGCGCAAGCAGAACCACGCTTCTGCGTTAGCGCACCCCTATTTGCGCGTGAGCGCCTCAGCGGGTGAATGCGGCGCGCATACTTTGGCGTGCCCTTAAAAAGCGCGCCGCAGAGGGCAGAGCCCTCAAAATCACGAAAATTTCTTTTGTCAGCTCAAAAGAAATTTTGTGAGGGAGTTTTTTTATGACTCTTTCTCTCTGCATGATCGTGCGCGACGAGGGGGCGGTGCTGGGGCGGTGTTTGCAGAGCGCCGCGCCGCTGTGCGACGAGATCGTCGTCGCAGACACGGGCTCAAAGGACGATACAAAAAAGATCGCGCTGTCGTTTACAGACAAGGTGTTCGACTTTGCCTGGCGGGAGGACTTTGCCGCCGCCCGCAACTTTGCCTTTGCGCAGGCGAAAGGCGACTACCTGCTGTGGCTGGACGCGGACGAGGTGCTGCTCCCCCGCGCCGCGCAGGCGCTGCGCGCGCTGAAAGAGAGGCTGCGGGCGGACGCCTGCCGCCTGCGCACCGAGATCCCCGACGGGCGGGGCGGCGTGGCGCTCGCCTTCGAGCGGGTGCGCATCGTGCGGAAAGAAGCGGGCTTCTTGTGGCATGGCCGCGTGCACGAGTACATCGCCGCGGGCGGCGACGTCGCCCGTGCGGACATCGCCGTCACCCACCTGGGCGGGCCCAAGCGCGACCCCTTCCGCAACCTGAAAATTTTCGCGCGCGCCTTTGCGAGCGGGGAAGCGCCCGACGCGCGGCAGACTTACTACTTTGCGCGCGAGCTGCTCGACTGCGGCATGCCGCGCACCGCCGCGGGCGCGTTTGAACATTTTTTGCGCGGCGAGGGGTGGGCGGAGGATAAGATCGCCGCGTGCGAGGCGCTCTCTCGCTGCCGTGCCGCCTGCGGCGACGGGGCGGGCTGCGAGCGGGCGCTGCTGCGCGCCTTTGCCTGCGCGCCTCCGCGGGCGGAGACGTGCTGCGCGCTGGGCGACTGCCTGCGCGAGGCGGGCAGGTTTGCGGACGCCGCCTTTTGGTACCGGCTGGCGGTGCGCGTCGGCCCCACCCGAAGCGGCGGGTTCGCCCGCCCCGACTGCGGCGGCTTTATCCCCTGCCTATGGCTGTGCGTGTGCTGCTATGCGCTGGGCGACGCCCGCCGCGCCGCCGCGTGGAACGAGCGCGCCGCGCGGTATAAGCCGCAGGACGAGAGCGTGCTGCACAACCGCGCCTTTTTTGACCGCTTGTTTTCGGAAAAATGAAGAATTTCCGCCGCCGCCCCCGCCGATTTATAGGCGCGGCGCGACGAAGCGCGCCGCGCATCGCTCCACCTGCAGCCCCATCGGCGCGGCGACAAATCGGAGATCGTCGCATACAACAGCGGCGACGTAGCCGTCTATGTACGGCGGGGGCAGCTGTCTGAATACGACTTTGCCGCCGACGCGCATTGGCACGACGACATCGAGCTGATCGCCGTGTTGAGCGGGCAGATGGACTACAACATCAACGGCGAGATCGTGCGCCTGCGCGCGGGAGAGGGCATCTTCGTCAACGCCCGCCGCCTGCATTACGGGTTTTCGGATACGCAGGCGGAATGTGACTTTATCTGCGCGCTGCTCCATCCCCTGCCCTTCTGCCGGGGGAGCGAAGACGTGCAAAACCATATCCTGTCCATCCTGCAAGACGGCGCGCCGCCCTTGATGCTCTTCCGGCGCGACGCGGAGGGTGCGGCGCTGTTTGACGCCGTCTGCGAGCTGCACCTCGGCGAGCGCGAGGCGCTCTTTTCTCTGCTCGCGCTGTCCGCCGGGTACCGCATCTGGGCGCAGCTTCTCTCGCTGCTGCCGCAGAATAAAAAGCCGGACGACCGCTTTGCCGACCTGCCCGCGCTCAAATGTATGTTATGTTTTATACAGGAACATTTCGGCGAAAAGCTGACGCTGGGCGAGATCGCCGCCGCGGGCGCCATGTGCAAGAGCAGCTGCACGGCGCTCTTCAAAAAATATCTGCACACCACGCCCGTGCAATACCTCATCGACTACCGCCTCAAAAAAGCGGCAGAGCTGCTGCACACGGACAAAAAGATCATCGAGATCGGGCTGGACGTCGGCTTTGCCGGCGTGAGCTACTTTATCGAGACCTTCCGCAAAAAATACGGCCGCAGCCCCGCCGAATACCGCAAAAGCCTGCAAACCCCGCCCGAAAAACAGCCATAGCCCCCCGCACGCGCGGGCGGGCGCGCGCATAGTATGATAGGGCGGAAGAGCGTAATACGGGCGCGGTCTGTACTCTTCCGCCATGGGCACAAGCGCCCGCATACGGAGGAAAAATGATCGACGAAGAATTTTTGAACTGTTGCTGCTGCCGCACGGCGCTGCTGCTGCGCGGCTCGATGGGCCCCGCCGGCCCGACCGGCCCGCAAGGCCCCGCCGGCCCCACCGGCCCGCAAGGAGCGACCGGCCCGCAAGGCCCCACGGGCGCGACGGGGGCGACCGGCCCCACCGGTCCCCAAGGCCCGACCGGAGCAACGGGAGCGACGGGCCCGACCGGCCCGCAAGGTCCCACCGGCCCCCAAGGCCCCACCGGCCAACCCGGAGCGACAGGGGCGACGGGCGCGACGGGGGCAACGGGAGCGACCGGCCCCACCGGCCCGCAAGGCCCCACCGGCCAACCCGGAGCGACAGGGGCGACGGGCGCGACGGGGGCAACAGGAGCGACAGGCCCCACCGGCCCTCAAGGCCCCGCCGGCCAACCCGGCGCGACAGGAGCGACCGGCCCGCAAGGAGCGACCGGCCCCGCCGGCCCCACGGGTCTACAAGGCCCGACGGGAGCGACGGGCGCGACGGGGGCGACAGAGCAGGTAACATAAGGGAAACATGAAAAAGCCATTCGGAACAAAGTCAAACGGCAGCTCATACGGGCTGCCGTTCTTTTGTGCGCCCCGTTTTGCTCTTGCGATTTGCTCCTATTCCCTCTACTCCGAGATAAGGTGGAAAGCCACCTTTTTCGGAATAGGAATATTTAACCGTATCGAATCCGATACGGTTGGATACCGCACTATTTTCAAATAATATATCAGCAATTTCGCATATCCTATTGAAATCCCCGTGCGGATATGCTATAATTATTTTGTAATACGATTTGGACGAGGTGACAGCATGGCAATCAGCTACAATAAGTTATGGAAACTGCTCATCGACAAGGGAATGACAAAGACGCAAATGCGTCTTCAAGCAGATATTTCCACAACGACGCTTGCCAAACTCGGAAAAAATGAGACCGTTTCGATGGACGTCCTCTTAAAGATCTGCAAACTGCTCGATTGCAACGTCGGCGACATTATGGATGTCATCAACGAGGAGGCTAGCAATGGCAACAAGTAAGAAACTTGAAACCATCTACCATAACGGACGGCCCGACGGCATCCGATCGATCAGACGTCATCTATCGACGATGACAACCTATGTCATTCCGCGCCCTTTGCTTGCCGAGGCAAAGAAGATCACAGGCATCAACCGCCCTGGTATTTACTATCTCATCAATGAAAACGACGAAAATAAGATCGCACAGATCTACATAGGGCAGACGCGCAACGGAGTTGTCCGTCTGGACGACCATAACCGTTCCAAAGATTTTTGGAATAAGGCAATCATGTTCCTTGCCGACAGCAAGACATTCTCTCTCGATATGATCAGCGGACTGGAAGAATATGCCATTATCAAAGCGCATGAATCCAATCGCTATAAGGTGGAAAACTCCGTCAAGCCCAAGTATGAAATTGATGAGTACGACCTCCCCTCCATTGAAGAGGTATATGAGGAAATACAGTTCATCATGGCGACGCAGGGCTATAAGCTGGATAACGCAAGGGCAAGCCTGAATGAATCGTCTGTTTTCCATACGACCCGCAATGGGATTAAGGCATACGGCGTTTATGACGGTGATAAATTTCAGGTGCTGGAAGGTTCAGAGGTCAATCTTGCAAAACCCGCAAATCTTGAAAAGTATAACAAACAGCGAAAAGAGTTGCTTGAAAAGGGGGATATCATCCAGCAGGCGGATAAGTATATCTTGAAAGTTACGCTTGAATTCAACACACCTAGCGGCGCCGGAGAATTTATTCTCGGCGGCTCGATCAACGGCTGGGCGGAATGGAAAGACAAAGCCGGCAAAACGTTGGATGAAATTTATAGGAAATAATTAGCTGGATATGAGGTAGGGGAAACATGTTGCATAATTGTCAAAAACATGAAGAATACATTAAGTCGCATATTTTAGTTTTTGATAAAAACGGAAAGCTGAAATGCCGTGAAAGAGCCGACTTGGAATATAAAGAATCGTTCAGTTATTCCAATGCGGCTAAATATGCAAAAACTATGGCCGCATTTGCTAATAATGCAGGTGGATATATTATTTTTGGAGTTAAAGATAAGCCAAGGGAGATTGTAGGTGTTAATAATGCGTTTAAAGAGCTGCCTGTGGAAAAAATGACGGAAATTTTAAATTCAAGATTTTCGCCCGAGATATTGTGGGATATTGGCATCGTTGATTGTGAAAAGGGTGAGGTTGGATATATCTATGTTGAGGAGAGTCTTGATAAACCCGTTATGGCAATTAAAGTTGACGGTACAATTAGTAGTGGAGATATTTTTTATAGATATAAAGCGCGTACAGAAAAAATCAAGTATCCTGAAATGCATCGCATTATAGCGGAAAGGGAAAAGAGGATACATGACAGCATTATTAAATTAGTTGAATCAATACGCGCTGGCAATACTCCTAATATTGGGATTATTAATTATAGCAATGGAAGGATAAGCACTCCTTACGGTGTGGATGTCGCTATTGATAAGAAATTAGTTGTACAAGTTTTAAAAAAGGCTAAATTTATTAAAGAGGGACAATTAAAAGAAGGCGGAGAGCCGGTATTGATGGTTACAGGCAATATAGACCTTGCAGAGGAAGTCCCCGTTCCTGATTTGGAGCCTAACGTAAGTCATCCTTATCTGCAAAAAGATTTAACGGCTATGCTTGGTATTGAGGGGAAGTATACGCCTGCTTTAATTTGGTATTTTCATCTTAAAGACGAAAAGAAGTATCATTTGGAAATACAAACCTCTAAAAAGACAGAGGTGCACAAGTATTCTGAATTCGCGTTTAAAAAATTAAAAAATGAAATTTCTGAACATTCTGATGACTCTGAATGGCTGGTTAAAATTAAAGAAAGGTATACGCAAAATCAAAAAATTAAATCAAAGAAAAACAAATAGTTAAGCACTATTAGGAGTCTTACACAAAAATGCCTAAGAAAGAAGTAAAATCAAAAGAACAATCGTTGGAAACCGTCCTGTGGAATTGCCGCGTGGCACTCAGGACGATCGGTAGCCTTGAAAAGAAGAGAGATGCCATTATTTCGCTTTGCTTTTTAAACTTTGCAAGCGTAAAGTTTGAACGCCGCCGCAAAGAAATCATAGAACAGTTTGGCGACGTGCCTGTGTTTTTAGAGAAGGTCTCCTTTTACAACGCAGAGAACGTCTACTATCTGGACGAGCACTGCCGCTGGAACTATATCGTGAAAAATGCAAGTGCAGACGACATAGCCGTAAAACTCGATAAAGCAATGGCAGATATTGAGGCGAAGAATCCGCCGCTGAAAGGCGCCCTGCCCCAACAACTGTTTGTAACGCTCAATGCCGACAAAGCCGCGATGAAATCGCTGATCGATGAGGTGAATAAAATTAACGAGGCGCACTTCAAGGAAGAAGACCTGATCGGCAGGGTGTATGAATATTTCCTGCAAAACTATGCCGCTTCCGGCACCAAGGAGGACGGTGAATTTTACACACCTGCCTGCGTGGTAGAACTCATCACCGAGCTGATCGAGCCGTTCGACGGCGTTGTCTATGACCCTTGTTGCGGTTCAGGCGGTATGTTTGTGCAGAGTATGCGTTTTGTGGACGAGCACAAGGGAAGCCGCAAAAAGGTTTCCGTCGTCGGGCAGGAATCCAACCCCGATACCTGGCGCCTTGCAAAAATGAATCTGTCTATCCGCGGCATCTCCTGCGATTTGGGCGAAAAGAACGCTTCCACGTTCACAGAAGATTTACATAAAGATAGAAAGGTTCGCTACATTATGGCGAATCCCCCCTTCAACCTTAAAAAGTGGCGCGGCGAAGACGAACTTAAAAATGATCCTCGATTCAAGGGCTGGGCTATGCCGCCAGTTTCCAATGCCAACTATGCGTGGATATTGCACATGCTCTCCAAAATGGACGAAAGCAACGGCATTGCCGGTTTCCTCCTTGCAAACGGCGCCCTGAACGCAGGTGCTGGCGGTGACGATGAAGGCAGCGAAAATTCGGAGTATCTGATCCGTAAACAGCTTTTGGAGAGGGATAAGGTGGAGGCAATTATAGTTTTGCCCCGCGATATGTTCTATACAACGGATATTTCCGTAACGCTGTGGATTTTGAATAATAACAAAAAGGCTCACGAACTGAACGGCAGAATGTTGCGTGACAGAACTAATGAAGTGCTGTTTGTCGATTTGCGCCGTTGGGACGATAACACCGAAGAATATGTGCTTGACAAGAATAAAAAGAAGAAAAAGACGGTGCTCTCCCGTAAGCAGATAGAAAAAATTCGTGACCTGTATTTTGCTTGGCAGAGTGCTGACAGAAGTCTGTATAAAGATGTGCCCGAATACTGCAAGGCGGTTACGCTTGAAAGCGAAAACGGCATCAGGGCAAATAACTATACCCTTACGCCCAGCAAGTATATTGAGTTTATTGACCACGACCTTGATATCGATTTCTCCAAGGAAATGGCGCGTATTCAAAATGAAATGAAGGAAGTTATTGAACAGGAAAAGCAGTCGCAGCAGCTTTTAATTAAGGCATTTGAAGGTATCGGCTATGGCATTGAGTAATTATAAGTTAGGGGAGTTGATTTCAGAAGTTAATCGATATAATACAGATAAGCTATATGGTATAGATGTTGTTCGCGGCGTTTCAAATCACAAAACAATAATGAAAACGAAAGCTAGCATTGATGCCGATGTTATAGCCAAGTTTTTAATTATTCAACCCGATGAGTTTGTGTATAATCCACGCACAACGCGAATGGGTGAAAAAGTAGGATTAGCTTACAATGATACAAATTGTTCGCTTTTATTTTCTTTTAATAATATAGGATTCAAAATAAAAGATAAATCGCAAATATTGCCACAGTACTTATACATTTATTTTTGTAGGAACGAATTTGATAGATATGCAAGAATAAATTCATGGGGAAGCGCAACGGAACTATTCACATTCAAGGAAATGTGTGATATTGATATTGAATTGCCGCCGATAGAGGTGCAGCAAAAGTATGTTGATATTTATCAAGGTATGGTGAATAACCAAAAGGCATACGAGCGTGGCTTGGAAGACTTAAAACTTGTCTGCGATGGCTACATAGAAGACCTCCGTCGAAAGCTCCCTTCCGAACCGATAGGTAAATATTTATCTTTGAGCGATAGAAGAAACGATATAGGACTTGGGTTGGAAGCTGTTAGAGGAATATCAACGAGTAAAGAGTTTATTGAAACAAAAGCAGATATGGAAGGCGTAGGGTTAGCAAATTATAAATTAGTGCAGCCAAACTATTTTGCCTATGTTGGCGACACTTCAAGGCGTGGAGATAAGATTTCTCTTGCTCTGAATACGACGAATGAAACATTTTTAGTTTCTTCTATATCGTATGTGTTTACAACTTCTATCGATTTATTAGCAGAATATTTGATGTTGTTCTTTTCAAGAGATGAGTTTAATAGATATGCGCGTTTCAACTCTTGGGGGTCAGCAAGGGAATCGTTTAACTTTGACGACATGTGTAACGTTAAAATTCCCATTCCAGCTATCGAAGTGCAAAAGTCTATTGCGGATATATTCAAAGTTTATAACACTCGCAAGCGCATTAACGAGCAACTAAAAGCTCAAATCAAAGACATTTGCCCGATTTTAATTAAAGGCTCAATCGACGAAGCGAGGAGATGATATGAAGTGTATTAGCGCAATAACTCGCAGAGATATAATCGATGTAATTTGTTACGGCTTTGTAGTGGTTGATGACGTAGAAATTAAGATGACTTATTGGGGGAGGTTGGATGAAATTGCGTTTTTACAAAGAATATATCCGTTAGCTGAAATGCCGTCTTATGATAATCGTTATGCAAGTGCCTTGGGTGATATACGACAACATACTGTTAATAATAATGATTGGGATGATAACTGGGTATTCTCTGATGATAGATTCCATTTGGGCAATGGCAGTGAGGATGAACCACTTTTAAATTTTTTATGCGAAATGTTTCATCCTTTTGTTAGGAATGAAAAAGAACCATGGGGAGAGTTTTTAATTAAATTCAATGAATTACTTGCCCCTGATGGATATGAACTATATGAGAAAAGTCATATTTCTGGACGAGCTGTTTATGGTTACCATCGCTTAGATTTTATAGAAACAGATCCTCCAATAGAATTTGTTCATGCAGAGCTTAAAACGATTGGTAGTGGATCTTATGCTACAGTATCTAAATATTATGATAAAAGGTATGATAGGTGGTTTGCTGTAAAAAAGGCGAAGCAAAATTTAGATGACAAAGAACTAATCCGCTTTCGTCGTGAATTTGACGACATGAAAAAATTGAATTCACCCTATATTGTTGAAGTCTATACATATGACGTAAAAAAGAATCAATATATCATGGAGTTAATGAGTGAATCAATCGAAAAATATGTATTGAATAATAATGCGAATTTAGCATACTCTGTTAGAATAAATTTGATCATGCAAACTTTACGAGCAATTGAGTATATCCATACGAAAGGCTATTATCATAGAGATATATGCCCGAAAAATATTTTAATAAAGAAATATGATGATACCATAGTTGTAAAATTATCAGATTTTGGTTTAGTAAAAGAAAACAATAGTGAACTTACTTCGGATAGTACCGATATAAAGGGATACTATAATGATCCAGCCTTACAAATTGAGGGATTTAAAAATTATGGCATTCTGCACGAAATATATGCTTTAACACGACTTGTTGTCTTTATTTTAACAGGAAAAAATAACTATGATAAAATAAAAGATGCTAAGATCAAAAGCTTTTTAGCAAAAGGAACGAATCCTGATAAAAGTAAGCGGTTTCAAACAATCGATGAACTGAGACAAGCGGTGCGGTTGCTTTAGTCAAAAGATAAGGGTGTTATGATGAATACAGAAGAATTAACAGCATACATAAAAAACTATTTAGAAAATGATAAAACCCGTAGTGCAATTATGCTTACGGGTGCTTGGGGGCGTGGTAAAAGCTATTATATCCAGAATGTCCTTGCTAATGAATTAAATAAATGTAACTATGACATTGCAATAGTTTCTTTGTATGGTTTAAAAACAATAGCGGAGCTTAATAAAAGTATATATTTAGAGCTCAGAGCGAAAAAGACATTAAAAAAATTAGCAAGCAAAAAGAAAAATAAAGAAACGAAAAAGAATAATAAATTATTTAATTGGTTATGCAAACACGGCAAGGAAGCGGCAAGCGGAACGGCTTTGCTCGGAAAGACCATAATTAAAGGTGTTGCCGGATTTTTTAATGTGCCCGTGGAGTTTTCTGACAAAGATTTAGAGAAATTATATACCTCTATCAATCTTAATGGTAAACTTATTGTGTTAGAGGATTTAGAACGTTCCGGCATTGATATTATTGAAATAATGGGTTATGTGAATAACCTCGTAGAACAAGACGGCGTTAAAGTTTTGCTTGTTGCAAATGAGGGTGAAATAATTAAGAGCAAAAATGATATTGATGAGGAACAGGATGATATTACTAAGTTGGAGAAAGCTGTTGTTGACAGGGACAAAAAACCTATATTGACCGAAAAAACTAAGGAATACATAAAAATAAAGGAAAAAACTGTATTTGATACAATAAAGTTTAATATTGGACAAAGAGAAGCGGTAAATAAAATTATTTCTGGTTTTAGCTGCATATATTTCAAGCAACTACTTGATAACAATACTAGTAATGGAAAGAAATGCATTTGCGATACTGTCGTTGATATTATGAATATGCTTGAAATATATAATTTACGTGCAATTATATTTGCATGCCAAAAATCAGAGGACTTATTCAATAAAGTAGCTGAAAAAATTGAGATAGACTATTTTGAAACTGTATTTTGTAGTATTATTGCTTTTGCTTTAAGATTGAGTGTTAATAGTAATTTGGTTTGGGGAAACGATGCAACATCACCATATGATTTGGGCGTACCAGCTTTTCCGCTACATAAATTTGTGTATAATTTTGTAAAAAATCATTTTTTCTATGGACAAGATGCAGTCAAGACACAACAGGCATTTATTGCGCAGAAGAAATTAGAAATTAAACAAGAAAAAGCTAAAAATGCGTTGAATACTATTTACTATGCATTTGTAAAATCAGAATCCGAAGTGACAGAGGCAGTTAATACTATATGTAATTATCTTGCTGATATTGATGTGATTCCAATTATTGAGTATGGAAAACTCGGAAATTATTTAATTGCTATTAAAAAAATAATAAGTGACACAACCATAATAGATTTATGTAAGGAGAAAATCTTAACAAATATTCAAGAAGCTGAATTGAATGACAATCAAAAAATTGCATTGGAAGTGCATGATGGCATTGAACTTGAATGGCCTGAAGAAAAGGTAGAATATGAAGATTTTAGCAAAAAGATTGTTGAGTGTGTAAATAGGCAATCAGTCCGTGCGTTGTCTACAATAAATGATGCAAATGGCGTCAAAAGTTTAATTGATACAATATCAACTAATCACGGTCAATTTTTGTCTAATCACTCACTTATGAACGGAATAAATGTTGGCGGGTTGCTTCACGCATTGCCAGACTGTACCTCTGCTCAAATTTCCGAATTGAGGGGTGCCATTATGAGCTTTTATAGAGCGGCTAATATTGCAGAATTTCTTTCCGGCGATAAGGATGCATTAGAAGAATTGCAAATTGGCCTCCAAAAGATTATAGACGATAATATTATAAAAGATAAGGTCGTATTGCAGCAAATTAAATGGTTTGCTAAGAATGTGTCGAATATAATTTATAGATTAAAACAAGGATAAGACTATGGACTATCATTTTACAAAAGGAAATTTTACAGAATCTGAACTTGAAAAGGCGATTATTGAACTTTTCAAACAGCAGGGCTATACCTATTTGCATGGCGATGAAATTCATCGTCCGTTTAAAGATGTCCTTTTGTATGATGACCTTAAAGCCTTTTTGTTGTCACAATATCCCGATTTAACGCAATCTGAATTGAGCAAAATTATCAGCCGTCTGGACAACCTTCCTGCCGTTCCTCTTTACGAAGGTAACCGCGATACATATCGCCTTATTTCCGAAGGCTTCGATTTTGTGCGCGAAGACCCTTCAAAAATCGGGCTCCATATCAATTTTATTGATTTTGATAACATTGATAATAACTCATTCAAAGTAATAAATCAGTTTATCGTGGAAGACGGGAAGACGCGTATCCCCGATATGCTCATTTTTATCAACGGTATTCCCGTGAGCATTTTTGAATTCAAAAGTGCCATAGAGGAAGGAAAGACCGTACATAACGCATGGGAGCAAATAACAATACGCTATGCGCGCGATATTCCCGCCCTACTGAAATATACCGCACTATCTGTTATCTGCGACGGCGCGAATACCCGCCTCGGCACGATCTTTACTCCCTACGAATTTTATTACGCGTGGAATAAAGCAAATGAACAGGATACCGTTGCTAACGGTATCAGTTCGCTGTTTACAATGGTAGAGGGCGCGTTTGCCAAAGACAGAGTTTTAAGCATATTGCGAGATTTTATATTCTATCCCGACGACAGCAAAAAGGAAGAAGCAATTATTTGCCGCTATCCTCAGTTTTTCGCTGCCAATAAAATGCTTGCCAATATCAAGGCGCATAAAAAGCCCGAGGGCGACGGAAAAGGCGGCATATATTTTGGCGCGACGGGCTGCGGTAAAACATATACAATGCTGTTCTTATCGCGCCTTTTGATGCTGCGCGACAGGGATACCTTTCATAACCCAACAATCGTTCTTATCACAGACCGCGAAGACCTCGACACGCAGGCATCAAAGCTGTTTGTCACGGCTAAAAAATATCTGCATGATGAAAATGTCCGCAGTATTGAAACGCGCGCCGACCTGAAAGAGACACTTTCGGGCAGAGAGAGCGGCGGCGTTTATATCACAACCATTCAGAAGTTCTGTGAGGAGATAGGCGTTTTATCAGAGAGGAGCAATATTATCTGTATCTCGGATGAGGCACACAGAACTCAAACAGGTGTTGGTGCGAAACTCAAAAAGACGGATAAAGGCGTTTATACCGCTTTTGGCTTTGCAGAGTATCTGCGCAGGAGCTTCCCTAATGCGACATATTGCGGCTTTACCGGTACACCTGTCGACGAGGCGATTGCCGTCTTTGGCGATATCGTCGATTCTTATACGATGAAGGAGGCAAGCGACGACGGCATCACCGTTCGTATTGCCTATGAACCGCGCCTTGTCCGCGTAATTTTATCGGAGGACGATGCAAAAGAAATTCAGAAGTATTATAACCTTTGCGCAGAGCAAGGTGCTAATGAGGAACAAATCGAAGAAAGCAAACGTGCGATGAGCCGAATGACGGCGATCTTGGGGCATCCCGACAGATTAAAAAAATTAGCCGCCGACATTGTGATGCACTATGAAACTTTATGTGCTGAAAAACCAGAAATCGTACAGAAGGCAATGATTGTGTGCGCAGACAGGAAATTGGCATTCAAGGTTTTAAAAGAGATTTTACAACTTCGTCCCGATTGGGGTATCGCCAAAAAGTGCGAGGATGAAAGCGCAGTTGCCGCTGAAGATTTAGAGCAGATGACACCGGTGCCTAAAATCAATCTTGTTGCTACCCGTAATCCCGATGACGAAAAGGAATTATTTGACCTCTGCGGCACCAAGGAACACAGGCAAAAGCTTGATGAGTTGTTCAAAGATACTAAATCGAATTTTAAAATTGCAATCGTAGTAGATATGTGGATAACGGGCTTTGATGTTCCGTCCCTTGCCGTGATGTATATTGATAAGCCGTTGCAGAAGCATACCTTGATCCAGACGATTTCGCGTGTCAATCGTGTGTTTGAGGGGAAAGACAAAGGATTGATCGTAGACTATATCGGCATCAAAGCCGAGATGATGGAAGCTATCAAAATATACGGCGGCCCTCAGGAGAGCCCTGTCGACGAGTTGAATATTTCTTTAGGGATATTCCGCAATCACTTGAAATTGATCGACGACTTGCTGTGCAATTTTAATGCAACAAAGTTTTTTGTCGGCGAACCGTTAGAGCGCCTTATGTGCTTGAATCTTGCGGCTGAATATGTGCAATCGTCAAAAGAAATGGAAAGCCGATTTATGACGCTTTCAAGAAAAATGAAGGCAGCGTATAGCATTGTTTTTCCTTCCGGTGAACTGACGGAAGCGGAAATAGCAAAAGCACAATTCCACCTTGCTATTCGTTCAATTATCTATAAACAGATAAAGGGGGATGCTCCTGATGCTGAAATCATGAACAGGGTTGTGGAAGGGATGGTGCAGAAAGCAATTTCCTGTACAGGCGTAGAAAATATCGTCGATGAAAACAAATCGATTGATTTATTCAGCGAAGAGTTTGAAAAGCAATTAAAGTCTATAAAATTACCCATTACAAAATTCAACGCTTTAATTAAACTACTGCGTAAGGCCATTATTGGCTATGGCCATGTCAATAAAGTAAAAGCGATTGAGTTCGATGAGCGGCTGCGCAAAGTCGTGGAAATTTACAATACGCGAGATAAATTGGTGTTTACAAGCGAGGTGGTTGCCGATTTTGTAAATGACCTTTCCGATGAGCTCATTAAAATTTTTAAGGATTTGGAGGCAGATAAGACCTCTTTCGAGGCTATGGGTATTACATACGAAGAGAAGGCGTTTTACGACATCCTTGTAAAAGTGCGTGATGAACACGGCTTTGTCTTCGCAGATGAAAAGTGCATTTCTCTAGCAAAAGAAATCAAACGGTTAGTTGACGATAAAGTACAATATGCCGACTTTTTTAATCGCGACGATATTAAAAATCAACTCAACATGGACTTGACGGTGCTGCTCTACAAAAACGGGTATCCGCCCGAATGGGACGAAGAAGTTTTTAATAAGGTTATGGAACAGGCGGGAAATTTTAAAAAGTATAACGGATAAATTCAATTCGGAGGAAGATATGACTTTAAAAGATGATAAAAATACGCTGACGGGGACGTTTAATGAAGTTGTCAGCATCATAGAGAAGGCGCGGGAGCGGGCATACCGCAAGGTCAATGAAGAGCTTATCCTCATGTATCGCGACATCGGCAAATATATAAGCGAACACGTTGAAAGTGCAGTTTACGGCGACTCCTTTGTGGATGGACTTGCCGACTTCTTTGCCAAGAATTATCCCGACTTGAAGGGATTTACCCGCCGCGGGCTGTATAGAATGAAGCAGTTCTATGAGTTCTATAAGGACGACGAAAAAGTGTCACCGCTGGTGACACAATTGAGTTGGACACACCATCTTATTCTGATGTCCGCCTGCAAGAGTGCCGAAGAGCGCTTGTTCTATATGGCATTGTGTATTAAGGAGCGTTATAGCAAGCGAGAATTGCAGCGGCAGATAGACAGCGGATATTATGAAAGGTATATGCTCTCGCAAAAGCCAACAACACCAGCCATTGCCGAGGCGAAGAGGGCGACGGGCAATGTATTCCTCGATACTTACACGCTCGATTTCCTCGACCTGCCCGAAAGCGTTTCCGAGCGCGATTTTTCCTCTGCTATCGTCAACAACTTAAAAAATTTCATTTTGGAAACAGGCAAAGACTTTACATTTATCGGTCAGGAATATCGCGTGCAGGTCGGCAATCACGACTATTTCATCGACCTATTGTTCTTCCATCGTGGGCTCTCCTGCCTTGCAGCATTTGAGCTTAAAATCGGCGAGTTTAAGCCTGAATATGTCGGAAAAATGAATTTATACCTCGAAGCTCTCGACAGAGATGTCAAGAAGGATAACGAAAATCCGAGCGTTGGCGTTATCCTATGTGCCAGCAAGGATGACGAGGTTGTTGAATATGCGCTCAGCCGTAGCTTGTCTCCGACGTTAGTTTCGGAATACAGGCTGAAACTTATTGATAAAAAGCTGCTGCAACGTAAACTCAAAGAGTACGTGGAGATGGCGGAAAATTCATTGGAAGAACCGGACAACTAACAATTAGATTGCTTATCATGAGAGGCCCCGCGGGGTGTGCAGAGATGTGCGCCTCGCGGGATTTTTTATGCCGTAAAAAATTTTTGGGTTATTTCTGCCGGAGTGTAAACTTTTCGGGCTCTTACTTGGCTACCTATTGAGGGGGTATGCTCGGATAAATGAAAACTTTGTGAAATTTGCGATTTAGACACCAAACTTTTTCCGTTTTCGTGGCTACTAAGTGAGGGGCTTTGTGTGGGTTGATATAAAAATCAGATTAAATTTTCGGAAACACTTATATTTTCGACTTCTTACTTGGCTACCTATTGAAAGGATCATATAAAACTTTCAAGGAGAGGTTGTATTTTGAGCTTGTCTTTTGGCTACCTATTGAGGGGTATGAGGGCAGTAAGTCCCGCTCTGTGGGCTATCGGGAACGTTATCAAGAAACCATTTGGAGGAAACGAATGAGTAAACAAAGCGTCATCAGACCGCCATGATACGGCGAAAGACGGAAAGCAAAACACCTTATTTTAAGAGCTCCCGCAAAAGATTGTTTATCAAGATTTTGCGGGAAGAGGAACAGCAACGTTGCGAAATTGGCGTTTGCATTTTTGCAGACGCCATAAGGCAAA
>CALVXB010000005.1 GCA_944368775.1 uncultured Clostridia bacterium | reverse complement strand
ACACAATGGCCAAGTGTCGGATAGGAACGGCAAAATTTTTTGCACTTCTATTGCTTCTTTATCACACATAAGCAAAAGGGTTCGTAATCTAATATTACGGACCTTTTTTGTTGGGCATAAGTGAAAATTCACAAAATCGACAAAATGCCACAAACAAATGTTTTTATTTCTATTGACTTGGTGCGATAGATATGATATAATACAAGAGTACAGGTGTGAAAGTTGCCTGTACTCTTTTGCCGTACATTGATTTTAGGTATGGCGTACTCCCCTTGCGGGAGGAAGGGCGCATAACGAGATTGCGCCGCGGAGTTGTATGCTCCGAAGTTGCCGCGCGGAAAGAAGGCGCGGCGGGAACCAACCCGAGCCGTCTGAAAGACGAGCCATAATGGAGCTTTATAGTGTTTTGTTTATTTGAGAAAGCTCCGTTAAATGGCTGTCTTTCTTCGAGCGAAGACAGGCTTATTTTGTGTTACAGTCTTTTCGAAATAAGTCGTTATCACCTTCGTTAGGAAAAGATGTGCGATGAAAGGCTTTTATTGTTGTACAATTTTTTAGCGAACAAGCCTAAAATATCTCGCATTTTTGGACGCGCCTTGATGGGGTTTTTTAGCGTACAAATTTTCAGATAACCGAGGCGAAAACGAAAGTAAATAAACCGAAAATTACATAGAATGGCTAACCACCATAGAGCTTACAGCTAAACAAGGTTTTAAGTCGGTGATCGCGTTACAAGCATCAGCGGCTTTTTTGTGTTCTTTTTTAGCTATCGCACCCACAATTTTGCTTGTGGGTAAAGATAAAAAATCAACAAATCAGGAGGTAAAAAATGAACAAGCAAACGACAATCAGACCGCCATAAATCAGGCAAGCAAACGGAAATTATATGGCAACCCAAAGTCTGATTTTGGCAAGCAAACTTGAAGTGTTTTATAGATACTTCTTCCACTTCGTCAGCTCGAAGTATAGCTCACTATACTTCGCAAGCGAAGTACCGTTCGCTCTGCCGAGGGCTTTTAATCAGAAAAAACAAGGAGGACAATGAAATAAGCTATTTGGTTTGTCACATGGAAAAATATCACAAGACGGATATTGCGCCCGTCGAACAGGAGAACGAGCGAGACGAAAACTATCTTGCAAACAATCCGCAGATAGACTGCGCTCGCACTCAGAACAACTACAATGTCTTTAAGCGACAATGCACCTACACTCAGCACATCAACCGCAGAATAGCGGAACTTGACTTGCCTACGAAAGTTCGTAAGGACGCAGTTCTGATGTGTTCGTTCGTTGTAGGATCGGACAGAGAGTTTTTCAAAAGTTTATCAGTACAGGAACAGGAAAAATTCTTTGCAGACTGCACCCGCTTCTTTTCGGACAGATATGGCGAAGAAAATATTATTTCCGCCGTAGTCCATATGGACGAAACCACACCGCATCTGCACCTGAATTTAATTCCGATTGCAGATGGCAGGCTCTGTGCCAAGCAAATGTTTGACCGCAAGGCGTTGCAAACCTTGCAGACAGACTTTCATTCTGTCGTGGGCAAAAAGTGGAACTTGCAACGCGGCAGGGAAGGCAGCACCGCAAAACACCTTGACACTATGTCGTACAAGGTGAAAAAGATGAAAGACGAAGCCGTGGCTGCTGTGTTGCAGGCATCCGAAGCAGAAAGGCGAAAAGAAGCCGCAGAGCTAAACCAAGCCCACGCGGAACAGACCATGCTTAAGCTTGAAGAAAAGCGCAAGAAATTACAGCGTGAAGTCGCTCCACTTCAAGCGGCAGCGGACGTTGCGCAGGAATACAACGCAGGAAAACGTAAGCCAAACAAGAAAGACGTGCCGGCACTATCCGCTGACAATGCAAGACTCAGGCAAGAGCTTGAATACAGCATTAAAGATCAGCACGATGTCTTTCAACTCTATCAAAAGACCGAACGAGAACGACAGTCGCTCCAAGAGGACGCCAACACCTTGAGAGAGCTGCGAAAGCAAGCGCCGGACAAACTTAGGGAAGCATTGGCAACTGCCGAGCAACGTAAGGCAGTAAAGCGCTCTTCACCTTTCAAATCGTCTGGAAACGGTTGGAGCAAATAAAACTGAATAACCGTTAAAAAGGAGGAAAACGTATCGAACAGAATACATAACTACGGGGAATGGCGAGAAAGAAACTAATTCAAACTGACTTTGATATTCCTGATTACCAAATAGAATCTCTTGCAAGAGTTCTGTTACCGCAAATCAGGGCATATCTTCTGTCCGAACAAGGGCAAAAAGACTATGCCGAATGGTCGGCAAGTCGACAACTGAATACAAAACTAAATAAATAATTCATCCCTCTAAATAGTACTGGGAACGCCGCCATAAGTTGCGGCGAAAGGAAACCGCTGAAAGTTGCGGTATATAAGTTAGTAAAAATCGAAATTATCGAGTTGCGCCGTAGAAGAAAAAGACTATGATGATAAAAACGGCGAGGCGGGCAGAGCGAAATTCGCTCTGCCCGCTATTTTTATGTTCGGAATCTTTTTAATTCCTCAATATAACAAAATAGCCCGAACATTCTTTTTACGGTAAAGAAGTTCAAGCTATTATGACTTGGTGCGGGCGACAGGACTTGAACCTGCAAGGTCACCCACCGGAGCCTAAATCCGGCGCGTCTGCCAATTCCGCCACGCCCGCATAAAACCACGCCCACGCCGAATAGCTCGGTTAAGGGCGATGTATGTCTGACATTATACTATATATTTGCCGAAAAAGCAAGATTTCGCGGCCGATTTTGCGCGCAAAGCGGTATTTTATGCTAATAATCGGGGAGGCGGCTTTCCGCCTCCCCTGCGCGGTCAACTGCGGCCGCAGATGACTTTTTCATAACAGCAGCAGACCTTTTTGCAGCGCCCGCAGCAGAGCGCGTACTGCCGGCAGTAGTAGGCTTCGTCGCAGCAGACGCCGCCGTCGCCGTGCCGTCCGAAGCCGGTGCAGCAGCAGGGCGAACAGAGCTGTACGGCCGCGTATGTTCCGCAGCCGCACCCGCGCGAAAGAGCGGGCGAAACGGCGCCGGACGCACTCACCGAGGCGCCGTTGTTTTCAGCCGCGCTATACGCCGAGGCGCAGCCGCCGCAGCCGCCATACGACGACCCGCAGCCGCTGTAAGACGAGCCGCAGCCGTAATCGCAAGAGCGATCGCTGCTCGCGCGGCGGCCCCCTTCACCGAACAGAATGGAACAGAGCAAACACATGGTTTTTCCCTCGTACATGAAATTGGGAGTTGCCTCCCCTTTCATCATATGCGCGAGGGGGCGCGTGCGCGCTCAATCGGAGGAGAGAAGCCGGGGCGCGGTGCCTTTTTCACGAAAACAGTTGACGACAGCCTGCGTCACATACCCGAGGTAGCTGGCAGCGACGGTGTGGCGGCTGCCGAGCCTGCTCACGCCTCCTCCCCTTCCGCCCCGCTCGGGCGCAGCTGCTTGACCATCTGGCGGTATTCGAGATCCTCGTAGCCCAGCCGCTCGTACAGCGAGCGGGCGCGGACGTTTTCCTCCTCTACCTCCAAACGGATGCGGGCGAAGCCGTTTTCGCGCGCGTACTGTTCGGCGGCGGCGAAAAATTCGCGGCCGAGGCCGCAGCTGCGGTAGGCGGGCAGCACGAACAGCTCTTCCAGCCACAGCACCTTGCCGCCCGCCTCGCGCGAGTACGTTTTGGCGACCAGCCCGAAGCCGACCGCCTCGCCGCCCACTTCGAGCAGGCAGCCGTCGGCGTAGTCGCGCGAGCGCATGATCTCGTCGAAGGCCTCCTCGTGGAAGGCGCGGGGAAGGGGATGCAGCACGGCGGGGGAAGCGTAAAAGAGCTCGGACAGGCGGATGAAGGTGTCGCGGTCGGCGGGCTCTAATTTGCGGATCATACAAAAATCTCCTTTTTTGGAAGCGTTTCCCCTATTGTACCATAAAAAAGCGGAGCGGTCAACCGCCCGCCCAAGTTTACCGCGTTTACTGCCATCCTCTGCCCGCAGCGCCCTCTGCGACTTATTTTTTTTCGCGCGGCTTGCCCTCTGCGCGCGGCGCGCGCGGGATGCGGTCGGTGATGTCGTAGCTGAGGCGCAGCAGCTTTTCGATCTCTTCGCGCGGGATGTCGCCGTGCAGGCGCACGGTGATCCAATGCACCTTGTTCATGTGCCAGGCGGGCAGCACGGCGGCGTACGTTTCGCGCAGGGCGGCGGCGAGGGGCGGCGGGCACTTGAGGTTGAGGCAAAATTCGCTCCCCTCCCCCTCTTCCCCGAAATACCGCTTGGGAACGGCAAAGTACAGCCCGAACCAACGGCGGGTGCTTACATGGCGCAGCACGACGCTGTCGAAGTCACCTTCAAACGGGCAGTCGTATGCCGCGCCGCCGAATTTTTCGATCTCGCGGAAGATCTCTTCCCGTTCCATTTTCTCCTCCTCGCCCGCGCGCGGACGGCGGCGGGCATGATAATCGACGATCTTTGCCGATCGGTCGAAGTTTTCAGAAAAAGCGACATCCTGTTGCTTTTGCGGCCTGACTATGCTACAATAAACTTACAAATCTCTATGAAGGAGGCCAACCATGGCAAAGAAGGGTATCAAGTACTACATCCCCGGAGGGATCGCGCTGGTCTTGGGCATCGCCGCGTTCTGCATGATGTTTCTGACCGCCGTCACCTACTCGGCAGATCTGGGCATCGCAAACACAAGTTACTCGTATACGGGTATGCAGCTCGCCTTCGGGTATTCGGAGACGATCGGCGAAGGGAGCGCGCTCGAGACGACGACGACCATCCTGACCTTTAACTTTATGGTCTTTATCGCCTTCCTGCTGCCGCTCATCGGCGGCATCCTCGCCGTGCTCTTCCAAAACGGGCTGCTCACCAAGATCGTGACGACCGCCTGCTTCGTCGTCGGCGCCGTGTTCCTGTTCAGCATCGTCGGCTTTGCAACCATCGGCATGGAAGAATTCCAGCAGGCGCTCGTGGAAGAGCTCTCCGCATCGCTGGGCGTCGGCCCCATCATCGGGGCGGTCCTCGCCATCCTCGGCGCGGTCGTGTGCTTCTTCAAGGGCTCCATCGCCAAAGCGCTGGGCGGGAACTGATCTCGTCCGCAAACGACCGCGGTAAGGGATCGCGGCAAAAGATTTTTATAGAAGATCTTGGCAAAAGACCGCCGGCGGCTGCCGGCGGTCCCTTTTTTCGCGCACGGGGCGCAAAAACATTACAAAACTTTGGAGAGAAAATCGCGCAGGCGGGCGTTTTGCGGCGCGCCGAAGATCTGCGCGGGCGGGCCCTGCTCGGCGATCTTTCCGTCCGCCATGAACAGCACGCGGGTCGCGACCTCGCGCGCGAAGCCCATCTCGTGCGTGACGATGACCATCGTCATCCCCTCGTCGGCGAGCTCCTTGATGAGCTCGAGCACCTCGCCGACCATTTCCGGGTCGAGCGCGGACGTCGGCTCGTCGAAGAGCATGACCTTCGGGTTCATCGCGAGCGCGCGCACGATGGCGATGCGCTGGCGCTGGCCGCCCGACAGGGTGGACGGATAGACGCTCGCCTTATCGGCGAGGCCGATGCGGGCGAGCAATTGCATGGCGCGGTCTTTGGCGGCCTTTTCGATCTTGGCGACGCTGTCATTCGGCGCAGAAAGCTCCTCGCCCTTTGCGCCGAAAAACCTTTTGAACTTCTGCCACCTGTAATGCGCTTTTTGCTTTTTCAGGCGCTGCTTTGCGAGCTTGACGGGCGCAAACATGATGTTTTCGATCACCGTCAAGTTGTTGAACAGGTTGAAGTGCTGAAACACCATGCCCATTTTGCGGCGGCATTCGTTGATATGCTTGGTATGGACGATGTCTTCGCCTTCGAAGTAGATATTCCCTTCCGTAGGCTCTTCCAAAAGATTCAAACACCGCAAAAAGGTGGACTTGCCGCTGCCGGAGGGGCCGATGATGGCGACCTTTTCGCCGCGGCAGATCTTGGTATCGATGCCGCGCAGCACTGCGTTTTTGCCGAAGCTCTTTTGCAGGCCGCAGATGTCGATGAGCACGTCTTCTTGCTCGCCTTTTTGCGCGGCGGCCTGATCTTTGATCTCTTGCATGTCAGTTTTCACCGTTCGTACACTCCTTCATATAGCGCTCGTCGATCGCGCGCAGCCGTTTTTCCATCCGGATGCGGCATTTTTCGAGCTTGCGCTCGTCGGCGTGCTGTTCGCTCTGCTGAAAGTGCCGCTCGATCATGCGAATGAAGAAGATCAGAAGATACACGACCGCAAGATAGAAGAGTGCGACGAACAGCATCGGCACGAGATAGTTGGCAAGCTCGTGGCCCGCGCCGATGATCTTTGCCGCAAAGGTCAGGTCGGTGATGCCGATCATGCTGACGATGGACGTCTCCTTTAAGAGGGCGATGAGCTCGTTGCCGATCGCGGGGATGACGCTTTTGATCGCCTGCGGAACGATGATGTACCGCATGCTCTGCATGCCGCTCAGACCGAGCGAGCGCGCAGCTTCGTCTTGCCCGGCATCTACCGACTGGATGCCGCCGCGCAGGCTTTCTGCCACATACGCGCCCGAATTGATGCCGAACGCGATGATCGCCGTGATCTCGAGAGGAAACCCGCGGATAGTCAAAATGCCGAAAGCCAGAATAAACAGCTGCAGCGCGACAGGCGTGCCGCGGATGATGGAGACGTACAGATCGCAGATGACCTCAAAAAACTTGAGCTTTTTATTCTTTTTCGCCGCGATCTTGACGACGGCGACGATGATGCCGAGGGCAAGCCCCAATACCGCCGCCCCGCACGCGATGATCACCGTCGTATAAAAGCCTTCTAAAATGGTGCCCCAGTACTTTGAACTGGTCACGAGCTCCCAAAGCGTTTCAAAAAACATGCTCATCCCTCGCGGCAGGCGCCGGCGAGGCAAGATATCTGCCCCGCGCCGCCTTCAAAAAAATTTTGCGCAAAAACTTATTCCAGGCCGAGATGCTTAGAAACGAGCGCCTCGATCTCGCCGCTCTCGATCATCTCTTCCAAAACTTCGTTGATCGCGTTCAGCAGCTCGGTGTTGCCCGGCGTCACACAGATCGCATACTGCTCTTCCGTCGCCGTCTCCGCGTCGTAATAGAGTGCGGCGCACTGCAGGTCGTGGTTCTTCACGTTTTCCGCCAGATACTGCGCAGGGAGCTGGTCGACGACCACGCAATCGAGCGCGTCCGAACCGAACATCGCCTCGACCGCCATCTGCGCGTTGTCGTACGGCTTGCATTCGGCGCCGCTGTCTTTGAGCACGCCGTCAAAATCGACGCCCTCGATCTCGCCATCGACATAGATCATGCCCGTCGTATCGAGCTGCACGCCGATCTTTTTGCCGCGAAGCTGTTCCCAAAGGACGATATCCGTGCCGTCGGCAGCCTCGGACGTCGCGAAATCTTCATTGCCCTCTTCCCAGATGACGTACTGCACGGACGTATAATACGGGATAGAGAAGTCTACCTTTTCTTTGCGCTCGTCGGTGATCGTGATGCCGGCAGCGCCCGCATCCGCCATCGTTCCCTGGCTGACGACGTCGATAATGATCGCGAAATCGCCGTCCTGGAAAACAACTTCTTTGCCGAGCTTTTCGCCGACCTTTTCCATGATGTCCACGTCAACGCCGACGATCTCCGTCCCGTCGTAATACTCGAACGGAGCAAAGAAGGCATTCGTCTGTACGATGATCGCGTCCGAAGGCGCGCAGGCGGTTGCGACCGTGCCGACGCTGAACAGGGTAGCCAGCGCGAGCACGAAGCCCAAAAACTTTTTCATACTGTACCTCGAAAAAAGATATTTACATGAGGCGGGCGGTCCGCTTTTGACCATAGTCCGCCGCGGAAATGCGCCGCCGCTCCGCCCCGCAAGGCGGGCAAAAGGCGCCGTCGCTCTGCCCCGCTGTATTGCAACAATCATACCATTTCGAGCCCGAAAAGGCAATCGTTTTTTGTCTTTTCGCGCATTTTTATTCATCTTATACACAAAAACACGGAAAACGCGGCGGGCGGGCGCTATGCGCGCAGTTCGCGCAGCATATGTTCGGCATACGCCCCCGCGACGTTGACGCCCGTCACCCGCTCTGCCTCGTTGAACATGGCGTTGGAGTTGACCTCGCACACGTACGGCTCGCCCCCCTCGTCGAGCAGGTCGACGCCGCAGTAGTCGAGACCGAGCAGCGATGCGCACCGCTCCGCCGCCTGCAAAAAGGCGGGCGCGGGATGCGCGGCCTCGCCGCGGCCGCCCCGCTCGACGTTGGAGCGGAAGTCGCCCTCGTTTTTGCGGCGCATGCAGGCGACCGCCCGCCCGCCGACGACGAGCACGCGCAGGTCCTCCCCTGCTTTTCCGACGCGCTTCTGGTAGAGGTGGGGCAGCAGCTTATATTCCTCCGCCGCGGCGGCGAGCTCTTGCGCGTCGCGGGCGAGGCGGACCCCTTCGCCCCAGCTGCCGAAGCTCTTTTTGACGACGAGCGGGAAGCCCAGCCGCCGCCCGACTTCTTGCAAAAATTCTTCGCGCACCGCCGCATCCGCATAGTAGCACAGAGGGGCGGGGACGGTGTCCGGCTGGCGGACGCCGCCGCCCGCGAGGGCGATGCAGGTGAGCATCTTGTCGTCGCACACCTCCACCGCCTGCGCGCGGTTGAACAGGCGGACGCCGCACTTTTCGAGCATGCGGGGCAGGTACTTGTCCTTGTCGAGGTCGACGACGAAGTCCGGCCTGTCGCCGAGGGAAATTTCGCCCGCGACGGCGCAGGGGAAGTCGCCGTTTTTGACGATGTCTGCCCGCACGCCGCGCAGGTGCAGTTCGGCGGCGATGCGCTCTGCCTGGCGCAGCATGGCGGGGGCGCGGATATAGGCGTTGACGAGTATGACGGCGCGCATCATGGGCTCTCCTTCCGCGCGCAAAGCGCGCGATCGTAAAATAGCGAGGCGCCGATCTGCGATCGGCGCCGGGCAGTCTGCGTAAATCAGTTTTCTAAATTTTCGACGCGGATGACGCTGTTCACGCGCACGATGTCGTCGAGGGCGGCGATCTTATCTACCGCGCGGCGGACGGAGAACTCGCTCGTCGTATGGGTGATGAGGATGATGGGGACGCCCTCCTCCCCTTCTCCCGCCGGGCGGCCGATGGCCTCGCCCTTTTGGAAGAAGTCGACGATGCTGATGTTGTACTTGGAGAAGATGCCCGCGACTTTGGCGAGCACGCCGGCGCGGTCGTGCGCGGTGAAGCGGATGTAGTAGCGGCTCTGGAAGTCGGTGACGAACTTGACGCCCTTTTCGGCGAGCTGGGTGTTTTTAAAGGTCGCGTACTTGTGGTCGGCGTGCGTCGCCGCGTAGATGACGTCGGAGACGATGGCGCTGCCCGTAGGCAGGTCGCCCGCGCCGCGGCCGTAGAGCATGACGTCGCCCACGCTGTCGCCCTGCAAAAAGACGGCGTTGAAGCTGTCTCCGACGGAGGCGAGCGGGTGGTCTTTGCGGATGAAGGCGGGGTGGACGCGCACTTCGATGCGGCCCGCGCCGTCGTTTTTGCCGATGGCGAGCAGCTTCAGGACGTAGCCGAGCTCTTCGCCGTAGGCGATGTCGCGCGTGTCGATGCCGGCGATGCCCTCGCGGTACACTCTATCCAGCGGAACTTTGGTGTGGAAGGCGAGGCTGGCGAGGATGGACAGCTTGTATGCGGCGTCGAATCCCTCGACGTCTGCCGTCGGGTCCTTTTCGGCATAGCCGAGCGCCTGCGCGTCTTTGAGGGCGGCGGCGTAGTCGATGCCGTCGCGCGTCATGCGCGTCAGGATATAGTTGGTGGTGCCGTTGATGATGCCCGTGAGGGTGTGCAGCACGTTGGCCTGCAGCCCGTCGACGAGGGTGCGGATGATGGGGACGCCGCCCACGCAGCTCGCCTCGAAGTACAGCCCCGCGTTGGTGCGGCGCGCCGCCTTTTCGAGTTCGTACCAATACTTGCAGAAGAGCTCTTTGTTCGAGGTGACGACCGTCTTGCCGCTGTGCAGCGCCGCGAGCACGAAGCTTTTGGCGGGCTCGACGCCGCCGATGACTTCCACGACGATGTCGACGTTGGGGTTGCTGACGACTTCGGCGATGTTGTCGGAGATCTTGCTCTCCTCCACGCCTAAATCGAGCGCGCGCTGGCGGTTGATCTCGAGGACGCTCTCCACGGAAATATCGATGTTCTGCGTGCGACGGTAAAAGTCTCTGTGCTCGGTGAGGATCTTGTACGTTCCTCCGCCGACCACGCCTAAACCGAGAATGGCGACGCCGACACTTTTCATTTTTTGCCCTCCGTATTGTTCAGATCGTATAGATATTTGAGACCCTGCAGCGTGAGGAGCTTGTCCACATGGTCGATGCAGGATATTTCGCCGGCGATGATCTCGCTGAAGCCGCCCGTCGCCACCACTTGGATGTGCGGGTGCTTCATTTCGCGCTTCATCTTTTTGACGATGTAGTCGACCAGCCCCGCGAAGCCGAATACCAGCCCCGCCTGCATATTGGTGGTCGTATTCTTACCGATGACCGATTTGGGGATCTCGATCTCGACGCGCGGCAGGCGCGCGGTGCCCGAGACGAGCGAATCCATCGAGCTGCGGATGCCCGGGGCGATCGCCCCGCCGATGAACTCGCACTGCTCGTTGACGGCGTTGAAGGTGGTCGCGGTGCCGAAATCGATGACGATGACGGGCGCGCCGTATTTGCGGATGGCGGCGACGTCGTTGACGATGCGGTCGGCGCCCATCTCGCGCGCGTTGTCGATGCGCAGGTTGTGCTCCGTCTTGAGCCCCGCGCCGACCATGAGCGGCTCGACGCCGAGGTACCCCGCGCACATATGCGAGATGGTGTAGTTGAGAGAAGGGACGACGGAGGCGATGATCGCGCCGTCGATGTCGTCCGCGCCCACCCCCTTGACGGCGAGCATATCCAAGAGAGCGGTGCCGTATTGGTCGCTCGTGCGCTTCATTTCGGTGGCGACGCGGAAGCTGACGGCGAGCTCGTCGCCGTCGAAGATGCCGTATTTGATGTTGGTGTTGCCGACGTCGATGCAGAGGATCATTGCCCCTCCCTCCCCGATCTTAAATTTTGCGGGCGGAATCGCTGCGCGCCGCGCCCTGCTCCTGTTCTGCCTTGCCCTGCGCGCCTACCCGCTTTGAGCGGCGGCCGCGCACCGACTTTTCGACCACCCGCTCAACTGCGTAGAGCGCGGGGGATGCGACGGCGTTGACGGCGAACTCCACGAGGAAGTTGATGCCCGCGCAGCCGATGACGAGGAAGTACAGAACGGTCTCCCCGTCCGCCACGAAGTTGGCGGAGAGGGTGTCGCTCATCAGCAGCGCACCGAGGATGAACAGCCCGGTGTTGACGACGGGCGCGGCGAGCGACGCGACGATGGCCGCTGCGCGCTCGCTTTTGCCGCGCAGCGCGCGGTAGATGAGCCCGGCGACGAGGCCCGCCGCCGCCCCTTTGACGAGGCAGAGCAGCACGGTCAGCACGGGGTGGTCTTGCAGCAGCACGAGGGTGAACGCGTCCGCGCCCGTGAGCGCGGCGATGACGACGATGGCGCCGAACAGCGCACCCAAAAAGGCGCCCGCGAGCGGGCCGAGCAGCATCGCCCCCAGCACGATGGGGATGAGGGTGAGGCTGATGCGCGTCGCGCCGATGGGGATGGCACTCGCCCAGACCTGCAGCACGATGACGAGCGCGACGAGCACCGCCAGAAAGGCGATGTTGCGCGCGGTGAAAAAGCGCTTTCTTTCCATAAGAACCTCCATCGGATCTCACATAGGAGTATCCGTGAAAAAAATGTATTTCTGCGCTGAAAAGGGATGCGGCCCTCGCGGTGCCGTTCCCGCGCATTCGGTTGTCAGACCCCGCAAAAGCGCGGGGCACGGCGGCGAAAAGACTGCCGTGGAATATAATTATAACAAAAACCGCCCGAAAATGCAACTGATTGCGCCCCCTATCTTTTTGCCCCTCCGCCGCCACGTTGCTGCGATATGCGGCTTGTCCGCAAAAGAGAATGAAGGGCGGGCAAAAAGGCGGGCGCTTGTGCACTTCCCCTTAAAAAAAAGGAGGCGCGGCAAGCGGCAAAGCGACGGGCGGGCGCGAAATGCGCCTGCCTGCGGCGTGAACGGGCGGGCTGCCGCGCGGTAAAGGCGCACACTTTTGCGCGGCGGCGCGTACATATGAGTGTAGACAGCCGCAAGAACGCCCCGCGCGGGCGGGCGGCTGTCGGCACCGCCGCGCTTTTCTTTCAAAATACATAGCGCGCGGCGGCCGGGAGGAAATATTCAATGAACGGCTTCGCAAATTCGGGCGGCAGCGGCTGCCTGTGGATCATCGTCCTTCTGCTCGTGCTCGCCTGTTCGCAAAGCGGCGGCCTGAGCGGCATTTTGAACAGCTGCTATCTGCCGCTCATCCTCGCCCTGCTCTACTGCGTGTGCAAAAACGGCGGGCTGTGCAACCTGTTCGGCGACTGCTGCAAGTGAGCCGAGCCCCGTTCCCCTGCCCTGCCCCGCCCGCGGCCCCGCGCCGCGGGCGTCTTTTTTGCCGCGCCCGCCCCTGCGCCGCGCGGCGGGCAAAAAGGCGGCGCGGGAGAATTTTTGCGCACGAAGGGGCGCGCCCGCAAGCGGGCGCGCCCCGAAAGATATAAATTCAAATTCAAAAAACCGATAGAACGCCGCGCCGCGCGCAAGGCGAAAGCTCGATCAAGCCTCGCCCGAAAGGCGCAGGCTCTGCACGGCGATGATGGTCTTGGCGTCGCGGATCTCGCCCCGCTCGATCATGGCGAGCACGTCGGAGACGGGGTAGAAGGCGGCGGTGAGGAACTCGCCCTCGTCGGGGTGGGCAGCCCCCGCGCGCACGCCGCGGGCGCGATAGATGTAGATCTTTTCCGCCGAGTAGCCGGGGGTGGGGTAGATGGTATAGAGGTGCTCGACGGAGGCGGGCTCCCAACCCGTCTCCTCCGCCAGCTCGCGCGCGGCGGTGTGGGCGGGGTCCTCGCCGGGGTCTAACTTGCCCGCGGGGATCTCGAGCGTCTCCTCGCCGTACGGGTAGCGGAACTGCCGCACGAGCAGCACCTTCCCCTCCCGCACATACAGCACGCTCGCGCCGCCCGGGTGGTCGACCACCTCGCGGCGGCAGGGCCTGCCGTCGGGCAGGAGGGCATCGTCGCAGCGGACGCGGATGATCTTCCCTTCGAACACGATATTTTTGCGGACAGTCTTTTCGGTGAGGTTCATAACTGCTCCTTGAACTTTTCAAACCCCGCGAACATATCGGCGATGTTGTCGCTCTTCCAACCGACGGCGCGGGCGTAGTAGCCGTAGCCGCACAGCAGCCCGCCCAACAGCTGGGCGTCTGCCTTGGCGGCGGCGACGGAGAGGGCGTTTAAGATGAGCAGACCGTCCACCTTTTTGTCGTCCGCCATTTTCGACTCGAACACGCGGTCGCGCTCGCTGCGGATGATGCGGGCGAGGTGCTCGGCGGCCGCCTTGCCGCGCGCTTTGGCGACGCGCGGGTCTGTCGCGCCCGATTGGAACATCTGGCGGATGAGGTTGCGCAGGGGCAGGATGACCTCCGCGCCGAAGCGGCGGAAGCCGCGGTTGAGGTCGCCGTCTTCATAGAAGTACTCGGAGAGGAACTCGCCGAGGTCGATGTTTTTAGCGTCGAGGTCGACGAGCAGGCAGAAGATGAAGGCGAGCTTTTCGGTCGTGTCTTCGGGCAGCAGCAGCAGGTGCTTGCGCGAGCCGGGGTACGGCATATAGTTCATGTAGCGCAGCTGCGCCGCCACGTAGTCGAAGTTTTGCGTGATGTCGCGGAAGAAGGCGTAGAGCAGGTCGCTTGTGGTGATGGCCTTGAGCAGGTCGCCGATCTTGGCGTCCGCGATGATGATGCTGGTGCGCATGAGCTCGTCACACCGGCGTAGAAAAATATCGATCTGGCCCTTTCCCGAATCCATGTAAAGTGTCTCCTTTTGGTACAATTTTGTGCGAAACGGACAACTTTTCCTTTTTCCCCCTCATTATAGCACAAATTTTATAAATTATTAAGTTATTTTTCGGAAATATCTTGCATTTCAAAAAAATTTTCGTTATAATATAGAAAACCAAACAGGAGGTCACCCTATGAAATCCGTTAAAATCTCTCTGCAGATGGCGCAGAACGTCAAAGACTTCGTCAATATCGTGCAGGAATATCCTTACGAGATCGATCTCAAGAGCGAAAAGTATGTCGTCGACGCAAAATCTATCCTCGGTATCTTCAGCCTCGACCTCTCCAAGCCCGTGACGGTCGAGATCCACTCGGATAACTGCGACGACCTGATCGCCGCGCTCAAAAAATTTGCCTGATCTTTCGGGCGGCTCATACGATCGGACAAAATATCCGCTTTTGCAAAAAAGCGGATTTTTGTCGGTAGAGACAGGCGCGTCGTACGAAGGAAACGGGCATGCAGATCCAAGGCGAAACGTTCATCAACAAGTTAATAGTTTTGTTCGTCTTCGATAAGATGGAAAGCTCCCTCTCCGAGCGCACGGTCATCGATATGTGTTCGACCAGCAACGACTGGATCAACTACATGGACTGCATGATGATCCTCTCGCAGCTTTTGGAGGACGGCTTTATCTGCACCGTCGAGACCAACGACGACACCCTCTACACCATCACGCCGGACGGGCGAAGCTGTCTGGCGAACTTTTATATCAACATTCCGAAGAGCACCCGCGAAGAGATCTCCGTCTTCGTCAAAAACAACAGCGCGCGCTACCGCAACCGCCAGGAGTGCAAGTCGGACTACTACCAAAACAAAGACGGCACCTACACCGTGTTTTTGCGCATCCTCGCCCCCGCGCAGCCCATGCTCGAGCTCAAGTTCGTCGTGCCCGACCGCAAGACGGCGCAGAACATCTACAAAAAGTGGGAGCTGAAGGCCGCGGACGTGTATGCCGTCATTTATGAAAATCTTGTAGACTAATTTTGAGGTATCGGTATGTTTACTTATAACACCAAGGGCACCTGCTCGCGCCAGATCATCTTTGACGTGGACAGCGCGAACAAGATCCACAACGTCAAATTCATCGGCGGCTGCGGCGGCAACCTGCAGGGCATCGCGCGGCTGGTCGAGGGCAAAGACATCGACGAGATCGGCGCGACGCTTGCCGGCATCAAGTGCAGGAACAACACCTCCTGCCCCGACCAGCTCTCGCGCGCCATCGCCGCGTATAAGGAAAAGGAAAAAGAAAAAGAGGCCAGCCGCGCCTGAACTGCGGCCAGACAAGGAAGCGCCCGCTTCCCCCGAAACAGGGGGAGCGGGCGCTTCGGTTTTTGTCTGTGGCGGGGTCAGCGCTTGGCGTACTTGACGGCGATGACCTTGTTGTTGCGCTCGATCATTTTGAGGTAGCCGTCGATGGTGCGCGCGTAGGCGGCGCACTCGTTGGGCTTATCCGACGAGGAGCGATAGCGATCGACGTAACCCTTGATCTGGGCGACGATGTTGGTCAGCGAGCGATACAGCTCGAACATGGTGAACTTGTAGAACTTGTCGTCGCGGATGGCGACCACCCAGGCGGAGGGGTGCAAAATTTTGCTGGCGCTGGCGTAGGCGGCGTGGCGGCCGCTCTGCCCGGCGATCTTTTGCAGGCCGTCTTTGAAGTTGAGGCGGTATTCCTTGCCAAATCCCTCGCGGAAGCCTTCGACGTACTCCAGCCAGCCGTAGTTGATGAAGGCGTTGCGCTCTTTGACGCCGAACGCCTTGCACTCCTCCGAGAGGCGCTGCTGCAGCTCTTCGGCGCGCGGGTTGCCCTCCATATCGAAGTATTCCATGTGCTTGACGTAGCGGAAAAACAGCTCCTCGCCCTTGGTGCACAGCACGATGAGCACGCACTCGAGCTCGTGCAGGTGCCGCCAGAGGATGACGGCGTCGCAGCTGTTGCCCTCGGCGAGCAGGCCGATGACGCTCTTGGTGGTGAGCATGGATTTTTTGAAGAGGTTGTTGATCCCGTTCATGCGCCCGTCTTGCCCCTTGAAGCTGCCGAGCACGAACAGAGAATAGCTGCACGCCATGTTGTAGGCGGCGATCTCGGGCGAACATTGGGAGGTGATGGACACCTTTTCGACGTTCAGGTGCTCGTTGATGACTACATAGACGGCGACGTCGCGCACGAGCGTCTCGCGGTAGTTTTCGTCCCCTTCTAAATTTTCGACGATGGCCGCGGGGAGGTGGGAGGTCTGGAAGATGTGATAGTAGAAGATGTAGCTGACAAGCTCGTCGATGCGCACGCCGTCCAGCGCGCGCAGGCGGATCTTGCGTTTTTGCAGCTCCTGCACATACCGCTCTTTGACGCGGCGGTACATCTCGCGCAGAAAGGCGGCGTTCGCCGTGCGACGGGTCAGGCGCGAGAGGCGCGCGACCTGCGCGTCGAAGATGCGCCCTTCCATCTGGTCCAGCATATTGCCCGGTATTTTATTCTGTATATTCTTCGGCTGATTCGGCATCGGCGCTCCCCTTTCCGCACGTTGCGGCCGCGGCCTATTCGCCCGCCCCGCACCGCGGGGCGGGCGCCGCCGCATGATGACCGCATTATACCACAAACTGCCGAAAAAAGCAAGGGAGCTTACAGGAATGGGCGTTTTTACGGCATAACCTGCGTCTTGCGTGCAAAATGCCGCGCAAAACGCAAAAAATAACGCGGCAAGGGCGCGCGGCGGGGCCAAGGGCGCGGCGAGCGCGCGACCCGCGATGGGCCAAGGGCGCGGCGGGCCGCGGCGCAGAATAGCGCGCTTTGCGGCGCAAACGGAAAGGGCGCGCGCCTCACGGCGCGCGCCCCTCGCTATTTTGCACGGATGTGTTTTCTTTTCCGAAAAATTACACCACGCCCTGCGCCATCATCGCCTCGGCGACCTTTTCAAAGCCGGCAATGTTCGCGCCCACGACATAGTTGCCCTCGTAGCCGTACTTCTTGGCGGCGGCATCGATGTTGTGGAAGATGTTGACCATGATGTTTTTGAGCTTAGCGTCCACTTCTTCAAACGACCAGAACAGGCGGCCGCTCGACTGCGCCATTTCGAGCGCGGAGGTGGCGACGCCGCCCGCGTTCGCCGCCTTGCCGGGCAGGAACACGACGCCGTTCTGCTGGAACACTTCGGTGCCGGCGAGGGTGGTGGGCATGTTCGCGCCCTCACCCACGAGCTTGACGCCGTTGGCGACGAGGATCTTTGCCGACTCCTCGTCCAGCTCGTTCTGCGTAGCGCAGGGGAGCGCGACGTCGCACTTGACCGTCCAGACGCCCTTGCAGCCCTCGTGGTACTCGGCGCCCGCGACGCGCGCGGCATACTCTTTGATGCGGCCGCGCTCGACCTCTTTGATCTGCTTGACGACGGCCAGGTCGATGCCCTTCGGGTCGTAGACGTAGCCGTTGGAATCGCTCATGGTGACCACCTTCGCGCCCAGCTGCTGCGCCTTCTGGCAGGCATAGATGGCGACGTTGCCCGAGCCGCTGATGGCGACCGTCTTGCCACTCAGATCGTCGCCCTTGCTTTTGAGCGCTTCCTCTGCGATATAGACGAGGCCGTAGCCCGTCGCCTCGGTGCGGACGAGCGAGCCGCCGTAGGAGAGGCCGCGGCCGGTGAGCACACCGACGTGCTCGTCGCGGATGCGCTTGTACTGCCCGAACATGAAGCCGATCTCGCGGCCGCCGACGCCGATGTCACCGGCGGGTACGTCGGTGTCTGCGCCGATGTGGCGGTACAGCTCGGTCATGAAGCTCTGGCAGAAGCGCATGATCTCGTTGTCGCTCTTGCCCTTCGGGTCGAAGTTGGAGCCGCCCTTGCCGCCGCCGATGGGCAGGCCGGTCAGGCTGTTTTTGAAGATCTGCTCGAAGCCGAGGAACTTGATGATGGAGAGGTTGACGGAGGGATGGAAGCGCAGGCCGCCCTTGTACGGGCCGATGGCGCTGTTGAACTGCACGCGGTAGCCCTTGTTGACCTGCACATTGCCGTTGTCGTCCACCCAGGGGACGCGGAACATGACGACGCGCTCGGGCTCGACGAGGCGCTCGAGGAGTCCGGCCTTCTCGTACTGCGGATTCGCATCGATGGCGGGCGCGAGGCTGTTGAGCACCTCGGTCGCGGCCTGGTGGAATTCCGGCTCGTTGGGGTTCTGCGCCTTGAGGCGTTCCAGAACTCTTTCTACATAAGACATCGCAAAAAACTCCTTTGTTTTAATTTTTCATAGAATATTGTACCATAGCGGGCAGAAGATTGCAAACATTCGCGCGCGGTTGCATCTATTAATTATTTTTATAGCTATTATAATATAAAATTAGGCTCGGAGATTTCTCGGCGAGCTGACGCCTGTGAAATCTTCCGATTTGAAGACAACCCCGCGGGCACGCGCGGTGCGCTGGCCGCGGGGTTTTCCTCGCCGCCGCGCTTTTAAATGCACACCTTAAATAGCGCGCGGCGGCTTCACCTTTCCCCCAAAAGCCTAACGGCAAATTGGGGGCGCGGGCGCAGAAGCGCGGTTCTGCTTGCGCAAAAATTTAATAATAAAAAGGGTTCCCGAAAATCGCAGCGGTGCGAAGCGTCGCGAGATTTTTGGGAAGAGGAGGAGCCGCCGTGCAAGCCGTGCCTTTTGCTTTTAGCAAAAGGCTGGCAAGCAAAGGCGAGCGACGACGAGCGGGGCGCCCGGCGCAAAAAGGAAGGTGAAACCTTGTGTGTGCTTTAATGATACAGCAAAAGATCGCTCCACTGCGACGACGATGCGGCATCGGCGGACGACGACGATGCGGCGGGCGGCGGGGCAAAGGGCACTTCCGCCGCCGCGGCGCGCTCGGCGACGTTGAGCCCGCGCAGCGAGGCGAGGGAGAAAAAGAGGGCGTCGTCATAGTCGCCGGAAACGAAGGCTTCATACCGGACGGCCTGCGCGCGCTGCGCACGCGGGGGCAATATCAGGCGGTCGGCGGGCAGAAAGCCGTCGGAACGGGTGGGCTGCGCTACGACCGTGCGGCGCTTCTTCTTAAATAAAAAGGTGAAGATGGACATGGGCTTTTCCTCCTTTCGCTGTTTGTGCCTGTATTGTAGCACAAAAAACTTGACAGATATTGTCATATATATTAAAATAGTTTTGCAAAAATCAAAAAATTTTTCGGGAGGCGAAGGATGAAGGTACAGATCATGCTGCGCATCCTCTTCCGCCTGCTGCGCACGCGCCGTGCGAGCGCGGCGGAGCTGGCGCGGGAGACGGAGGTATCCGAGCGGAGCATCCACCGCTACGTCGAGGAGCTGATCGTGGCGGGCGTGCCCATCGACATTATACGCGGGCGGCGGGGCGGGATATGCCTGCCCGACACTTACCGCCTGCCCTCCAACTTTTTTACCAAGGAGGAGTACGCCGCGGCGGTCAACGCCCTTTCGGCGCTGTACGAGCAGCTGCCCGACGCCGCGCTCAAGGGCGCGCTGGAAAAGCTGACCCGCCAGCAGAAGGCGGACGCGCGCGATTTGACGCTTTCGGGCTATATCCTCGTGGACAGCAGCACCTGGGGGGACGCGGCGGGGACTTCGGAGACGCTCAAGTTTTTGGAGGACGCCGCCGAACGGCGGGCGTGCATCGAGATCTCGTACGTCGACCGCGAGGGGGCGGCCAGCCGCCGCGTCGTCGAGCCGCACCTGCTCATTTATAAACAGAATATCTGGTATTTATACGCGTGGTGCCGCAAGCGGGAGAACTTTCGCCTCTTCCGCGCGGGGCGCATCCGCGGCGCGCGGGATACGGGCGAGCGGTTCGAGCGGCGGCACTTCGACCGCGCCGACCTGCCCCTCAAATTCCGCTTCGAGGACAAAGAATTGGTGAATTTGCGCCTTTGTGTGGACAAGGCCGCCCTGCCCGACGTGGAGGAATGGCTGGGCATGGGCTGCGTGCGCGCGGAAGAGGGCGGCATCTTCGCCGAAGCGGAGGTGCCCGGCGGCGAGGTGCTGCTCTCCAAACTGCTCGCTTTGGGCAGCGGGGTGCGGGTGCTATCGCCGTCCGCCGTCGCCGACGCGCTCGCCGCGCGCGCCGCCGCCGTGTGCGCGCTGTACGCGCGCGGGCAAAAAACCGAATAAAAGGCGAGGGCGGGGCGCTCAAACGAGCGCCCCGCCCCTGTTATGTCATGTAGAAACGGTCTGTATTCAAAATACTATTTAGAAGCGAACTGTTCAGCGCTGTGCGGGCAGGCCGCAGAGGTGGCGGGAGACGGCGTCGTACGCGCCGCCCTGCGCGACGACCGAGTAGAAGCGGATGCCGCCCGCGAGGTTGGAGCAGGCGAAGCCGTGGGCCGAGAGGATGCGGCAGGCGATGTAGCTGCGCAGGCCGCTGTAGCAGTTGACGTAGATCGTCTTGCTTTTGTCCAGCTCGCCGAGGCGGGCACGCAGTTCGTCGACGGGGATGTTGACCGCCCCCTCGATGTGCGCGGCGGCGTATTCGGGCGGCGTCTGCACGTCGAGCAGGAGGGCGTTCGGGTCGGCGGCGAGGACGGGCACGTCTTGCCAGGTGTGCTGGCGCACGCGGCCGGCGCGGATATTTTCGATGACGTAGCCCGCCATGTTGACGGGATCCTTCGCCGACGAGTACGGGGGCGCGTAGCAGAGGTCGAGGTCGGTCAGGTCGGCGGCCGTCATCTCGGCGCGGACGGCGACGGCGAGCACGTCGATGCGCTTCTCTACCCCGCCGTACCCGATGCACTGCCCGCCGAGGATGCGGCCGGTCGGCTTTTCGTACACGACTTTGAGGGTCATGTTGCGCCCGCCCGGGTAGTAGCTTGCGTGTTCGGGGGAGAAGAGAAGGGCGCTGCCCGCCTCCAGCCCCGCGGCGGCGGCCGCCTTTTCGGAGAGTCCGGTGGACGCGGCGGTCATGTCGAAGAGTTTGAGCACGGAGGAGCCCTGCGCGCCGCGGTAGACGGAGGGGATGCCGGCGATGTTGTCGGCGGCGATGCGCCCCTGCTTGTTGGCGGGGCCGGCGAGCGGGACGAGGGCGTCCGCGCCCGTGACGGCGTCTTTGACGAGCACCGCGTCGCCCGCGGCGTAGATGTCGGGGTCGGAGGTGCGCATATGTTCGTCGACGACGACGGCGCCCTTTCTGCCGAGTTCCAGCCCCGCCGCCTTGGCGAGGTGCGTTTCGGGCGTCACGCCGATGGCGAGCAGGGCGAAGTCGGCGGAAAGGGATGTACCGCCCTCTACGGAAGCGGTGACTTCTTCACCCGCCTGCGCGAGGCCGACCACCTTGCTGCGCAGGCGCAGGTCGATGCCCTTGGCGAGCAGCTGCGCGCGCAGGATGCAGGCCATGTCGTAGTCGAAGGGGAGCATGACCTGGTCTTCCATCTGCACGAGGGTGACGGCAACGCCCCGCTCGGCGAGGTTTTCCGCCGCCTCCAGCCCGATAAAGCCGCCGCCGATGACGAGGGCGCGCGCCGGACTCTTCGCGCGCAGGAAGTCGTCTAAACGGAAGGTGTCCTCCACCGTGCGCAGGGTGAAGATGCGCTCTCCCTCCCCCGCGAAGGGCGGGCGGATGGCCGCCGCGCCGGGCGCGTAGACGAGCTTGTCGTAGCTCTCCCAATACTCGCTCCCCTCCTGCGTCTTGCGCACGCGCACCCGCTTGGCGGCGCGGTCGATCTCGACCACCTCGCTGTGCACGCGCACGTCGACGTTGAAGCGGCTGAAAAAGCTCTGCGGCGTCTGCAGCGTCAGCTTTTTGCGGTCGGTGATGACGCCGCCGATGTAGTAGGGCAGGCCGCAGTTGGCGTAGGAGACGTACCCGCCCCGCTCGAACACGACGATGTTCGCGCTTTCGTCGAGGCGACGCAGGCGCGCCGCCGCCGTCGCGCCGCCCGCGACGCCGCCGATGATGACAACTTTCATTTTTTCCCTCCTGCGGGAGCGGCCTATCCGCGTATTATGTCAGGCATAGTACTCTGCATAACCGCGTTTTTGCGCGCATATTGCGAAAAAGGCGCGCCGCAGTCGGCGCGCGCGAGCCGCAAGGCGCGGGGGCGCTCCCCTTTTTCTACAAGTATAAACCCGCGCGCGCCGTTTGTCAAGGGAGAAAAGGGAACGGAAAGCGGCTCAATTTTTTTTGCTTTTGGGGCGGAAGAAGAGGGCGGCGAGGAAGGCGAATACGACCGCCGCCGTGACGCCCGCGCTCGCGGCGGACAGCGCGCCCGTGAACGCGCCGAACACCCCCCGCTCTGCGCCGCGCATCGCCCCGCGCGCGAGCAGGTATCCGAAGCCGCAGATGGGAACGGTCGCGCCCGCGCCCGCGAAGTCGACGAGGTAGCGGTACAGGCCCAGCCCTTCTAAAATTACCCCCGCCAGCAGAAAGAGGACGAGGATCTTGCCCGCGGTGAGCTTTGTGAAGTTGATGACGACCTGCGCGACGGCGCAGATGGCGCCGCCCACGGCGAACGCCTTGGCAAACATGATGAGGATGCCGAGATAACTGCCGAGCATCTTTTCCTCCTTTCGCCGCCCCGCAAAGCGGCGCGGCACATTTTGATGGGGCGCGGCGTGTTTTACGAGAGCCGCCGCCCTCCCCTACGCCTCGATGGCGACGGCGTGAGAGATGCAGGGGATGGTCTCCCCCTGCCCCGAAGTGACGGTGGAGAGCAGCGCGCCCGTCGCCGCAAACAGCACGCGGCGCAGCTGCCCGCGGCGCATCTTGGCGAGGATGTACGAATTGAGCACCGCCGCGCTGCAGCCCGCGCCGCTGCCGCCCTGAAACTCGTCTTCCGCCGCGTTGTAGACGACCTCGCCGCAGTCGACGTGATTGGCAGCGACGTCGACGCCCCGCTCGAAGAGCAGCTCTTCCAACAAGCGGCTGCCCAGCGCGCCGAGGTCGCCGGTGAGGATGACGTCGTAATAGTCGGGCGGGCGGGCGGTATCGCGCAGGTGGGCGAGGACGGTGTCCGCCGCGGCGGGCGCCATCGCCGCGCCCATGTTGTTGACGTCGGACACGCCGAAGTCGACGACCTTGCCCACCGTGCCGCAGGTGAGTTTGGGGCCCTCGCCCCCGCGCGCGAGCACGGCGCTGCCCGCGCCCGTGACCGTCCACTGCGATTGGGGCGGGCGGGTGGTGCCCAGCTCGAGCGGGTAGCGGTACTGCCTCTCCGCCGAGGCGAAGTGGCTGCCCGTCGCCGCGGCGATGTGCCGCGCGTAGCCGCCGTCGACCAGCACGCCGCCGAGCAGCAGCGCCTCGCTCATCGTCGAGCAGGCGCTGTAGATGCCGAGGAAGGGCAGCCCCGTCTCGCGGGCGGCGAAGCCCGCCGAAACGATCTGGTTGAGCAGGTCGCCCGAGAGCACGGCGTCCACACCGCCGCGGGCAAGGCCCGCCTTTTGGATGCTCTTTTCCACCGCCCAGAGCAGCATCTTGCGCTCGGCGCGCTCGAAGGTGCTCTCGCCGAACATATCGTCGGTGAGGGCGAGGTCGACGTACCGCCCGAGCACGCCCGCGCACTCCTTTGGCCCCGCGACCGCCGCCGACGCGGCGATGCGCGGCCGATTTTCAAAAAATACCGTCTGCCCCCGCTGCATAGCTCCCCTCCCGCCCCCTTTTCCGCACGGGAAAGGGGGCGTTTTGCGGCTCTGTGGCCGCTCCATTAGCTTGCCGCGCCGCACCCCTTTTATGCGCGGCTCTGTCGCAAAAGAAGGATCGCCGCGCGGCGAATACGGCGGCTTTGGCGGGCGGGGCGAAAGGCGCGCCTTCCAAGACAAAAGGAAAAAGCCGCCCGAAGGCGGCCGAGGAAGGGGCGTATTATGCGGCGCGCGGGCGGCGCTCCTTAAATCTTAAAAAAGAGCGGCGCTCACTGCTCGTCGAACATGCGGAAGAACTCGCGCACGGCGAAGGAGGGGGTGTGGTTTTTGGGGAAGGCGATGCCGACCGAGCGGGCGGGCAGCGCGGGCTCGGTGCGGATCTCGAAGAGGGTCTTGTCCTCGCTCAATTCGCGGCGGACGTACTCGCGGGGGACGCAGGCGATGCCCACGCCGTTTTTGGCGAGCTGGATCATCAGCTCGAGGCTGCCGCACTCGATCTCGGGGTGCAGGTGCACGCCGATGGAGTGGGAGAAGTTGATGATCGCCTTGCGGGTGACGGTATTGGTGTCCAGCATGAGCAGCGGGTAATCGTGCATGGATTTGAGCGGCTGCACGCTTTCGGCGAGCGTCTTGAAATTTTCGTTGGCGACGAAAGTGTCGTGCAGGGGCATGACGACGCTGGAGAGGACGAAGTCTTTATCGTCGACGGGCAGGTTGAGGAAGGCGATGTCGCACTTGTTGTTTTTGAGCAGCTCGAGCGTCTCCGTCGTGATGCAGTTGATGAGGTTGAGGCGCACGTCGGGGTACTTTTCGTGGTAGCGGGCGATCTTGTCGATGAGCACATACGAAAAGATGGTGTCCGACGCGCTGATGCGAATGGTGCCCGTCGCGGTGGTGTTGATCTCTTTGAGCTTGTTTTCCGCCGCGTCCAGCTCGCCCAGCGCCTTTTCGACGATGTCGAAGATCTGCTTGCCCCCCTGCTCGGACAGTTCCATGCCGCGGTGGGTGCGGTTGAAGAGGGAGCAGCCAAGCTGCCCTTCTAACTGCTTGATCGCCTGCGAGACGGCGGGCTGACTGATGAACAGCTCATCTGCCGCGCGCGTGAGGCTGCCGCACTTGGCGACCGTGTAAAAGACCCTGTACAGCTCTAAATTGACCATCGTTGTTCGCTCCTGTTGTTTTTGCCGTATATCGTGTAGTTCCGCCCCCCTTTTGCCCGCACGCCGACCGCGCGGCGGGCGCGAGGAAAGAGGCGGGAAAAGTGCGGTACCCTTCTATTTTCCGACGCAGAATTTGGAAAAGATCTCGTCGATAATGCGCTCGTTGGCCGTTTCGCCGGTGATCTCGCCCAGCGCCTCCCACGCCGCCTTGAGGTGGATGCCGAGCAGGTCGAGCGGGACCCTGCCGCACAGCGCGTGCGCGGTGCGCACCTCTTCGAGCGCGCGCTGCAGCGCCGCGTAGTGCCGCTCCTCGATGAGGAACTGCGCGTCGGCGGCGTAGCCCTCCATGCTCATCTCGAGCATCTTTTGGCGCAGCGCGGCGATATTTTCGCCCGTCTTGGCGGAGACGCGGATGTCTGCGGGCGGATCGAGCGCGGCGTCCGCGCCGATGTCCGTCTTGTTGTACACGACCAGCCGCCGCTTGCCCTCGAGCGCGTTCCAGACCGCCCTGTCCTCCTCCGAGAGCGGCTCGGAGGAGTCGAGCACGAACAGCACGAGGTCCGCCCCCTCGGCGAGGGTGCGGGCGCGGGCGATGCCGAAGTTTTCTACCTCATCTGCGCAGTCGCGGATGCCCGCGGTGTCGTACAAATTGAAGCGGACGCCGCCGATCTCGAGCGCGCCCTCGACCGCGTCGCGCGTGGTGCCCGCGACGGCGGAGACGATGGCCTTGTCCTGCCCGAGCAGCGCGTTGAGCAGCGAGCTCTTGCCCGTGTTCGGCCTGCCCGCCAGCACGACGGCGACCCCCTGCTTGATCTTTTTGCCGGTGCGGTACTGCCCGGCGAGGGCGGACAGCGCCGCCTCGATATGGCCGATGCGCTCGGCCGCGTCGGCGAGGTCGGTGTGCTCGATGTCCTCTTCGGGGAAGTCGATGTCCGCGTCGATGCCCGCGAGCAGCTCTGTCAGCTCCGCCTGCCGCGCGCGGACGGCGCCCGTCAGCCGCTCGGTGTACAGCAAATAGCCCGCGCGCACCTCCGCCTCCGACTCGCCGTTGATCATGTCCGCCATCCCCTCCGCCGAGGCGAGGGAGAGCTTGCCGTTCAAAAAGGCGCGCTTGGTGAACTCGCCGCGCTCGGCGAGGCGGCAGCCCAAGTCGAGGGCGCGGCGCAGGATGCCGCGCGCGATGCTCGTGCCGCCGTGGCAATGGAACTCGACGACGTCTTCGCCCGTGAAGCTGTGCGGGGCTTTGAAGTAGACGCAAAGCCCGTAGTCGCGGAAGGTGCCCCCGTCGATGACGCCCGGCACCATGCGGTAAGGCTCGAAGTTTTCCACCGCGCGCCCGCCTGCGGGGCGGAACATCTGCGCGGCGACGGCGAGCGGGCTGTCTCCGCTGATCCGCACGACGGCGATGCCGCCCTTGCCGGGCGGTGTCGCGACGGCGGCGATATTTTCGCTCTTCATTGCAGTACCTCTCGCGCAGATTATACCATACCAAAAGCGATTTGTCAAATCGGGTAAACTTCTCTCCCGCGGCGGGCAAAGCAAAGGCGGCGGGCAAAGCCGCCGCCCGTGCGGGCGGCGGCAAAACAACGCAAATATAAAAGCGGCGCGCTACTGCGCGCCGCCCTTTTTGTCGGGGTCGGAAAATTCGCCGAAGGGATCGCTCCCCTGCCCTTTGCCGCCCGAACCGAGCCCCCCGAAGGGGTCTGCGGGCTCCTCTTGCCCGCCCTGCCCGGAAGAGCCGTTCTGCCCGTACCCGTTTTGGCCGTAAGGTCCGTTCTGACCGTAAGGCCCGTTTTGGCCGTAAGGCCCGCCCTGGCCGTAGCCGCCCTGGCCGTACGGGCCGTAGGGGCCGTACTGCGCCTGCCGGGCGCGGCGCATCTGTTCCATCCGCTCCCGCATATAGCGGTCGTAATCGACGGGGGTGCGATTGCGGAAAGCGAAGATGAGGAAGGGTGTGACGACGGGGAGAAGAGCGCACACGACGACCATCCACACATAGGATGCGGGGGCGTAGCGGCGGAAGAAGGCGATGTACAAAAAGACGAACAGGATGAGCTGCACGTATTGGAAGATGACGGCGAGGACGTTGCAGACGTTGCACGCCGTGTACAGCGCGTCGGGGAAGTCGGCGGAGAACTGCCAGCCGACGTAGGGGGTGAGGTTGCCGCTCACGTCCTCGAGGGGGTAGGTCTCCGTCATGCCGTTTGCGAAGGCGTACACGAGCACGCCCGCGACGAAGGCGGCGAGGGCGCAGTAGACGAACTCGCCCAGCATGGCGTACAGGCCGATGTGCTTGACGCGCGCCTTGCCGATGCGCCACTCCCCGGCCAGCTCGCCCATCAGATAGGTGCTCGCGAAGGGGACGAAGGCGCACCATGCGAGGTTGGTCTTGCCCTGCCTTTTCGCCATGGTAAACAGGCCGATCGCCTTGAACACATACAGCAGCACATATACGCCCGCCGCCACATAGAGGGCGATGTACGGGTGGATGGGGTCGACGCCGTAGTTGACGATGTCCGGATAACTGAACTGAAAGATCGCGGTGAAGACGCTGAAAAATTCCATAAGTTTGCTCCGTTTTGTGTGGCCGCGCCGCAGGCGCGGGCGAAGTTGTTACTTGGCGCGGGTGCGGCGGCATCTGCGCGCGCCGCGGGCGCGGCGAAGCTGCAGCTTATTGCCGAGGGTCTCTACTTCCCCTCCCCTTCAAACAGCGGAAAGCCATAGTCGACGGAGAGGAGGGTCAGCCCCTTGGCGGGCATGGTCTTGCCCAGCAGCTCGCGGTCGCCCGTATCGAGCGCCGCCTGCACGGCGGCGATGGGCAGTTTGCCCGCGCCGCACTCTAAGATCGCGCCCGCCATGATGCGCACCATGTTGTACAGAAATCCGCCGCCGCACACGTCGATGTGCAGGCCGCGCGCATACCCGTCCTCCCACGGGGAGAGGTCGATGCGGTGCACCGTGCGCACCGTCGTCTTGACGGAGGAGCCGGTCGCGGAGAAGGCGGAAAAGTCGTGCTCCCCCTCCAACAGGTCGGCGCAGGCGCGCATACGGGCGAGATCGGGGGCGCTGCCGAAGCGCACCGCGTACCGCTCGCGCAGCGGGTGCTCTCGCCGCGCGAAGTAGACGCTGTAGCGGTAGGTCTTTTTTTTGGCCGAGCGGCAGGCGTCAAACTCTTCGGGCGCGGCGGCGCTTTCGAGGGCGCGGATGTCGGGCGGGAGGAAGGCGTTGAGCGCGTCGGCGATGCGAGAAGGCGGGATGCCGATGCCCTCCGCGAGGGGGAAGTTGCACACCTGCCCCGCCGCGTGCACGCCCGCGTCCGTGCGCCCGCTGCCCGTCACGCGGACGCAGACGCCGAAGGCGCGGCGGATGGCCTCTTCGAGCTCGCCCTGCACGGTGCGGGCGTTCGCCTGCACCTGCCAGCCGCTCAGGTTTGTGCCGTCATAGGAAAGGAGGAGAACTGCGTTCACGGGCGCACCTTCAATTCAATATCCAGGCGAGGAACTCGAACCGCCCGCCCAGATACACGTTGAGCAGCACGACGCCGGTGATGAGCGCCGCAAAGTAGAAAAATCCGACGAGGTCGCGCCAGGTGAAGCGCAGCTTTTTGTACTTGGTGCGCCCCTTGGAGCCGCGGTAACAGCGGGCGTCCATCGCGTCGCTCAACTCTTCGGCGCGGCGGAAGGCGGAGACGAGCAGCGGGATGAGCACGGGGATCATCGCCTTGGCGCGCTTGACGATCCCGCCCGTGTCGAAGTCGGCGCCGCGCGCCTTCTGCGCGGAGACGATGCGGTTTGTTTCGTCGATGAGGATGGGGATGAAGCGCAGGGCGATGCTCATGATGAGCGCCAGCTCGTGCACGGGGACCTTGATGTACGAGAGGGGCTTGAGCAGGCTTTCGAGGCCGTCCGTCAGCGAGACGGGCGTCGTCGTCAGCGTCAGCAGGGAGGTGCCGAGCACGAGCAGGAAGAGGCGCACGGCGAGGTAGACGGTGTTGACGACGGACTCCCAGGTGATGCGCACGATCCCCCATTGCAGGAGGGGCTCATAGGCGCTCTCGCCCGCGTAGAAAAAGAGGTTGAGCACCGCCGTGAAGATGACGAGGAAGAGGATCATCTTCACCGAGCGCAGCACGCGGCCGAAGGGCACGCGCGAGAGCAGCACCGCGACGAGCAAGAAGAGGATGACCGCCGCCAGCCCGAAAAAGTTGTCCGCCAGAAAGATGGCTACGATGTAGGCGATGACGAAGATGATCTTGGCGCGCGGGTCCATGTTGTGGACGAAGGAGCGGACGGGGTAGTACTGCCCGAAGGTGACGTCATTGAGCACGGCCTTCACCTCCCTTCTCCCAGAGCGCGATCACCTTGCGGGCGAAGTCGTCGCAGGTGAAGTTCGTATCGACGTCGATGCCGCGTTCGCGCAGGATGCGGGCGCAGCGGGCGGTGACGGGCACGTCGAGGCCCATCTCCGCGAGCTCGTCGGCGCGGCGGAAGATGTCGGCGGGTGCGCCGCACATGGCGACCTTCCCCTTTTCAAACACGGCGGCGCGCGTGCAGTTTTCAGCGATCTCGTCCATGTCGTGCGAGACGACGACGACCGTCTTGCACCACCCGCCATGGATGGCGTGCAGCAGCTCCATCAGTTCCTTTTTGCCGAGAGGGTCGAGGCCGGCGGCGGGCTCGTCGAGGATGAGCACTTCGGGCTTGGTGACGATGACGCCCGCGATGGCGACGCGCCGTTTTTGCCCGCCCGACAGCTCGAAGGGAGACTGCCCGCGCACGCTCTCGTAGTCCAGCCCGACCGTTTCGAGCGCCTCCGCCACGGCAGAGGCGCGATCGGCGTCGGAGAGCTCCTTTTGGAAGTTTTTGAGGCCGAACTCGACGTCCTTTTCCACCGTTTCGGCAAACAGCTGGTACTCGGGGTATTGAAAGACCATGCCCACCCGCCTGCGCAGGGCGCGCAGGTCGCACTTTTTATCCGCGAGGTCGAACTCCCCCACTTGCAGCGAGCCGCCCGTGAGGCGGATGAGGGCGTTGAGGTGCTGCACGAAGGTAGACTTGCCGCTGCCCGTGTGGCCGATGATGCCGAAGAACTCCCCTTCGTCGATGGTCAGGTCGACGCCGCGCAGCGCCTGCGCGGCGAAGGGAGACTTGGCGTCGTATGTGTATGTCAGGCCTTTTGCAACGATCTGCATATTTCCTCCGCGAGTTCTTCGGCGGTGAACGCCTCGCCGACGGGCATGCCCGCCGCGCGCAGTTTTTTACAAATGTACGCCGCGCGCGGCAGCGTCAGGTTGTATGTTTCGAGCTCGTCGCTGCGGGCGAAGATCTCTTCCGGCTTGCCGTCCATGACCACCTCGCCGCGGTGCATGACGACGGCGCGATCCGCTTGCAGCGCCTCGTCCATGAAGTGGGTGATGAGGATGACCGTCATGCCCTGCTCGCGGTTGAGCTTTTTGACGACCTCCATCACCTCGCGGCGGCCGCGCGGGTCGAGCATGGCGGTGGACTCGTCCAAGATCATGATCTTGGGCAGCAGGGCGAGCACGCCCGCGATGGCGATGCGCTGCTTTTGCCCGCCCGAGAGGCGGTTGGGGGTGGCGTGGCGGAAGGCCTGCATGCCGACCGCATCCAGGGCGAAGTCGATGCGCCGCCCGATCTCCTCGCGCGGCACGCCGATGTTTTCCGGGCCGAAGGCGACGTCGTCCTCGACGATGGAGGCGACCGTCTGGTTGTCCGGATTCTGAAAGACCATGCCCGTGTTTTTGCGGATCTCGAAGGTGAGGTCGGGGTCGGCGGCGTCCATGCCGAACACCTGCACGCTGCCCTCCGTAGGCTCGAGCAGGACGTTGATCAGCTTGGCGAGCGTCGACTTGCCGCTGCCGTTGCGGCCGAGCACGGCGACGAACTCGCCCTGTTCGATGGACAGGGTGACGCCGTTGACGGCGAAGGTGTCCTCGTCCTCCCGGTAGGAGTATTTTACGTTGTCGAAACGAACCGCTTCCATAGTACCTGCTATTATACCAAATCGCGCAGGATTTAACAACGATTTTATGCGGCGCGGAAAGGAATTTCACCATATGGTGATAAATCTTTAACATTTTTCGCCCATTTGTATTGACTAATCGGCGCAAAACCTTTATAATATGGTCTGGAAGCGCGCGGCAGGCGAACGCCCGAACGCGCTCCCCCGATACTATCAGGAAAAAATCAGATTCGGAGGTTATATTTTTCTATGAAGAAGATGACGATCGACGGCAATACAGCCGCCAGCCACGTCGCGTACGCCTTCTCGGAAGTCGCGGCCATCTACCCCATCACCCCCTCCTCGCCGATGGCGGAGGTCGCGGATGAATGGGCGACCGCGGGCAGGGTCAATATGTTCGGCCAGAAGCTGCGCCTCGCCGAGATGCAGAGCGAAGGCGGCGCCGCAGGCGCCGTGCACGGCTCGCTGTCTGCCGGCGCGCTCACCACGACGTACACCGCCAGCCAGGGCCTCTTGCTCATGATCCCCAACATGTACAAGATCGCCGGCGAATTGCTGCCGACCGTATTCCACGTCAGCGCGCGCGCCATCGCCGCTCATTCGCTGAACATCTTCGGCGACCATCAGGACGTGATGGCCTGCCGCCAGACCGGCTTTGCGATGCTCGCTTCCGGCTCGGTGCAGGAGGTCATGGATCTCGCGCTCGTCGCGCATATGTCCACCCTGCGCGCGAAGGTGCCTTTCCTGCACTTCTTCGACGGCTTCCGCACCTCGCACGAGGTCTCCAAGATCGACGTCATCGACTACGACGAGATGAAGAAGCTCGTCGAGGACAACGGCCTGACCGCCGACATCGACGACTTCAAGAGCCGCGCCCTCAACCCCGAACACCCCATCCAGAAGGGCACGGCGCAGAACGGCGACACCTACTTCCAGAACCGCGAGACGGCCAACAAGTACTACCTCGCCACCCCCGCCATCGTGCAGGAGATGATGGACAAGGTCTCCGCCCTGACCGGCCGCAGCTATCACCTGTTCGACTACTGCGGCGCGCCCGACGCAGAAAACGTCGTCGTCATGATGGGCAGCGGCGCGGATGCGATGGAAGAGACCATCAACCGCATGAACAAAGAGGGCCACAAGGTCGGCCTCGTCAAAGTGCGCCTGTACCGCCCCTTCGTCACGGACGCGTTCGTCGCGGCCCTGCCCAAGACCTGCAAAAAGATCGCCGTGCTCGACCGCACCAAGGAGCCCGGCTCGCTCGGCGAGCCCCTCTACCTCGACGTCTGCTCCGCTCTGTTTGAAAAGGGCGTGCAGGGCATCAAGGTGGTCGGCGGCCGCTACGGCCTCGGCTCGAAGGAGTTCAACCCCTCCATGTGCTACGCCGTGTACAAGAACCTCGAAAAGGACGAGCCGAAGAACCACTTCACCGTCGGTATCTACGACGATCTGACGGACACTTCCCTCGACTTCTCCGAAAAGTACGACGCCGCTCCCGAGGGCGCGATCTCGTGCAAGTTCTACGGCCTCGGCTCTGACGGCACCGTCGGCGCGAACAAAGACTCCATCAAGATCATCGGCGACCACACCGATATGTACGCGCAGGCTTACTTCTTCTACGACTCCAAAAAGTCGGGCGGCATCACCGTCTCCCACCTCAGATTCGGCAAGACGCCCATCCAGAGCTCTTACCTGATCGACAGCGCAGACTTCGTCGCCTGCCACAACCCTTCGTACATCACCCGCTACGATATGCTCTCCGACATCAAGGAGGGCGGCAAGTTCTTGCTCAACTCCGCGTGGAACACCCTCGAGGAGCTGGAAAAGAATCTGCCCGCGAAGGTCAAGCAGCAGATCGCGAACAAGCACCTCAAATTCTATAATATCGACGGTATCGGCATCGCCGCGCAGATCGGCCTGAACGGCAAGACGAGCACCATCATGCAGTCTGCCTTCTTCTACATCAACGACAACATCATGCCCTACGAGCAGGCTGCCGACTACATGAAGAAGGCCGTCTACAAGAAGTTCTCGCGCAAGGGCGACGCCGTCGTCAACATGAACTACGCCGCCATCGACGCCGCAAAGAGCGGTCTGGTCGAGGTCAACTATCCCGAGAGCTGGGCGACCGCGACGGAGGGCGCCGCGATGGCTGCCGTCGCCGACAACGAATACTTCAAGAACGTCGTGCATCCCATCCTCGTGCTCGAAGGCGACAAGCTGCCCACCTCCGCATTCAATGCAGACGGCTCCGTGCCCGTCGGCACCACCAAGTTTGAAAAGCGCGGCGTCGCCGTCAAGGTGCCGAAGTGGATCGCCGAAAACTGCATCCAATGCAACCAGTGCTCCTTCGTCTGCCCGCACGCGTGCATCCGCCCCGCCGTCATCGACGACGCGACCGAGAAGCCCGAGACGTTTGTCACCCGTCCTACGACCGGTTTGAAGGGCACGCAGTTCCGCATGCAGGTCTCTCCTCTGGACTGCATGGGCTGCGGCGTCTGCGCGAACGTCTGCCCTGCCAAGAACAAGGCGCTCGTCATGGTGCCGCTGGAAGAAGTGGTCGACGCCGACGCGAAGAACTGGGAGTTCTCGCAGACGGTGCAGCAGGCGGATACCTCCTCCATCAAGCGCACGACCGTCAAGGGCAGCCAGTTCAACCAGCCGCTGTTCGAGTTCTCGGGCGCATGCGCCGGCTGCGGCGAGACCCCGTACGTCAAGGTGGTCACCCAGATGTTCGGCGACCGCATGGTCGTCGCCAACGCGACGGGCTGCTCCTCCATCTACGGCGGCTCCTCCCCTACCTGCCCCTACACGACCAACAAAGAGGGCCACGGCCCCGCTTGGGCAAACAGCCTGTTTGAAGACAACGCAGAGTTCGGCTACGGCATGAACCTCGCTTACAGCGCAAGACGCGCGAAGCTGGCGGCGGAAGTCAAGGCGCTCGCCGAAAAGTGGACGGGCGACGACAAGGCGGCCTGCGAAGAGTGGCTCGCGAACATGGACGACGCCGAGGGCAGCAAGGCTGCGGCCGAGAAGCTGATCAAGGCGTGCGAGGCCTGCACCCACTGCGGCAACGACTGCGACGCCCTCGTTGCAGAAGTGCTCAAGGCGAAGGACTGCCTCGTCAAGAAGTCCATCTGGATCTTCGGCGGCGACGGCTGGGCTTACGACATCGGCTACGGCGGCCTCGACCACGTCCTCGCCTCCGGCGAAGACGTCAACGTGCTCGTGCTCGACACCGAGGTGTACTCCAACACGGGCGGCCAGGCTTCCAAGTCCACCCCGACCGGCTCGGTCGCGAAGTTCGCTTCTTCCGGCAAGCGCGTCAAGAAGAAGGACCTCGGCATGATGGCGATGAGCTACGGCTATGTGTACGTCGCGCAGGTCGCGATGGGCAGCAACAAGCAGCAGTTCCTCAACGCGCTCGTCGAAGCTGAAAAGTATCACGGCCCGTCGCTGATCATCGCGTACGCGCCCTGCATCAACCACGGCATCAACATGAGCAAGAGCCAGGACGAAGAGAAGCGCGCCGTCGACTGCGGCTATTGGCAGCTGTACCGCTACAACCCCACGCTCAAGGACGAGGGCAAGAACCCCTTCACCTTGGACAGCAAGGAGCCGACCGGCGACTACCAGCAGTTCATCCTCGGCGAGACCCGCTACTCTTCCCTCAAGAAGACGCAGCCGGAAGCAGCCGAAAAGCTCTTCAAAGAGAACGAAGAGGAGAGCAAGGCCCGCTACGAAGGCTACAAGAAGCTCGCGAACAAGGAATAATTTCCTTGCGAAACAAAAGAAGAGAAGGGACGCCCCGCGCGGCGTCCCTTTTTTTCTGTCGTCCGATCGATGCCGGCCGCCGATTTTGTCAGCGGCCGCCCGACAGCGGCGGCGCATCGATGTCGGAGGCGGCGGCACATCGATGTCGGAGGCGGCGGCGCTACTTTTCATGCGGAATTTTGTTGACTCGCTTGACGGGAACCGCCCCTATATCCTATAATAGAAGCGTCGGGGCGACCCGACGAATACGCCGCAAACGTTGCGGCTTGAAGGAAAGGAGAGATTATGAGAGCAAGAGACTTTCGGCACGCCGCGTGGGATCACCTGCACGGCAACTGGGGGACGATGGCGGTCAGCACCCTCGTCTACTCCCTGATCATCGGCGCCTGCGCCGCGCTGGCCTTCTTTTTTGTCGGCGCGTTGGCGTCGCTGCTATTGACCGGCGCGTTTACGCTGGGCTACGCCATTTTGGCGCTGACCGTCGCGCGCGCGGCAAAGCCCAACTTCGTGCAGCTGTTTGACGGCTTCCGCAACTATTCGTCCTCGCTGACGCTGTATCTGCTGATCGCCATCTTCACCTTTTTGTGGGCGCTGCTGTTTTTGATCCCGGGCATCATCAAGAGCTATTCGTACTCGATGAGCTACTACATCCTCGCCGACGACCCGGACATCCCCGCCAACGAGGCGCGCAAGCGCTCGATGGAGATGATGCGCGGCAACAAGTGGAGGCTGTTCTGCCTCGACTTCAGCTTTTTCGGCTGGATACTGCTGAGCATCCTGACGCTGGGCGTTTTGTACTTTTGGATCATACCCTACATCCAGACGGCGCGCGCGGAATTTTACCAGGATCTGCTCGCGCGCGAATACGCCGCGCGGCAGGCCGCGGCACCGCAGCAGGGCGAACAGGCGCCCCTCCCCGCAGAGAACGCGGAGGGCGGCGAAAACGCCTGAACCCGCCCGCAGGCAGACTGAACAAACAGACGGCCGAGGCCGCCCGCGAACGCGGGCGGCCTCATACATTCAAAAAACGAAGGGAGCGGGCGGCGCACGGACGACGCAAGTGCGCGCGGGCGGGCGGCGCGAGGCAGATTCAAAAACACAAAGCAAAAGGGCGCGGCCGTGCGGCTGCGCCCCGATATTTTGCGTAATTACATGAGTGGGATGTTGTTTTCGCGGCAGTATTGCTCCGTCTTTTCGTCCCAGAGGGAGACCTGCACCTCGCCGATGTGCATCTTGTTGAGCAGGAACATGCACAGGCGAGACTGCCCGATGCCGCCGCCCATCGTCAGCGGCAGTTCGCCCGCGACGAGCGCCTTGTGGAAGGGATACTCCAAGCGGTCGAGGCAGTTTTCCGCTTTGAGCTGGGAGACGAGGCTGTCTTCGTCGACGCGGATGCCCATCGAGGAGACCTCGAAGGCGCAGTCGAGCACGGGATAGTAGAGCACGATGTCGCCGTTGAGCTGCCAATCGTCGTAGTCGGGCGCGCGGCCGTCGTGCTTTTGGCCGGAGCGCAACCTGCCGCCGATCTGCATGATGAAGGCGGCGCCCCGCTCGCGGACGTACGCCGTTTCGCGCTGTTTGGGGGTGAGATCGGGGTAAAGATCCTCGAGCTGCTGGGTGCTGACGAAGCAGATGTCGTCGGGCAGGTAGTTGTCGAGGGCGGGGAACTCGGCGCAGATGCGCTCGGCCGTCGCTTTCAGCGCCGCGTAGATCTTGCGCACCGTCGCCTGCAAAAATTCGACGTTGCGGTCCTCGCGGCAGATGACCGCCTCCCAATCCCACTGGTCGACGTAGGCGGAATGCAGGTTGTCCAGCTCTTCGTCGCGGCGGATGGCGTTCATGTCGGTGTACAGGCCGAAGCGGACGCCGAAGCGGTACTTGCCGAGGGCGTAGCGCTTCCACTTGGCGAGCGACTGCACCACCTCCGCCACCTCGCCCGTCGCCTTCAGATCGAATGCGACCGGGCGCTCGACGCCGTTGAGGTTGTCGTTCAGGCCGCTGGCGCGGGAGACGAACAGCGGCGCGCTGATGCGCGTCAGGTTGAGCGCCTGCGAAAGCTCCCCTTCAAAGACGGTCTTGACCTCTTTGAGGGCGCGCTCCGTTTCGATCAATGTCAATTTGGGCTTATACATTTTGCAGCTACCTCGCTTGATAGAATGGCCGCGGCCGCCGCTTGCGGACGGGGCGGAATTTTCGCCGCGCGCGGGGCGCGGGCGTATTTTCTTTTTTGAATATGGAAACAGATGCCGCGGGCGGGCCGCCTGCGGGATCGCCGCGAAACGCGGCGCGGGCCGCTACAGCTTGCAGAAGGGCGCGCACGCACGCAGATCGTAGAGGACGAGATCGGCCTCGGCGCACATCGCCTGCCATGCGGCGTCCGACTGCCCGTCGTACACGGCGCAGGTGCGCATGCCCGCACTCTTGGCGGCGGAGAGCGCCTTGCCGTTGTCCTCGAAGGCCGCGCACGCGGCGGTCGGCACGTCAAGGCTGCGCGCGCTGCGGCAGAAGATGTCGGGGAAGCTCTTGTTTTTGCCCGCGTCGGCGACGGTGACGAAGTCGTCGAACAGCCCGTCGACGCCGCCCGCGCGCAGGATGGGCAGGAAGAACTCGGGGGAGGACGCCGTCGCCACGCACAGGCGCAGGCCGGCGGCGCGCATCGCGCCGACAAGCTGCACCGCGCCCGGCTTGAAGTATTTGGCTCCCTCCTCCGCGCGGTACTTGGAGAGGGAGAGGGCGCGCCACTCTTCGACGACGTCTGCCGCGCGCTCGCGCGGCAGGTACTTGCGCACGGTGAGCGCCGCGCTCTCGGCAAAGCCGAGGTGGGCGATCTCGTCCGTGTACCCCACAGGCACCGCCATGCCGCGGCGGGAGAAAAATTCTTCGTCCACTTCCTTCCAGATCTGCGAACTGTCGATGAGCGTGCCGTCTAAATCGAAGACGGCCGCGCGGATCAAATTCCAGTCGATCATACCCAAAACCTGCGATGTATGCCACGCATAGTACTATGCAAAAGCCGTAAAAGCCGCGTTTGCGGCGGTTTTTTGCGTCAAAAAGCGCTTTTTGCTGATTTTTCGTCGCTCAATAGGCGCGGGCGAAGAGGACGACGTGCTCGGCCTTTTTGCCGCAGCAGACGCAGGTGTCGGCGCTCTCATCCTCGACGATGACGCGCGCGGAGGCGGCCGTCTGTTCCTTGATCTTGTCTTCGCACTCGCGGCAGCCGCACCAGCCCGCCTTGACGAAGTTGCCCCCCTCGACGCCGCGCAGCAGCTCTTCGACGGTGGAGGCGGTGACGACGCGCTCTTCCTTGCGCTTGCGGGCGCGCTCGAGCAGGCTGACTTGGATGTCGGCGAGCAGCTTTTGCACCGTTTGGGCGGCGTTTTCGAGGGGCGCTTCCACCTTTTCGTGCGTGTCTCTGCGGACGAGCACCATCTTACCCGCCTCGATGTCGCGCGGGCCCAGCTCGATGCGCAGGGGCACGCCCTTCATCTCCCACTCGTTGAACTTCCAGCCGGGGCTGTTGTCGCTCTTGTCCGCGTCGGCGCGGATGCCGGCGGCGAGCAGCTGCGCCTTGAGCGCGTCGACCGCCTCGAGCACCCCCTCCTTTTTCGCGGCGATGGGGATAAGGATGGCCTGCACGGGCGCGACGACGGGCGGCAGCACCAACCCGCGCGCGTCGCCGTGCGCCATGATGAGCGCGCCGATGAGGCGGGTAGATACCCCCCACGAGGTGGTGTAGGCATATTTATGCGTGCCGTCTTTGTCGAGGAACTGGATGTCGAACGCCTTGGCGAAGTTTTGGCCGAGATAGTGGCTCGTTCCCGCCTGCAGGCTCTTGCCGTCGTGCATCATCGCCTCCATACCGAAGGTGGCGACGGCGCCGGCGAACTTTTCCTTTTCCGTCTTGCGGCCGGTGAACACGGGGATGGCGAGGCATGTCTCGGCGAACTCTTTATAGACGCCGAGCATCTTCATCGTCTCCTCCATCGCCTCTTCTTCGGTGGCGTGGGCGGTGTGGCCCTCCTGCCAGAGGAACTCGCTGGTGCGCAGGAAAGGGCGGGTGGTCTTTTCCCAACGGACGACGTTCGCCCACTGGTTGATGAGGATGGGCAGATCGCGGTACGATTGCAGCCACTTCGAGTACATTTCGCCGATGACCGTTTCGCTGGTCGGGCGGATGACGAGCGGCTCGGCGAGCGTCTCGCCGCCGCCGACGGTGACGACCGCGACTTCGGGCGCGAAGCCCTCGACGTGCTCCGCCTCGCGCGTCATGAAGCTATACGGGATGAGCAGCGGGAAGTAGGCGTTCTGATGCCCCGTCGCCTTGAAGCGGGCGTCCAGCTCCTTTTGGATGTTCTCCCAGATGGCGTAGCCGTACGGGCGGATGACCATCGTGCCCTTGACCGGGCCGTAGTCGACCAGCTTGGTGCGAGTCACGACGTCTGTGTACCAGCGGGGAAAATCGGTTTCGATGTCTGCGATCTGATTGACGAACTGATTGTCTTTTGCCATGTTGCCTCCTCAAAGAGCGCCGCGCGCGGCGCGAAAAAACAAAAATATGGTGATACTCCGAATAAGTATACCATATTTTTTTCTACAAGACAATTATTTTTTACTTTTTTTATCAAGCGTCGCCCTTTTTTAAGGAAGAGCGGCGCCTTGCCCCATGCAAAGCACCCTTCCCTGCCGCAGAAAGGGCGGCGCAGCTGCGAGAAGGGAACGAGAAGGATTTAGCCGTCGTTGCGGACTTCACAAAATTTCTTTTGAGCAGACAAAAGAAATTTTCGTGATCTGAAGACAACCCCGCGGGCGCGTGTGTAACTTCGGCCGCGGGGTTTTCCTCGCCGCACGATCATTTAAGGGCACACCTTTCATAAATCGTGCGGCTTCACCTTTCCCCCGGAAGCCTTCCGGCAAATTGAGGGAAAAAGGCAAAATTGCGATTTCGCCTTTTTCAAACACTCAATAAAACATTTTCGCGCGGCTGCACTGTATTCTCAACCGTCGTTGCGGACTTCCTTCGTGCGCCAGATCATGGAGACGGAGCCGGGGCCGACGTGCGAGCCGATGACCGGGCCCATGATGGAGATGGTCGGGCGGGTGCCCCAGCGCGCCTCGACGAGGTCGGCGAGCGTTGCGGCGTCCGCCTCGTTGTCGGTATGAACGATGTGGATGATGCGGTTTTCTACGACGGGCGGCATCTTTTCCATGCGCTCGAGGGTGCGCGAAAAGGCCTTTTTCATCCCCTTGCACTTTTCGATGACGATCAGCTTGCCCTCTTTGGTGAAGGAGAGGACGGGCTTGATCTTGAGCACGGTGCCCGCAGCCGCCGCGATGGCGGAGACGCGGCCCCCCTTTTTGAGGTAGTACAAGTCGTTTGCGATGATGGCGTATTGGAAGTGGAAGGGCATGGGGCGGAGCAGCTCGGCCGTTTCCGCCGCGCTCTTGCCCTCCGCGCGCATGCGCACCGCCTCGCAGGCGAGCTCGCCCTGGCCGATGGTCGCGGCGAAGGAGTCGACGGGGTAGATTTTGCAGCCGGGGTGCTTGGCGGCGACGTCGGCGGCGGCCTGCGCGGCGACGTTTGCCGTGGGCGAGAGGCCGCTCGAGAGGGAGAGGTGGATGATCTCGCGCGCGCCCTCGGCGATCAGCTTTTCAAAGTGCGCGCAGTGCGCCTCGTAGGTGAGCATGGAAGTGCGCGAGAATCCGCCCGCGCGCAGACGGCGGTAGAAGTCGACATACTCGCCGTATGCGGCAAAGTCGTCGACGCCCTCGGTCAGCGCGCCGTTCTCCTCCATCGTGTAGCGCAGCGGCACGATGCGGATGTCGTTGGCGACGGCGTAGTCGCGGTACAGGTCGCAGGTGGAGTCGGATGAAATGACAAAATTCGGATCCTTAAACATATTCACACTTCCTTTGTTCGTTGTTCGGGGCGGGGCGCCTTGCGGCGCCTTTCCGCAAAAAATGCCGCAGACGCGGCATCTTGCATTTTTGTAAAAACGTGCGGCGCGGCCGCATGCGCGGCGCTTCAAAACCGCAGAGCGGCAGGGCGGCGCATCGATGGCGCAAAGCGATCAGTCGTTGCGCTCTTCCTTCGTCTTCCAGAGCACGGCGACGGCGCCCGGGCCGACGTGCGCGCCGATGACCGGGCCCATGATGGTCACTTCGGGCTTGGTGCCCCAGCGCTGCTCGATGAGGGAGGCGAGCTCCTCCGCATCCCGTTCAGCGTCGGTATGCACGACGTGGATGACCCTGCCCTCTTCGACGGGCTCAAGCTGCTCCATCTTTTCGAGCGCGTAGGCGAAGACGCGGCGCATGCCGCGCACCTTGTCGATGACGGACAGCTTGCCGTCCTGCGTGAAGGTGAGGATGGGCTTGACGCCCAGCGCCGTGCCGACGATGGCGCTCGCCGCCGACACGCGCCCGCCGCGCTGCAGGTAGAACAGATCGTTTGCGGCGATCACATATTGCAAGTGCAGCGGGAGGGCGGACACGGCGTCGTACGCCTCGTCCCTCGTCTTGCCCGCATCGCGCAGGCGCACCGCCTCATAGACGAGTTCGCCCTGGCCGATGGTCGCCGCGAGCGAATCGACGATGCGCGCGTCAAAGCGCGGATATTGCTTTTTGACATCTTCTGCCGCCTGCCGCGCCACGTGGATGGTGGAGGCGAGGCCGCTGGAGATGGTAAAGTGCAGCACCTGCTCGCCGCCCGCCTTGGCGATCGCCTCGAAGTGGGCGCGGTGCGCCTCGTAGTTGAGCATGGAGGTGCGGGCGGAAACTTTGTTGCGCAGCTGTACGAAAAAGTCGACATACTGTGCATAATCGGTAAAAGCGTCGAGATATTCGCGGACCTTGCCGTCCTTCTCCATCGTGAAGGAGAGGGGCGCGAGGCGCACGTCGTGCGCACGGACGTACTCCGCGTACAGGTCGGCCGTCGAATCGGTCGACACGATGAATTTCGGCATAAAAATTCCTTGTCTTCCCCTTTGCCAAGAGGGAATAAATATTTTCATACAGTATAGCACACTCCGCCCCTCTTTGTAAAGGATCTTACGCAAACTTTTTGCCTTTCTTTGCGCGAATATACGCTTTCGGCGGGGGATGGCGGACGGACGCGCGGGCGCGGCTTCGGGCGAGACAAAGCGCAAAATGTACGCGCGCGTGTGCACTTCGCGCAAAAATGACCTGAATTTGCACAAAAATAACTTGAAAATCAGGCGCTTTTCGACTATAATAGAACAGGATATACTATGAGGAGGACGCCGTATGGAACGGAGAGATTGGATGAACTTGCAGAGCGGAACGGACGTGCGCGGCACGGCCATCGAGGGCGTCGCAGGGGACCCCGTCACGCTGACGGACGAGGCGGTCGCGGGCATCCTGCGCGCCTATTGCTTTTTGCTTTCCGAAAAGCTCGGAAAGAAGAAGCTGACCGTCGCCATCGGGCACGACTCGCGCCTGTCTGCGAGCCGCATCGTCTCCTGCGCGGCAGACGCCGTGACAAGCAGCGGCTGCGACGTGCTGCTGACCGGGCTCTCCTCTACCCCTTCCATGTTCATGATCTTACAAGAAGAGGACATCGGCTGCGACGCCGCCGTGATGGTGACGGCCAGCCACCTCCCCTACCAAAAGAACGGGCTGAAATTTTTTACCAAAGAGGGCGGCCCGGAGGGGAAGGAGATCGCCGCGCTGCTGCAAGCTGCGAGCGAGGGCAAGGCGCTCTCCGCAGATACGAAGGGCGGCATACAAGAGACGGACTACATCGGGCGGTACGCCGAAGGGCTTGTGCGCCTGGTGCGCGAAAAGACGGGCTGCGAGCGGCCGCTCGAAGGCAAAAAGATCGTCGTCGACGCGGGCAACGGCGCGGGCGGCTTCTACGTCGACAAGGTGCTCGCGCCGCTGGGCGCGGACACGGCGGGCAGCCGCTTTTTGGAGCCGGACGGGCGCTTCCCCAACCACATCCCCAACCCCGAAGACAAGGATGCGATGCGCGCCATCTCCTCGCAGGTGCGGGCGGTGGGCGCGGACTTCGGCATCATCTTCGACACCGACGTCGACCGCGCGGGCGCGGTGGACGCGAGCGGAGAAGAGATCAACCGCAACCGCCTGATCGCGCTCATCTCCGCCATTTTGCTCGCAGAAAAGCCGGGCACCATCGTGACAGATTCTGTGACCAGCGACGGGCTGGCGGCGTTTATCTGCAGCAAGGGCGGCAGACACTGCCGCTACAAGCGCGGCTACCGCAACGTCATCGACAAGGCGAAGGAACTCAACGCCGCGGGCGAGTACGCCCCCCTCGCCATCGAGACGAGCGGGCACGCGGCGCTGCTCGAAAACTACTTCCTCGACGACGGCGCATACCTCGTGACGCGGCTGCTCGTATCTTTGGCGCAGATGGCCAAAGAGGGCAAGCAGCTGAGCGAGCTGCTCCGCGGCCTGCCCGAACCCGCCGAGGCGGCGGAGGTGCGCCTCGGGTTTACCGACGCGGGCAAGGGCGACTTCAAGCGCTATGGCGCGGAGGCGATCGCGGACGTCGCGTCGCGCGTGCCCGCCCTCGACGGGATGCACCTCGCGCCCGACAACTACGAGGGGGTGCGCATCTGCTTTGAAAAAGGGCGCGGCGACGGCTGGGCGCTGGTGCGGCAGAGCCTGCACGAGCCCATTTTGCCCGTCAATTTTGAAAGCGACAGCGCGGGCGGGTGCCTCGCCATCGCGCGCGAGCTGTGCGCGCTGCTCGCCCCCTACGAGGACAAGATCGACCTCACCAAACTGCGCGCCTTTGCGCAGCTTTGAGCGCTCTCGCGCGGCGGCGCGCTAAAAAGCGACCCGCCCGCCCCATCAAACGCGGCGGGGCATACAGACAAGACGACTCGCGCAGCGATACGCCGCGCCAACCGATACCAAATTCAACAAGGAGACATTACTTATGAACGTTCGGCAACAGACGGTCGACGCCATCCGCGTGCTTTCGGCGGATGCGATCCAGAAGGCGAATTCGGGCCACCCCGGGCTGCCCCTCGGCAGCGCGCCCATCGGCTATACCCTCTTCGCAGACTTTTTGAAGTTCAACCCCAAGGACCCCAAGTGGGATGACCGCGACCGCTTTGTGCTTTCGGCAGGGCACGGCTCCATGCTGCTGTATTCCCTCCTCTACCTGTTCGGCTACGACATCTCGAAGGAGGATTTGATGAACTTCCGCCAGCTTGGCTATAAGACGCCCGGCCACCCCGAGTACGGCCACACGCCCGGCGTCGAGACGACGACCGGCCCGCTCGGCCAGGGCATCGCCAACGCCGTCGGCATGGCGGTCGCCGAAAAGCACCTCGCCGCGACCTTCAACCGCGAGGGCTACCCCGTCGTCGACCACTACACCTACGCGCTGTGCGGCGACGGCTGCCTCGAGGAGGGAATCTCGTACGAGGCGTGCTCGTTTGCGGGCACGCACAAGCTGGGCAAGCTCATCCTCTTTTACGACGACAACGACATCACCATCGAGGGCGATACCGACGTGACCTTCGACGAGGACATCGCGTTGCGCTTTAAGGCGCAGGGCTGGCAGGTGCAGCAAGTGGACGACGCCAACGACCTCGACGCCATCCGCCGCGCGGTGCGCAAGGCGAAGGCGGAGGAGGAGAAGCCCTCCCTTATCATCTGCAAGAGCATCATCGGCTACGGCTCGCCGCTGGCGGGCTCGCAAGACTGCCACGGCGCGCCGCTCGGCGAAAAGAACGTGCAGAAGCTGCGCGACAACCTCGGCTGGACGTACCCGCCCTTTGAAGTGCCCGACGAGGTGACCGAGCACTGCGGCGCGATCGCGCACAAGGGCGCGTCCCGCGAGGGCAAGTGGAAAAAATTGTTCAAAGAATACGAGCAGGCGTACCCCGAACTTGCGGCGCTGTACAAACAGTACATGAGCGGCGAGCTGCCCGATCTGAAAAACGACGCCGACCTGTTTGAATTTTCTAAACCGGACGCGACGCGCGGCACGAGCGCGGCCGTGCTCAACAAGCTCGCCGACATTTTTCCCAACATGATCGGCGGCTCGGCAGACCTCGCGCCCTCCAACAAGTCGAACATGAAAAAGCGCAGCGACTTTTCCGCCGAAAACCCCGCGGGCTCGAACATCCACTTCGGCATCCGCGAACACGCGATGGCGGCCATCGCCAACGGCATGCAGCTGCACGGCGGCCTGCACGCCTACTGCGCGACCTTCTTCATCTTCTCCGACTACATGAAGCACGCGATGCGCCTGTCTGCGCTCATGCACCTGCCCGTCGTGTACATCCTCACGCACGACTCGATCGGCGTGGGCGAGGACGGCCCGACGCATGAGCCCGTCGAACAGTTGATCGCGCTGCGCTCCATCCCCAACATGAAGGTGTACCGCCCCGCCGACGGCAAGGAGACGGCCGCCGCGTGGATCAGCGCGCTGACCGGCAACGCCCCCACCGCACTCGTGCTCACCCGCCAAAACCTGCCGCAGTACGAAAATTCGGGTCTGGATGCTTTGAAGGGCGGCTACATCCTCGCCGACAGCGACAAAGCGGTGCCCGACGTGCTGCTCATCGCGACCGGCTCGGAGGTGGAGCCGTGCATGAAGGCGAAGGAGCTGCTCAAAAACAAGGGCGTGGACGCGCGCGTCGTGTCGATGCCCTGCATCGAGGAGTTTGAAAAGCAGCCGCAGAGCTATAAAGACGCCGTGCTGCCGCCCGAGGTGAAGGCGCGCGTTTGCGTCGAGGCGGGCTCCCCCTACTCGTGGTACCGCTACGCGGGCGAGGCGGGCGAGATCGTCGGCATGTCCACCTTCGGCGCGTCCGCCCCGGCGAACAAGCTGTTCGAGATGTTCGGCTTTACGGCGGACAACGTCGTCGAAAAGGCGTTCCGCTCCCTCAATAAAGTCTGATGCGGCATCGCCCGTATGCGGCGCGCCCCTTGCTCCGTCTGCGCGGGAGGCCTCCTTTGCCGAAAAAGGAGGATTCAGCCCTGCGCCGCCGTGCTCACGAAGCGCAGCGCGAGCGGTTTGCCCGCGAACGTCTGCATGAAACAGATCTTGCCGCCGCGCAGGATGAGATCCTTGCGGTATTCTCTTCCGAACAGCTCGGCGCGCAAGGACAGGACGCCGCGGGACGCGTCGCAGCGGCACGCGCCCTCCACCCGGATCGCCTTGCCCCGCTTGGGCACGGCGCGCAGCGTAAAAGCATCCCCCTCGAAAGAGAGGATGACCTCGCGATAGTCGGCGAGCAAGTCCCGCCCGCCGAGATCGGCGTATTCGCAGCGGTATTCCCCCTCATACGGGCGCGCAAAGGCGCGCAGGGTGCCGAGCTCGGTGATCGAACATCCGCCCGCCGCAAAGGCGAGGGCGAGCGCCAGGATCGCCGCCCAAAGGCGGGCCGCGCGGCGCGGGCGCGGAATACAGGTCGATTTCGTTTGATTTTTCCCCCAAAAAAGGATATAATGATTAAAAACGGACAATGCTCCGCCCAAAGTATGCCGCAGCGCATCGCTTTTATGCGCGGAGACGGGAGAGTTATGAAATTCGACGTAGAACTGGTCGGCAAGATCGGCTCGATGGCGCTCATCGACAAAAAGGACAACATGATCGACTACACGCGCGTGGCGCGCCTCTCGCGCGAGCTGCGGCCGGGGTGCATCTGGGTCTCGAGCGGCGCGACGGAGATCGGGCGGCTGGACTACATCATGCGCGCCGGCAAGGAACTGCCCGATACCGAGGAGTCGAAGGCGGACTACGCCGCGCAGGGGCAGGCCATCCTCATGCAGACCTACCGCCAGTATGTGGACAGCAAGTACTCCGTGCGGCAGATCCTGGTCGAGCACCACCACTTCAACGACCCCGTCAAGAGCCGCGTCCTGCGCGACCTGCTGCTGCGCTGCCGCAGCCAGAACGCCATCCCCATCATCAACTACAACGACGCCGTGTCCCAATCGGAGAACCGCCGCATGGAAATTTCCGCCCTCGCCAAGAGCCAGGCGGTCGTGCACGAGTGCATCGACAACGACGAGACCGCCTCGCTGGTCGCCTGCCTCGTCAAGGCGGAGACGCTGCTCATCCTCACGAGCGTGGACGGCATCTACGCCGACCCGCACGACCCCTCCACGCTGATCGAGGAGATCTCCGGCAAAAACGCGCACGAACTTATCGAGAACATCGAACATTATAAGGCGTGCTGCGAGGGCGCTTCCCGCAAGGGCGCAAACGGCGCCAAAGCCAAGCTGGAATACGTCAAGGAAGCCGCCGCACAGGGCACCCGCGTGCTCATCGCCAACGCCCGCTATTCCATCCGCTCCATCCTCTCCGGCGAAGTCCGCTGCACGCGCATCCGGATGCGCTGAAAAGCCGAGGCGGCGCCGATAAAACCGAGGCACGCCGATCGAACAGAGACACGCCGATCGAGCCGAGGCGGCACCTCGCGCCGCCCCTCAAAAGCGCGGCGTTGCGATCGAAAAGGAAGCGCTTCCCTTACGGCGGCGCCGTACACCGAAGCGAACCGCCCTTGCGGCGGCGCAATAAAAAAAATCCGAAAGGAGGAAAAGAGATGAACATTGACACTCGCTGGATCGAACCCTACATGACGGCAGGTTTCCTGATCGAAAGCGGCGAAACGGAAAAGGCGCGCGAGATCTATGCCAAGATGAAAGAGGACATGGCCGCCGCCGGCGAACCGGAAAAGAACATCCGCATCATCGACAACTGCATCGAAGTCTCGTACGTACAGGACGAGATCATCGCCCTCAAAGCGAACGGCGGCGACAAAGCGGCGATCGCCGAGCTGGAAAAGAAGAAGCGCGCCCTCATGCTGCGCTGACCGCCCCACGCGGCAGGAGCCGACGCGCCGCCGTGCGGAACGCGCCAAACGGAACGCGCCAAACGGAACGCGCCAAACGGAACGCGACGAGCAAAGCGGCGCCGTGCGGAGCGCGACGAGCAAAGCGCCGCCGCGGAGGCAGCGCGGTTCGTCAAAAACGAGACCATGCCCGTCTTTAACGAGGCGGCCGAGGAAGCGCAGCCCGCCATCCGCGCGGCGGCGCGCGCCGTACGCGAAGCGAATGAAGAGGGCGACGTCGTCTGCCCCGCCTGCGGCGCGCACAACGACGCGGGTGCGAAATTTTGCGACAACTGCGGCAAGCCCCTCTCGCGCACCTGCCCTGCCTGCGGCGCACAAAACGACGCGGACGCCAAGTTCTGCGACAACTGCGGCAAGCAGCTGTGAGAGAGCCCTGCGGCGCGCAGACGGCCGCACGGCGGTAAAACCAATAAACTATGTCAGACATAGTACTATGCAAAAACGCAAAAACACGGGGAGCGGGCAATTTTGCCCGCTCCCCTCACATTTTCCTTTGTCTTTTACGCCTGTTCGACTTCGTAATGGCAGCCGGACTTTTGCGTGGGCGGGAGGGTCTCCCCCTCCTGCATATGCACGCTGCCGACCGTGCGGCCGTCCGCATCGATGACCTTGTACGTCGCCGTCTTGGGCGCGGTGTCGCCCGAATTCAATCGCATCATGTTGTGTGACCTCCTGTTTTGCGATACTACTACCATGTGCAGCCGGGGCACAAGTTATGCGCCCTCCGCAAATAATTTTTCAGAAGAGCAGCCGCAAGAGCAGGAGGGCGGCAGAGAGCGCGGCGAGGTAGAGGGCGAAGGGCCACAGGCGCGCGCCCTTCATGCAGCGCAGCATAAGCCGCACAGAGAGAAGCCCGCACGCCGCCGCGCAGAGGGTGCCGACGGCGAGGCTCTGCCAGGAGATGGCGACGACCGCGCCCCGCGCCGTCAGCGCGGAGAGCAGCTCGAGCAGGAAGGCTCCCCCGATGACGGGCAGGCTGAGCAAAAAGGAAAAGTCTGCCGCATCCTCGCGCGAGAGGCCGCAAAAGACGCCCGCCGCCAGCGTGACGCCGCTGCGCGACAGCCCGGGCAGCACGGCGAGCGCCTGCGCCGCCCCCACCGCCAGCGCGCGCCTTGCGTTGAGCGGGCGGGCGGGGCCGCCCGCCCGCATGCGAAGGTCGGCGAGCAGCAGGATGAGCGCCGTCAGCAAAAAAGCCGCCCACAGCCACTCGCCGCCGTAAAAGACGCGGTCGACGAGGTCGCCGAGCAGCACGCCGACGAGGGCGGCGGGTATGGTCGCGAGCAGCAAATACCAAAGCTGCTTTCGCGCGCGCAGCGCCATGTGCGCGAGGCGGCGGGCGTACACGGCGAGCACAGCGAGCAGGGTGCCCGCGTGCAACATGACGCCGAGGAAAAGTCCGCCCCCTTCCGCGCCGAGCAGCCGCTCGAACAGCAGCAGGTGCCCGCTGGACGATACGGGCAAAAATTCCGTCAGCCCCTGCACGGCGCCGAGGATCGCCGCCTTCCACCACTCCATATTCTCCCTCCCGCCTTGTCCTTTTCCTCATTGTATGCCGCAAGCGGCTGAAATAGTATCGGCACGCGCGCCCGACCGCATCGCCGCGCCGCGAGGGCGCGGCGCGGCCGCAAAAAACCGCGATCTATGTCACGCATAGTACTATGTAAACGCGCAAATTTTTAGATTTATCGCCCGTTATTGGCGGCGGCTGCCCGTTCATGACGCAAAGCGCCCGCCCGCGGCAAAAAGCCGCGGGCGGGCGGGATGTACAAAAAATATGGCTTTTTCAGCCGCGCGGCTCGCCGACGCGGTTGCCTTCGGCATCGTAGCAAACGACCTCGCTCGCGAGCACCTCTTCTTCTCCATACACGGAGTAGACGATCTCGGCATAATAATAGGCGGTCCCCTCCACGGCGGCGCTCGCCTCGAGGGATGCGAGAAAGTTTAAGTCGTCCGTCTGCGCGCTCGCCGCGACGGCGCGCTGCGAGAGGTCTTGCGCGTCCGAAACGCGGTAGAGGGTGAGCGAGACGGGGATGACGGCGGAGCCGAGCGCGAACTCGTTGCGCGCGACGGCCGTGACCGTGCCGTCGCCGTTCCCGCGGATGCGCACGGACAGAAGGGCAAAGACGGTGCTCCCCTCCCCGCCGCAGGCGGCGAAGGAGAGGCAGGCGGCCAGCAAGAGCAGCACACAGAGCAGGCGAGAGAGGCGCTTCATTTCTTCTTCCCCCGCAGCAGCAGATAGATGAACACCGCCGCCAACATGACGATGAATACGGCGAGAAAGACGCACAGCACGAGCATGGGCGTGTTTTGCGGGATGGCGATGATCCAGACGGTCGCGCTCGCGTCGTACATGCTGTCTTTGACGGCGTAGATGACGGTCAGGATGAGCCCGACGACGGCCGCGAGCAGAAAGACGCCGAGGACGATGAGCGCGGCGAGGCGGCCCTTTTTGGAGGCCATGAACCACGGCTCGGCGCCAGGCGGCAGCGCGCCCTGCGGGGCGGCGTCCTGCGGGAGGGCATTTTGTGCGAGGTCGCGCCCATCCTGCGCGGCAGCATCCTCTCCGCGCGCGAGGTCGCGCCCGCCATCCGGCTGCGCATCGGGCGGGAGGTCGTCCAACGTGCGCACGTCGATGTGCAGCGCGGCGCAGATGCTTGCGATCTGCCCCGGCTGCGGGCGGCTCTTGCCCGACTCCCAGCGGGAGACGGTCTGCCGCGTGACCTGCAAGAGGTCTGCAAGCTCCTGCTGCGACAGCCCCCGCTCGCCCCGATAGCGTATGATCATTTCGCGAAAATCCATAAGCGCCTGCCTCGTTTTGCCGCGCCGCAAGCCTGCCCGCGCGCGCCCTCTGCGGCGCTCCGCGGCCTTGCCTGCGCGCGCCGACCATATCAATATTATACCACGCGCGCGCCCGCCTTGTCAATCGCTGCGCCAAAACCGCCCCTACCCTCGCCGCCCCGCCCAAACCCGGCGGCGTCCGCTCCCCTGTTTGTTTGGAATCAGTTTGCGCCGCCCCATGCGACAGCTTTGCCCGCGCGTGGCCTCTTCACAATTTTTCTAAAAAAAATCGGAAAAAGCACGCAAAAACGATTGAAAATTTTTATGAAATGCTATATAATAATTAGGCTGAAACGCGGGGATGTAGCTCACCCGGTAGAGCGATACGTTCGCAACGTATAGGTAGTCAGTTCGAGTCTGATCATCTCCACCACGCAAAGGGACCACAAAAGTGGTCCCTTTTTGCGTGGTGGAGATGACAGAGAGAACAGCCGCGCATGTAAAATCGGCTTATCGCACAGCCGGTGCGCGGAAGTTCGTGCTCGAGCGCAGCGAAGAGCTTTGCGGCGCAGCCGCAAGCCCTGATCATCTCCACCTCGTCGCCGCAAGGCAAATTTCGCAACAGGGCAGGTAGTAACCTGCCCTGTTCGCTTTGATGCCTGCGGCTCCTCTTCCCAAAAATCTCGCGACGCTGCGCACCGCTGCGATTTTCGGGAGCCCTGTTTTTCTGCTTTAAGGGTTTCGGCAAGCCCTGATCATCTCCACCAAATCAAAATAATCCGAACCTGTTGGTTTCAGCCGATTGGTTCGGATTTGTCTTTTATCTGACCGAATAAAAAAACGAGGGGCTTGCGAAAATTTCGCAAGCCCCTCGCGCCGCCTCTCAAGGTTTATGATATTCGGCGCAACCGCGTCGCGACAAGATTTATTTTACAGGCGAACGGCTTCACCGTTCGCCTTGTATCTTTCATCTGTCGCTCCTTTTCACAAAAACTCTTTCCAAAAGAAAGATGTTTGTGAGTTCTTCTGGTGTTTTAAAATTACTGCCGCACAAGTTTTCCTTCGGTGCGCTGAGATTTCCATTCTTCAAACTCGTGCATTCCTTCCTCGCTGTTAAAGTAATCCATGATCGCCGGGATAAACGCCCGCGCAAGAGAGTCGATCTCGTGCTGCGGGATCTCCGTGTTGTTTTTTCTTCTCGCCATTCCCCTCTGTTATGTAGTTCGCTCGATCGCTTTCCTCCTTTTAGCGTTTATTTAGTTGTTACTTGCCGCCACGGTCAAAGCCGTGTGATTTGAACGGCGACGTGCCCGACTTCTTTGCCCGTGACTTTTTTAACAGCGCGTCAAACTCGTTCGGGCAGGCATCAAGCATATCGCTGACCATCTTAAAGGCGGCCTCTTTTCCTTTGCCAAGTCTCTCCGCTTTTTGCAGCTGCTCAAATAAGTCCTTGCGGTCGCGGTCAGAGATATAAAAGCCTCGCAGAGCCCACATACTTTGCTCGCAAAGTATAGTGGGCTATACTTTTGCGGGAGCTCTGAAAAGTTTGCTTGCCATAATGCGACTTTACTTCCTGTTTGGTTTCCTAAATCATGGCGGTCTGATCGGCGTTTGATTGCTCATAACTTTCCTCCTAGTTTGATTTGGTTTTATCTTTGCCCACGCCGAAAAAGCGCAGGTCAGATACCTGAAAAGGGGGTGCAAAAAAGTCGCTGACGCTCCTTTTGCGATCACCGACTTTGACCTCGTTTAGCGGCTTCTTTCCGCTCTATGGTGGTCAACCATTCTGTAAAATTGTCGTTTGATTTTGCTTTTTCTGCCTCTATCTAAAAAAGTGCATACCGAAAAAACCCTTCATAGCGCGTCTGAAATTCCGGCGAAAAGCAGGCTTTCTTTCCGAAAAAAGCGTACACTTATAAAAGCCTGTCATCGCTCGTCTTCCAGACGGCTCGGGTGCAGCGCAAGGATGCGCTGAAAACACGGCGGAGCGATTCCCACTCCGCAAGCACGGCAGTTCTCACCGCGCAGACTTCTCCCAAAGCGGGAGAGTACGCCATACAAACTTTACTGTATGGCAAAAGAGCACGGAGGCAATCGCCCCTGCACTCTCGCACTATAACACATCTGATGCAATCTTGTCAAGAAAATATGAACGTATGTTTGTATTTCATCCTCTCATAAAAGAGAAAACTTCGTTCCACGCCGTCTTGCTCTCTTTCAGACGAGGAAACATATACATAAAGTCGTGCCACATTCCATTAAATATGTGGAGCTTGGCGAAACAGCCTTTTCGCAATAACCCGGCATTCACAATGTTTTTGATGTCGGAAACGCCCAACCCCGTATCGATGAGAACGGCTCTATCCTTTCCGCACAACAGGTAGCAGTGCGTCTCTTCCCAATGCTTGTATTCACTGATAGCAAACGTATCACCATCAATTTGCTCAACGGTAACCAGCCACCCATTTTAATTCTCCGAAACCTTTAATAATCTTACAATATCCGCAACAAACTGCGCCGATAGAATATCTATATTATATCACCTTTGTGTAGACAAGTAAATATAAACAGCAAGACCGAGCAGCATTTACCTTTGCATTTCGTTACGCAATCCAATATCAACCTAAACATCAATTTTCTGAAAATTGTTCATTGAAAGTTTACAGCTTACGGCAGATAAAACAACATAGACAGCAACACTTATGGCAAAAGCTGCTATTTTTGCACCTGTGTTTTCGGAATTGAGTCCGTTCAAGGTTATAGAATAGAGCGGCGTTGCCCAGCGTAAAACGATAAAAACGCTGATCAGCAAAAAAACGGCAACAGCGCCGATCACAAACGGGACGCCGATTTTTTCGGGTGCTTTGAAATAACGGGGGAAGAAAATTAAGTTGAATACGCCGAGCAATACAGCGCCATTTCCCACGAGAGCAAGATTTGCCGAGATCCCCGCTTGGTTGACGTATTGCTCCGCAGGCAAAACAGCTCCCTTGATTGCGCCCATTGCGCCCACAAGCAGCAGAATGGCGCATTGTAATCCGATGACAACGAGCATCTTTGCAAGGGGGACGTGCTCCTTTTTGACGGGCAATGCACAAGAGAACGCAATATCGCCGTTTTCCCTTGCCATCATACAGCAGAAAAACACCGAAAGGCAGGAGAAAAAGAAAATGACTTCATACGGATAATTCGGAACGAATACAAGGGCGGCAAAGGAGAGAAAGATAAAAGCCGTAGGGTGCAAGCATAAAGCTATTTCTTTTTTAATCAGATTAACCATATCTTTTCTCCTCGTTTGCCTTTTCCAAATGCACTATGATATTGTCGATCGTTGCGTCGGTGATGACGGTATCTTCCGAGATTTGCATATCGCGTGTGAGCAGACCTTCGTATCCGTCTTTTACCGATTTGACGCCGATGGCATTCGCCGCCGTCGCCTCTGCAAGGGAAGGAAAATGCGCCAACCGGTATTTTCCGAGCAATGCTTCAAGCGGGCAAGCCGCAAGGATGCTGCCTTGCGAAATATATACGATGTCGTCGGCAATTCTCATTAAATCGGACGTGATGTGCGTGGAAAAGAGTACGGATACGCCCTCCTCGCGCACAAGCTGTAAGATAATATCGCAAAACTCTTCGCGGGAAAGCGGATCGAGCCCGCTCGTCGGTTCATCCATGATGAGCAGCTTTGCTCCGTGCGAGAGGGCGAGCGCAAGCGCAAACTTGACTTTCATCCCTTCGGAAAGTTCTTTCACCTTTTTCTTTTCGGACAGCCCGAATTGCGCAAGGAATTTTTCATACTTGCCTTGATCCCACGTCGGGTAAAAAGGGGCATACGCCTTGCGGATCGCAGAAAGCGTATTCATGGGATAATACCGAAACCCGCCGCCCACATAGCCGATCATCTGTTTGACGGTTAGTTCGTCTTTAAAAATATCCTTTCCAAAGACGTCAATATTTCCCTCTGCAGCAATAAGCCGCAAAATGCCTTTTATAGTAGTACTTTTTCCTGCGCCGTTTCTGCCGATCAGACCGACGATATGCCCCCGAGGGACACAGAAACTTACCTTATCAAGCGTAAAATCGGGATAGACTTTCGTCAGGTTTCTTACTTCGAGCGCATTCATTTTTGCTCGCCGTCCTTTACATGGTTGACTGCTTTCCAGAACGACTCCACATAGGAAAAAGGCTGCAATGCGATCCCTTGCCCTTTGTCCGCCATCAATACCAAAGAATCGCCCGGGTTAAGAGAAAACATATCCCGCACCTCTTTGGGAATGACGATTTGCCCCTTGGGTCCAATCTTTACCGTAGCCAAAAACTTACCTTCGGGAAAATTCTCCATGATTTGCTCCTTATGGTATAATTAGTATTACCTTTCCTACTTATTATACATCTGGAGCGAAATGCTGTCAAGAAAAAAGGCTCACTTAGACATGATTTTATGGACAGATACAGTTAGAGTATGGAAGAAAAGGTCGATCTTCGCATCAGAAAGACAATGAAGGCGCTCATCGGAGCGCTGCAATCTCTCCTCAAGGAGAAAGATTTCGACGACATCACCGTCACCGAGCTCTGCGAACGCGCTGAAACGAGAAAGGCGACGTTCTACAAGCATTTCGGGGACAAGTACGAGCTGTTCGTCTATATGATCCGCGAGCTGGAGCGGCGGTACGAGGAGGAAAACAAGCGCGAATACGAGGGGCAGCCTCCGCAGGCGTTCTATACGGGGATCATCCGCTACACGCTCGACTTTCTCTTAGAGAATGAAGAGATGGTCAAAAGGGTATTGCGGAGCGCGGCGCGCCCCACGCTGACGGAGATCATCACCGAGCAGGTCGAATTTACGCTGCGCGACCGCTTCAAGGAGGATATGGAGAAGTTCGGATACACCTCCGCCTCGCCCGACCTGCTTGCCGCCATCTTTTCGGGCGCGTTCATCCGCTCCGCCTGCTGGTGGATCACGCACAAGTATAAGATGTCTAAAGAAGAGATGGTGCGCCAGGTCACCGGGATCATACAAAACTTTTAAGGGGGGCCCATGATCTTCTTTAAATTGCTGTTTTTGTTTTTCTTCGGCTCCGTCTGCGGGTGGGTGATAGAACTGTTCTTCAGGCGGTTCGGCAGCCTGAAAAAGTGGATCAACCCCGGGTTTTTGAACGGGCCGTATCTTCCCATGTACGGGTGCGGCACGGTCATTCTATATGCGGCATGCCATATCCCGCTGCCAAAATGGGCGCTCGTGCTCATTTTAGCGGTGGCTTTGACGCTGCTCGAATATATCACGGGACTCATCTTTATCAAGGGGATGAAGATCAAGCTGTGGGATTATTCCAACAGGTGGGGAAACATTCAGGGCATCATCTGCCCGCTCTTTTCACTCATCTGGAGCGCGATCGCCGCGGGCTTTGTCTTTTTTCTCTATGAACCGCTGCAAACCGCAGCCCTTTGGGCGGCGGGCAATCTTTGGGCGATCTTTTGTATCGGCATCCTCGGCGGTATCTTTCTCGTTGACCTTGGCATCAGCTTCAATATCTCCCTCAAGATCCGCAAGGCGGCGGCGCAGTTGAAGACTGCCGTGCATTACGAGGAATTGAAAGCCGCCGTCAACGAGAAGAGAAAGCTGCTGTATCAGAGAGTGAAATTCTTATTCCCCTTCTCCAATGTCTCCTTGCCCGACAGCATCAAGGAGTGGCTCGAGAAACATAAAAAATAACCTTGCCTGTCTTTGAATACAAAGCGCAAAACCAATTAAAGAAAGAAGAAGTCGTCGAATATCTGACGCACACCATTAAGCAACAGCCAAAACTGCCGATAAAAAATCTGATACAAAAAATTGTCCTGTACGACGATCATTTTGAAATCTACTACAACTATCTCGATCATATGCCGCCGGCAGAGGATGATCCCGATAAAACCATTCGGGAATTATCTTTGAGCGGGTGTTCGGACGCGTCACCATTGTGTCCACCAAAAAAGAGAGGGTACCTTTTGGTACCCTCTCTTTTTTGGTGGAGATGTGAAGGGAGAACTTCCGCGCGGCGGCTTTGCCGCCGCGCGGAAGTTCGTGCTCGAGCGCAGCGAAGCGCTTTGCCGAGGGGCCCCGCTTGCGGGGTTTCGGCAAGCCCTGATCTTCTCCCCTATTTTACGGAAATGGCGGGCGGCAAGAGGAACGGCGCGGCGCTCGATATAAGATCGCAAAATTTTTTTATAATTTCATTGACTTTATTCATTGACTTTGGTATAATGAAAACAAATCAAGGAGGCAAGGGCATGGGAAAACGGCAAGAGGCCGCTTTGGAGACGCGGCAGAAGATCGTCGACGCGGTGCGCGCGCTCTTACGGCAGAGGCGAGCGGACGAGATCAACATCGAGGACATCACGCAGCGGGCGGGCGTCGCGAAGGGCACATTCTATACCCACTTCAAGCGCAAGGAGGACGTCATCTCCGTCATCGCCATGCAGTGCTACGCCGTCATGTGGGATGAAACGATGCGCCGCGGCGGCAGCGCGTATGAAAAGCTCGCACTCTACCTCAACAACTCCGCGCGCATCATCGAAAAAAACACGCTGCAGATCGCGCAGAATTGGGTCAAGAGCGTCGCCGCGCCCATCGCGGGCGAGCTGTGCGGCGTCGAAAAATACAATTTCGACCGGCGGAACATCGCGAGCATCCTCGAGGGCGGCGTATCTCGCGGAGAGCTTTGCGCCGATACCCCCTGCGAGCAGCTGACGGACGGCATCATCGACGGCTACTACGGCGCGGTATTCGTGTGGTGTTTGACTGCGGGTGAAACGCCGCTCGAAAGGGCGCTCGAAAGTTTTTGCGAAACGATATTGCAGCCGATCTTGGCGCGATATACAAACACATAAATAATCTGAAAAAAGGAGAAGCATCATGAACAAGACATTGGTGGCATATTTTTCGGCGAGCGGCGTGACGAAGCGGCTCGCGGGCAATTTGGCAAAGGCGACGGGCGCGGACCTCTTCGAGATCGTTCCACAAGTCCCCTACACGGACGCAGACCTCAATTGGATGGACAAAAACAGCCGCTCGACGAAAGAGATGAAGGACAAGTCCTCCCGCCCCGCCGTCGCGGGCAAGGTGGCGGACATGGAAAGTTACGACAAGATCTTTGTCGGCTTCCCCATCTGGTGGTACGTCGCGCCGACCATCGTCAACACCTTTTTAGAGCAGTACGATTTGACGGGCAAGACGGTCGTGCCCTTTGCGACGAGCGGCGGCAGCGGCATGGGCAGGACGAATGCGGGGCTCGCCCCTTCGTGCAAGGGCGCAAATTTGAAGGAAGGCAAGCGCTTTGCGGCGAACGCAACGGAGACCGAGCTCGCCGCGTGGGCAAGCAAGTTTTAAGGAGATCGTCATGCAAAAGGTACTTTTGAACGACGGAAACGCCATCCCCGCGGTGGGGTTCGGCGTGTTTATGATCCCGAGCGGCGGCCCCGCCTACGAGGCGACGCTCGAGGCGCTGCTCGCGGCATACAAGATCGAGGACTGACCGCGCGGAGTACGGCATGGACGATTTCCCCTGCGACAAATTCAAAAAAATACAGCCCATCGACAGGGGCCGGTCGGGCGACAAAAAGTTTTATGTTGAAGGGCAAAACGGCGAGCGGCTGCCGCTGCGCGTATCGGACATTGCCGCCCGCGAGCAAGCTGCGGGGCGCGTTCATGCCGCGGGCGGGGCGGAAAAGGCAACTTCGCTTGACAAAGGCGCGCCGTTCGCGGTATAATATGGAAAAGGAGCGGAGCGGGCGGCAGCGTGCCCCCTTCCGCAGAGGGATATGGAAGCAAACACCGAAAAAGTACCCAATGTTGCCGTTTTGATCGACGCCGAAAACGTGGGCGCGCAGAACGCAAAGCAGATCTTCGACGAGGCGTCTAACTACGGCAACGTGATGGTCAAGCGCATCTTCGCCGATTGGTCAAAGACGTCGGTGCGGGCGTGGAAGGAGGAGGTCAACCGCTATTCGATGACCGCCGTGCAGCAGTTTGAAGTGCAGGCGCGCAAGAATACGACGGACATCTGCCTCATCATCCAGGCGCTGCTCATTCTGTTTGAAAAGGACGTGGACGTATTCTGCATCGCCGCGGGCGACTCTGACTACACCCGCCTCGTGCGCGAACTGCGCGAGCGGGACAAGACGGTCATCGGCCTGGGCGGGCGCAACGTCAACCAGAGCTATGTGAACGCCTTCAACGAGTTCATCTATCTGGACGGCGGCGAAGAAAAGCCGCCCAAAAAGAAGGAGAGGGCGAAGGGCGGCAAGCCCGCGCCCGCGGCGCAGCCCGTTCACGCGCAGGCGGAGACGGAGATGCTGGACAACAAGCGCAAGAGCGATTTGCACAACATCATCGACCGCATGCTCGACAACAGCGGCAAGGCGTTCTTCGCGCAGATCTCTTCGGAGATGAAGCAGAAGTATTCGGACTTTATCCCCAAAAACTTCGGGTGCAACTCCTTTAAAAAGATGATGGAGAAGCTGACCCCCTATTTGAAAAAGTATTCTATCGGCACGGAGGCGGACGGCACGACCATGTACCTGTACCGCAAAAAGCAGTGAGGAGGCAGTATGTCGGAAGCCGACCTGTATAAATTTTTCTCCGCGTACGACGGGGAGGCGGATCTCTCCGACTTTACGCCCGCAGAGCTCGAGCAGCTGCTGCGCGCGCAAAAGCAGGACGGGCCGCTACCCAAAGAGCGCTTCAAAGAGCTGTACTTTGCCTATTACGACGACGTGAAGAGCAAGTCTTTGAAGAAGCAAGACTGGTGATCATATGGGTACGCGAGCGAACTTCGCCCGCGCGAGAGGCCGCAAGGCCTCTCTTTTTTTGCAAGACGGGGCGGGCAAACGATATGAACGCACACGACCGCCCGAACGCGCGGCATTTTTGCGCATGAAAGCAGCCCGCCGCGCGCCTTTTGGCGCGCGGCGGGCTTTTATTTTATCCTTACATCCTTACTTTTTATCTCTGAATCTTTCCTTTTTCGTCTCTGAATCTTTCCTTTTCGTCTCTATATCCTTATTTTTCGCCTTTGTGCCCTACTTTGTGGGTGGTTCGTTCTTGCCGGCGGGCGGGGCGGTCTGTTCGGCGGGCTCCCCTGCCGCGGGTGCGGGCGCGGCATTGCCCGGTTTGGCGGTTTTTTTGCCCTTGGGCGGCGCTTCCCACACGGAAGGGGCGTCTTCCTCCGCGGCGGCGGGGGCGTGCCGCCTTTTCCACGCCTTGATCTCGGCGAGGCGGGCGGCGATGCGCGCCTCGGTGCCCTCCTGCGTCGGGCGGTAGTAGGTGCGGCCGGCGAGCGAATCGGGCAGGCACTGCATATCGGTGAGCTTGTCCTCCGCGTCGTGCGCGTATTGGTAGCCCTTGCCGTAGTGCAGCTCCTTCATCAGCCGCGTGGGCGCGTTGCGGATGACGAGGGGCACCGGCTCGGCGAGCATGGTGAGGGCGTCCTTTTTGGCGCGCTCGTAGGCGGTGTAGACGGCGTTGGACTTGGGCGCGAGGGAGAGGTAGACGACCGCCTCGGCGAGGTGGACGCTGCACTCGGGCATGCCGATCCAATGGCAGGCCTGGTAGGCGGCGACGGCCAGCTCGAGGGCGCGCGGGTCGGCGAGGCCGATATCCTCGGCGGCGAAGCGGGTGACGCGGCGGGCGACGTAGAGGGGGTCCTCCCCCGCCTCGAGCATGCGCGCCAGCCAATAGACGGCGGCGTCGGGGTCGGAGTTGCGCATAGACTTGTGCAGCGCGGAGATGAGGTTGTAGTGCTCCTCGCCCGTCTTGTCGTACAGCAGCGACTTTTTGGAGGTGATCTGCTCGATGCTCTCGCGGGTGACGCGCACGGCGTCCCCCTCCGTTTCGCCGTTGAGCACCGCCATCTCGAGGGTGGAGAGGGCGCTGCGGGCGTCGCCGTTGGCGAAGTTTGCGATCGCCTCGACGAGTTCCTCCCCCATCTCCACCTTCTGCCCGCCGAAGCCGCGCTCGTCGGCGAGGGCGTGATGCAGCAGGGCGACCAGCTCTTCCTTCTTGAGCGCCTGCAATACGAACACCTTACAGCGGGAGAGGAGCGCGCCGTTGACCTCGAAGGAGGGATTTTCCGTCGTGGCGCCGATGAGCACGATGCTGCCCTTTTCGACGAAGGGCAAAAAGGCGTCTTGCTGCGCCTTGTTGAAGCGGTGGATCTCGTCGACGAACACGATGGTGCGCGCGCCGAAGAGGCGGTTTTTTTCTGCCTGTTCCATGACGGCGCGGATCTCGCGGATGCCACTGGTGACGGCGGAAAAGTCGATGAACGTCGCCTGCGTGCGGTTTGCGATGATGCGCGCAAGCGTCGTCTTGCCAACGCCCGGCGGGCCCCAGAAGATCATCGAGCCGATCTTGTCGCTCTCGATGAGGCGGCGCAGCACCTTGCCCTCCCCTAAAAGGTGGGTCTGGCCGACGAACTCGTCCAGCGTGCGCGGGCGCAGGCGCGCCGCCAGCGGCAGGTCGCGCTCGCTCTCAAACATCGATTGCTGGTGCATGGTTTCCTCCCCCGCCCCTGCGGGCGGCTCTGCCGCAGGCACCGCCTGCGGCGCCCGATCTCCCGCCGCGGGCGGCGGTACCCTGCATGAGTCGGTTCCGCTGCCGCCGCGGGCGGGCAAAAAGCAGAGCGGGGAAGCCGAAGCTCCCCCGCGCGCGCGTTCGGTAGATCAGATATTCGTATCCCCCAAACTGAGTTTGTACAGCTTGACGGAGTTGTCGATGGTCTTCTCCTTGGCGGAGGCGCCGTACTTGTCGACGTCGACGACGTTTTTGGGACCGTGGTTGAGGCAGAGCGCGCCGTTGAGGCAGCCGCCGTCGCACGCCATGCCTTCAAAGAAGTTCTCCGTCGCGCGGTGGAACTTGAGCTTCATGAGGGCGGCGCGGCACTCGTCGATGCCGTTCATCGCGAGCGGCTTGATGCCCTCTACGCCCATCTCGCGGGCGACGTCGGCGACGCCCTGCGTGATGCCGCCGCTCTTGGCGAAGATGCGGCCGTAGAAGGAGGCGTTGTCGAGCGAGGTCTCTTCGAGCTCGCCCACCTCGATGTGGCGGGCGTCGAGGAAGGCCTGCAGCTCTTCAAAGGAGAGCACGCAGTCGATCGCGCCCTTGGTCTTGGGCAGGCGGAACTCCATCTTTTTGCTCGAGCAGGGGCCGATGAAGATGACCTTGCCCTTCGGGTCGGTGCGCTTGATGAGCATGGCCGCCTCGACCATGGGCGAGACGGAGTGGGAGATGTACTGCGCGAGCTCGGGGAAGTTCTTTTCCACGAACATAACGAAGGAGGGGCAGCAGGAGGTGGTGAGGATGCCTTTTTCTTGCCATTCCTTCGCCTCGTGGTAGAGAGTGATGTCTGCGCCCAGCGCCGCCTCGACCACCTGATGGAAGCCGAGCTTGCGGATGCCGGTGACGACCTGTTCGATCTTGGCGTACTTGAATTGGCTGACGATGGAGGGCGCGATGACCGCGTACACGTGGTAATTGCGGTTTTCGTCGGACTGCTTCAAAATATCGATGGCGTCGAGGACGAAGGACTTGTCGACGACGGCGCCGAAGGGGCATTGATAGACGCACGCGCCGCAGGCGATGCACTTGTCGTTGTCGATGACCGCCTTTTTGTCCTCGCCGACGCTGATCGCCTTGACCTTGCAGGAGGCGACGCAGGGGCGCTTTTGCGCGATGATCGCGCCGTACGGGCACGCCTGCGTGCACTTGCCGCACTCGATGCACTTGCTCTTGTCGACGACGGCGCGGTGGTCGATGATCTGGATGGCGCCCTTGGGGCACACCTCCTGGCAGCGGTGGACGATGCAGCCGCGGCAGGCGGGCGTCACGAAGATGCCGCCGATGGGGCACTCGTCGCAGGCGATGTCGATGACCTCGACGACGTTCGGGTTGTTTTTATCGCCCCCCTGCGCGAGCTTGATGCGCTCTTGCACGATGGCACGCTCCTTGAAGATACAGCAGCGCATGGTCGCCTTGGGACCGGGCGAAATTTCTTTGGGGATATCCGTCCAGATATTTTCGTAGCAGTGCTCGTACTCGTTGCGGATGATCGCCTTGAGCACGTCGTATTTCAGCTTCTGTACGGCGGTGTCGAAAATTCTCTTGTTGTCCGGCATATTCTCTTCTCCTATCGATATGTTTTTTTGTGAACGGCGGGGGCGCTCAATCGTAGTCGATGGCGACGATCTTGCCCATCTTTTTGAGGTTGGCGGCGAGGCTTTCGACCAGCTTGAGCTTCATGGTGATGTCGATGGGCAGCCCCTGGTGGGCGGCGTTGATGCTCTGCCCGACGAAGAAATGTACGCTCGTCGCCTCTTCAAACAACAGCTGCGCCAGCAGCGACGCCCCGTCCTTTTTGGTGAAGGTCTTGGGGGTCAGATCGTGCACGTCGATGTACTTTTCGGACAGCTCGAGCAGGCGGCGCATGGTCAGCACGCCCTCGGTGGTCAGGTCGATGCCGTCGATGAAGCCGATGGGCGGCACGTCTTTATCGGGGAAGTCGAAGGAGGCGCGCACGCTGGTGTGCAGGTGCCGCGCGACGATCTGCGAGCTGGTGCCGCCGCATACCACCTTTTTGCCCTCTTCGGCGAGGAAGCGGGAGATGTAAAAGTCGTCCTTCGTCTTGTCGACGGGCGGGCCGATCATGAGGGAGACGTTCAGGCTCTCGCGCACCTTGACGGCGGCGACGGTCGTGTCGTCGCCCGGCGCGCCGAGGTAGAGGTCGTTGCACACGCCGACGAGCAGGCAGGCGACGGCGCGCGCGCTCATGCCCGGCTTGACGTTGTCGTCTAAAAACTCCATCACTTCGGGGCGCTGCCAGCCGAGGTTGAGGGTCATGCCGATGCCCGCGTGGATGACGCCGTCGCTCATGACGACGATGAGGTCGTCTTTGCGCAGGGCGAGATCCGTCTTGTACACCGTCTTGCCGAGGATCTGCATGGCGGTGCGGTCGAGGTCGAGGCACTTGCAGCCGCGCACGAGGATGGCCTGCGGGTTGTCGAACTCGAACAGCACTCCCCTGCCCAAACTGTTCATGTGGATGACGGAGAAGGTGGAATACGCGACCCCGCGCACCTTGCAGACGGGGAGAGACTGCAGGATGGTTTCGACGCACTCTTCGATGGAGATCTCGTTGGCGACCATCGTGCAGAGGATCTTGGAGGTGAGGGTGGACAGGATGTTGGCCTTGACGCCGCTGCCAAGCCCGTCGGCGAGCACGAGCGTCGTGTAATCGCCGTTTACGATACTTTCGACGCGGTCGCCGCACAGCTCCTCATTCTTTTTGTTGAGCGACGCGTAGCCGCTCTCCAGACACAGCGCCGCCATGTCACTTGTTCCCCTCGCCGTCTTGCAGCGTCTTTTTCAGCTTGAGCAGGGCGACTTTGGTCTCGGCCGTCGTTTCGCCGAGCAGGGATGCGATCTCCTGCGCGACGCGCATCTGCTTTTTGATGACCTCGTCCGTCGTGGCGAGCGTTTCGAGCTTGACTTTGTCGAGCTGCTCTTCAGACTTGGTCTCCTGCGTGATGTCCTTCATCACGGCGTAGGTGCCCTTGTGGTCTTTGAGAACGATGATGGTCAGCTCGATGTAGCTGCCCGTCTTTTCGAGGTACACCTTTTTATTGTAGAGATTTTTGTTGTCGTTTTGCGCGAGCACGAAGTCGGTGGGGTTGAAGTAATGGAAGATCCCCTTCCCCTTGACGTCGTAGTCGCGGATGCCCAAAAGCTGCATCGCCTTTTCGTTGATCTCGGCGATGTTGAGGTCGTTGTCGAGCAACACGATGCCGTTGGGGCTGGTGCGGATGATCTCGTAGCTCATACTTTCGGCGCGCTCGCGCATGAAGGGCACGCACATTTCGATGTTGGCGTAGCCGTTGGCGACCGCCCACGCCTTTTCGAGGCAGGTGTTGTAGCCGCACGCGCCGCAGTTGAGCATATCCTCCGGCTTGGTCTTGCCCGTTTTGGCGAGGATCTCGCGCAGCTGGCGGTCGGTGGGCGTGAAGTCCTCGGTGCGCTTGCGCTCGTGGATGCAGGTGAAGTCGATGTCCTGCGCCGGCTCGTAGGGCGCGGCGGCGTGTTCGCTGAGATCCTTCTGCACATATTGGCGGATGTCGGCATTCGCCTTGAGCGCGCCCGCCTTGAGGGCGAGCGAGCAGGGGCCGTTGACGCACGCCGAGTCGCAGCTGTTCATTTCGATGAACATGCCCGAAAGGCTCTCGATATTTTCGAGAACCTCTTTGCACTTGGCGGCGCCGTCTACGGCGACAAATTCGTAGCCGTCGACGTAGCTGTCGAAGGACTTGATGACGCCGCGGCTGATCGGGTAGTACTTGGCGCGGTTGGCCGAGCCCCCCTCCTTGACGGGGATGCGGGCGATGGCCGCGGGGTCGACGCCCTTGTCCGCGAACATGGCGGAAAGGTCTTCAAAGGTGAGCACGCCGTCCACGACGCCGCTCTCGCGCGCCTCGCGCTTTTTGGCGATGCAGGGGCCGATGAACACGACTTTGGCGTCGGGGTGCTTTTTGCGGATCATTTTGGCGTGCGCGACCATGGGCGAATCGACGGGCGCGAGGTATTGCAGCGCCTTCGGGTAATACAGCGCGATCATGGTGTTGACGGCGGGGCAGCAGGAGGTGATGAAGTTTTGGAAGGTGTGCCCTTCGAGCAGTTTTTTGTACTGCGCCGTCACTTCGCGCGCGCCGATGCTCGTCTCCTCCGCGTCGGCGAAGCCCAGCCTGCCCAGCGCGAGGCGCATGACGTTGAAGTCTTGCAGGCCGAAACTGGAAACGAAGGAGGGCGCGACGGAGGCGATGACCTTGCCGCCCGCGAGCAGGCGCTCCACCTCCTGCCGCTCGCTGTGCACGCTTTTGGCGTTTTGCGGGCAGACCTCGGTGCAGTGGCCGCAGAGGATGCAGCGGCTGTCGATGATCTTGGCGTGGTGGTCGACCACCTTGATCGCCTTGACGGGGCATTCGCGCAGGCACTTGTAGCAGTCTTTGCAGCGCGCGTCTTTGAAGTCGAGGTACTGGATCATGGCCGTACCCCCGCGCTTACTTGCTCAAAAGCGGATAGACCTGCGTGAGGAAGAGCTCCTCGCAGTTATCCTTGTTGGCGTTGTGCAGCAGCACTTCGTCTGCGAGGACGGATACGCCGTTGACGCAGTTGCCGACGCAGAAGGTCGCCTGCAAGTCGATCTTGTCCTCCACGCCGTACTTTTTGATCAGGCGCTTCATCTCTTCGATGACGTCGTACGAGCCGCGCAGATGGCAGGAACTGCCCACACATACTTTCAGAACCATAACGATAACCTCTCCGATATTCTTTATCAAAATAATTATAATATATGCGGCGCGTTTCGTCAAGAATTTTTTTGAAAAAGCCGCGCGCGAAAGCGGCATTCCCCTGCCGCGGCCGGCGGCGGGCTGCGCGGGCAGAGGGATGCAGGCAAGCAAAAGCGGCGGACCCTTCGGTCCGCCGCGATGTGGCTTGGTATGGTGCCGCTGCTTACGCGCGGTCTTTGTCTTTCGCCTTTTCGTCTTTGTCCTTCGGCTTGATGAGCAGCACGACGATGATGCCGATCAGGCAGAGCACGCCGATGCCGAGGAAGATGACGGAGGTCAGGTTTTCCTGCAACCAATAGGTGATCTCGGGCACGACGTCCGCTTCCGAAGTGACGTTGATGACCTGCGAAGCGGTGGCGACGGGCATATTCGCGGAGGCGACCTCGACGACCAGCTTATAGAAGCCGGTGCCCTGCGGCACGAAGCTGAGGGAAGAATCGGGATCCCACTCGTAGACGTTGTCCCCTTCGTCCTCTTCGAGGCTGCTGTCCTCGACGGCGATCTCCGTCCAGGTGCCGAAGCTGTTTTCGGTGACCGTGCTGCCTTCTGCCGCGAGCACTTCGCTCACCGATGCGGGTTCGGCGCCCTCGTTGAGGTCGAGGCGGTACAGTTTGTAGCGGGTCTGGTAGTCGCCCAGGGCGATGATGTCGAAGTCTTCAAAATCATACGAGACGTCGACGTAGCCGACCTCGCCCTCTTCCGGCTCCTCGATGGAAGGCCCGTTGTAGGAGACGCGGAAGCGGAAAGTGGTCAGGTTTTCCGCATCCCACACGTTGGAGGTGGAGATGGTGCCTTCGCCATTCTCGAACATGCCGACCATGGCGTTGCCCGCGCGGTTGACGGGGACGACGCGGAACTCGTACAGCCCCTCCGCATCCAGCTCGATGCGCAGCTCGTTGTAGTCGCCCGAGGTGGTCTGCGTGTCGCCGGTGTAGGTGCGGTAGTAGATGTTGAAGGTCATGTCGGTGTAGCCGCAGGTCGCGTCATAGACGTACGAACGGAGGGAGGGCAGGTAGTAGTAGGCGCCCTCGCCGACCTGCACGCTGTTGCCGTCCTCGTCGACGGCGGCGGCGTCCACTTCTTCTTGATAGGCGCTCGGATCCTCGAAGGTGATGGTGGGCGTATCGACGACCGTGTCGGGATGGACGACGCGGATATGGCCGTTTTCGTCCGTTTCGGTCGCGTACCACTCGATGAAGTAGTAGGCGGAATTGGCGTTGCCGTCCGTCAGCTCGAACGCGATGCTGACGCCGCCGCCCATGTTGCCGCCGAAGTCGGTCTCGAAGAAGCGCTTGTCGCTTTCAAAGTCGTTGTAGCCGACGAGGTCGCCGTCCTCGAACGCGGGGTCGACGGGCTCGCCCTCGTCGGAAGTTGCGGGCGTGCCGTCTGCGAGGTAATAGCGGTCGGTGGTGACCGTCGAGGAGCAGACGTCGATGGCGACGGTATCAAAATCCGTCTCGGTGCCGAGCAGAAGCTGCTTGATCTCGGTGTCGATGACGAGCACGGGGGCCGCGTCGTCGGTGACTTCGCCGTTTTCCAGCGCGAAGCTCTGGCCGTTGAGCGAGCGGACTTCAAAGGTGACTTCGCCGTCGGTGTCCGCCGAGAAGGTGAGCGGGGTAATGGGCGTATCCGACGAGGACGAAGCGTACTCGGCGTAATACAGCCCGATGTTGGTGAAGGTGCCCGCCTGCTCGCCGTTGACGGAGACGGTAAAGTCGCCGTAGCCCTCGGCGCCGGCAGGTTCGGACAGGGCGATCGTGATCTCATCGGACGCGGAGACGGTGACGCCATCCCCTTCGCCGTTGACGACGGCGGTCAGGCTGCCGCCATTGGGGGTAAAGACGATCTCGTTGGTGGTCTTGCCCTCTTTGCTCATGCTCATCTGCGTGCTTTCCAGCGCGACGGTGAAGCTGTCAAAGTCGGTGTTTTCCAGCGCGAACGTCAGTTCAAAATAATGTACGGAGTGGTCGCCGCCGATGGCGGGCTCGCCGTCGAAGGCATACCATTTGAGGGCGAGGTTGCGGCGGAAGGAGACGGACATGCCGTCGTCTGCGCTGCCCGTCGTGAAGGTGAGGTAATCCCCTTCGCTGTCAAGGCCGGCGCCGCCGGAGGTGGTAAAGATATCGTCTGCCTCGACGGTATCTTCTGCGCGCACGGCGGTCACGCCGAACGATATACACATCGCCGCCATGCTGAACACAAAAGCGACCAATAATGTGAGTATGCTGACTTTTTGTTTATTCATTCCTTTGCTCCCGATGCATCATTGCGGGCCCGCCGTTGCATAGGGGCCCGGAAAACGATTGTACCTAATTATTTTACCTTATATGCGGGGGTTTGTCAAACGCATTTTCTCGCTTTCGGCAAAAATTTGACGATTTCGCCGCCGCCCCCGCCATTTTTTACGCCGCCGTCACATTTCCATCGCCTTTTGCAGGTCGAAATGCTTCCACGGCGCGCTGTCTGCGGGCGGCTCGAGCAGAAAGCGCATGCGCTCGTGCGTGACGGGATGGGTGAAGGCGAGCGAATACGCCCACAGGGCGAGGCCGCCCTTCTTCGCGTTTTCGCCGCCGTAGCGCATATCCCCGTAGACGGGGCAGCCGATGCCCGCCATCTGCACGCGGATCTGATGGGTGCGGCCGGTGTGCAGGCGGACGCGCACGAGCGCGCAGCCCCCCTTCTCCTCCAGCACCTCGTAGTCGAGCGACGCCTTTTTTGCCCCTTCCGTCGTCTGCGGGCAGAGGTAGACCATGTTGTTGATGGGGTTCTTCTTCAAATAGTTGACGAGCGTCGCCTTTTGCTCGCGCGGGACGGCGGCGAGCACGGCGAAGTATTTTTTTTCAAAATCGCCGCCGCGCATCTGCTCGGCGAGGCGGGAGGCCGCCTTGCTCGTCTTGGCAAAGACCATCACCCCGCCCGTCGGGCGGTCGAGGCGGTGGATGAGCCCAACGTACACGTTGCCCGGCTTGTCGTACGTCACTTTGATATAGCGGCGCACCGCCTCGAGCAGGCTGTCGTCTCCGCTCTCGTCCCCGCAGGAGGGCACGCCCTGCGGCTTCATGACGACGATGATGTGGTTGTCCTCGTAGAGAATATTCGGTTCATCCATGGATAAAGATCCCTCCCGCGCCGCACGGAAGCGGGATGCCCTCCTCGGTGGGGAGGCCGACTTCGTAGGCGTCGATGTTTCCTTTGTATTGCGGCAGGCAAAGCCGCAGGATGTTGTGCAGCACCATCGGCTGCAGCCCGGTCGTGTAGCTGTTGATCAGAAAGAAGAGCGGCTCGTCCGAGAGCAGCTGCGCGCACAGCTGCACGAAGGGGAAAAGGTCGGCCTCGATCTTCCACATCTCGCCGCCCGGCCCCCGCCCGTACGAGGGCGGATCCATGACGATCGCGTCGTAGCGGTTGCCGCGGCGGATCTCGCGGCGGACGAACTTGGCGCAGTCGTCGACGATGTAGCGGATGCCGGAGGTGATGCCCGAGAGACGGGCGTTCTCCCCCGCGCGTTCGACCATGCCCTTGGCGGCGTCGACGTGGGTGACCTCCGCGCCCGCCTTGGCGCAGGCGACCGTAGCCCCGCCCGTGTAGGCGAAGAGGTTGAGCACCTTGACCTTGCGCCCCGCGCCGCGGATGAGGGAGGCAGTCTGCTCCCAATGCACCGCCTGCTCGGGAAACAGCCCCGTGTGCTTGAAGCCCATCGGCTTGATCTTGAAGCGCAGGTCGCCGTAGGCGATGGTCCAATCGGGCGGAACGGGCTTGCGGTATTCCCACGCGCCGCCCCCCTTTTCGCTGCGGCGGTACACCGCCGACAGCCCGGGATAAGCGAACAGGTCCTGCCGCGCCGGCCAGATGACCTGCGGGTCGGGGCGCAGGAGGACGACGTCTTTCCAGCGCTCCAATTTATAGCCGCCGCCCGTGGCGAGGACGGCGTAGTCCTTCCAATTTTGTGCGAGCTTCATCGTCAAAAACTCACGCCTCGCTGCTGCGCGCGACGGTGAGCGTCACCTTGTCGCCGCCGATCTCCCATTCTTTGGTATATCCCTCGGCGGTGCCGCAGGCGATGGAATCGGCAAGCACGACGCCGGCGATGCGGCGGGCGCGCCCCTCGAGCACGGCGGCGGCCGCGTCCCCCGCGACGTAGTAGACGCGGATGCGGTCGGTCACTTCGAAGCCCGCCTCCTTGCGCATGGTCTGGATCTTGGAGATGAGCTCGCGCTCGATGCCCTCTTCGACGAGTTCGGGGGTGAGCACGGTGTCCAGCGCGACGGTGATGCCCTTGTCGCTCGCGGAGACGTAACCCTTCGCGCTCTCTGCCGTGATGAGCAGGTCGCCCTCGCTCAATTCGACGGATGCGCCGCCGATCTCGGCGGCGAAGGTGCCGCCCCCGCGCACCGCCTCCACGACGGCGGCCGTATCGCACGTTTCAAGCCAGCTGCGGATGGCGTTGAGCAGCTTGCCGTACTTGGGGCCGAGCGTCTTCATCTGCGGTTTCAATTTATAAGTGATGAGGGAGGAGGTGTCTTTGGCGAGCTTCATCTGCTTGATGTTGAGCTCGTCGAGCACGATGCCGCGCAATTCTTCGTTCCAATCGAGGTCGCGCTCGGTGGCGACGACCATCTCGCGCAGCGGCTGGCGGTTCTTCAAAGAACCCGCGTTGCGCGCCGCGCGGCCGAGCACGACGACGTCGAGCACAGAATCCATCCCCTTTTCGAGGTCGGCGTCCACGGCGGAGGCGTCATAGACGGGGAAGTCGCACATATGCACCGACTTGGGCGCGTCCGCATAGAACTGCGGCACGAGGTTGCGGTACATCTGCTCGGCGATGAAGGGGGTGAAGGGCGCGGTCAGCTTGGCGAGGGTGACGAGCACGGTGTACAGCGTGGTGTACGCCGCAGCCTTGTCCTCCGTCATCCCCTTGCCCCAATAGCGCTCGCGGCCGCGGCGGACGTACCAGTTGGAGAGGACGTCGACGAAGTCTTGCAGGGCGCGGGCGGCGTCGGTGATGTCGTAGCCGGCGAGCTCGGTATCCACCGTCTTGATCAGCGTGTTGAGCTTGGAGAGGATCCAGCGGTCCATCAGCGTCAGCTTGCACTCTTTGAGGCTGTACCTGGAGGGGTCGTAGCCGTCGATGTCGGCGTACAGCACGAAGAAGGCGTAGCTGTTCCACAGCGGCCCCATGTAGCGGCGCTGCGCCTCGGAGACCGCCTCCGGATAGAAGCGGGAGGGGATCCACGGCGCGCTGGAGGTATAAAAGTACCAGCGCACGGCGTCGGCGCCCTGCTTGTCGAGCACGCTCCACGGATCGACGACGTTGCCCTTGTGCTTGGACATCTTGACGCCGTTTTTGTCGTTGACGTGGCCGAGCACGATGCAGTTTTTGAAGGGCGCGCGGCCGAAGAGGATGGTCGAGATGACGAGCAGGGTGTAGAACCAGCCGCGCGTCTGGTCGACCGCCTCCGAAATGAAGTCGGCGGGGAAGGTCTCATCGAAGAGATCCTTATTTTCAAACGGATAGTGATACTGGGCGAAAGGCATGGAGCCGGAATCGAACCAGCAGTCGATGACCTCGGGGGTGCGCTTCATCGTGCCGCCGCACTCGCACGCGAAGGTGCAGTTGTCGATATACGGGCGGTGCAGCTCGATGTCGCCCTCGATGCCGCACTTCTCCTTGAGTTCCGCCTTGCTGCCGATGACGTGCACCTTGCCGCACTTTTCGCAAACCCACACGGGCAGCGGCGTGCCCCAATAGCGGTCGCGCGAGAGGCCCCAATCGATGACGTTTTCGAGGAAGTTGCCCATGCGGCCGGACTTGATGGTGTCCGGCATCCAGTTGACGGAGTTGTTGGAGGCGATGAGCGCGTCTTTGACGGCGGTCACCTTGATGAACCAGCTCTCGCGGGCGTAGTAGATGAGCGGGGTGTCGCACCGCCAGCAGTGCGGGTAGCTGTGCTCGTAGACGAGCTCCTTGAAGAGCAGGCCCTTTTCTTTGAGCAGGGCGATGATGCCCTTGTCCGCCTTTTTGACGAACACGCCCGCAAAGTCGGTGACGGCGGGCTTGAAGCAGCCGCGCTCGTCCACGAGGTTGACGACGGGCAGGCCGTACTTTTGCCCGACGCGGTAGTCGTCTTCGCCGAAGGCGGGCGCGATGTGGACGACGCCCGTGCCGTCGGTGAGGGTGACGTAGCCGTCGCACACGACGTAGTGCGCCTTTTCGCGGTAGCTCCCCTCGGCGTAGGGGAAGAGGGGCTCGTATTCGGCGTGCTCGTACTCGGCGCCCTTTTTGACGGAGAGCGTCTTATAAGTGCCCTCGGCGAACAGCGAGGGAACGAGCGCCTGCGCCAGAACGTAGCGCGCGCCGTCCTCCGCCTCGATCTCGGCGTAGTCCTCCTCCGCGTTCATGCAGAGGGCGACGTTGGAGGGCAGCGTCCACGGAGTGGTCGTCCATGCGAGGAAATAGGCGTTTTCTTCCCCCTTGCGGCGGAAGCGGACGAATACGGAGGTCTCCTTCACGTCCTTATAGCCCTGTGCGACCTCGTGCGAGGAGAGGGCGGTGCCGCAGCGCGGGCAGTACGGGACGATCTTGTGCCCCTTGTAGAGCAGGCCCTTTTTCCAGATCTCTTTGAGCGCCCACCAGACGGACTCGATGTAGTTGTCGTCGTAGGTGACGTAGGGGTGCTCCATGTCCGCCCAATAGCCGACGCGCTCGGACATGCGCTCCCACTCGCCCTTGTACTTCCACACGCTCTCCTTGCACTTTTTGATGAAGGGCTCGATGCCGTACTTTTCGATGTCCTGCTTGCCGTCCATGCCGAGCAGCTTTTCCACTTCGAGCTCGACGGGCAGGCCGTGCGTGTCCCAGCCCGCCTTGCGCAGGACGTGCTTGCCCTTCATCGTCTGATAGCGGGGGATGATATCCTTCATGACGCGGGTCAAGATGTGCCCGATGTGCGGCTTGCCGTTGGCGGTGGGCGGGCCGTCATAGAAGGAGAACTCCTCCCCGCCCTCGTGCTCCTTGATGCTGTCTTCGAAGACGTCGTTTTCCTTCCAGAATTCGATGACTTCCTTTTCGCGGTCGACGAAATTCATCGACGTGTCTACCTTTTTGTACATGCTCTGTCTCCTGAACGTTATTCACAAAAAAACGCCCTCTCGTTTTCGGAAAACAAAAGGGCACCACCAAAACATACGGTCGCCTTTTTTGCTAACGCGGAAAGGATACCGCGCGCAGGGCTACGCTCCCCTCGCGAAGAAAGGGATCTCGCCCGCGGGCTGCAAAGGGGATACCCCGCGCGCCGCTTCCGCCGCCTTTCACCTGCCGGCGGCTCTCTGCAGGAGCCGGTCGCGCGCGGGACGCGTCCTCTGCGGAAACGCCCGTATCGATACTCCCCACTATTATAACGGGAGAAGCGCCGTTTGTAAAGCGATTTTTCGCCGCGTGCGCCGATTTTTCCGCGCGGCCGCCCCTGCGCCGCCTCCCCCGCCCGCCGCATCGACCCCGCCGCACGGCAAGAACGCGCCGCACGGGCGCGCTCAATCGTCGGCGCGGGAAGGGCGGGAGAGCCCGCGCGCGCGCACCGTCGTCAGGCGGTACTCCCGCTCGCAGGTCAGCTCGAAGGCGCACTCCCGCCGCGCCGAGCGGAAGCAGACCTCGCCGCGCGCGTCCGCCGCCTGCGCGATGCCCGCCGCGCACATACACACGGGCACCCCCGCCCAAAAGGCGCAGGCGCGCGCCATCAACTGCGGGGCGCTGTCCTCGGCGGGGCCGAAGGCGCAGCAGATGAGGTCGGCGTCGCACAGCGACAGGGTGGACGCGACGGCGGGGTAAAAGAGGTCCTCCCCCACGCACAGGCCGATCTTCCCCGCGGAGGTATCCAACACCTTTAAGTGCGCGCCGCCCGTCCAACCGCCGCCGCTGACGTGCAGCATATCCGCCACCCCGAGCAGGCGGCCGCGGTCGGCGGCTGCGATACTGCGGCTGCGCAGCCCGCAGGAGATCGTCGTGCAGCCGGAGAGCACGGTGCAGCCCGCCTCGCGGCTGAGCCGCGCGAGCGATTCGAGCTTTGCCGTCTCCCCCGCCAGCTCGCGGCGGTAGTCCACCTCGCCCAGCCCCTCGAACCCGAACATGAGCAGGTCGCACTCCCGCTCCGTTCCCGCCGCCCGAAAATGTTCGAGGCTGCCCTCCGTCACCAACCGAATGCGCATACGCCGCCCTCCTGTACCCTATCCTCTTTATAATACGCGGCGAAGCGCAAACGCGTTCGCGCCCGCCGCCGCGCAAACGCAAAATAAAAAGTGCGCAGTTCTCATTCAAATGGTTGCAAATATAAAAAAATATGCTATAATCTATGTGGTGTATATCGGCACCGCCCAATACTGCTGTTTTACGGAGACTGTATGCCACGAAAAATACGGCTGACGCCGGTGCGGCTGCTCGTGCTCGGGTACCTCGCCGTCATCCTCATCGGCACATTGCTGCTCATCATCCCCCCTGCCTCGAAAATTTCGGGGAGCGCATCCTTTATGGACGCCCTCTTTACGACGGTATCCGCCTCCTGCGTGACGGGGCTGATCGTGCAGGACACCTTTACGCACTGGTCGCTGTTCGGCCAGATCGTCATCCTCTGCCTCATCCAGATCGGCGGCATCGGTTTTATGACCATCGTCTACCTGCTGCTGCGGCTGGGCGGGCGCAAGATCGGGCTGAAAGAGCGCACCTTTATGCAGGAGGCGGTGAGCGCGCCCGTGCTCAGCGGCATGGGCAAGCTGACGACGACCATCCTCGTCGGCACGCTGCTGTTTGAAGGGCTGGGCGCGATCGTCCTCTGCTTCCGCTTCGTTCCAGACCTCGGCTGGGGACAGGGCATCTGGACGGCGGTATTTACCGCAGTTTCCGCCTTCTGCAATGCGGGGTTCGACCTGCTGGGCGGGGAATACGGCGAATTTTCTTCCATGACGCACTACGCGGGCGACCCCATCGTCTGTTTGACCATCCCCCTGCTCATCCTCATCGGCGGCCTCGGCTTCTTTGTTTGGCTGGACATCAAGCGCAACAAGCTGCACTTCCGCAAATATGAGCTGCACACCAAGCTCGTGCTCATCATGACGGCCATCCTCGTCGTCGTGCCCACCCTCGTCATCTGGCTGGGCGAAGATTGGGCGGCGCTCGGCGGGCACGATGCGTGGTACGAAAAGCTGCTCTCCTCCTTTTTTACGGCGGTGACGCCGCGCACGGCCGGCTTCAACGTGCTGCCCCTCGGCGGCGCGGTGAGCGTGCGGTCGGTGACGCTGCTGCTGACCATCGTTCTCATGTTCATCGGCGGCGCGTCCGGCTCGACGGCGGGCGGCGTAAAGACGAACACGGTGGCCGTGCTCTTCCTCTCCGTCTTTTCCCTCGCGCGGGGCAAGCGGTCGGTCGAGTGCTTCGGCCGCAGGCTTGACGACAACAACGTCAAGAACGCGGCGCAGTTTTTTACCATTTTCATCACGCTGATCGTGGTCGGCTCGGCGCTGCTGTGCCTGTTCGAGGCGAACAACCCCGCCTTCGGCGGCGAGGGTGTGACGGTGACGGAGGCGGTGTTTGAAGTGGTATCCGCCATCGCGACGGTCGGCCTGACCATGGGCATCACGCCCAAGCTGACCATCGGCTCGCAGATCGTGCTGTGCGTGCTCATGTTTTTGGGCCGCGCGGGGTGCATGACCGTCATGCTCTCGTGGAAGGCGCCCTCCGCGCCCGCGGCGGAAAAGCCGCTCGAAAAGGTGCGCATCGGCTGACGCGCCTCCCCTGTATATCCCGCCGCGGCCTGCGGCAGACCCTATGCCCGCGCGGCATAGAGAAAGAGAATAAAGCGAACCCGCCCGCGGCGCGGGCGAAAAACCAAATATTGAGGGAACCATGAAATCTATCCTGATCATCGGCCTCGGGCGCTTCGGCACCTTTATGGCCAGAAAGTTTTCTGAACTCGGCAACCACGTGCTCGTGCTCGACACGGACGAAGAGAAGATCGACGAGATCCTCCCCTACGTGACCAGCGCGCAGATCGGCGACGCGACCAAGCCCGCCGTGCTCGACGCGATCGGCGTGGACAACTTCGACGTGTGCGCGGTGTGCATGGGCGAAAACTTTCAATCTTCGTTGGAGACCACCTCGCTGCTCAAGGAGGCGGGCGCAAAGTACGTGCTCTCGCGCGCGTCCACCGAGATCCAGGCAAAGTTTTTGCAGCGCAACGGCGCGGACGAGGTCATCTTCCCCGAAAAGCAGACGGCGGAGCGGCTGGCGGTGCGCTACAGCGCGGACAACATCTTCGACTACATCCAGCTCACGCCCGAGTACGCCATCTACGAGATCCCGACCCCCCGCAGCTGGGAGGGCAAGACCATCCGCGACAAAAACGTGCGCGCGAAATATAATCTGAATATTTTGGGCGTCAAGCGGGGCGGCGCGCTCACCCCCCTGCCCGACGCGGACCATGTGTTCAGCACGAAGGAACGGCTGATCGTGATGTGCCGCAAGGCGGACATCGAAAAGATCCACTAATTTTGTTTTTGCAAATGCCGCGGGGCGGAAGCAATGTTTCCGCCCCGCTTTTTTTGCGCCGAAAGCCGCCCCGACGGGGCGGCTTTCGGCGCTTTCAGACAAAAAAACGCCCCGCAAGAGCGGGGCGCGGACTTGTTAAATAAATACGACAGAGCAGACAAACAGAGTCACGACCATTGCCAGGGTGGGCAGCAGCGCGAGGATGCCGATGATCAGCCCCGCGGTCGCAAAGCCGTTCATGCGATACTGCGCGCGGCGCGAAAGCCCGATGCCCGAGAGCACGATGGCTGCGATGGCGGCGAAAAAGCCGAGGAAGGGCACGAATAGCGCGACGATGGCGGTGATCATGCCCGCGAGGCCGAGCTGGTTGACCGGCCGCTCGTCTTGCGCGGGATAGGGCTGCGCAGATTGCTGCTGCGCGGCGCGCGGCGCTTCGAGCGCGCTGCCGCAGCGGGGGCAGAAGGCGGCGTCTTCGGGCAGCGAAGCGCCGCAGCGGCGACAAAACATGGGCACCTCCGCTTACGCAAGAAGCATGAGCAGCGCCATATGGCCGTGGCCGTACATACCGCCCATGACCGAACCGAAGAGCACGCCGACGATGACGGTGCCGAAAATGGAGAGCGCGACCGCGACGATGACGCCGATGAGCGCGCCCTTGCCGCACGAGCGGGCGCGCAGCGGGAGGGTGTCCTTCCAGATCAGGTATAAGATGAGGCCGATGAGCGGGAAAAAGAAGCACAGCACGGCGAACCCGCCGCTGGGCGCGTCCTGTTCGGCAGGGGCCTGCGGCGGCGCGCCATACGGCGGGGCACCGTTTGCTCCGGCGCCCGTTCCGGCTCCGGCATCGGTTCCCGCATTCCCCTGCTGCTCCTTACCGCAATGAGGGCAGAAGGCGGAGCCTTCCTCGATCTCTTTTCCGCAATACTTGCAATACATACATCATCTCCCAAAGGGCATGTTAGATTACCGATTCCGGTTATACTGCCCTTTTCGTTTCTATTTTTATTGTATCATACAGACTAAATTATGTCAAGCATACAAACAAAATGACAAAAAACGCCGCGCAGCTGTATAGGCGCGCGGCATTTTTTTATGAATATCGCGCGTTATGCGCGCTCTTCTAACTTTTTGCGGTCGATCTTGCCGATGAGGTTGAGGGGTAGGCGCTCTTCAAAACAGATCTCTTTGGGCACGGCGTAGGCGATGAGGCTGCGGCGGCAGGCCTCTACAATGGCGGCGCGGCAGGCGGGCTCGTCCTGCCCGGGCGCCTCGACGAACAGGCGCACCACCTGCCCTTTGACGGCGTCGGGGATGCCGACTGCGCAGGCGCGGCGCACGCCGGGCACGGAGAGGGCGGCGGCTTCGATCTCGGAGGGGTAGACGGGCACGCCGCTCACTTTGATCATGTTTTTGATGCGCTGCTTGAAGTAGAGGAAGCCGTCCTCGTCGACCCAGCCGTAGTCGCCCGTTTTGAGCCAGCGGACGCCGTCGATGTCGACGAAGGGCGAATGTTCCTCCCCCAAGTAGCCGAGCATGAATTGGTCGGAGTCGAGGTAGATCTCGCCCACTTCGCCCGCGGGCAGCTCCTTCCCCTCCTTATAAATTTTGACGCGGGTGCCCGAGAGGGGGTAGCCGATGGAGTTTTCGCGGTGGTGGCGCAGGGTGTTGACCAGGCAGACGGTGACCGTTTCGGTCAGGCCGTAGCCGACGTACATGCGCGCGCTGCTGCCGCCGCGCGCGAGGGCGGCGTTGAAGTCGTCGATGAGCTGCTGCGGGACGCTGTCGCCGCCGACGTACACGTCGCGGATGTTGGAGAGGTCCGCCTCGGTGAACGCCCTTTCGCCCAGCAGCTTGCGGTACATGGTGGGCACGCCGGTGAGGATGTTCGCCCTGCCGCGCACGATCTGCTTGGCGCTCATTTTGGCGTCAAAGCGGATGCACATGATGTTGGTGCGGCGCATCAGCATGCACATGTGCATATTGATGCACAGCCCGAAGCCGTGGAAGATGGGCAAAACGTTGTACAGCGCGGTGTACCGCTCGACCGGTTCGCTCAAAAATTCCTCCGCTTTGGCGCACAGGCGGTTGAACACGGCGTTGTCGTGGGCGATGATCTTGGGCTCGCCCGTCGTGCCGCCGCTCGCGAGGTAGACGGCCGCCTCCCCTTCTGCAAACTGCGCCGCCTCTTTGTGCGGGTTGCCGCGCTTTTTGAGGTGCTGTTCAAAGGGCTCGCCGAAGGCGGTGCGCTTCTGCGTGAGGCGGTAGTACGCCTTCGCCGCCGCCCCCATATAATGGGCGCTGTCGCTGACGAGGGTGGGCACGCCGAAGTCGAACTTGCCGCAGCGGTAGACGTCGTAGACGAGCAGCAGCTTGCTGCCCGTGCGGCGGACGCTCTCGCGCAGCGTTTCGGGCGGGATGAAGGGGTGGACGAGGTTGACCGCCGCGCCCAGCTTGTTGGCCGCGTAAAAGCAGAGCAGCGCGGCGGGCGAGTTGGGCATGCACAGGGTGACGGTGTCACCCTTTTTGATGCCGAAGTCGGCGGCGAGGTTATCGGCGAGGGTATCGATGAGGCCGAACACTTGGCCGAAGGAATACTTTTTCCCATAAAAGGAGATGGCGGTGCGCACGGTGCTGCCCGAGATGTTTTCGAGCAGGGCCGCGTACATCGAACAGTTTGCGGGGAGGGGTCGCATCATATCTTTTTCCCTTTTGTATTAGTTTGTCGTTATTGAATTTGCCGCGCGGCAGCGGTGCGGGCGGCTATGGCCGCGCGTTCGGGCGAACGGGCTTGCGGCGAAGGACGGGCGAAGGACGCCGCGTTCAGACGAACAGGCTTGTGACGAAGGCCGCCGCCGCGAGCAAGACGGGGATAACGACCATGTGCGCGACGTACAGCACGGCGGCGTGGCGGCCCAAGAGGCAGAAGCCGCTGTTCCACGCGCCGTCGAGGCGGGCGAGGGCGAAGCGGGCGTCCGTGTGGTAGATGAGCCTGCCAAGCAGCCCGCCCAGCAGCACGAAGCAAGCCCAGGGCAGGATGGGGAAGTAATCTCCCGCGTTCATCCTGAAGCCTTCCAAATATAAAAAGAAGGAGCGAATGAGGTTGTCCTCCAAAGAGCCGACCATGGGCACGGTGGAGAGGATATCCCATTGGCCGTCCGCAAAGACGAGCCGCCCGGCGCAGGTGAAGTAGAAGATGAGCAAAGCGAGCCCGACGAGCCCGGGCAGCAGGCGCAGCGCGCCGCGCGCGATGCGCGCGGCCTTTCCCCTGCCGAGCAGCCCGCAGACTGCGGCGGCGGCTTCGTCGAATACGGCGTAGAGGAAGATGCCCGCCGCGAGCATATGGATGACGCCGAAGTACACAGGGAAGCCCAGCCCCCACTGTTCGAGCAGCATGGTCACCGCGGAGATGCCCGCCGCGACCAGCGCGAGGGGGATGCATCGGCGGAAGTTGCCGCGCGTCAGCGTGCTGCTGATGCCGCACAAGATAAAGAAGGCGACGATGACGAACAGCCGCCCGTTGACGCGCAAGTCGCTCGTCCACCATTGCATGGCGAGCTGCCGCGTTTCGGCGAACAAGCTCGTGCCGAACATCTCGTTGATAGTGGGCATGAGGCCCCACAGACAGTACATAAAGTGGTCGAAGATCATCAGCAGCACGCAGATGCCGCGCGCGAAGTCGATCTCCCAATACCGTTCGCCCTTGCCGCAATAGCGGCGGAGCATCTTTTTATATCCGGCGCTGCCCGGATGTTGCGCGTCGATGCCGCTGCAGATCATTTCCATTCAGTTTATCATGTTTTTGCGCCCGCTGTCAATTTGCGGCGGGCGGTTTTTTCGCGGCGCGAAAAATTTTCACATTCCCCCTATTATAACATAAAGGAATTTGTCTCGCGCGGCCGACTCAAGCGCGCGGGCCGTAGATGTTGTCGAGTGCGGCACGCAGCGCGTCGATGGAGTTACAGGCAAAGAGAGAGGCGCGCGCCTCGGCGCTGCCCCGCCTGCCGCGCAGGTAAAAGGCCGCCATCTTGCGCATCTGCACGAGGGTGAACTTTTCCCCGTAGAAGGGCAGCATGTCCGCGATCTGCCCGTCGATGGCGGCGCGCGCGTCCCAGGGGATGTCTTTCCCTAAAATTTCCGCGAAGACGTGCGGGCAGTACATGGCGGCGCGGGCGACCATCACGCCGTCCGCGCCCGTCTCGCGCAGCATTTTTTGCGCGTCCGCGCGCGAAAAGACGCCGCCGTTGGCGACGACGGGGATGGAGACCGCCGCCTTTGCCGCGGCGATCTGTTCGTAGACGGGCTCGCCCGCGTACATACAGTCGCGCGTGCGGCCGTGTACGGCGATCATGTCCGCGCCCGCGTCCTCGCACAATTTTGCGAAGTCGGCGGCGAGGTACTTGCCTCGCTCCAGCCCGATGCGGAACTTGACGGACACGACCTTTCCGCTCCGCTTGCAGGCGGAAATAATTTCAGAAGCGCGGGGGAAGTCGGCGAGCAGGGCGCTCCCCTCCCCGTTCTTAAAAACCTTGGGCACGGGGCAGCCCATGTTCAGGTCGATCGCGGCGAAGGGAGCGAGGTCTTCGCTCTCGCAGGCGGCGCGCAAAACGTCGGGGTCGCTGCCGAACAGCTGGGCGGCCGTGCGCGTCTCGGACGGGTCGAGGCGGAGCAGCGCGCGCGTCGCCTCGTTGTTGTAGCGCAGCCCCTTGGCGCTGACCATCTCGGTAAAGCACATGCCCGCGCCGAAGGAGTAGCACAGCTTGCGGAAGGCGAAGTCGGTGTACCCCGCGAGCGGGGCGAGCAGCACGTTGTTGGGGAGGCGGATGCCGCCGTAGGCGAGGGGCTGCCCGATCTCAGCCATGCCGCCTCTTCGCCTCCTCGTAGTACTTCCACAATTCGTCGGGCGAGAGGTCCTGCATCCGCTTGCCGTCCGCGCGGATGAGATCTTCCGTCGCGCAGAAGCGGTCGACGAACTTGCGCGTGCTCTCCTGCAGGCTCTGCTCGCAGTCGGCGCCCGCGAGGCGGCCGACGTTGACCGCCGCGAACAGCAGGTCGCCCGCCTCTTCGGAGATGTGCGCCTTGTCCCCCTCGGCGAGGGCGGCGAGCAGCTCGGCGAGCTCCTCCTTCACCTTTTCCCCCGCCTCGGCGGCGTCTTTGAAGTCGTACCCGAACTTGGCGGCGCGCTTGCCCACCTTCTGCGCGCGCAGCGCGGCGGGGAAGGAGAGCGGCACGTCTTTGACGGTGTCGGAGGGGAGCTTTTGCCCCTTCTCCTCCGCCTTGTTGCGGTCCCACACGGACAGCGCGCTATCTTCGTCCGCCGCCTTGTCCTCGCCGAAGATGTGCGAGTGGCGGAAGATGAGCTTTTTGCAGACGTCGCTCAAAACGTCGTCGGGGGTGAAGGCGCCCCGCTCCTCGGCGAGTATAGAATGGAATGCCCCCTGCATGAGCACGTCGCCCGTCTCCTCGCAAATTTTGCCGTCGTCCTTCGAGTCGACGGCGTCGACCAGCTCGTACGCCTCCTCGATCATGTTCTGGCGGATGCTCTCGTGCGTCTGCACGCGGTCCCACGGGCAGCCGTTCGGCGCGCGCAGCAGGCGCAGGATGGCGAGCAGGTCGTCGTATGTAAAGCGAGTGCGCCGCAGCAACGGGATACTGTCCACCACCACCGCACAGGTCGCGTCGTACCCGTCTTGGCGGTCCGCCTCGAACAGGCGGATCTTTTTGGCCGCGCCGCCGCGCACGAAGGTCGCCTCCGCCTCGTCGCCGAACAGCTCGCACAGGCGCAGCTTGACGTCGCCCGCGATGAGATCGCAGTCGACGTCGTACACGGCGAGCGGGAGCATGGGGCGGTCGCTCTCCCCGATGGCATAGGCGGAGAGGGCGGTGCGGTCGCGAGAAAACACCTTCGCCGCCGCGAACGCGGCGTCCGCCTTGGAGACGCCGACGTGCACGCGCACATCCTTCCCCCTGCGCAGCACCATCTGCGCGGAGACGTCGTCGGCGACGCTGCCGTCTACGCAGTAGATGACGTCGCCCCCCTTTGCCGCCTCGAGTACCGCCGCGGCGAGATTTTTGTTGAGCGAGTCGAAATTGCGGCTGCGGGCATACACGCCGTCCAGCGTCTCGAAGGAAACGCCCAGCGCGCGCACCCACGCGGCGGCGGGCGTTTCGCCCGTGCGCAGGATGACGCGCGCGCCCGCGCGGAGGGCGGCCTTTGCCCCCTCCGAAATGTCAGCGGGGCTGTAACCAAGTCCGACGAGTTCGATCATATCTGTTCCTCCATGCAAGCCGCACCTCTTCGGGGCGGAAGGCGCGCAGCGGCACGCTCAGCGCGAGGTAGACGGCGGCGGCCGCAGCGAGCGCCGCAAATACCGAAAGTTCGCGCAGCGGCCACGCCGCTCCCGCCGCCGCGGCCGAGAGCAGCGCGAATTTGAGCGCGTGCCCACCGATGCGGATGCGGTTTTTTCTTTCCTTAATACTATAATATAAATTGAGCAGGAACGCAACCAAATAACAGCCGCCGGCGGCATACGCCGCGCCGAAAACGGAAATTTGCGGGTATCGCAGCAGCACCGCCTCCGCCCCGAGGCGCAGCGCGCAGGCGAGCGCGACGGACAGCGCCGCCCTCTTGGAGCGGCCGAGGCCGGTCAGGCAGGCGGAGAGCGTCTGCACGGCGGCGAGGGGCACGGCGGAGAGGGATAGGATGCGCACCAGCCGCGCGAGCGCCGCGCCCTCCTCCGCCGGCAGACGAAAGAGCAGCGAACAGACGGGCGCGGGGAAGGCAAACAGCGCCGCAGCCGCGGGAAAGGCGAGATAGAGCGTGCATTTAAGGGCGAAGAGGGCGCGCTCCTCCGCCTCGGCGACCCGCCCCGCCGCCCGCAGCGCCGCGACGGAGGGGATGCTCGCCGCCGCGAGGCCGTAGCAGACGGAGACGGGCAGGTTGACGAGCGAAGTCGCCGCGCCCGCGTACAGCCCGTACAGCGCCGTCGCGTTTTCCGCGTAGCGGCCGACCAACCGCACGATGAGGATGCTTTCGGCGAGGCTGCACAGCGGCAGCGCGCCCGCCGCGACCGCCACGGGCAGCACGGCGCGCAGCAGTTCGCCCGCGCGCGGACCGTCGGCGGGCGAACGGGCGCAGGGCGGGGCGAAGGGAACCTTCTTCCCCCACCCGAACGTGCGCGCAAAGGCAAGCGAGCGCGCGGCGAGCGGCAGCGCGCGTCGCCTGCCCGCGCAGGCGGCGAGGAAGGCGAGGGCGGCAAGCTCGCTGAGGGTGACGGCGAACACCGCGCCCGAAACGGCGCGCGCGGGGTCTCCCGCATACAGCCGCGCGAAGAACAGGCCGAAGGCGATCTTGACCGCCTGCTCGACGAGCTCGGACAGCGCCCCGGGCGCAAAGCGGCTGTTGCCCTGAAAGTAGCCGCGCAGGCAGGCGACGGCGGCAACGAGCAGCACGGACGGGGCGAGCAGGCGGTAGGCGGCGGCCGCCGACGGCTCGCTCTGCGCCGCCGCGACGGCGGGCGCGAGCAGGAACATCGCCAGGCTCCCCAGCCCGCCGACCGCCGCAAAGAGGGGGAGGGCGGCGCGCAGCACGGCGCGCCCCTGCCCTTCGGCGCGCTCGGCGACGAGGCGGGCGAGCGCGGACGGGACGCCCGTCGCCGCGAGGGTGAGCAGCAGGCTGTACAGCGGAAAGACCATCTGGTACATGCCCATGCCCCGCCCGCCCAGCGCGTCCATGAGCAGGATGCGGTACACCGCGCCCATCATTTTTGCGAGCAGCCCGCCCGCCGCGACCACCGCCGCCCCCTTGATAAAGCTGTGCGACTTCATATGTATCGCTTGCAAGCGCCGCCGCTCCGCCCCTATATCGGAAGCGCCGCCCTTTTGCCCGCTCTGTTTGAATTGAAGTGCGGGCCGCGGGCGGGCTCTTCTTCTTATAAAAGAGCGCCGCGCCCCGCGCCGGCAATGCGCGCGAACGGAAGCCGGCTTGTAAAAAGGCGCGGCCCCGCCCCCGCCGGCGGCGGGGGCGGGGCCGACAAACCGTGCCACGTTCGGGGCGACCCTGCATGCGCCACGTTCGGGGCGACCCTGCATGCGCCACGTTCGGGGCTGCCCTGCATGCGCCCATGCGGCGGGCTACTCGAACTGGCTGGCGAGGATGTCCGCCGTGAGGCGGCACAGCTGCACCGCGCCCGGCTCGATGCGCGCGCCCTCCTCCGTCGAGAGCAGCGATACCGCGCCGAGGCAATCGCCGCCCGCGACGATGGGCACGATGACCTGCGCCGTCACGTCGACGCCCGCATCCGCCGTGATGGGGACGATGTCGCCCCCCTCCGCGCGGTTTGCAAGGTAGCTGCGCCGCTCCTTCAGGATGCGGCCGAGCTCGTCCGAGATCAGCTTTTTGGCGAATTCCTTGCGGCCGTCACCCGCCGCATACAAGATCTCGTCTGTATCGCACAGCAGGGCGAGGTAGCCGCTCAAATCGTTGAGCGACTTGGTCGACCCCTCCGAAAATTTTTCGAGCGTGGCGATGGGCGAATACTTTTTGAGCATCAGCTCGTCGCGCTCGGTAAAGATCTCGAGCGGGTCGCCGTCTTTGATGCGCAGGGTGCGGCGGATCTCTTTGGGGATCACCACCCGCCCGAGCTCATCGATCCTTCTTACGATTCCCGTAGCCTTCATGTCACTCCTCCCTTTTGCCGCGGCTTCGCCGCCCGAAAAAAAGTATGCGTAACTTTTTTCCGCTTATTCCGCAAAAGGGCATTTTCGCTGCACCTCCCGCCGCACTCCTTTGCGCCGCCGTGCTGCCCGCTGCTTCGTCCGCACCGCCGCCCCGCATTCCCGCCGCCGCAAAAGCGACCGTTTATGTCACGCATAGTACTATGCAAACGGCGGAAAACATGAAAATCGGCGGCGGTATGCGCGCATACCGCCGCCGATCTTGGCTAAAAACGCCCGGCCGCCAAATCGACCCGACGGGCAAGTCTCCCCAACCGCCCGATCGACCCGACGGGCAGCCCGCCCGGCCGCCCGTAAAAGGGCAGGCTCTCTATTTTGCGCCGTTCCCCCGCCGGAAGAGGGGGAGAAAGACCTCTTTGGTACGGAAATAGGAAGGCCGCGGCGGTTCGACCGCATAGACGGCCATGAGGACGGGCCCCGCGCCACGCGAAGGCTCTTCCCCCTCCGATGCGACGCCGCCGTCCGCCGCAAAAATTTGCAGCGGCAAAGCGCCGCCCTCCGCCGCGCCCTCGCTGACCGCGACGGCAAAGCGACCGCCCGCAAGCCGAAGCGCCTCCCCTCTCCCCGCGCCGAAGGCGAGCAGCGCGTATTCGTCCGGGAGGGCTGCGCTGTTCTCCCGCCAAACGCTCTTCAACACCGTACAGCCGTACCCGCGCGCTTTGACCTCCGCCCGCAGAAGGCGGAGCGCCCGCGCCGCCTCCTCCGCCGCGAGGCGACCTTTTTCCGAAAAAAACAGCGCCCACGGCTCCACTTTCAGACGCCCGCAAAGGCTGTTTGTGCCGCTCTCGCCGAGCAGCGCTTCGATCGGTTCTTCGATCATATGTTCCTCCGCATCCCATTCGATCCGCACGGACGGCCGCCGCGCCCCTGCAAAAGTTTGAAAGCCGCAAACGATCGGCGCTCGGCGCTACGCGCGGCGGTAGCACCGAATGGCGGTGCCGTGTTCCATTACGATATATTCTGCGTCCGCCAGCCATTTGAGTATCGCCGCCGCCTTGACTTCGTCCACGCACAAATCGTTCTTCAATTTCATCGGGTAGAAGTGCGCGTGCCCCTGCACATAGGCGAGAGCGCGGGCAATATCCTCCTCAGACAGCGTTACGGCGGGCGCGTGTTCGTCGGGGAAAAACCGCTGCATGAGCGTAAAAAATATGCCGAGCTCTTCGGTGGCAAAATAGCGCGATATGACTCTGAGCGGCGAATCTTTGCTCACCTCCTGCAGCTCGATGTGCAAATTAGGGCAGCTTCGCTTGAGGCGCACCAGATCCAACTGTTTGACGTTGGCGCAGTCGATGACCAGCTTGCGCAGGCGGCGCAGGCCGTAGATGGGAGACACGTCATCGATCTTTTTCCCCCTGAAGCAGAAATACTGCAGCTCCTCCGCCCCCTCGAGGAAGGACAGGTCGGTCACTTCCGTGTCCCGCAAAATGAGTTCGCGCAGTTCTTTGCGGCCCTTCAAAATGGAGAGATCGGAGACGGGGTTGCGCTTGATGTCTGCCTTGACGATCTTGGGGAAGGCGGAAAGAAAGCTCATATCGGCGAGATTATTGCCGTGCAGCAAAATGTTGCTGCAAAAGGTCAGCTCCTCGTACCTCGTCCGCCGCGAGAGGTCGATGTTTTCAAAGGCGAACAGCCGCCTGCCCTCCCGACACGCCCTCTCCTCACCCTTGATATATTCCAGGGTGCGGATGTAGCGGTCCTCCTCTTGGCGAGAGTACTTGTCCGCCGTCGGGAAGCTGATCTTGCGCAGCCGGTCGCGCAGCGACTGCGGCTCGAGGATTTCGACGTCTTCGGCGAACCGCTTTGCCCAATCCAACATATCCGCAAGCCCCGCCTGCAAAGAGATGACGGCCGTGTCGTCCTGCTCCTGCAAGACGGTGAACTGCTTGCCGAAGGCGTCGATCAGCTCGCCGGCGAGGCCGCTGCGCATCTTCAGCTTGACGTCTGCCTTTTCGCCCGCATACAGGTAGGGGTACTCTGCGATATACCCGTCGAGGTCGAATGCCTCGCGGCGGGCGCCCTCTTCTCCCTCCTCCGAGGGCGCGACGTTTGCGATGCGCTCGATGCGAAAGCTCTCGACGCTGTCCGTGCCCGCCTTCTTCCCCACCACATAATAGTGCCCGTTGGCGGCGACGAGCTGGTACGGAAAGAGCTCGACGGGCGCGTTAGACGGGGTGCAGCTGTTTGTCGAGGCGGTACTCCATATACTCGAAGCGCACCCTTTTGCCCTGCGCGATCGCCGCGCCCAGCTCGCCGATGGTGTAGAACAGCCCCTTGAAGTCGTCGCGCCGGATCTGGTCGGCGCGGTACATCGAGCGGAGCGAGCGGCGCAGATCGACGCTGCCCAGCTTCTGCAGCTTTTCGACCAGCTTTTTCGCGTAAGACGCGGGGATGTTTCTGGAAAACAGGATGCTGTCGATCAGAAAGCGCAGCTCGGTGTCGTCAAACTCGCGCTCATCCTCGAGATACACCCCCTTGGTGGTATGCTCGATCGGGTATACCGCCGTCAGGTTTGCCAGATGCCGCGCCACGGCCTTGCGCTCTATCACGATGCCGTAGTCGCTTTCGAGATAGTCGGCGATCTGCTTTTGCGTCAGCGCGTGCTCTTTGTTGCTGTTGTTGCCTATCTTTATGGACACTATCGGCAAAGGGGCGGGAACTGGTATGAGTAAAGCGTATGAGTTGTTGTACCCATACGCTTTATCGTTATTTATTGGGATTATTGAGCTTATAGCGCAGTACGGAAGCGATATCGACTTTATAGACAATATCTATCACACGCTCTTTGCCCGTATGTTTCGGATGCCCGCCTACGACTACACGGTCTAAAAGCTCATAACACATTTCGCGGGTAAGTTCCGGCGCTTCAAGATACTTCTTTACGTTCCGTATAAACTCATCGGCACTCTGTATCATGTTAGCCGTTTCTGTAAGCTTTGCTTCCAATTCCTCAATTTCGGTTCCAAGCCTCTTCTGCTCTTCGGAGTATTTCCGTATGAAGCCTATACAGATATCTTCGGGCATTTTACCTTTCAGCCTGTCCTCATAGGCAAGTTGCATAAGGCGGGATAATTCTTCCGTGCGTTTCCGCTTTGCCTGCAATTCCTTCTTGGCGGATTTAATCGCCTTATCCGCAAGCTCGGCATTATGCCGGATAAAATCTTCGCGGATAGCCTTTTCGTCAAGGACAATTCTTTGTGCCATTTCGCGTATATCGTTAAGAACTATCGCCTCAATATCTTTCGCCTGTATAAAATGTGAAAAGCAATATGATTTTCCGAGCCGTACATGATTGCCGCAGTTGAAATTGAAATCTATCTTTCCGTTTCGGTTGATGGAATTCATCTTCATTTTCCCGCCGCAATCGGCGCAATATAGAAACCCCGACAGCGGATGCGTATATCCTCTTTTGGTTTTCCTGCCCTGCGCTACGGATTTTTCCACTTCGCGCACCTTATCCCAAAGCTCCTGCGTTATGATAGGTTCGTGCGTATTGTGGACTACAACCCATTCGCTTTCGTCTTTCTTATACCGCTTATGGTTCTTATACGAAATCGAACTCCAGCGCTGCTGCGCCATATGCCCCAGATAAGTGGGATTGTTCAGGATACTGTTCACGGCGCAGAAAGACCATAAGCCGAAATGATTGCGTTTCCCGACAACTCCGTACTTATCCATGCTGTACTTGCTTGGATTGGGGATGTTTTCCTCGTTCAGGATATCCGCTATCTTATGCGGGCTCAATCCGCTCGCACGCATTTCAAATATCCGCTTTACGACTGCGGCGGCCTCCTCGTCAATAACGGGCGTTTTCTTTTCGGTATCGCTTTTCACATAACCGTATGGTGCTTTCCTCGCATGGTACTTTCCGTCCTTTGCATTGCTCTTTAATACCGCGCGTATCTTCTTGCTGGTATTTGCAGCATGCCACTCATTAAACACGTTCATAATGGGCATCATTTCCATCGCGCCGCTGTCACGGTTTTCCGTATCTACGTTATCTTGTATGGCGATGAACCGAATACCGAAAGCGGGAAACACATAGTCCACATACTGTCCGACCTCGATATAGTTTCTACCGAACCTCGAAAGGTCTTTTACGATTATGGTATTGATGATGCCCGTTTTTGCATCGTCCAACAATCTTTGGACTTCCGGTCTGTCGAACGTCGTACCCGATACGCCGTCGTCGATATATTCGCCGTGGATCTCGAAGCCATGCTCCTCGGCATACTTGCGTAAAATAGCCCGTTGGTTGTCTATGGATACCGATTCGCCCTGACGCTCGTCCTCTTGGGAAAGCCTGTAATAGAGACCTGCTATGTAAGTTTTCTGCTTCATACGTCACCTCGCAATCTTATTCGCTTGATTTACCGCAAGCTGTTCCATTGTCCTCTCGAAGTCTTTACCTCCGCGGAAATACCTGCGGACGTAATAAGTCTGCTTGCCAACCTTTTCCCGCCTGCTGATAGACGGGGCAAAGAGATAGCAATTCTTTTCGTATTCTTCAACGCTGCTGTATATATTTTTCATTCTGTTTTCCTCCTTTCGATTTTTTCTGTCTTTCGACGGAGAAAAAACAAACGGAAACGCAAAATCTTTCCCTTATCCGTTCTGTTAATTACTTTCCGTCAAGGGTTGCCGAAGGCAATGCACTTTACCCTTGACGGGAAGGGCGTTTCCGTTTACACTCTCCGTCCGAAAGACAAAAGATTAGTTTGCCTTCGGCATTTTCTCGATCACTTCCGGGCTGACCGTACCCATGATTTCGCCGTCCGATATACAGGTGAAGTTATCTGCAAGGATATACTTGAAACCGTGTTCCTCGTCTCCCGTTTTGCAGAGTATATCCTCGTCCAGAACATCCGAAACGACATAAGTTTTCAATCCTCTCGAATAGACGATTTTTTCATCGTTCTTGCTGATGTATTTGAGCATATACTTAATGCTGTCCGCGACCTCATAGGCGTTATTGACCGCCGAAAAATCGCTCCGCCCGAAACGCTCGTTAAAAAAACTGTTCCGTATGCTCTTTTCCCGTCTGTGTCGTTTGGTGCTGTAATCCTCATGTTCTTCCAGCTCGCCCGGCATCTGTCCTTCCGGTATGTAAGTAAGCGCGTGAAAGTGTAACCTTTCTCCCAACTCTCCGCGTTCCCATGCGCCCATATACCGCCATTCACGACGGGAAGAGAGGTGATAGAGCGTATTCATAAGCGATGAGCGGAAAGTCTCTTCCGTATGCTTTTGGGAATCGAAAGTATACGTGCAAAAGAAATTCCATCGGTTGGTGTAGCCGCGCCGTATCATGCGCTTATACCGCTCCCAGCGGTTGCGGCTCAGCCTGTTGAAGTGTTCTTCCACGAACTGTTCCGCTTCGTCCTCGTCCTTGAACATGGACGTAAACTCTTGCAACAGCTTTGCTTTGCGGCTCTTTCGCCCGCCTTTGACCTTTTCAAAGCGTTCCTCGAACTGCTGCAATTCCTCGCTCTTTTCGGGCTGTTTCCGCCGTCTCCTTTGCCTGTAAGGGCGTTCCGTGTGCGGTATCGCTATCCAGTGGCTGCCGTCATAATAGATCTTTGCCGCGAAAAGGTTCATCTTTCACCTCCCGCTTTAACAGCGCCGTGCAAACCGCCGTCTGCTTATACTTTGGCAAAGAGAATATCTCCGCCGTGCCGTTCGCCGTTCCCTGAACGGCATTTGTCTTGTTTTCCTGCAAATTTCTGTCCTCCGAAGATAAAATTTGCACGAAAAAAAGGGCATAGCACAAAAGAGAGAAATCACTGTCAGTTAGTTTCTTTCTTTTATGTTATGCCCTTGAAGATAACGACCCCGCCCCGACTCTTCCGCTCGGGGTAACGGCGCGGCAATTTTCAGCCTGCTACAATCTCAATGGTATCGCTTCACGGCTTCTCTATTCTTATCTTACTTACTCAATCAAATCATAAATCAGCTCTCTTGTTCAGTTGTACCGGCCCCTTTTCAGGTGCATACGGGTATTATACAACCTTTTTCCTAAAAAGTCAAACATGTGTTCACATATTTTAGAAAAAATTAAGAAAATTTTTCGGAGTTATCCACAATACCGAAGGGGAAGGTGCGGAATAACAAACAAAAAACATGCCGCAACCCTGCAACGAAAGCCCGCCCGCCGCGAGGAAAAAGGCGATCCGCAAGCGGGTCAGCGCGGATGCCTTTTCGCGGCGGGCCTTTCTGTCGCTGCGTGTTTTTTCTTGTGCCGCCCATGAGAGGTTGCGTTTCGGTTGTTTTAGGCGTGAGCTTGTCTGCGGCGGCGCGTAGCGCCGCCGCACTCGTCTATGACAAGCTCACGCCTAACTGCCACCCTTCTATAAAAATAGTACAACCTAATATTTAGCTACAAGCAAATAAGTTCAATCGTTCTGCCCAGTTCTCGCGCATACGCAATTGTTCGCGCTGTTCCACCGTTCGGCTTTCCTTCAACCGCAATTAAATGAGAAGATTTATCGACCATATACTTATCTCTCTTTTTATATGCTTCTAAAGAAAACACATCGTAAACGCAATGTACCTTATCGCACTGTAAAAGTATGCGCTCATATTCACGTTTCGTTTCCTCTTTCCAGCGTTTAAACTGCGATGGGAATGGAATCGCCGCCTCCAGCACGATCCCCATTTCCGACATATCTTCGCGCAACTGTAAAACGATTTTTGCGGCGAGCAGATCGATACCCGCCGCCATCCCGCTGATAAAATGCCGATATCCCCTTTTAATCGCTTCCTGCACGGCAATGTTCAATTTTTTCGCTATCTTTGCCTCGCACTCCTTGTCGTTTTCCCACGGATAATTTTTCGGACGAGGACCAGTAAAGCAGCAGGTTCTTGAGATCTCATCCATGCGACATTTACCGCAAGCCTATCCCGAGCGGTAGGTGATATGTTTGTATCTGCACCCTATTGCCATTGTTCTGAAAAAGGAACTTATCCGTTCTGCGCCCGTCGATAAGCCAATCGGGAATATCATTTTGCAACAGTTCTTCCGCCGTTTCTGGATACGTCGATCCTACCACGAAACAGGAAAAGGTATCCTTATATTGATGATATAAAAACTCCCGTTCAAAGCGCGTCGTCATCACCATACAGGCAACACGCAATCTTTTTCTTTGCCGAAACAAAAGGGAAAACAACTCATGATAAATTTCCTCGTTATCATCGAAGAAACGGTATGCGTTTCCGAATACGACCAATAAAAAAGGCTGTTTCTCTAATTCGGCTTCGGAAAGCGTCTTGCGGTAATTTAATTCATTAAAGATCTTTTCAAGAGTACTGTAATAAACTTCCCGCTTATCAAACAATGCACTATCATTACCTGCACAAGACTCGTTTTCCCGCAGATAATTCGGGACAAATTCGTCAGTAAAAAGGTAATATTGAAACTCTTCCTTCGCAAAACGCAAAAGCATACTGATCAAAACAGTCGTACAGCCCATATAATTCATGGCGACGCCCGTCTTGCACGTCGCCAGCAAATTCCCTTCTGTCATATCCCAAAATTGCGGCGTAAGGGTATCGTCAAACCCTACAACGGCATGCAATGCTGAATTTTCCATGACCTGCGGACACATAAAGAGCGACAATGCTCGTAGCGCTTCTTCCTTTCTCGCATCATCTGTCTGCTCATTACTGCCGATATACCTTTTAATATCTTCAATTGTCTTCTGGATAATAGCCATTTTTCTCCCTGTCCAAATTTTCTAATTACCGTAAATCGCATACTTCGTGTATAAGTTGTCATAATCAATTTTGATTTCCCTATTTTTCCCTTCCGTTTCCACCGCCTGTACGATAATGGAAGCGTATTCATTTGGATGATAGATCTCCGTGCGGCTCATCAGATAGGCATACAGGAAACGCGCACCGCATCGTAGATGGCGAATACTTTCTCGCAAAGTTCGTCCGTAACTTCGTAATCGCCATCGTTGCGAAGCCCTCCGCCCTCCAACCGATCTCTCGTTTCCCAAACGGCTTCATTCGGCCCCGTAAAAATACGTTCGTATTCACGCTGCGGCAATTTTTCATCCTTTTTATCTACAAAACGACTGACATATTCAAGTTTTTCGGCACACTTATATACCCAAAGCGGAAAGAGCGGATGTTCTTTGCCGAACAGCGCACACCGCATAAGTTTTTCGCCAATGATATGCTCCACGTACCAAATCTCACGCCGGATCCTGCGCCGCTGCACGATAATACGATAATACGGCAGAGAGTTGAACCGGTCTTTCTGCAATCTGGACAGCAACTGCACGCTTTCAGCAATTACTTCGGCGCATTGCATACACGTTTCAAGCTTTTTATATTTATCTTCATAGCCTGAATAGATTTCGTCTGCGATCGTCTGCAACTCATAATTTTCCACTCTTTTCCCAAGGATTCTTTTCGCCAACGGCAGCATATCCACCCGATCCTGCGAAAAGGCGATGCCGTACTTCGCACCGTAATAGTCCAAAAACTTACAATCGAAGGGAAGATTATGCCCGATAAGGATAGCGCCATCTGAAAACACGGCGAACTCTTTTAACACCTGTTCGACAGGCGGCGCTCCTGCAAGCATTTCATCGGTAATACCCGTTAAAACGGAAATCTCCTCGGACAATGGAATGGGACAGGCGACATAGGAATGAAAGCGTTCCGCCTCATGAAAATGATCTAACCGAAGCGCCGCGATCTCCAGAATATATGCGTTTTCTTTCCCCTCTTCGCCGCAAAATAAGCCCGACGTTTCAATGTCTACGACAACTACCTTACCCTTCTTCAATCTGTCATATAAACTGATCATTGCTAACCTCTCTCTTTCCAATATCTTTGCAGCATACGTCGCATATTTTCCCTCCCGACGGGATTCATCGTATGCAGCGCAACGGGATATAACGTATTTCTCTCCAACAACCAATCCAAAAGTTTGATTCCGTCTCCGCCGTCGACCAAAAAATCGCCGAGGTCATGATTACAATCGATAAGTTCAATCGGCTGCGTTTTTTCATTTTCCTCAATTACTTTTTTCGCCTCGTTTACGCTGCGGCACCAGACAAACTCTGACGGCGCGGGACGCAAATCGTCCAACCAAATTTTCATTTCAGCCCCGCAAGACGCAACCCATCGTCCATAAAACAAGAAAGCGACTCCCGTTCCCTTTTGCTTTTCTCCTCTTCTAAAATCACATGATAAGCCAATGCAAACAAATCGCTGCCTATCTCCTTTTTTTCAAAAGAAGAAAATGCCTTTAAGATGCGGCGGATACCCTGCGGCTCTTCGCGGTAATATTCAAGGTCGAGATAATGGTGCATGCACTCCCAATATACGCTGCCGTCGTCCCATTGAAAATACCCGTGCGCCGTCATATCCGTTCCGTCGGCGTTTTTCCGGTGATATTCTCGGAATCCGTCCGCCGTTTTATAACACCCCATTTTTTCAGGAATGCCGTTTACTTTGTATTCTTTGCTGCCCCAACTGCACAAAAGCATCAATACAAACGGCTCGTCGGCATACAGATTCCACCCCCACGGCGAATATTTGGAAACAACGATATCCCCTTTTTTGAAAGACGTGGGGAAATCAAACCACATCCAATCGAACGCCTGCAAAAGATTGTGTTCCTCTTCGTCCAGTTCCTGAGCTTCAATGTCAATGACGGTTTTATCCGCCTTGACCGAAAGAGTAAGCGCTCTGTTCTCTCCAATCCATTGCTTTGTAAGTTGTATGCAAACGATAGACGGGATCAGATCTTCGTCTGCATAGACATCTTCAAAGCACTCTTCTGCCGTATCGTACAGCCAACGATCTTCGCTCCAATCCTTATCTCCGTCATATAAAACGCGGTAACGGTAAACGGCGTGATCTCCATTTCGGTAAAACCGTTCGATCAGTTGATTTTGCAGCTGCATGAACGCTTGCAAAAATGCATGCAGACTTTCCGCAAGAGCGTCGGAAATGCCCATGTTCGTTTTGCGATGTCCTTCCGCCACAATGCAGTCCGGCATAGTTTCAACAATCTCACGCCACGCCGCATGCTTTTCTTGAAGCGTTTTCGTATGATTTTGCCATACTATATAGGCGCTTTGTAACGGCATACAGATAAATCCAATACTGCGCCAATAATCTGCAATATCCTTTGAATTGAGGAACGAAGCCGTGTCTATCATTTATTCTCTCTCCTTTTCACCTTCCCCAACACATGGAAAAATCCGCTCAAAATGTTGCCTTCATGGATGCCGAGTTCTCCGAATCCGTCCAACGCGAGCACGCAGAAAACATGGCTTTCAAAGCGCAACTCGATTTTGAAAATTGTATCGCCGTCCAACTCAGCAGGTTCCACAGAAAGAACCGTTCCGCTCATAAGTACCGTGGGGCTTTGCACAAAATCGGGATCGTTCGTAGGGCTGAACGTGCCGCAGGGAATGTACGATTCCGCCGCCATATGCGAGTTTTTCTCGCGGTAGTACTCTGCCTCGTCCTTATAAAAATCGCCTTTCAGAAACAGGAAACGCAATTCTAAATCGAGCTGCGCATCTTTTTTCAGCCCGCGCGGAATCTCTCCGACCACTTCTAAATTAATGGGCACGCCCACTTTCAGTAGCCATACGCGCAAAAGCCTTCCCCTCCGCACCCAATGATCGTGCGTCGCTGCAACCGGGAACGACTCATTCCAAAGTGCAAAATATTGTTCTATCTCTGTATTTCTGTCCATGAAAATTTGCCCTCGTTAAAAATACTCTCCAATCGCTCTCTTTGCTGTGCGGTAAGAACGCCGTGCGGCTCCTCTATGTAACCGACTCTTGTATTCAGTCGTAGCCAGCCTTTCAAATACAACAGCTTTGACGGTTCACCGAGACGATAATCGATCTCCAGTCCCTTCTCGCTTAACCATGCAGAAACATCCGCATGCCCGTTCGGAAACATACTGCAATCAATCAGAGTACCGAACGGAGTTATATACATAGCGCCGAAAACTGGTTCGTCCGTCTTATAATTTTGTTCTAATTCCCGCAGGGCAGCATTGCGGCGTTCCCATAATTCCTTGTTTATCCGTATTTCTTCATGAATTTTTGCAATCTGGTTTTGTATGTCCTTCGGCAAATCATTAAATTTGACACACATTCCTCCTCCTTCAAATGCCGAAGACCTTTGAAAAGTCCTCTATTCCGATCACTTCGCACTCTGTCGCAAATGCATTGAGCGCAATGTTTTCGACGAGATACAGCCGTTCATTATGGATGACAAAATCGGGCGCACCGAGTTCATAAAGTTTTTCCAGCCGCAGCGCGCGGTTAAAAATATTTTTAATACACATTTGTTTTTCCGCAGCGACTTTTATTACCTCAGCTTTGCGTATTTCACGCGCGATGCTTCTTCTTTTGATCTTGCCCGATATCTCCTTGCAGATGTTTGAAAGCGATTGTTCTTTTTCGATGATACCTGCAATATCCATTTTGGCAACATCGATGACATACCTTTTCGCATAAGAGGCGTCTGTCAGATCAGCAGCAAGTTCGATACTGACATCATCCTCTTTGTGAGCGATATACAATTCGCCGTTTTCGATGCAGGAGAGCATGGTCTCCAAATACTTTTTAGACGTAATGCTTGTAAAAGAAAAGCTCTTATTTTCATCCGCCGCAAATTGATCACATGCAAAAATCTTTTTCATATATACCTCGCATTGATTGTTTTACAAAATAGAAAAGAGATAAATTTTGATTACGCCCTTATTATACAGCACGAAATGCACGAAAAATGGTACATAACATGCTGCCAAATAATTCTTACCACCCTAAATCATAGAATATCCCTTTTAACGCATCGAACGCAACGTTGACCTTCTTTTGATAATCTTCGTTAGTTTCTTCTATTTCCACCGATTCGACAAGCTCATCAAACAAGTCCGCAGTGTCATTGACGACTTTCTCCCAGCGGCGAAACATTTCATCTGCATCCATCTTTTCTTGAGCCTCCCAAAATTCATAGCCTTCGGGGTTGTGCTCATACACATAGTTGCCGACAGCCGCCGTATTTTGGATGAAAAAGCGCAGATAATCGCGGATGATGGCGGCAAGATACACGTTGCTCATCCAATGGATATCCCAAGAGATATTGATCGTCTTTAATTCATTGTCTTTCCAACAGACAGTACCGAGCTTTAACTTGCGCATCTTTCGTTCATGAAAAAAGTGGCGAATATCTCGAAAAATATAGTATAGCCACTCCCCAAACCGTTTGAACGGATTTTTCGTCGGTGCCTCGTCAATTACCTCGATCCCCTGCTCTTTCATTTTTTCAACAAAATCGTCCTGCCGCTGCTTTTTCTTTTTGCTCATACTGAACCCCGTCAAACTTTTTCTTCATTATATAACGAAGCGTGTACTGAAACCGGTACACGCTGCGTATAAATATAACTTTTTATTTTAATTCATTTACCCAACATAATTTTTTGCCAGTTCTTTGTGACAAATATATTGCACCAGGTAAATTAATTATGTCAGTTCTGATTACATTATAGCAATCTTCTGCCAACTTACTGTTACAAATAACCTTTTTTACACTTTGGGGAATGTTTAAAAACGCCGCGTAATCCAACGTATAATGCTTTATATCACTATCGGCGTAACTGCCTTTAAGGCGAATCGCTTCATCGATGACATCCAAAAAAGCAATCTTTTGATTGTTCAATTCTCCCTTTATATCATCAATGATCAGTTGCCTTTGCTTCTCATTCGTCGTTCTCTGCAATGCTTCCTTTTTGTCTTTTAATTTAGTGCCGCGGGCAGCATCGACGTATCCATAAATTCTGCTTCGTGGAGCAGTATAAAAATATCCGTTGCCACCAGATGGGGTAATCGTTCCGACAATTATAATTTCAGTACCCGGCAAAATACAGTTTATCCTATTAAAGCTATTTACTTTCTCATAAACGGTTTGATCTATATTCTTCCAGAAATTATTAAGTTCTTGCGCGTTATTACACAGTTTCTTGCTATGCATAGTTTTTCTCCTCTTTATGATTCCGCAATGCATTTATTAATTTTTCATCGAATGCAATATATCTCATTGCATAATTCTATTTTTATTTAAAAATAAAACATTCCCAGGATCTTGTCAAGCATCCGATGTTATGATTAATAGAATCTGTCATCCGTTCATCAAAAACACCGGCTTTTCAGTGCTCCGTAATCGCCCACCGATATGTTTTTCCGCCGTAAACAAAAACACCTGTCTGTCGAGCCGGAGCACCTGTTCCAAAAGCGGGTCAAGTTCAATACAGAAGTCAATATTATCCGCTAATGCACTGATAAATAACGGTTTTTGTACAGTGCGCCCCATCGCTTTTTGCACTTCTCCCCAAAAACGGTTGACTTCCAAAAAACAAAAATACTGCAACAAAGTATCTTCCGTCGCGCTCAAATCTTTACGCGGCGACACGTCTTTTGCCGAAAAACTGCCCTCATCATTCATCGTCAGCCAAAGACGTTTTTCAATGCGAAGCTGCTGTGGCAAAAATTTATCGCAGAAATTTTTAAGAACTTTTCGGAACGTATGAGTTAGCCCGATCCCGTCCGTTCGGGCAGAAAACATTTGCCTGTTTTCTTCCTGTAAACCCTGCCGATAGTCCGCCAACTTTTTTGCAAAATCCAATTCGGCAAACGGAACGTACCTGCTATAATCGTAACGGTTTAGAAAGTACGAACATTCTTCCTCTTCAAAACTCGTTTGAAACGCAGCCGTCCGTTCTTCGTTTGAAAGCAGTCGCCCACCGCAATAAATTCGCACGACGCAATTATTGGGCGCGCTTTCATCATAAGCCGCTTCCGCCATATAAACTTTTCCGTCCTTTTCGATCTCCGCGTAAAATTTACTCTTCTCCGTAAAGCAATACCGCGTCGTCTGGAAACGCAAGAGACGGTTATCCAGCACGACGCACAGCGCGGCAAAAATTTCTTCCGTTTCCTCTCCCGAAAACACAGTCAGCGGCTGTTCAAACAAAAAACTTTTATACCCAATCCGCCCGAACTGTTCGACCGTCAATTTTTTTACAAACATAAGCTGTTTATCCCTTTGTTTTGTCCTGCAAGAATGTATCCATATACAAATACTGTGCCATTGCAACATACGACGCGCGGCAGACGGTAAAATTGATTTCTTTTTCCACGGCAGAAAATATGGCGTTCGCCTCGCCTATCGAATACCCGTTTTTTCTTGCTGCCCGCTCAAACATCTTGCGGCAAGAGGTTGTTTCACCCCTATTTTTCATTGCAAATGCACGACGCGCGCATTCCGCTTCTTCATAGGACAGTCCTGCTTTGACAAGTAAATCGACAGCATCCTCCTGATACAAAAGCGATGGCTTTTCGTCCATGAATTCCTTATATCGCTTATAAACAAGCAAATCTGCAAGCGCTCTGACCGTTTCGAGCGGTTTCTGCCCGGCTAATCCTAAAGATGCCGCCGCGCTTTGGAGAAGCTCCCGATTCTCAAATGTTGCCCTTTTGAAAAAGTCCATTACATCTATCGGATCTAAATCCGGGAGTGCGGCATTTTCTTCTATTTCGATGAGCGATTTTACTTCCCCTCCTAAAGATTCCGACGCTTCCCGCCCCCGACCTTTCGGCACCTCAATGAATAAAATCGGGATGTGAGTGCTTCGTCTTGTCAAAAGTCTTTCAAAATAACTACCCGTCAAAAGCGGATTTACTTCCGTGATCCCAAGGCAATAGGAAACAAGCGAGCAGTTCTGCACACTGTAAATGTACGGATATATTTTCTGCCTGATTGCCGCAACGATGTCCGCCCAATATAAAAACAGCTTTGTCGTATTTGTCGCGTGGATCAATTCAAATTCGTGCGCAAGACGATTTTTTTCGGACTCACCGATACAACCAAACCGACGTTTTGCCCCTTTTTCGACTTTCTGTTCCAAAACGACAAACGCTGCTTCGTCGCCTTCGGTATCCGGGACATATTCCAATTGCTGTATAAATCTTGGATCCATAGTTTCTCTCTTTATCCCTTGCAAACCGCATCGCCGACAAGAAAAGCCCTCTTAATTTTCCCGCTTTGCCGTAATGCGTCTTGCAAATTGCAGGCGTCGGTATACTTCAATCTAAACCGTCTTTGTAAAAAACCAACGGAAAAATCCTTTACTGCAAATCCCTCCCGAAACGCCTCTTCGCACAATTCGTCCGTAATCTGAAACTCTTCTGTTTCCTCTTGTACAGGCGTCAGGTCTTCGATCTCATGCGTGGCATGATCCGCCAAACGTTGCAACTTCCCCACAAATTCTCCCAATTCGCCGGGAAATTTTTCACTCTTTACTATGAGGAGTAAATTTTCAAATTCCTAAATCAATTTCTTCGCACTGCGATACAAAAACGCATACAATTCTAAATATTTATCCATACACCCTCCTTCAATCGTCCAAATCGTGAAATATCGGTTTTAATGCGTCGAAAGCGGCGACGAGCGTCTTTCTGTACTCTTTCCAAAGCCGTTCTCCCTCCTCGTAATCATCGCTGTCCCACGCGGCAGAACACAAATCGGCTGCCTTATCGAACAAGTCGGCAACGTCGTTTACCATCTTTCGCCAGTCTTCCAGCGCGCCGTCTGCCTGACCTTCCTCTGCCGAGGACACCGCACGGATAAAAAAGCAATTGTTTTCCTCTCCGTCCTTTTCAAAAAGCGCATTGCCGATCGCATATGTATTTTTAGCGAAAGCGCGCAGATAATCGCGCAAAATCGCCGTAAGATACATCGTTGCCTCAGACGAAACAAAATACGGTATCTTTTCGATATACAGTTTTCCGTCGCGCCATTTCTGCTTCCCGAGCTTTAAGTTTTCGATCTTATACCGATCGATCTTATTGGAGATCCGATGCGGCAGACAATGCAAGAAATACAACAGCCCGCTCGGCTGATATTTCCCTCGAAAAGCAAAATAATCGTCTATCGTATGCTTTTCTCCCAGTTCTTTTTTTTGAAGTCTCAAAAATTTGAGATACCCGACTTTTATTGGCTCTGCGCCTTTGTTTTCTTTTTTCATGGCTCTATTATAAATCAACTTTCGTACCGAATAGGGTACGTAACTATGCAAATAAATATTTTTTCGGAAGGTCGATAAATTCATTAAGTTTTCCGCTGAAAACATGGTCGGCGTCCGGAATGATATATGTTTGCAAATGCGGCAAAGCCGGAAGCTGTTCCGCCCACTTTACCGAAGGGTCTTTTTCACCGAACACAACCGCCATCTTTTCCCCGCAAAAGCCACGAATACCGCTTGAAGTCAGATGTAAATTGATATTGAGCACGGGATTTACGCATAAAATGCGTTTGATCTGCGGATATTTCGCCGCATACCAAAGTGCAATCGTCGCTCCCGCCGACACGCCCATAAGATAGACGCAGGTTTTGTTTTGTATAAAGCGGGCGACGACCTCATCAAAAAACTTCTCTTTCTTCTCCCACACGTCTTCTGGCGTAGGCGCTATAAAAACAGGAAAGCCGTAATCACTTTGTACATATTCGGCGATCCGCGAATATTTGTTTCCGAATCCGTCCGCCGAGCCGCCCAACCCCGTAAGGATCACAAACGCTTTGCCCTCATCGTCATCTTCCGCGTATTCCCATAAATAAGTACCCGTAATATCTCTTAATTTTTTCATGTTTCTTACTCATCGCTCCTTGCATCCAAACTTTTCATCTCAAATTGTACACGATCGGAAAGCCGCATCAGCGCATCGGCCGCCTTTTTCAGTTGCAATTTAAAATCACAGGCGTCTGCGGAAATACCGTCAAATTGCACGGACAGTTGTTTTACGCCGTCCTTCATGCGTTCCAAAAGCTGTTTGTGGAAAAACAGCGCATCATCTACTCCCGAAGAACATGCCCGCCAACAATCCTGTTCATCCACCAGCGGATCATTCACACAGAGTGGCAAGAACCAGTCCGCGATTTTATCGAAACAGTCGCAGCAAAGGTTGAGATACAACCCCATCATGTCATATTTCGAACCGTAACCGATATGGCGCACGAAGCAGAAATCTTCCTGCTCGTCCCACATATCAAATTTTTTCCCGCACATCGAACACGTCTTTCCGCTGTTTTGCTCCATTGCTGTTCCTCTCGTTTTTCTTTATTATACGACAACGGGCGTACCACAATCGGTACACCCGCCGCCAACTACGTATATTTTCTCCATTTCCCGAAAAAAATCACCCCTCACCTTTTTCCGCATAATGATAGTGCTTGGAGCCGTCTGCAATCACTTTTACCTTGCGGTGCTGCAAACGGAATTTTTCGACGATATAGGCGATGATCTCTTCCGTTGCAATGTCCGGATTGAGAAATATTTTCGCCTTCCCCTTATCTTTAATTTCCACCCGGCCACGCGGATAATAGTCATACGGCTTGCCGTTTCGAAATTCGGAAGGAACGTACTCTTCCCACGTCCTTTTGTGAGTGTAGTTATCGCCGTGCTTGGAGTTGAGCGGCGGGATCGGTGTGAGCGGACAGGGTATGCCTACGGGGTCGACGGGAATACGAAACAAATACGGCTCGTTGTTTTTAGGATTCTCGCGGTCGACGATCCAAAAGATGCCTTTCTTCAAGCGAAGTTCGTCCTGCTCTTTCGCCCAAGTATAAGAAGGATTGACCGCGATCTTTTTGCGATAACTTCTGCGGCAGGAATGCAGCGAAGCATTCGGCCCGCCGCCCGTATAGGGATGCGCCTCCTGAAAGGCGTTGTCCTCCCACCCGCAAAATAGACAGATCTCATACGAATCATATTCACGAAACACCGTCCTGCCGCACACAGGGCAAGGATGCCCATCGAATATTTGTTCCATTTCGACCTCACCAAGTTATTTTTATTCTATTATACGATAAAGGACGCACCAAAATCGGTACATCCTTTATCACACATCCAATTTTCAAAGTTTCCATAACATAAAATCTATTTTCTTTGTTGGTGTTATTTTCGTAGCATAAGTCGAAAAATGTTTATCAAACTCCTCTATAACATCTTCCGCATTTGTTGTAGACAAATAAACTCTATACCAATCTATCAATCCTTTATACACTAACGGAGCCTGTTTCAATTTCGTCTCGTCATCCCAACTTGTACTATATTTACCGCAAAACGAAGACAACTTCCCCATAACTTTACTATCCCAAATAGGACAATCTGGATTAAGCATATGTACCATTTTGCTTGTAAACGAACATTGTAATGCGTATTCATTGTCTGTGCTTTTTGTTCCCGGATTACTCGTCCTATTATACAAATCATCAAATACTGTTTTAAAATCTGGTTTTATTCCTTTATTCCAATAGCCGTTTAATAAATCATAAAATTGTATTCTCCATTCCTCCGGCATACGTATTTGAAAAAATGCATTGCATAGTTTTTGAAAATCAGTGTCCAACGGCCCCTTTCCGCCAGGTACAAGATAACCCATTATACTTGAATAAGCCTCAACACCTTTTCCCAAGTTGCACCACCATTGCAGAGCAGACGGAATAGGATAACTAATTACCAAAGATGCCATAAGATGATTCCTCCAAAATTTAAATTATATTTCTCCCTTGCCGCTTCCAAATTCGCCGCAACACAGGCGTATAAGAAAATTTACGTTTTTCTTTCGATAAACTAAATGCTTTCAAATTTTACTTGGTACTTTTGAGCATATTTTTCAACATAACCGCCCGAAGGAGCTTTGACAACAAGTGTATCTGAACAACCTAAAAAACAATCGTCATCCAATTTAGTGTCACCATTTTCAAACACTACACATTGTAAATTTTTACAATTTTTAAATACTCTGCTTCCAAAGCCTATTACCCCAAAAGGAATGCGCACTTCTTTTAATTCACATCCCATAAAAGCCTCGCTTTCAATATATTTTACAGTATTTGGTATTTCAACGCTTACAACTTGCGGAGCGTATTGAAACGCCTTATAACGTATGATCTCAATTCCCTCAGGAATTTTCACATTTTCCTGACGCCCAAAATATGCTTTCAACATATTGCCTTGAACCCATTTATCCGTTTCAAAAAAGCGAACGCCGGCATCTTTTGCGCACTGTTCTGCTGCCGTGCCTTTTTCCCCGCAAATTTGTAGAGTAACCTGATAATGATGTCCAAAATGCTTATTAGGTTTTTTTTCAAAAAAATTACTCACCGGAATCTTTTTCACATACCAAGGGATGTATAGTCTTTCCAAATCTATACAATGAGAAAACACACTATTCCCAATTATCGTTTTGCCAACAGGAATGATGTACTCCGTAATCATCGTATAGTCAGTATAATATGAATCTGTAATCTTATCTAAAATTTTATCTTCGTTTTCCATTAACTTTGTATCTCCAAAGCTTTTAATTATACTTTTCCCTTGCCGCTTCCAAGTTCGCCGCGATGCGCGAACGAAGAGAGGCCGGCGAGAGAATTTCCACAAAGTTTAAGTACTGCATTGCCCAATACTCCATTGCGTTCGGGCTGGCTTTGACGAATACCTTCAGCTTATCGCCGCACGATTGTATGCGCGCGTTGTCACCGAACCAGTCGACGATCTGATCGATGATGACGGGGTCTGCTAAAAACTCGACGTGTTCAGGCTTGTCCGTAAACATATACGGCAGCGAAGTGGCATATTCCTTATAATCGATGCCGCTTTCATGCCCTGGCAAAGAACGCAGCGGCGTTGCCGGCTCGTCCGTCAAGCGGATATCTGTAATGCGGTCAAGGCGGTAATGCCCCAAATTTTTCCACTTTTCGTTGCAGGCGATCAGATAATACCGTTGATTGCGCAAAATCATTTGATAGGGCGTGACACGCTGGTCACTCGTCTTGTGCAGCTTTTTGTCCGCGCCGTACTTATTGTAACTAAACGCGATCTGCTTCTTCTTCTCGATCGCCGTGTCAATGATCTCGATATTGTAAAACAGGGCCTGGTTGTCCGTCTTGCTCCATTCATTCACCGACCAGATGTTTTTAACGTGCGAACGAAAATACTTGTTGGAGAGCGAGCAAAGCCGCTCGATGAGTTCTTTGGAATGCTTGGCAGTGATATGACGGCTCGCCAGCACGCCGTCTATAAGCATGCGAAGCTCGGAATCATCAAACAGGCGCTCGGCAAGATAGCTGCCCCTTCGGTCGGAGGCAATGTCGTACCCCGCCTCTTTCAACAGCGATAAATTGCGCCCGACCGCCTTTCGCTCGATGACAATGCCGTAATCTTTGTAAAGATAGTCGATGATATCCTGCTGTTTGAGCGGATGATCGAAATCGCTGTATTGTTCTAAAATCTGCAAAATGCGCACCAGCGCCAACTTTGTCGGTTCAAATGAGTTTTTCATGAGTGTGGCTTTACGCTTCCGTTTTTATTTTTTCATATCTTTCGATAAATAATCTTATCATTTTTAATTCCATAGAATCATCCCGTTCTTTCGCAAGCATTGAAATCGCAGAGATAAAATCGTTTAACAAAAATTTCTGATGATCTGTCAACCCGTTTGATGAAAAATTATCGAAGATATTTAATATATCTTTATATGTAGTCAGTTGATATTGTTCCGATAAAGCGAGATTTATATCAAGTCTTCCATTTTTAGTTTTATAATTAAACCGATGATATTCAGGGCAAAGGAAATAACAACAAATATCTTCCTTTATTTTATTTTCACACCAACCGGCTTTCAATGCCCAATATACGGCAACAACATAATACTTGCTAAGTTGCGATGCCTCTTTTCCCTTGCTACTCCCGACCAACTTAAAAATATCATCTTTTAATTTCCCCTGTTCTTTATTTAGGGGAGCATCTTTTTTAATGTTGTCAATTTTCCTAATCCATTTTTCGACCTGCTCTTCCAATTTCATTCCGTATTCAGAAAGAGTGACACTTGCATCTATTTTATTTTCTATAATAAAAATCTTTCCATTTTCTTTATCGAGATCACGAAAAAGTAAATCAATGCTTTTTTCCTCTCTTAATATGTCAAAATCATTGTTTTCACAATCCTTATTTGACAACTTCTTTAAAAAATCGGAAAGAAACTGCGGTTTAAACTTCAAAATTTTTATCAACGCATTCGAATATTGTAATTCCTGTTTATCCACTCCTAAAAAAGAAAAATAATTTTCCTCTTCCTTTTGACTTTTCTTCTTTAATTTCATGTACCGCTCCTCAAAAGAGGGGAGCGGATTCGTCTCCCATAAGGTATTGTCGCAAACCATACTTTGCAGTTTTTTTAAATCATCTCCTTCTATATTTACCATTCTACAAGCAGAATGCCAAGCTTTTTTGTCATTTAATAGGTAAATATTTTTTATACTGTCATCGTCATATCGTTTACTTTCACTGAAGGCAACATAAATCGGCTGTTTGGCTTCATATATACCATCGCACGTAAACGTAACAAATAAATCCTTTTCTTCTTTTCCCTGCATGGTTACATTATTTTCAAAATATTTACATACAGGTATACCTTGCTTTGATTTTTCATAATAACCATAATAAATCTCTTCTGTCTGTTTCTTATAACGTATTTCCCCCTTATCCCGCCCAATGATGTCTGCACCATCAAATTTTTTACAATTTACAGCTTTTGATACTACTTGATATAAGCCGATACCAACATAAGATAAATTTAACACATCAACTGGATCCTTTCCGTTATAAGTACCATTTGGGTTCAAATGAATATAATATCCACCATTTGATTTAAAAAGATTAACTGTTTCGTGTCCTATATTATCACCATTTTTTATCATATATGAAGCATTTGGGAAAACTTTGTTTAAGATTACTTTCCTTTCAGATTTATTCATAATTATCTTCTCCTTTCGTATAAATTTACTTTTCTCCACCAAAGCAAAAAAATTCAAGTGTGGCAAAACTCCCGCAATCTCTGCCAAAGCATGACCATGGCGAGGGTGTCCAAGCCGCAATACGCCAAAAGGCTCTGTCGGAGTTTACCGCGCTCTGCCTGTTCCATGCTGCGCAGCGCCAGATAGGTATCCGTCGCTTCGCCGCCGTTATGTACGTCCGCCAAATTGTGATAATCGAGGTTCGGGTCGTTCGGAAAGAGCGCAGGCAGTACCTTCTTTATGGAAAAACTCCCCTCCATCGCGCGGTCGTACACGAACCCATCGCGGAATACATCCAAAAGGTCGCGGATGTTGTCGCGAATAGCAAGAAGGTGCTCGGAAAGGTCGGGAAAAGTTTCAGCAAGTTCCTTGAGGCGAGTACACTCGAACACCTTGTTGTACGCCAAAACACAGGCGTCCGTCGGAATATCCGCTACCAGCCGCTCGGCAAGGACACGGCGCGGATCGAAATTTTCGTCCGCCAAAAATTCTTTATGTTCGAGTTTCTCCCCGTCCTGTTCGAGATAGTGCAGCGAATATTGGAACGGCACCTGCTGATATGGTTTGATGCCGTCGTACATGGGAATACATGTTTGAAAAGTTTCAAAATCCAAAAAATACAGCGGGAACCAAAGGGTATCGAGAAAACTCTTGATGCCCAAACGGTCGATATGTGTGGGCAACTGCAATTGTTCAAACTCCACCTGCCGTCGCTGCGTTGCGTTCATAGGAATACCTCTCTTTATGGCGTCGTCGAAAGTGACGATACCCTCTTCCATATACCCGAACGCCTTCTTTGCGGAAATACGATACAAATCGAGCACGTTCGGCGACGGAAGATCGCGCGCGCAATACTGCCAATAGGCACACTCATAAGGCGCAAAGCACTGCTCCCCGAGTTCCGATTCCGGCTCGTTTTTCTGTGTAATATATTCTTTGGCGCGGGCGGTATTTGCCGCAACTTCGTCGTAATAAGGCAATATCTCTTCCGAAACATCTTTTACTGCGAACAGCTTATGGACGTCGATATTCCCTTGCCGCACGTACTTGTTGTTAATATAAACGATATATGTATGTACGATTTTCAGCTCGCTCTGTTCCAAGACCCAGCGCTGATACGCTACGTCCCATAGATAAACATCGTGAATATCCGTACTCGATTTAACTTCATAAATCTCGTACCCGCCTTCCGTTTTATGCAGGATATCGACGGCGCAGTAGCACCCGTTTTTAGTGAAAGCCGCCTCACAGATGTTTTCTTTCCCCTCAATCAAATACTTTTTCGTGTTTTTAAGCATGACGGGAATATCAAGTTTGCCTTCGGCGGTATAGGCGGTAGTTTCCACAAAATCGCCGAGTAATCCCATGGCTAAATCGCCGACTTCGTTGCCCTCCTGAAAACGGCGTTGAAGTGCGGGATCTTGAACGGCTAGTTCGGGGCGGTATGTATCCAGCCACAGCATTTTCGGGCATTGGCAGAAGCGCGTATATTTGCTTTTTGATAAATTCATCAATGTTTCCTCCGTAAATTCCAAATCTATTGTACCATATCTGACGCATAAAAACAACTTTATCGCTCATTTACATAAAAGCACTGACAGTTATTGACAGCAAAACATCCCAAAACGCCGCTTAAAGCAACGCCCGTATCTAAATGTACTTTGCAATAGTCGGCAATGTTTTGGCTGTCCTTCGCCGTACCAACCCGCGGATAGAGCAAAATTTTATCTTTACCCGTCAGATACCGAACGGGTGTGTGCCCGTACAGAATACATTTTTCTCCCTTCGGCAAAACATTTGATTCTTTGAAAACGCGGTCATATACAAGCCGTTCGGGACGAGCATCTTCCGGCGGTAATAACATTCCGTCCCGAAAAGGTACACCCGCATGTACACCAATAAACTCATTTGTTTCTATATAAAAGGGAAGCAAATCGAATTTGTCCACCGTTTCCCAATCGAGCAATTTTCCATCTATAAAATAACCGCGCAGCTTCTCCAATACCCAATCGTAATCTTCAGTCTGCCGCATCATGGCACGGTAATACTTCAAAAAATCATACTCGTGATTGCCCGCAATGCAATAGACGTTCGACATGGAAAACAACAGCTTTGCCAAGCGGATACTATCCGGCCCTTTGTCGATGACATCCCCGAGCACATACAGCTTATCCCCGCCGCCGAATCTGATTTTGTCCAGCAAACGACAAAACAACTCGTAATAACCGTGAATATCGGAAACGCAATAATCCATGGTTCAATTATACCACACAAAGCAGATTAAAACAATACTTTGCCGAATTTTGCCGAAAGGCGGCGCACAGTTTGTGCGCCGCCGCCCTTTATGCAACAATTTCTTTGCGGAGTTCGGCAATCTCTTCAAACACGAGCGTATCCCGTTCGACGAGCGCCGCAGCGAGTTTCTCGACAAACGCCCAATTCTTGCGGAGAACGTCTTTCGCCTCTTCATAGCAACGGGAAAGCATGGCGCTTCGTTCCGCCGTGATGCCGTCTTCCTGATTGCACGAACTGATACCGTCGTGATTATCGTGATGGAACAACGCAAAACCGCTCGCCGCGTAATCGACGATAAACCGCTGCACAATGGCAGACGCGCGGTCAATGTCGGAAGCGGCTCCCACGTCGAGTCGGCCGTATTTGAGTTCGACTGCCGCCCTTCCCGCAAGTAAAGCGATGACGCGCTCATGCATTTTATCGTAAGACCCGCAGTAATCTTCGCTCTTGAAAATCTGCACAACGCCGCGCGCATCACTCTTGCTCGGCCGAATGGAAATGAGCCCAACGCCTTCGGGGTCAAACGCAAGCGCCGCCACGGCGTGTCCCGCCTCGTGAAAGGCGACCTCCTCTTTTGCAGCAACAGATATTTCGTTGACGGATTCGTCCGCCTCGAAGATGTCCCGAAGCACTGCCCTTACGATATGCTCGCGCCTGATTTCCGTTTGATTTTCATACCCAGCATAGATTCCGGCCTCATTGAGAACACTCTCCAGTGCGGCGCAGGAATTACCGTCCATCAGCCGCGCTACGCTCTCGGCGGTGACATCGCCTGCAACTTTTTTCCCTTTCAGATAATGGCGCACGATCTCCACCGCTTCTCTGCGGTTGGGCGGGCAAATCTCGAGAATGCGATCGAATCTACCGGGACGACGCAACGAATAAGGCAGTATACGCACGTCGTTAGCAGTAGCAACGACAAATACGTCAGCGCCTTTCACTTCATCAATACCGGACTGTACAGCAATAAGCTCTTCCGGATTGCGCGAATCGCTGTCCGAGGCGAACTTATCGAGGTCATCGAGAAAGATGACGGATGGAGCATTCTCCTTAGCTTCCTGAAAGGTTTTGGAAATGCTTTCCACAAACTCTTCGATGGCTTTGTCCTTGCGGAGAACATAGCGTTTTCTGCCATTATCCATCTCATCGAGGAGAGCCGTTGCCATCAAGGTTTTACCCACGCCCGGCACGCCGTACAACAAAATACCGCGCGGAAGTTTTACGCCCAAAGCCGCGTATTTTTCCGGATTTTTCGCCATGTCGCACAGCTGGTACAGTTCTTCCTTCTCTTTTTCATAGCCGATAACTTTGTCGAATGCACTCATAAAAGACCTCTCTTTTGTTGATTTTCGAGTACATTATACAACATCTTATGTACGCTTTTTGGGACGTATCTTATAGTCATAAAAAATAACCAAGCATTACTACTAAAATTGAATATATATTGGACAGTCTATTTTGCAAAACGAAAGCCGTGATCGTCACCACGGCTTTTGTTTTATTAAATGAAGTTATATATCACACTTAATAAGAACCATAGAGCGAATAGTATCTCTGGCGGATACTTGCTTTTCTGCTGTTGATCCTGCCTCTGCCGATACCAAGTTCTGCGCAGACTTCTGATTGTACCATTCCGTTCATGTAGCAGTTCAGAATGGCAAGTTCCAAAGCGGATAACTGCAACGCTCCTACAAGCTCATCGTATTTCGTGTAATCGGTCTGTTCCTGCTCAAAGCAGTTGACGAGATCCATAGGAAGAGCCTTATAGTCCGTAAAATCTATGGACTCAACGACAGTTCCGCACCTGTCCGTTCTGTTGCGAAGAAGATTGATAAAGTGGTCTACTTCTCGGTAGCACGCAAGTTTGATAGTGATTTCTTTGCCCTTACGGTCTTTGCCGTAAATCTCCGATACCTTTCTGCCTGCGAATTGATACAGAAAACAGATAGCAGTCTGGGCAACATCATAACCGTCCGATACGATATAATCTATCTCTCCCATGTGGTGCAGGTCTTTGATGAGGCCGATATACAGTCTGTCTGCAACTTTCATATCGAACTTCTTTACGGTACGTAATGCCTGCAACGCTATCATTTCGCCCATGAGTTTGACGTTCTCATTGGAGATAGGCTCATTAAATAAATCGCCTTCGTTGCGATACTTACCTTTTGAGAACTTTGTTACCAACATTTCCATTTTAACACCTCTGAATTTGTATTTGCCTTTTTCGGGCAACAGGCGGAGGTGCATAGGACGGTGAAAGTTGGTATTATGAATGGCAAGCCCGCGGAAGTCAACGGGACAAAGACAAAATCGTTGCGTTATAAGCGCGAAAAATACCTCATAGACAGCAAAAGAGCTGAGTAAGGATTGCTTCCTTACTCAGCTCTTAATCTCTTTCTATGGGTGTTTTCGGCGACGATTTTGCGACCGTTGACTTCCACGAGGAACTATGCTACCATAGCCTGACCGAAAAGGCAAATTCAGAGGAGATTATACTACAGTGAGAGTGCAAAAAACTAACGTGATTTCTTTAGAGGCTTTGCACCCTTACTTTTCGAAAAATTATCGAATTTGATGCAAAAATAGCTATAAAAACGGCTTTTTAGGCTATAAAACGCAAGAGTGCAAGTAAGGGTGCAAAATTTTACTCTCCCTGAAATAGTGTCCATAAAAATATGTGACAGTACTTGCGCAAGATCTGCAAGATCTGCAATACTGCCATCGATTTTGTTCCCATGTCTCCCTCCTTTCCTCCATACTATAGTGGAAGAGAATAAAGCGAACCCGCCCGTAAAGGCGCCTTTTGCGCGCCTTGCCCCTCATCCTCATTGCAATACCGCTGTGGGTATTGCCGCTTCGTCTATCGCGGCAATCCATCGCAAAATGCGCCCTTTACGGGTGCAAAGCAATTGAAAGCGTGCAGATGCCGAAAAGACAAGGAAAAGCCCGCAGACAATACAAGGACGTATTGGCAAGGGCTTTGACGCCGTATTTGAAAGCATATCCGCGCTTTCAATCCGTTCGCCTTACTCTCTTCCACTATACCACGCGGCGGACAAAATTTCAAGCCGAACGGCAAAAAGCTCCGCCGCCCGCGCAAAATTCCGGGGGCGCAAAGCGCCCCCGGGCCGACAAACACATCTTACGCGGCAAGGCTCTGCTCGCGCAGGGCGACGAGCTCGTCGTACAGGACGGTATCCTTTTCGACCAGCGCCGCGGCCAGGCGCTCGACGAACGCCCAATTTTTGCGCAGCACTTCCTTTGCCTCGTCGTAGAAATTCGCAAGCATGGAGGAGCGCTCTACACATATTTTATTCATCTGCGCATCCGACACTTCGTAGCGACTGGCGGAAAAACTTCCGAATCCGTAAGCCCCATACGCCGTGATGAAGCGCCCCACCATGTTGAACGCGCGTTCGATATCCGAAGCGGCGCCCACGTCGAGCGTGCCGAATTTGAGGTCGACCGCCGCCTTGCCCGCGAGCAGCATGACGACGCGCTCGCGCATGCGCTTGTACGAGCCGAAGTAGCCGTCCGGTTTGAGGACCTGCGTCATGCCGCGCGTTTCGCCCTTGCTCGGGCGCACGGACACGATGCCGACGCTTTCGGGGTCGAAGGCGAGCGCAATGGCGGCGTGGCCCGCCTCGTGGAAGGCGACCATTTCCTTTTCGGCGTGCGGCATGCCGTTGACGGCCTCTTCGGCGTCGAACACGGTGCGCAGCACGGCGCGCACGATGTGCTCGCGCCCGATGACGGGGCTGTTGTCAAAGCCGGCATAGATGCCCGCCTCGTTGAGGACGGCCTCGAGCGCGGCGCAAGAATTGCCGTCCATCAGGCGCGCGACCTCCTCTGCCGAAACGTCGGGCGAGACCTTTTTATCGGAGAGGTAGTGGCGGACGATTTCGATGGCCTCGCGGCGGTCGGGCGCGCGCACCTCGAGAATGAGGTCGAAGCGGCCGGGGCGGCGCAGCGCGCGGGGAAGTTCGTCTTCGTCGTTGGCGGTGGCGACGATGAACACGTCGGCGCCCCTGACCGCGTCGATGCCCGTCTGCACCGCGATGAGCTCTTCGGGGTTGTGCGAGTCGCTGTCGGAGGGGAATTTGTCGAGGTCGTCGAGCAGGATGACGGAGGGCGCGTTTTTCTTCGCCTCGGCAAACACTTTGCGGATGGTCTCTACAAACTTTTCGTTGGATTCATCTTTGCGGAGGATATAGCTCTTGCGGCCCATCGCCTCGAGGAGCGCCGTCGCCATCAGCGTCTTGCCGACGCCCGGGTCGCCGTGCAGCAGCACGCCGCGGGGCAGGCGCACGCCGAGCGCCGCGTACTTTTCGGGCGATTTGACCATGTCGCACAGACGATAGAGCTGCCCCTTCTCTTTTTCATAGCCGATGACGTTTTCAAAACCTTTCATGTTAAACACCTCACTCGTTTATTTACAGATCAATTATACGGCTTTTTATGTCCGCTTTTTGGTGCGCAACGCACAAGGCGCAAACTTTTCTGCAAAGGGGGCAAGCCGCCCCGCCGCGGCCGGCCGCGCATCAAGAACGCGGCAAACGCCCGCCCCCGCCCGATCTCCCGCTCCGGGCGCGCAAAGACGCGCTCCCGCGCGGCCTCGTCTTCCCCCCACGGGTAATTTTTGGGGCGGGGGCCGGTGAAGCAGCAGGTTTGAGAAAAGCTGCCCCCCGCGCCCCCGCCTGCATATATCTCACTCATCTGTTTTTCTCTTTTGTCCCGATACCTTTGCGGCAAGCGCCGCATATTTCCCCGCACGGCGCGGGGCGCAGATCGTCCAGCCAGATCTTCATAGCAGCCCCGCCAGGCGCAGCCCTTCGTCTGTAAAACAAGACAGCTTTTCGCGCTGCCGCCGCAAGTCCTCTTCCTGCAAGATCGCGTGATAGGCGACGGCGAACAGGTCCTCGCCGATCTCGCCCTTGATGAAGTTTGAAAGGGCGCGCAAGATGCGGCGTGCACCCTGCGGCTCCTCCCTGTAATAGGCGAGGTCGAGGTAATGGTGCATACATTCATGATAGATGCCGCCGTCCTCGCTCTGAAAGTACCCGTGCGCCGTCATGTCCGTTTCGTCGCCGCATTCACGGTGGCGCACCAGCAGCCGGTCTGCCCTCGCGTACCTGCCCTCGCGGTCGGGGCACCCGTTTTCGCGCAGCTGCGCGCTGCCCCAGCCGCACAAATTGGTGAGCACGAAGGGATCGTCGCCGTGCAAATTGTACCCAAACGGAGAATATTGGGAGACGACGACGTCTCCCCGCTTGAAGGGGGTGGGGAAGTCGAACCACATCCACTCGAAGGCGCGCAGCAGGTCTGCCTCCCCTTCCGCGAGCCCGTCTGCATCGACGGCGAGCACCGTCTTGTCCGCCTTGGTAAAGAGGGTGATGCGCCTGTTTTCGCCGATCCACTGCTTGGTCAGCTGCAGGCAGGCGACCTCGGGGAGCAAGTCCTCGTCGGCGTTCACTTCGGCAAAACATTCTGCGGGGCTGCCGTACAAAAAATCGTCGCGCGTCCAATCTTCTTCCCCTTTATAGAGGACGTTATAGCGATAGACGGCACAGTCGCCCGCGCGGTAAAAGGCGTCGACCAGCCTCTCCTGCAGGCGCATGAAAGCCTGCAAAAACGCGTGCAGGCTGTCCGCGAGGGCGTCCGGGATGCCCATGTTCGCCCGGCGATGCCCCGCCGCGACGGGGCAGTCCGGCGAAGTAGCGACGATCTCGCGCCACGCGGCGTGCTTTTCGGCGAGCGTCTTGGCGCGGCTGCACCGGACGATGTATGCGCACTGCAGCGGCGTGCAGCGCGCGGCAAAGCCGATCTCCCGCCAATAATCGGCGATGTCTTTGGAATTGAGGAACTCTGCCGCGTCGATCACCGCCCCGCCCTCCGCACGATGCCGTCCACAAAAAAGAAGCCGCTGAGAATGTTGCCCGGATGCACGCCGAGCTCGCCGAAGCCGTCGATGGACACGACGCGGCAGACGTAGCTCTGCATCTTCAGGTCGATCTTGAACATCTTATCGCCGAATTCCTCGAAGGGAAGGGCGGCAAGGTGCCCGCCGACAAGGGACAGTATACGGCATTTTCTGTACTAAAATCGGTACACATAGCTCCTTGCGCAGATTTTTTACCGCGCCGCGCTTCAGCCGTCCAAAAGGCCGCTGTTCTTCAAAAGATCTTTGACGATCTGCACGGCCGCGCCGTCATACGCCGCCGCAAACCCCGCCTTCGACAGGAGCGACCGCAGCTCTGCGAGGCCGGCCGCCCCGCAGGTGAGGTACACGTCCAAAATGAGCGGCCCGAACGCGCCGCCGTCGATCTCCACGCGATGCTTTGCCAAAGTATCGAGCAAAATTTGACTGCATGCCATCTGTGTTTCTCCTTTTTATAGAAAGTATCGTGCGGGAGGCCTTTGCCCGCCTCTTCCTCTCCATGATAGGAAAACGGGCGTACCAAAATCGGTACGCCCGCTGCGAAATATTCATTTTTTTGCCGCCTGCGCCCGCCCGGATCGGCCCGCGCTCCGACGGGCTGCCGCGCATGGACGGCGGCCGCTCACAGGCCGTCGTTTACATAAAAGCAGCGGCAGGTGTCGAGGCAGATGCAGCCGAGCACGCCGCTGAGCGACACGCCCGTATCCAGATGCACCTTGCAGTAGTCGGCGATGTCGCCGCTGCCCCGCGGCGCGCCCGCGCGCGGGTACAGCAAGATCCGATCCTCGCCCGTCAGGTAGCGCACGGGCGTGTGCCCGAACAGCACGCACTTGCCCCCCTGCGGCAATATGTCCGGTTCTTTGAATTTGCGGTCGTACACGAGCTGCTCTGCCCGGCACGAGGCGGGCGGAACGAGCCTGCCGCCCTGCACGGGGAGCCCCGCGTGCACGCCGATAAACGACGCCTCTTCCACAGAAAAGGGCAGCAGGTCGATGGCGTCCACCGTCTCCCAATCGAGCAGGGCGCCGTCCGCAAAGTAGCCGCGCAGCTCGCGCAGCACCTGCTCGTAGTCCTCCGTCTGCATCATCAGGGCGCGGTAAAACTTGAGGAAGTCGTACTCGTGGTTGCCCGCGATGCAGACGGCCTGCGGCATTGAAAAGAGAAGTTTTGCGAGGCGGACGCTGTGCAGCCCCTTGTCGATGATATCCCCCAGCACGAACAGCCTGTCGCCGCCGCCGAAGCGGATCTTATCCAGCAGGCGGCAGAACAGATCATAATAGCCGTGGATATCGGATATGCAATAATCCATGGCAACATTGTACCATGCCGCGCGGGCAAAATCAATACTTTGCCGAATTTTGATGAACCGCGGCACATACCTTTTCTGAAAGTGTGGCAGAAGGCGAGTACCGAGATCGGTACTCGCCCGCGATCGGCAGGCGATTATGTCACGCATAGTACTCTGCAAACGACGAAAAATCGGTGCAAATCGGCAGCTTACAGCGGGCGATGCGGTCAATATGCAGAAAGCGCCCCGCACGCAAGGCATGCGGGGCGCTCCCCTTTCCTTTCCCTATGCGGCAGAAGTCAGACTGCCTTGTATGGTCGGTCGAGCGATGTTATTTTTGTGCGCCGGCCGCCTCTTTCGCCTTGACCTTTTTATAGCTCTTGCGGATGGAGAAGAAGCCCCATACGGCGAGCGCGGCGACGATGACGACGTCGGCGACGATGAGCACGATCTTCCAATACGGCATCGCGTAGCGGTAGACGATGCCCTCGCCCATGCCGTTCATGGCGTTGGAGTTGGCGACCGTGTAGAGGATGTTCTTCGTCGCCTGGCGCATCGCGGTGCGGTGCGAGGGGGAGACCATGCGGCCGGTCAGCGAGGGCTGCCGATCCTGGAACAGCGCCAGGTCGCCGCCCGCGCGGATCATCTGGTCCGCATACATATACGAGGCGGTGCCGTAGTCGGTGATGACCATGCCGCGGAAGCCCCACTCGTCGCGCAGGATCTCGGTGAGCAGCTCGTACGAGCCGCCCGCCCAGACGGTGCCGATGCGGTTGAAGGAGGACATGACCGCCGTCGAACCGCCCTCTTTGACGGCGAGTTCAAAGGGTTTGAGGTAAATTTCGCGCATGGCCTGCTCGTTGAGCCAGGTGATCAGCCCGTAGCCCGCGTCGCGGTCGGTCTCCTGATCGTTGACGGCGAAGTGCTTGAGGTAGGTGTAGACGCCCTTGTTTTTGGCGGCTGCGACGACGGAGGCCGCCATCTTGCCCGAGAGGAAGCCGTCTTCCGAGTAATATTCCCAATTACGGCCGGAGAAGGGCGAGCGGTGGATGTTGATGGCGGGCGCATACCAGCCGGAGTACGTTCTGCCGTCGCCGCGCTCGTTGCCCATGAGCGCCTCGTTGCCGATGGCGTTGCCCATTTTGGCGGCGAGCTCGACGTTCCACGTCGCGCCGATGACGCATTCGCTGCAATAGAAGCAGGTGTCGTACACGACGGCGGTCGCCTCGATGAGCGTCATGAACTGCGTGAAGCCTGCGGGGCCGTCGGGGTCGATCGTCCTCGGCTTGTCGATGTTTTCCATCGCCGCGGTATTGAAGTTGCCCGTGCCGATGAGGTAGCCCATCTCTTCGAGCGTGAGCTGGTCGAGCAGCTCGTCCCAGAGCGGGTCGTTGTAGTCGGCGCCGATCAGCTGATAGAGCTTGACCTCCGTGTCGTTGTACGAGAGGCTTTGGCGGGGCTGGCGGGGGCCGTGCTCGCTATACCACTTTTTGCCAATGTCGAGGGAGCTGCCGCTGCCCGTGTACGCCTCCATCGTGAGCGACTGCATGAACGCCTCATCGACGGCCATTTCGTCCTCCGTCGGCGTGGCGGGGAAGGTGCCCTCCCAATTGCTGCGGGTGAGGTAAGTTTCGATGTGCGCGCTGACGTCGTCGAAGCGGTTGGCGACGGGGTTGCCGGTCGCGCTGTCGGTATCGAACACGAGGTCGTTTTCGAGCGCGTAGCCGAGCGTCAACTCGCTCTCCGCCCACGCCTGGTGCGCGTTGCGCCCGACCATGAGGGTGTATGCGCCCGCGTCCGCTTCGTATGTGCGCGCGCCGTTTTTGTTGAGGTCGGCGTAGTCGTACGACGCGGTGTCGCGCAGCGCGAAGCGCAAGGTGACAGATTCCGTTTCGTTCGGCTGCACGACGGGCGTCTTGGCGAAGGCGGCGAGCACGACGTGCGACTTTTCGACCTCTCCCGCGGTATAGGGCGCGGTGTAGTACAGCTGCACGACGTCTTTGCCGGCGACGCCGCCCGTGTTGGTCACGTTGACGGTGACTTCGATCTCTTTGTCCTTGTCCGCCTCGCCGAGCACGGCGCCCTCTTCGAGCGCCGCGCCGCCGACCTTCCAATCGACCACGTTCCACTCGAAGGTGGTGTAGGACAGGCCGTAGCCGAAGGGGAACACGACGTTCTCCTCGTACCAGCGCATATCGCCGTCCTCGACGCTGCGGGTATAGCCCATCGTTTCATAATAGCGGTAACCGATGTAGATCCCCTCTTCGTACTCGACGTAGTGGGCGTCTTGCGCGGTGCCGTTGAGGGTATAGGCGTTGCGGTTGGCGAAGGTCGCGGCGTCATAGTCGGCGCCGTCCGTCAGGTGGAACCCGAAGTTCTGCCAGCTGGGCGCCTGCGAAAAGTCTGCCGCGTAGGTGTCGACCAGCCTGCCCGAGGGGTTGACATCGCCGACGAGGATCTTGCCGAGCGCGTTCATGCCCGTGCCGCCCGTCGTGCCGACCCATACGGCGCCGCGGATCTTGCCGTTGTACGCTTCGTCGTCCATAAATCCGAGCTCCATCGAGGTGGCGCAGTTGACGATCAGGATGACGTTGTCGAAGCCGGAATCTTCGGCGCAGACGGCCGCAAGCAGCGCCTTTTCGTTTTCGTCCAACTCGAGGTAGTGCGCGCCGGCGGCCGCGCCGTCGATGACGGAGCCGTCTGTGTTGAGCATGGTGCGCGGGAGGTCGTACCCCTCGCCGCCGATGCGCGAGATGACGACGAGCGCGGCGTCCGTGTAGTCGCCCGTGTATGCGGCGATGCCGCCGTCATATTCACTGAGGGAGATCTCGCCCGTCGCGAAGCCGACCACGCGGTCGCCCATGGCGGGGCTGACGCCGCGGCCGAGGCCGCTGCTCTGCTTTTCTTCGTAAAAGCTCTTGAGGTCGGGGTTGTAGTCGATGTCCGCGTTTTCGAGGCTCTTGTACAGGTCGATGCTGTCCGCCGAATCGCGCGCGCTCGAACCGGAGCCGCCGTACACCATGTCGACGGAGTTCATGCCGAACACGCTGACCTTGGCGCCCCGCGCGAGCGGGAGCGAATCGTCGTTTTTGAGCAGCACGAAGCCCTCTTCGCACAGCTCCTCGTTGACGGCGTTGGCGTAGGCGAGCGCGTCCGCCTTGCTTTCGATGCCCTCGTCCGGCGTGTAGTACTGCGCCTGCGAAGGGTCGCCCGAAACGAGCACGCGGCGCTCCTCGCCGAATACGGTGTTGAAGGTGTTGCTGATCAGCGAAACCTGCGTCGCCACGATGCTGACTGCGATGACCAGCGCGAGGACGATGCAGGTGACGATGGAAAACACTTTATTGTGCTTCCACGGAAAGGCCAGCGCACCGCCGATCTTTTTGATGATGTTCATAATTTTTTACCTCACAAACCCGCGATGTTGGCGACCTTCGGCCTCCAGCCGATCTCGCCGCTGTAGCCGGTGAACTCGATGCAGTCGAACAGGCAGCCGACCGCGTTGAAGGTGCCCGTGGCCTTGTCCGAATTGAAGATCTCGAAGGTGATGACGTTGTCCCCTTCCGCGAGGCTGACCGCGGGCGAAATTTCGATGGCGGTGAAGCCGAAGTCGCTCGTATCCGTGCCGATCTGCCGGACGTCGAAGGTGCCGTAGTCGACCTCTTCTCCGTTCACCGTGATGGCGAACATGGAGGGATCGTAGGTGAAGTTGCCCACTTCGGAGCCGAGGTGCAGGACGAGCGTAGCCTGCGTCGCCTGCGATGCGGTAAATTCAAAACTGAAGGAGAGCGCCTTGTTGAGATAGCCGAGGAAAAAGCCGTTGCTTGCGCCCGCCGTCGATTGGATGAGGCCGGTGCCCGAAGGCGCGCTGCTGTAGCCCGCGCCGGAGAGGTCGTTGACGTAGATGTACTCCGCCTCGAGCCTGCCCGTGGCGACGTAGCGATCGAGCACGTTGAGCGTGACCATGACGGTGACGGACTCGTATCCCTCGGCGCGCGCGGTGACGCGGAAGGTGATGGGGCCGTGCGTCGAATCGGTCGGCGTGCCCGCGATGAGGCCGAGCTCTTCGTCGTAGCTGAGGCCCTGCGGCAGACCCTTGCCCGAAGTAAAGCGCACCGAGTAGGTGATGCCGGGGACGCCGTCTGCGCGGAAGATGTCTTGGCTGTACGCCTCGCCGACGAGGCCGTCGGGGAGGGTGAAGTCTGCAAAGCGGATGTAGCCGAGCGTTTCATCCTTCTGTTCGCCCTGCAAGACGGTCATCGTGAAGGTGGCCTCGACGGGGTCGCAGCCGCTCGCCGATGCGACGACGGTAAATGTGACGGACTCTGCCGCCTGCGTCGGGCGGCCGGAGAGCACGCCGTCTTCCGTAAGGGTGAGCCCTGCGGGGAGGGCGCTGCCCTCTTTGAGGGTGTAGGTGATGCCGGGCATGCCCGTCGCGGTGCCGAGTTCTTGGCGGTAAGGCTCGCCCGTCGTCGCGTCGGGCAGGTCTGCCCCCGCATAGGCGAGTTCGGCGCTGCCGATGGTCATCGAAAAGGCCGCGGTGTATTCCGCATCGTCCGGGCCGATCGCGACCGCCGTAAATTCAAAGGTGCCCGCCTCCATGGGGATGCCGGTGATCGCGCCGTCGCCCCAGAGGGTGAGGCCTGCCGGCAGCGAGCTGTCCTGCGCGAGGTCGTAAAACATATTGCCCGAACCGGCGGCGACGCTGTCAGAATATTCCACGCCGACGCGGCCGTCGGCCAGCTTTGTTTCGGCTTTGAATATCGAGCAGCCCGCGACCACCGTCAGGCACATACAGGCGGCCAGCAGCAGGCACAAAAATTTGGATATTTTTTTCATTGCATATCTCCGAAAGGTCTTGGTCGTTATAAAAAAACCGGTCATGCCCCGCGGGCGCGCTGCCCGCGGAACATTCCCTGTTTCAAAGATCCTGCATCCGGCAATTTATGCCTTTTTCTTGAGCCCGATCGCGATCGCGGCGACGGCTGCGATGAGTGCTGCCGCGGCGATGCAGATGGCTGCAATGCCCGTGCCCGCGCTCGCGTCTTTGCCGTCCGCGCCGTCTGCGCCGTCCGCGCCGTTCGTTCCGTCTGCGCCGTTGGCGCCGTTTACGCCGTCCTCGCCGTCCTCGCCGTCCGCGCCGTCGACGCCGTTGGTCACGGTGAACTCGAAGGTGCTGCCGTCGCTGAAGGTGATCACATAAGTGTCGACGTTGCCTTCGCTCGACGCCTTTTCGATGCCGACGATGGTGACGCCCTGCACGAAGTTGTCGGTGACGACCACGGTGATATCGTACGAATAGGTCTGCGCGCCGACCGTCGCCTGCACGGTGAGGGTGTATTCGCCCGTCTCCTCGATCGCGCCGCGGATCTTGCCCGTCTCTGCGTCGATGGTCACGCCGGCGAGCTCGGAAGCGTTTGCGAGCGCGTACGTCACGCTGTCTCCTTCGATAGAGGCGTCGATGACGAAGGTCTTGCCCGCGTAGGCGACGCGGAAATCTTCCCCTTCATACATTCCGGCGACGGTAAAGGTGAAGGTCTGCAGCCCGTTGATGGTGCCGAAGCCGCCCGTCACGCCGGTGGAGACGATGTACTGCTCGCCCTCGCCGACGCCCTTCTGCGTCTTGGCGACCTGGATGGTGTAGGTGCCCGCGGCGTCGCTCGCGACGGTGCCGCTGACCGTGCCCGTCGCGCCGTCGAAGGTGAGGCCTTCGGGCAGGGAGCCGAGCATGATGACGTATTGGTCGCCCTCCGCGCCGTCGGCGACGGAGACGTCGACCTGTTCGCCGACGCGCACGTCGAACGCGGTGACTTCGGGCGTCTCATACGCGATGTTCTCCATCGCATAGCCGTTGTTCATCGCGGCGCTGTTGAGGACGGTGTAGAAAATGTTCTTCATCGTGTTGTGGAGCGCGGTGAGCTGGGTCGCGGTGTTGGACTCGTCGCTGTTGACGATGCGCGAGATCTGGCCCTCCGCGCTGTCGAGGGACATATCGTTCCCCGCGCGGATCATCTGGTTGGCGTTCAGGCTGCCGAGGCCGTTGCCGTGCGCGTCGGTGATGACGACCCCTTCAAAGCCCCATTCGTCGCGGAGCAGGCCCTGCAGCAGCTCGTAGCTGGCGCCGCACCAATCGAAGCCGATGCGGTTGAACGCGGACATCGCGCCGTTGGAACCGCCGTCTTTGACCGCCCATTCAAAGGCCTTGAAGTAGTTTTCGCGCATGGTCTGCTCGTCTGCCCAAGTCGCGATGCTGTTGGTGTCGCGGTTGGTCTCCTGGTCGTTGAGCGCAAAGTGCTTCATGAAGGTGACGAGGCCCTTTTCGCGTTCGCCCTTGACGACGTTGGCGACCATGTAGCCGCTGAGCGTGGCGTCTTCGGAGTAGTACTCGAAGTTGCGGCCGGAGAAGGGCGAGCGGTGGATGTTGGCAGCGGGCGCGTAGGTGGCGATGACGTGCGACCACAGGCCGAGGTTGCCGATCAGGTTGCCCTCGCGGTAGGCGAGGTCTTTGTTCCATGTGCAGGCGACCAGAACTTCGGTCGCGAAGGAGAATTTATAGGAGGCCGAGATGGGCTTGAGCAGGCTGTTGCCGCCGCCCACCCATGCGCCGGTGATGCCGAGCGGGCCGTCCGAATGGCCGCCGACGGGCGAGCCGACCGCATCCTGCGCGTTGAATTGGAAGCGGGTCGCCGCCATCATTTCGTAAGACTGGTCGACGGTGAGCTGGCTGACGAACTCGTCCCAGCGCGCGTCGTCGAGGGGGATGCCCGCCATATCCGCAAGCTGGATGGGCGCGGGGTTTTCGGCGCTGTACGCCTCATTTTCTGCGCGGAACGCGGGCGCGGTCTCGGCATACCAAGGGGCGTGGCCGCCGTCATAGCGGGGGTTGGCTTCGTCGTACCAGCTCTCGACGATGGCGTTGTTCGCCGCGGCGTCGTCGGCGATGGGCATGTCGAAGTTAGAAAGCCACTCCTCGCTCTTGACCAGCTCGCCGCCGATCTCGCCGTCTTCTGTGTACCACAGCGGGGTGGTCGGCCAGGTGCCTTCCCAATCGCTGCGGGAGAGCGTCCTGCCCTCCATCTCGTCGGTGGAAGTCTGAAAGAGGGAGGTGATCTCGGCACCCGTCACGGGGTCGGTGTCGATGGAAACATCTTCCGCGAGGTCGGCGATGGTGCGCGCCGCGCCGTTCGTCCATGCGTCGTGCGCGTCTTTGCCGACGTACAGGGTGTACTCGCCCGCATCCAGCTCGTAGCCGGTGTGGCCGTCGGCGTCCTTGTCGTATGCGTCGAAGGAGGCCATGTCGAAGGCGTCGAAGGAGATGGTCAGCGTCTGGCTTGCGCCGGGCGCGAGCAGGTCGGTCTTTTCAAAGCCGCCCAGCACGACGTGCGCCTTTTCCGTTTCGCCGTCGGTGTACGGCGCGGAGAAGTACGCCTCGACGACGTCTTTGCCCGCGACGTCGCCGACGTTGGTGACCGTCACGTCGACGGAGACGACGGTGGAGGCGGTCAGCGTATCGGTGCTGAGCTCGACTTCGCCCACTTCCCAATCGAAGGAGGTGTACGAGAGGCCGTAGCCGAAGGGATAGTTGACGGCGGCGTCGTACCATTCTTCGCCGTCGGTATAGCCACGCGTCTCGTAGTACTTATAGCCGAGGTAGATGCCCTCTTCGTACGAGACCTCCTCGACGCCGCTGTCGAGGCCGAGGTGGTAGGTATAGAGGGTGCCGTCTTCGAGCGTGTATTGGTTGCCGGCGTTCTGCTCGGCGTAGTAACCGACGTTGTTGTTGCCGAAGTTCTCCCACGTCGGGTCGTTTTCAAACACGGCGGGGAAGGTATCCGACGTTCTGCCCGACGGGTTGACCGTGCCGTTGAGGATCTGCCCGAGGGCGGCAAAGCCGTTCTGCCCCGCGCCGGGCGCCCAGATGACAGACTGCACCTTGTCGTTGTTCATAAATTCGGGGCTCAATTCCATGACGTTGGAGGAGTTGAGCACGACGACGACCTTGTCGAAGTTGGCGGTGACTTCTTCGAGCAGCGCCTCTTCGTTTTCGTCCAATTCGAGGTAATGGTCCCACGGGGTGTTTTCGCGGCCCTCGCCGCCGAACGCCTCGAATCCGCCGAACTCGATCTCGTCGCGGGTGGGGAAGGCGCGCGCGTCGTCTGCGGAGGGCACCTGCCCTTCGTATTCCTCGGTCACGAGCGAGGTGCGGGGCAGGTCGGTGCCCTCGCCGCCCGTGCGCGAGAACACGACGACGGCGGCGTCGTCATAGTCGGCGTAGCTCGCCTTGACTTCGTCGGTGTACTTGCTCTGCGGCGTCTCTGCCGTGGCGAAGTAGGAGTGATAGTTGTAACTTGAAAAGCTCATCGTCGAGCGGGGTTGGCCGGACAGGTCGTTGTCGTTGTAGAACGCGACCAGATCGGGATTGACGTTGAACCCCGCGTCTTTGAGGCTCTGCTCGATGCTGACCGTGTTGCCCGAGGTGCCGCCCGAAGAGCCGGAACCGGAGTAGACGGGGTTCACCGAGTTTTTGCCGAACAAACTGATGTCGCGCACCGTACTTCCGAAAGGAAGATTCGACTGCTCGTTTTTGAGCAGCACGAAGCCCTCGGCGCCGATCTGTTCGTTGAGTTCGGCGGCGGCGTCCAACGTCGCCTGCCAGCTGTCGTAGTCGGTCGTGTACTTGGGCACGCCCGCCGCGGCGTCAGATGCCGCCGCAAATGCTGCCTGCGGCCCCGCGACCGCGGAGACCAACAGGGCGGTACCGACGGCCAAAGTCGCAAGGACCTTGCCCCTCTTCCATCCTTTCGATCGTATCATTCGATCCCTCCATAAAACAAAAAATTTCCCGCCGTTCCTCTCTCGGAACGACGGGTACATTATAGTTTGGGATGGTATAAAGGTCAAGATGCAGAGCGAAATCGGGCATCTTTCGGACGAGTTCTGTAAGCGTTGCGAACTTTTTTTGTGAAAAATTCAAAAAATCAAGGTGCAAAAACTGTTACTGCGCCACAAGCAGCGTGAGGCGGAACACGTCGTCCGCCGTTTCGGCGCGCACGTCGCAGCCGTAGCTTTCGGCGACCATGCGGATGCTCTTCATGCCGAAGCCGTGGTAGCGCCTGTCTCCGGAGGTGACGGGCAAACCGTCCTCAAAGCGGATCTCGCCCGTATAATAATTTTCCATGCGGATGCTGACGAGGCCGCCCCGCCGCGCCTGCGTGATGCTGACCGAGCGCTTCTCTTCGGGCAGTTCGCTGACGCTGTTGACGGCGTTGTCGAGCGCGTTGCCGAAGAAGGAGTAGATGTCGCCCGGCCGCCAGCTTTGCAGCACGCTGCCGTCGAGCATACAGGTCAGGCGGATGCCCTTGCCGCGGCAGAGCAGGCTCTTTTCTGTCAGAACGACGTCGAGCGCCTTGTTCCCGGTGTCAAAAGAGCGGTCGTAGATGTCGACGGCGGTCGAGATCTTGTCCAGCTCGTCGGTATCGACGTTGCCCTTCAAAGACAAGATCTTGTGCTTGAGGTCGTGGCACTTGATGTTGATGATGTCGATGTTGTCTTTGGATATATCGTACTGCAGCTTGGCCTGGTAGAGCATCTGCTGCAGCACCTCGCGCTCGTACTCCCCTTCTTTGGCGGCGTTGAGCGCCTTTAAGCACATGATCGCGAGCAGGCAGGAGAAGATGGAAAAGAGGCAGACGACGGCCAGCAGCACGCCCGAGCCCGCGTCGATGCTGTACACGGCGCCGTAGAAGGATACGAACACGGCGATGACGATGATGATTGCCGCCATCCACAGCATGACCATGTTGTTGATGTACACGCCGCCGTCGCGGTATTTGAGCTTGCGCACGAACAAAAAGTACAGCGCGGCGTACGCGGCGGCGCAGCAGGCGGCGAGCGCGGCGGCCTGCCCCCACTGCGGCAGGTCTCCCGCCAGGATGCCGACGACGCTGTGCGCCTGGTATGCGATGTGCTGGATGCAGTACCCCGCCGCCGCGGCGAACAAGATGCTCCATACGTCGCACTTGCAGCAGAAAAGAAGCAGCGCGAAACTCAGCAGGAAGAGCCCGAGGAATTTGAAGGCGCCCGAGGCGATGCCCAACATGCCCTCGCCGCCCGTCGTCCAAAAAAAGGAGAGGACGAGCAGCAGCGCGCCGCCGCAGGCAAGCCGCAGCCAAAAGAAGCTGCGCTTTTTGAATTTGCTGCAGACGAGCAGCTCGGCGAGCAGCAGCGTGAAGATAAAGTTCGATCGGTCATAGGCGATCCACATGGCAGCCTCCGCTCACATTTCCTGCGAGAGGGCGGCGAGCAGTTCTTTGCGCCGCCCGCGGCTGATGACGAGCGCGTCGCCGCCGACGATCACCGTATCGCCCTGCACGGCCGTGCATTTTTTTAAATTGACCAGATAGCACACGTTGCAGCGCATAAAGCCGTACGGCGCGAGCTCCCCTTCTACCTGCTTCATGCTCTTTTCGCGCGAGGTAAAATTGCCCGCCGCCGTGTGGTAGGTCAGCAGGTGATTGTCAGACTCGACGTAATAAATGTCTTTGACCGCCGCCACGCGCACCTCTCCCGCAGAAACGATGCGCACCTTTTTTTGGTCGACGCTGCGCTTGCGCTTTTCCTCGAGCACGCGCTGCATGCGCATACGGAAATCGTAGTAGCCGACCGGCTTCAAAAAATAGTCCATGGCGTCCACGCGGTAGCCGTGCACGGCGTACTTGGCGATGTTTGTCGTAAAGATGAGGACGACGTTCGGGTCGACCGCCCGCAGCTGTTCGGCGGCGTTCATCCCGTCCGTGCCGGGCATCTCGATGTCCATGAAGATGAGGTCCGCCATCCCCGCGGCGCTGTATTTTTCGAGAAATGCGTCCGCCGTCGCAAAGACGCGGCTCTTGATCTCCTCGCCGATCTCCTCGCTGTACTGCTTCAGGTATGAAGCCAGCACATCTGCATCTTCTTTGCAATCTTCGATAATGATAACGCGCAGCACGATAGCCCCCTTTTTTCTGTCCTTCTTTGGTGTTTGCGGCCGCCTCTTTCGGGTGCCGCAAAAAAATAAGAGCGCCCCCGACAAGGGGACGCCCGCATTGCATGTATCCCTTCATCGATTGCGTTCTGACTTCCGTTACATAGGGGAAAAAAGGGTACACCGATGCCATTGTATCCTATCAACGGTCTATTTAAGTCAAAACGCGATTTTATTATACCACCTCCGCGCCGATTTTTCAAGACTCCCGCGCAAAAAATTTGAATTTTTTACGATGCCGCGCTCCGCCTCCCCGCAAAACGGCGAATTATGTCACGCATAGTACTATGCAAAAGGCGGAAAAACAGAAAAGCGGCGCATCTTTCGATGCGCCGCCGCGTGATTTTTTGATATCCCTTCCCTTTTTCCGCAAAGGTCAGATCTTTTCTTTGCGCTTATACTTTTCGGGGTGCTTCTTTTCGTCGCGCGCGCGCAGGACGATCCACACCACGCCTGCGGCGAGCAGCACGCCGATCGCGATGTCGGCGACGAGCAGCCACACCGCCCAAGGGGACATTCCGTAACTGATGATCGCGCCCGCGCACAGCCCCTGCACGGCGTTGGAATTGACCACCGTATAGGCGAGATTTTTTACTTTATCGCGGAATACGCTGAGCGCCGTGGGGCTGCTGTTGTCGACGACGTCGATGAGGCCGGGGATGCCCATGCACAGGTAGATGTCGCCGCCCGTGCGAAAGATGAGGTCGCGCAGGTTGTTGACCGGCCAGAACCAATAGTCGGTCGTGATGGTGCCGAGGAAGCCCCACTCGCCGCGCAGCAGCTCCTGTTGGAGCGCCCAGTTGGCGTGGCCGGGGATGGCGCCGAGGTTCATCTGCGCGGACATGATGCCCGTGCAGGCGCGCATCGTCCTCGTCGCGTGGTTACCTTCGGCGTCGGCGATGTAGTCGATCTCGACCATCGCCTCCTTGACGGGGATCTCGAACGCCTTGAAGTACAGCTCGCG
>CALVXB010000004.1 GCA_944368775.1 uncultured Clostridia bacterium | reverse complement strand
GCGTTCTTTCGGGCGGCCGGCTGCGCGCCCCGCGCTCGGTGGCGGGCCCCCGCGTTCTTTCGGGCGGCCGGCTGCGCGCCCCGCGCTCGGTGGCGGGCCCCCGCGTTCTTTCGGGCGGCCGGCTGCGCCCCGCGCGCTTGGTGGCGGGCGCGCCGCTGTTGGTTGCCCGCTCTTGTCCCCCCGCGCTCGTCTCCCCGCGCACGGGCCCCCGCTCTTTTCGGCAAAAAATGAACCGGGCACAGAGCCTTGCGGTTCTGTGCCCGATCCATATATGATAAGGGGGAAAATGATGAGCTGTTTGAGTAACCAAACGGAAGCATCGCGCGTTTCGTTTGATTACGCTCATATTATATATAATACGCCGAAAAAAGTAAAGCAAAAAAAATCGGTTTTTTTAAATTTTTTTAAGATAATATTTTTCAACAAATTTTGTTTATAATTGTCATATTCACACGATTTATGGCGAATAACGGCGGGCGGGGGCTTTTCTTGTTTGAATTTATCACGTTAAAGCGGGGCAGCGGCCGCAGCACAGCTCGCGTGTAAATTTTTCACAAATTGCGGAGGGCGAGGCGCGCGGCAGAGGGCAGAGCCCTATTTTTTAAAATACTCGCGCAAGTCAAAATCACACTTTTGATGCAGCGCCCCCAATTTGCGCGTGAGCGCTTTTGCGGAAAGAGTGAATTTGCGCGACTTCTTAATGGCGTGCCCTTAATCGTCGCGCAAAGAGAGAAAACGCCGCTGCCGAGCAGCAATAGCTGCGAGCAGCGGGTTGTCTCTCAAATCGCAGAAATTTGTTTCGTCAGCTCGAAACAAATTTCGCGAGCCCTACAGCACTTGGCAGAGTAGACAGGCGAGGACAGCGGCGATGAGGTTGGCCGCGCACGAGGCGGCGACGGGCCGCAGCGGGCGGGGCGCGCCCGCGTACCACACGGCGGATAGGTAAAACACCGTGTCGCCCGCGGCGTACACCGCGCAGGCGCAGCGGGCGATGTACGAGTCCGCCCCGAACCGCGCGCACAAATCGGCGAGCAGCGCCGTCGCCCCGCTGCCAGAAAAAGGCTTGACCAGCACCAGCGGGGCGATCTCGGGCGGCACGCCCAGCGCCGCAAAGGCGGGGGAGAGCGCCCGCTGCAGCGCGGCCGAAAGCCCGCTCGCCTCGAACAGTTCGGTCAGCACCAGCACGGCGGCGATGTAGGGGAACAGATTTTTTAACAGCGGCAGCGCCCCCGCCGCGCCCGTCGCAAAGCTGTCGTACACCTTCACCCGCCGCGCCGCCGCAAAAATAAACACCGCCAAAAACAGCAGCGGAACGAGCAGCGCCGCTACCTGCATCGTTTTGTTCTCCGCTTCGCGCCCCGCCCGTTCTTGCGCAAAAGCCGGCGCGCGCCGCTTTGCCTGCCTTTTTCGCCGCGGGCGGGCCCTTGGGCGCGTTCGTTCCCGCGCTTTCGCGTGGCGTTGCGTGCGAGCGCTTCCAAGGGCGGCAGATAAAATAGCCACACGAGCGCCGCGCCGACGAGCAGCGCCGCGCACTCGGCGAGCAGCGCGGGCAGCACCACGTCGTACGGGGCGGCAGAGCCCGCCTGCATGCGCACGGCGAGCGCCGTCGTCGGCAGCAGCTGCACCCCCGCGCAGTTGACGGCAAACAGCATGGCGCGCGCGTAGCCCGGCCGCTCGGCGCGCCCCAAAAGGCGCATCGCGTTCAGGCCCGCGGGGGTGGCGGCGCTGCCCATCCCCAAAAAGTTGGCGGTCATGCACAGGGCGGCGGCGTCCAGCGCGGCGGGGTCATCGGTTTTGAACAGGCGGCGGGTCAGCGGCCGCATCCCGCGCGAGAGCAGCCGCACCGCGCCCGCGTCCTGCGCCACCTGCATAAAGCCCATCCACACCGCGTACACGGCGGCGAGCGTCAGGCACAGCGTCACCGCCTTGCCCGCCCCCGCGAGCAGCGCGGGCAAAAATTCGTCGGGCGCGCGCAGCGCGGTCAGCGCCGCCGCCGGCACAAACAGCAGCAAAAACAGTACGTTCATAGCAGTCCGCTCTATCTTATGCCGCCGCTTGCGCGTATATGTTTTTTAGGGAAGGAAGAAAAAACCGCCCCCGCGCGGACAAGTTCAAAAAAAATAAGCGGCGCGCCGCGCAAACAAAAAAGCGGCCAAGTCGGCCGCTTCGGCTATTTTGTCTGTTGAACGTCGCACAGCAGGTCGGCAAGTTTTGCCAGCTGCTCGGGCGAAAGCGTCTCGCCGCGCGCCTTTTCGGGCACGCCCGCCGCTTGCAGCACCGCCTGCGCCCGCTCGCGCGGCAGCTGAAAGGCCTGCATCAGGTTGTTTTCCAGCGTCTTGCGGCGGGAGAGGAAGGCCGCGCGCACGGTCGCGCGGTACAGTTTGGCGTCGCGCACGGGGATGCGCCCCTCGACAAAGTTGAGCTGCACCACCGCGCTGTCCACGTTGGGCACGGGGTAAAACATCCGCCGCGGCACGAGTTTTACGATCTTCGCGTCCGCCCGCCGCGCGATGGCCGCGGTGATCGCGCCGTAGTCTGCCGTGCCCGGCTGCGCGCAAAAGCGGCGGGCAACGTCGTCCTGCACCATCACGGTCAGCGACAGCACCTTTTTTGCGTCGTCGAGGAACTTCGTCACCAGCGGCGTCGTGATGTAGTAGGGCAGATTGGCGACGACGGCGTAGGGGGGCAGCGCCTCTTCCAGCTTTGCCATGTCCTCGCGCGCAAAGTCGCGGAACACGACCTCCACGTTGTCAAGCCCCGCCAGCGTCTCGGCGAGAACGGGCTGCAGCTTGGCGTCGATCTCGTAGGCGATGACCCGCCCCGCCCGCTTCGCCAGCGCGCGCGTCAGCGTGCCCGCCCCGCAGCCGATCTCGAGCACCGTCGCGTTTTCGTCGATGCCCGCAAGCTCTGCAATGGAGTCGAGCAGGTTCGTGTCCGTGATAAAATTCTGCCCGAACTGTTTTTTGAAGGAAAATCCGTGTTTTTGCAGTATGGTGCGAATATCCATGGAAAAACTTCCTCGCGAAATTTCTTTTGTCAGCTCAAAAGAAATTTTGTGAACATTACTCTATATATGCGCGAACTCTTAATGAGACCCCCGCGCGGGCGGCGATCTCGCGGCAGGCGGCGATCTTCTCCTCCCCGATGATATCGACGACCGAAAACCAGGTGTCGATGCCCCGCTCGGCGCACTTTTTGGCAAATTCTTGCAGCCCCGTAAAGGCGGCTTCGCCGAAGGCGGGGCGGCAGAGGGCGACGTACGCCTGCGCCGTCGCCTCGTTGAGGCTGACGTTGATCTTGTCGATCGCGCCGGCGAGCTCGGCCGTCACGTCCCGCTTGTGGATGAGGTTGGCCTGGCCGTTGGTGTTGATGCGCGTCACGCCGCCGCGCGCCTTGATCTCCTTCGCCACGGCGAGCAGCGCGTCTAAGCGGATGGTCGGCTCGCCGAAGCCGCAAAATACGTACTCGCGGTATTTGCCGATGTCCGCGGGCAGCCGCGCGATCACTTCCTCCGCGCGCGGCTCGCGCGCCAGCCACAGCTTGTGGCCGAAGTAGTCTGCCTTTTCGTTGCGCACGCAAAAGGTGCAGTCGTTGGTGCAGCGGCTGGTCAGGTTGATGTACAGGTTTTTGTCCAATTCGTAGGTGAAATTTTCGTAGCGTTCCATTATTTACAGCGTCTCCCCGCGCAGCTTGGTAAACAGCGTGCGCGCGTTTTGTTCGATCTGTTCGCACAGCGCCTCGAGCGGCTCGCCGCGCAAAAGCGCGAGCTTTTCATACACCTTGACCACGTTCGCGGGCGTGTTCAGCGTGCCGCGCAGCGGTTCGGGCGCGAGGTAGGGCGAGTCCGTTTCGGCAAGGATGCGGTCGGCGGGCACCATCTTGGCGACCTCGTCCAGCCGACGCGCGTTCTTAAATGTCACCGGCCCCGCAAAGGAGATGTACAGTCCCAGCTTTAAGTACTCCTTCGCCGTCTCGGGGCTGCCCGAAAAGCAGTGCATCACCCCGCCGTTGTGCAGCTTTTCGCGGTTGTCGCGCAAAATGCGCAGCGTGTCCGCCGCCGCGTCGCGGCTGTGAATGATCACGGGCAGGCCGAGCGCGTCTGCAAGCTCGAGCTGCGCGGCAAAGGCGCGCCGCTGCGCCCCCTCGTCCGTGCCCTCGTAGTGGTAGTCCAGCCCGATCTCCCCGACGGCGACCCCCTTGGGCGCGGAAAGCAGGCCCGCCATGCGCGCAAAGTCGCCCTCGGCAAAGTCGGCGAGGTTGGAGGGGTGCAGCCCCGCGGCAAAAAACAGCCCGCGGTGCGATAGCGCCTGCCGCGCCGCCAGCGCGGAGGATTCGTAATTCCAGCCCACGTTGACGACCATGCCGACGCCCGCCGCGCGGATGTCCGCCAGCAGTTCGCCCGTATCCTTGTATTTGTCCTCGTAGTTGAGGTGTGCGTGAGAGTCTATAAACATAAATACCTCGCTCGGAGATTTCTCGGCGAGCTGACGCCTGCGAAATCTTCCGATTTGATGACAACCCCGCGGGCGCGCGCGGGGCGCCGGCCGCGGGGTTTTCCTCGCCGCCGCGCGCGTCGTCGCTCGCCTTCGCTTGCCTGCCTTTTGCTTTTTGCAAAAGGCATGGCGTGCTCGGCGGCTCCTCCTTTTCCCAAAAATCTCGCTTCGCTGCGATTTTCGGGAGCCCTTGGTAGGGGCACGCCTTTGATAGCGCGCGGCGGCTTCACGTTTCCCTCTTAAGCGCTTACGCGCAAATTGAGTTGCGCAGCGGAAAATTGCGATTTCCCTCGCGCGAGTAATTTTAATAAAAATTATTAAAAGAAGAAGAGGTGACAGTCGCCCTTGTATTTTAACTCTATTGTACCCTTTTTGTTACGATTCGTCAACAAATTGCTCGCGAAATTTGTTTTGAGCGGTCAAAACAAATTTCTGCGATTTGAAAGACAACCCGCTGTTCACCGCTTATACAAGCGGCTCGGCAGCGGGTTTTCTCTCTTTGCACGATAAATAAATAAGGGCACGCCTTCGTCGTCGCTCGCCTTTGCTTGCCCGCGGGCATCCATTGGCTGCCCGCGCGGCGTGCTCGGCGGCTCCTCCTCTTCCCAAAAAGTTCGGCGGGCTTAGCTCTCGCCGCAACGCGGCGAGTTACTTTTTGGGAGCCCTGTTTATATGCCGCAAATTCACTCTTTCTGCAAAAGCCTAACGGCAAATACAGTGCGCTGGCGCAGAAGCGTGGTTCTGCTTGCGCGAGTATTTTAATGAAAAAAGGTTCCCGAAAATCGCAGCGGAAAAGTGTGATTTCCCTTGCGCGAGTGATTTAATAAAAAACGCGCGGGATGTGCCCGCGCGTTGAGGGGGATGCCTTGCGGCGTTACGTTTTCTGCTTTGTGCCGCGCGCCGCGGCGTTTGCGGCGGCGAGGTCGTCGATCAGCAGCCGGATATGCGCAAGCTGCGCTTCGCTCAATCCGTCTGCGCGCAGAGCCGCGCTGTCCAAACCGAGCAAATAGTCACAACTGACGCGAAAGAACCGCGCGATGCGCGCCAGCATCTCGACGGAAGGCTGAATATTATCGTTTTCCCAATTCGAGACGCATTGCTTGCTCACGCCCAGCGCCGCGGCCAGATCGACCTGCGTCATGCCGAGGGCGGTGCGCAGCGCCTTGATCCGTTCATGCAGCATCGCGCGCTCCCTGTCCAAAAATTCAATACTATTATAAAATATAAATTGACAAAGTAAAAATACTATGGTATATTAATTATGGACTTCTGAAACATGAGAATAGATTTGTGAGGAAAAGAAGATGACGGCAGAAGAGCTGACAGCATTGCTTTTGGTTTATTTACGGGAAGAGGTGCTCGCCTATTGTGTGGCAGAGGGAAACACCATCACATTGCATTTTACCGATTTCACCGTGCGGACGATCCGCATCGAATAAGCAAAAAAAGAGGCCTTTCCGCAAAGGGAAGGCCTCTTGTATGTCAGGGTGCAGTTGGGCATTATTTTTATGAAACATTTATATCCCGTTCCACCGTGACCACCGCGCCGAGGTTTTTGTTTTGTTCCATATGGGAGACGGCGGCTGTGATGCGGGCGCGGATCTGCGCATCCGTCAGCGCGCACTCGAAGGGCGCCGCCACTTCAAACACGAGGTTGGCGTGCTTTTCGCCGCCCACCACGCGGAAGTCGTGCACACGCAGCGCGGGGTCGATGGCGCGCACCGCCGCTTCCGTCTGCGCGCGCAGGCGGTTGACCTGCGGGTCGTCCAGCACGAGGGGGTCGATATGTACGGTCAGCGAAATGTTCGTCTGCTGCGCAAACTGCTTTTCGATGGCGTCCGCCAAGTCGTGCGTCGCCATCAGCGGCATATTCGAGTCCACCTCGACGTGCACCGTCGCGTACAGCTTGTTCTGCCCGTAGTTGTGCACCGTCAAATCGTGCACCCCGTGCACGCCGTCAAAGGCGCGCACGCGCGCCTCGATGTCGCGCAGCACCTGCGCCTCGGGCGCGGTGCCCAGCAGGCGGGAGACCGTCTCGCGCAGGATGCCCGCGCCCGTAAAGCCGATAAACACCGCGACGGCCGCGCCCATGTAGCCGTCTAAATCAAAATTCGTATAGTGAGAGATGAGCAGCGACGCGGTCACCGCCGCCGTCGCGACCGCGTCCGAAATACTGTCGGCAGCCGTTGCGCGCAGCGTCTCCGCGCCCAACTTCTTCCCCCAATAGCGGTTGAAAAAAAAGAGGAACAGCTTCGCCGCCACCGCCGCCCCGAGCACCGCGATGAGCGCCCACGAAAAGCTGCTCTCCGCGGGGACAAAGATCTTCTGCACCGACTCGATGGCCAGCTCCGCCGCCACCACCAAAACGATCAGCGCGATGATCAGCGCCGCCACCGTCTCCGCCCGCCTGTGCCCGAAGGGGTGCTCGCGGTCGGCGGGCTTTTCGCTCACCTTCAGCCCGATCAGCGACACGACGTTGCTGCCGCAGTCGGTCAAATTGTTCATGCCGTCCGCCAAAACGGACAGCGACCCCGTCACCGCGCCCAGCGCGATCTTGGCGGCGGCGAGCAGCGTGTTCACCGCGATGCCCACCCCGCCCGAAACCGCGCCCATGCGCGCGCGCAGGGCTTCGTCTGCCTTTTGCATGGCGCTCACTCCACGGGCGTGTAGTCGATGGCGGCGGGGATATCCGTCGCCTCCAACTTGAAGATGACCGGCCGCAGCCCGTCGTTGCAGGACACGATCGCCACCCCCGGCACGCGGATCCAATCGGCAAAGTAAAAGGGATCCCGCCCCGCGCCGTGCGCCAGGGCGAATACATATTGGTAGATGGCCTTCCACGCCTCGTCGCACAGCCCCTCCGGCTTGGCGTAGTCGGCGTAAAACACCTGCCCCTCGCGCAGCATGGGGCAGCGCTTGAGCCCCTCCGCGCCGTACTCTTTGGCGAGATCTTCCTGCAGCGTCCGCCGCAGCACGGTGATCTTCACTTTGTTCATATCCTGCCTCCACAAAACTTTTTCAACGATTTTTTTGGGAAAAGAAGGTTTCCGCTCCCCCGCCTCTCCCTTCTTTCGCGCCCCGCAGGGGGGCGCTCACAGCAAGTCTTTCAGCTTAGAGATGTCCGTCACCCACTCGTGGCGGCTGCGCTCGGCGTGTATGCGGTTGGCCTCGCCCAGCGCGGCGTGATACTCGCTCTGCGTGCAGCCGTTCACCGCCATAAAGTGCGCCTGCGCCTGCTTTTCGCGCCCGAGCAGCGCGGTGCGGCCGATATGGATGACGGCGTGGCAGGCGGGGCACACGGCGACGATGTCCTCCAGCTTCTGGATATGCTTTTTGTCGTCGTAGCTCCACACCTCGTGCGCCTCTAATCTTCCGCCCGCGCCGCAGATGCTGCACCGCCCGCCCGCGCGCGCGTAGGCGGCGCGCCGCAGCTTGTCCCACGCCTCTCTGGGCAGCGCGCTGCGCAAGTTGACCTGCCAGCACCCGTCCGGCACGAGCTGAAAGTTCAGCCGGTATGTTTTCCGTTCCATACGATAAGTATAGCACAAACCGCCGCGTTTGGCAACGCCGCCCGCCCCCTTCGCCGCGCAAATTTGGCAAAGCAGCCGCCTGCGCCCATAGCTTGCCCTTCCTTTTATAAAATAGAAACATGAAAAATGAATTTGTATCTTGCATCGAGCCGTGGCATATGGTATAATACAGGCGGAGGGAAGCCCGATGAAATACGCCAATGCAGAACGCTTTTTAAAGAGCTACAACAAGATCGAAAGCCAGCTGAAGCTTTTGTACGGCGGCCCGCCCACGCAGGCGTTTACCGACCTCGTCAAGCGCTGCAGCGACCGCAACATCACCGTCCGCCGGTACGAAAACGAGCTCATCGACTACGGCAAGCTGCGCAACGCCATCGTCCACCGCGCGGGGGGAGAGGAGCTGTTTATCGCAAACCCGAGCGACGACGTCGTCGACACGCTCGAGTACATCGAGCGCCAGCTGTGCCGCCCGCCCCTCGTCATCGACGTGTTCAAGTGCAAAAAGATCAGCGCCGTCTTCGCCGACAAGCCGCTGCTCACCGCCGTGCAGACCTTCGGCAGCAGCGAAAAAAAGACGCTCGTCGTCTACGACCACGGCAACATGGTCGGCGTGCTCAACTCGTACTACCTCTACCGCCTGCTCGCAGAGCAGGCGCAAAAGGGAGAAAATTTGACCGCCTACCTGCAAAACACCCCCTGCGGCGCCGTGCTCGACGCCGCGCTGCTCTCCCGCTACGCCCTCTTCAACGCCGCCGCCACCGTCTTCGACGTGTTCGAGGCGTTTGAAAAGCGCAAAGACCTCTACGCCGTCATCGTCACCGAGCACGGCATCGTGGGGGAGAAGGTGCTGCTGCTGTTGACCCCGTCAGACTTCCCCGCCATCAACCGCTATCTCGAGGCGTACAACGCCAAAACGGTATAGCCTATGTTGCACAATTTCTTTTTTTGAATTTTTTCCACAAAAAATTCAAAAAATTTTTCAAAAAGGTATTGACAAATCAAAAAAGTGTGCTATAATAATGGTACAAACAACGGAAGAAGTCTTCTACGGAACAGGTAAATTTGCCGGAAGTGTTTCGCAGACGCAAGCAATTCCCGCAAGCGACGACGTTCGGTCAAACTGCGCAGGCTCTTCGTAAAAAGAGCGGCCTGAACAAAACCCGCAAGCGGCAAAAGAGCGAGCAAAAGCGAATACAAGCAAAAATATCGTATCCGAACTTCATCCATCTGCAGAACATTCGCAAAAGCAGAAAAAAGCCTTAAAAAAGTTTTTTGAAGCGGCAAATCAAAGGCCGGAAGGGCGCATTTCAATCTGAACACAACAAAATGCGTACACAAAAGGCTGTAAAAGATGCAACGAATGTGAAGAAGAGAGGAAGCCGTAAAGAACAAAACCGTCGTTTGCATGATCGTTGCAGAACGCACAAGTAAGATGTCGCAACAACATCCCAAACAAGATGTCGCAAAAACATCCAAAGCCGAAATTTTTTGAATACGAGCTGAAAATGCGTTCCTGAAAACCCCCCTAAGCATAAGCAAAAAACGCAAAAACAGCAAAAAAACGTTGTAAAAAATACGGCGATCGTAATGATCGATGTGCAGTCAAGGGGAAAACGAAGCGGATCGGAAAAGAAAAAGCAAAATATCCAAAAGAGCCGTTGTTTTAACGAGCGGAATGCTCAAAAAAGTTAAAAAGTGTAAGTAACGGTTCGCCATCGGATAACTTTTTGGAATGACCGAAACGGCAGACAAGTTCGCAAAGATCATGGAATTGAGGCGGTTCCCTCGCGGGAGCCGCCTTGAATCACCGGAATAGCTCGGAGGAAAATCCAACAGATTCGGGGAAAGAGGGGCGCGGAGAGCGCCCCGACTTTTTTTGGCTCGGAGATTTCTCGGCGAGCTGACGCCTGCGAAATCTTCCGATTTTAGAGACAACCCGCTGCTCACAGCTATTGCTGCTCGGCAGCGGGTTTTCTCTCTTTGCGGCATTTTTAAGGGCACGCCTTTTCGTCGTCGCTCGCCGCCGTTAGCCCGCGGGCAGCCGTTGGCTGCCCGCGCGGCAGCTTGGCGGCGGCGAGCGACGACGAGCGCGGCGGCTTCACCTTTCCCCGTGCAGCGCCCATGCGCTGTAAAGGGAAAAAGCAAAAAGCGCGGTATTGCTTTTTCATTTGTTTTATAAAAGAGAAGGTGCGGTTTTTGCCTTTTTCGGTCGTTGTATCAATTCAAAATACGTTGTCATTCGAGGGTGCGGGGAGCTGCACCCTTTGTTTTTGCCCCGCATACGATGTATCGTTCATTTTTTTCGGGGGAGGAAGGGCGATGCAGCAGACAACGGGCGGGCAAAACGGGCAAAGCGGGCGGGCGCAGGCGGCTGCGCAAACGGCGGGCGCGGAAGGGGCGGCGGCTGTAAGCGAGGGGGAATATACCCTCATCATGCCGCAAACCTGCCGCATTTCGCCGCGCGCCGCCATCGGCAAGGGCGTGCAGATCGGCCCCTTTTGCATGGTAGAAGAAGGGGTGTCCGTCGGCGCAAACGCGCGCATCGGCCCCTTTTGCACGGTGGAAGAAGGGGCGTCCGTCGGCAAAAACGCGCACATCGGCCCCTTTTGCACCGTCGGCGGGGGCGCCGACATCGGGGAAGGCGCAGAGATCGGCCCGCATTGCAGCGTTCAAAACTGCACGGTCGGCAAAAACGCGCGCATCGGCGGCGGCTGTACGCTCGCGGGCGGCGCCGTCGGCGAAGGCGCGGAGATCGGGCCGGGGTGTGAGGTTCAAAAATCAAAAATCGGCGCGAACGCAGAAATCGGGCAGGGCTGCATCCTGCAAAACGCCGCCGTCGGCGAGGGCGCGCGGCTGGGCGCGCGCTGCCGCATCGAGGAGAGCGCCGTCGGCGCGGGCGCGCGGGTGACCGAAAGCGTGCTGTGCGGCGCGCGGGTGGGCGAGGGCGCGCAGGTGGGGCCGTTTGCGCACCTGCGGCCGGGCGCGGACGTCGGCGCGCGCTGCCGCGTGGGCAGCTTTGTCGAGGTCAAGGCGGCGACGCTGGGCGAGGGGGTGCGGGCGGGGCACCTCGCGTACCTGGGCGACTGTACCGTCGGCCGCGGCACCAACGTCGGCTGCGGGGTGGTCTTTTGCAACTTCGACGGCGCGCAAAAGCGCCGCGCGTCGGTGGGGGAGGGCTGTTTTTTGGGCAGCAATGTCAACGTCGTCGCGCCCGCGTCGCTGGGGGCGGGGTGTTACGTCGCGGCGGGCACCACCGTCACGGGCGCGCTGCCCGCACACACGTTTGCCGTCGGGCGCGCCCAAACGAGTGTCCGCCCCGACGTCAAGGGGCGCTACCGCCCCGCTTTGGGGGAAGAAGGTACGCCGCCGCCCGCAGCGCCCTGCGCGCCCCTGCCATCCGCCGCTCCCGCCTGCGGCAACGGGGCGGAAGGCGACTGTTCTCGCCCCGCGGCGCAAAAAGAACGAACGCCCTCGGGCGGAGAGGAGCGCGCGGAAACGGGCGCAGCAACGAGCGCGCAAAAAAATAAAACGTGCGGCGGCGCGGGCGGCGTGCCCGCCGCCCGCGCCGCCGCCTCCGTTCTCCCGCAAACCCCGCCCGAAGGGTGCGCCGCGCCAACTTGTCAATGCGCCGAAAGCGCCGGCAAGTGCGCCGAAATAGGCGGTAAGTGCGCCGAAAGAGGCGGGCGCGGCGTCCGCGCCGCCGCTGCGGCCGCCGCGCCTTCTTCTAAAAACGACAAAACCGGCTGCAAGTGCGGCCGTTGTGACGGCTGCGGGCGGCGGAACTGCCAAAATGGCGGCGGCTGCAAATGTGCGGGCGGCGCGCCGTCGCGCCGCCGAGAGGAAGAAGGCGGGGGCGGCGGCACAACTTCTTCCAAACCAAACGCGCAGGGCCCCGCAAATGGGGCGGGAGGTGCGCATGGCTGAACTGTTTGGTACCGACGGCATCCGCGGCGTGGCGGGCAAAGAGCTGACGGCGCGCACCGCCTTTGCGCTGGGCAACGCGCTGTGCCGGCTGCGCCGCGCGCCGCGCGTGGTGTTGGGGCGGGATACGCGCACCTCGTCGGATATGCTCGCGCTCGCGCTGGCGGCGGGGGTCACGGCGGGCGGCGGGCAAGTTTTGGACGGCGGGGTGCTGCCGTCGGCGGCCGTCTCCTTTTTCGTGCTGCGCGAGGGGGCAGATTTCGGCGTCGTCGTGTCCGCCTCGCACAACCCGCCCGAGTACAACGGCCTCAAGATGTTCGGCGCGGACGGCTGCAAGCCGGGAGAGGAAGTGGAGGCGCGCGCCGAGCGGTGGATGAGCGCCTACGCCTTCGCCCCCGCCCTCGCCTGCGGGGCGTGCAGGCCGCTGCCAAACCGCGGGGCGTACCTCGCGCACCTCGTGGGCGCGGGCGCGCCGCTCGCCGGCAAAAAGATCGTGCTCGACTGCGCCTATGGGGCGGCGTCCGCCTTTGCGCCGCGCGCCTTCCGCAAGCTGGGCGCGCGCGTCGTCGCCCTCTGCTGCGGGCAAAACGGGCGGCGCATCAACGTCGGGTGCGGGGCGCTGCACCCCGCGCGGCTGTGCCGCGCCGTCAAAGAGGCGGGCGCGGACGCGGGCTTTTGCTACGACGGCGACGCCGACCGCGTCATCGCCTGCGACGAACGGGGGAGAATCGTCGACGGCGACAAGATCGTCTGCATCCTCGCGCGGGCATTGCAGGCGCGCGGCCGCCTGCGCGGGGGCGTCGTCGTCGGCACGGCGCACACCAACACGGGGGTAGAACGCGCCCTCGCAAAGAGCGGCATCCGCCTGCTGCGCGCGGACATCGGCGACAAGTACGTCGCTGCCGCCATGCGCCGCGCGGGCGCGGCGGTCGGGGGCGAGCAGTCGGGGCACGTCATCCTGTCCGCATATGCCGCCACCGGCGACGGCATCCTCACCTCGCTCGCGCTGGCGGGGCTGCTCGCGGGGCTGCCGGAGGGGGCAAAGCTGTCGCAGCTTGCCGCCATCCCGCTGCTGCCGCAAATCAACCGCAGCGTGCGCGTGCGCGACAAGGTGCGCGTGCTGGGCGGCGAGCGGGTGCGCGCGGCCATCGCGCGCGAGAGCGCGGGGGTGCAGCGCCTCGTCGTGCGCGCGAGCGGCACCGAGCCTGTCGTGCGCATCTTCGCCGAGGCAGACAGCCGCCGCGCCGCGGCGGCGGCCGCGGCGCGCATCGAGGCGGAGATCCGCGCGGGGGAGGAGTGATATGTGCGGCATCGTCGGCTGTTTTGCGGGGGAGGAGTGATATGTGCGGCATCGTCGGCTGTTTTGCGCAAAAAGGGTGTTATGAAAAGCTGTATTCTGCCCTCACCCGCCTCGAGTACCGCGGCTACGACTCGGCGGGCATCGCCACGCTGTCGGAGGGGGGCGCCTTTTCCGTCCGCAAAAAAAGGGGCGGGGTCGCCGCCATCGCGGGCGCGCCGCTTATAGGCTGCGCGGGCATCGGGCATACCCGCTGGGCGACGCACGGCGTCCCTTCCGACGTCAACGCCCACCCGCACCTGTGCGGCAAGTTCGCCCTCGTGCACAACGGCGTGGTCGAAAACGACGCCGCGCTGCGCGCAGAACTCTCCGCACAAGGCGAGCGCTTCCTCTCCCAAACGGACAGCGAGCTGATCGTGCACCTCATCGCGCGCGCGTATGCGGGCGACTTCTTCGCCGCCGTTTCCGCCGCCTGCGCGCGCATCGAGGGCAGCTACGCCGTCGCCGTGCTGTGCGCAGACCATCCCGATACCATCGTCTGCGCCCGCCGCGGCTGCCCGCTCGTCGCGGGGGCGGGCGGGGGCGCGCTGTATGTGTGCAGCGACATCCCCGCCCTGTGCGGCAGCGCCGCGTATATCTGCCCGGCGGAGGAGGGTGAATTTGTCGTCATCCGCGCGGGGGAGATCGGTTTTTTCCGCGCCGACGGCACCCCCGTGCCCGGCAAGGTGTTCGCCCGCGTGCGCGGCGCGGCCCGCCCGCGCGCCGTCGTGGCAAAGACGCGCATGGAGGCGGAGATCGCCGAAGTCCCCGCCGCCCTCGCGGGCACCCTCGCCTCCCTTCAAGAGGCCGACCTCTCCGCCTGTCGCGCCCCCTTCCGCGCGGCGCGCCGCGTGCTCTCCGTCGGCTGCGGCACCGCCTATCACGCCACGCTCGCCTTTTGCGGCCTGCTCGCTTCGCAGGGGGTGCCCGCCCTCTGCCGTCCCGCGTCCGAGGCCGCCGACCTCGCCGCGGGGGAGGGGGAGCTGCTCGTCGCCGTCAGCCAGAGCGGAGAGACGGCCGATACCCTCGCCGCCGCGCGCGCGGCACGCGCGCGCGGCGCATTCCTTCTCGCCGTCACCAACGTCGAGCAGTCCTCCCTCGCCGCCCTCGCCGACGCCGCGCTGTTTTTGCGCGCGGGGCCGGAGGTCGCCGTCGCCGCCACCAAAAGCTACAACTGCCAGCTTCTCTGCCTGTACTTTGTCGCCGCCCGCCTGCTCGCAAGCCGCGGCGCGCCGCAGGTATGGGAGCAGTCGCTTGCCGCCCTCCCCGCTCTCGCGCGGCGCGCCTTCGGCAGCTTTTCCGCCGTCGAACAGCTCGCCGCGGCGTGGCAGGGCGCGCGCGGCATGTACTTTTTGGGGCGCGGGCAAGACGCCGTCACCGCGCGCGAGGGCGCGCTCAAGGTCAAGGAGATCGCCTACATCTTCGCCGAGGGGCTGCCCGCGGGCGAGCTCAAGCACGGCCCGCTCGCGCTGGTGGAGAAAGGCTTCCCCGTCGCGCTCGTGTGCACGGCGCGCGCCCTCGTCCGCAAGTGCGCCGCCGCCGCGGCGGAGGTCGCCGCGCGCGGCGGGCAAGTCGCCCTCTTTTCGCAATACGCCGAGGCGCTCGCCATCCCCGCGGCCTTTCACATCCGCCTGCCCGCCGCGCCCGAGCCGCTCATGCCCGCCCTCGCCGCCATCCCCCTGCAGCACCTCGCCTGCCGCCTCGCCCTGCTGCGCGGGCACGACCCCGACCGCCCCCGCAACCTCGCGAAGAGCGTAACCGTGGAATAAAAAGCTCGCGAAAATCTCGCCGTGCTGACGGCTACGAAATCTTCCGATCATAGAGAAAACCCGCTGCCGAGCCGCTTGCATAAGCGGCGAACGGCGGGTTGTCTCTCAAATCGCAGAAATTTGTTTTAACAGCTTAAAACAAATTTCGCGAGGATTGTCTTTTCTGTATAAAAGTGGTATAATGGCCGCAGGAGAAAGATTCAAATGGATAAAAAAGCGGACAAGACCAACGCCATGCGGCTGTTGGACGGCAAAAAGATCGAGTACGAGGCGTTCGAGTACAGCGCCGAGCTGACCGACGGCGAGGCGGTCGCCGCCGCGCTCGGGCAGGACGCGCGCGCCGTGTTCAAAACGCTCGTCACCGTGTCCGACAAGGGCGCGCACTTCGTGTTCTGCGTGCCCGTCTGCGCCACCCTCGACTTGAAGAAGGCCGCCAAGGCCGCGGGCGCAAAGTCGGTCGCCATGCTGCACCAACGCGACCTCGAGCCGCTCACCGGCTATGTGCACGGCGGCTGCTCGCCCGTCGGCATGAAAAAGCGCTTCCCCACCTTCATCGACGACAGCGCGCTGCAGTTCGAGCGCATCTGCGTCAGCGCGGGGCGGCGGGGGCGGCAGATCTGCCTCGCGCCCGATCGGCTCGCCGCCTTCGTCGGGGCAAAGTTCGTTCCCCTCGCGGCGCAGGCGGGGCAGTAAACCTCTTATTATAAATAGGAAGTGCCGCCTATCGCCCGGCAACGGCTGCGCGCGGCATACCGCCAACGCGGCGGCGCTTCAAAAACAAAGAGAAGGCCGCCCGCAGCGGCGCTTTTATACAGAGAGAGCGCGCCCAAGCGGCGGCGCTTCTAAAACAAATACGAGCCGCCCTCGCGGCGGCAAAACAAAGGTGAGAGAAGGACGAGCGCCCCGCGGGGGCGCGGGGGAGGAAGTTATGCAACCGAAAAAAGACCGCATCCGCCCGTTCGAGCCCGCCCTGTACGCGCTGCTGGGCGCGCTGCTCGGCGCGGCGGTGGGGGCGGTCATCGTGCTGTTCGGCCGCGGGGTCGAGTTTTGCGCCGGCTACGGGGCGGCGCACTTTTCGCTGTACGTCTGGTTTTTGCCCGTCGTCGGGCTGCTGACGGCGGCCATGCTGCGCCGCTGGGGGCAGGGGCCGGTCGGCATGGCGGCGGCTTTCCGCGCCTCGCGCGGGGAGGAAAAGAACTACCCCCTGCGCAACGCCCTCTTCCAATTCGCGGGCACGTGGGGCGCGCACCTGTTTTGCGCCAGCGTCGGGCGCGAGGGCGCGGGCGTGCAGATCGGCGCGGCCATCGGCGGCAACATCGGCGCGCGGGTGCCGCTGGCGGGCGCGGACAAAATTCTGCTCGTCGCGGGCATGGCGGCGGGCTTTTCGGCGCTGTTCGGCACCCCCGTGTGCGCCCTCTTTTTCGCGCTCGAAGTCACCGTCGTCGGCACGCTGCGCCTGCGCGCGCTGGTCGCCGCCGCCTTCGCCTCCTTCACCGCGTGGGCGGTCGCGCTGCTGTGCGGCTACGGCGCGCACGCGGCAGAGGTCTCCGTCGCCCTCTCGTGGAGCGTGCCGCTGCTGCTGCGCCTGCTCGTCTTGGGCGCGGCGTGCGGCGTCGCGGGGCTGCTCTTTTGCCTGCTGCGCCGCGCCTTTGCCGCCTTTTTCCGCACCGCCGCACCTGACCCGCTCGCGCGCGCCGCGCTCGCGGGGCTTTTGCTCGCGGCGCTGTTGTACTGCACGGGCGGGCGGTACAGCGGGCTGGGCACCAACCTCATCGACCTCGCCCTCGCCGGCACCGCCGCCCCGCACGATTGGCTGGTCAAAATGGCGTTTACCGCCGCATTCCTCTCGGCGGGCTTTTTGGGCGGGGAGGTGACCACCTTTTTTGCGGCGGGGGCGTGCCTCGGCTGCGCGATGAGCGGCCTGCTCGGCCTGCCGCCCGCGCTCGCCGCCTGCCTCGGCTACGCCGCCGTGTTCGGCGCGGCGACCAACACCCTCATCGCGCCCGTGCTGCTGTGCGTCGAGCTGTTCGGCGGCGGCCTGCTCCCGTACGCCGCCGTCGTGTGCGTCGCCGCCTACCTGTTCAACTTCGGCCACTCGGTGTACGACCAGCGGGTGCGCGAGGACATCGTCCGCGCCGCCGCCGCCCGCCTCGCCCCCCGCAAAAAGCTGCTGCCCCTGCCGCGGCCGCTCTACCCCGACCGCCCCGCCCGCTGATTTTTTTCGGGTGGGGGAAGAAGGATCCCGCCGCAGCCCCGCTCTCTGCGCAGTCGGCGCGGAACGCGCCGCAAACCGCCGCATCGCCCGCTTGTTCGGCGCGCCGCCCCCGCGGGGCGGCGCGCCGCGCCGCTTTTTATATTTCTGCCGCCGCTCGTTGCCGTCTTGTTCGGGCGCGGCGCGCGGACGCGCGCCGCGCCCGCCCTTTGCGCCCCGCCGTTTGCCGTCCCCGCCCTTTGCGCCGCGCGCAAACCGCACCGTTTGCGCGCGGCGCTTGCCAACCCCGCAAATTTGTAGTATAATGCGGGTATGAAGCCCGATCTCACCCTCTTGCGCGGCCGTCGCGTGTGCGTCGCCCTCTCGGGCGGCAAAGACTCCGCCGCGCTCTTTCACTATCTGTGCGCCTGCGCGGCGGCGGAGGGCATTTCCCTCTCCGCCGTCCACGTCGAGCACGGCATCCGCGGAAAAGATTCGCTTGCAGACGCCGCCTTCGTGCGCGACATCTGCGCGCGCGCCGGCGTGCCGCTGTACGCCTTTTCGGCAGACGTGCCCGCCCGCGCCGCGGCGCGCGGCGCGGGCGTCGAGGAAGAGGCCCGCCGCGTCCGCTACGCCGCCTTCGCGCGCGTCCTCGTCGGGGGCGGGGCAGACGTCGTCGCCACCGCCCACCACGCGGGCGACAATGCCGAAAGCGTGCTCTTTCACCTCTTCCGCGGCGCGTCCCTCACGGGCGCGGGCGGCATCCGCGCCTTTTTGCCCCTTTCCGCCTTTATGGGGGAAGAAGCGCCGCTCGCCCCTCTACCGTGGTCTGCGCCCCTGCCCGCCGCGGGCAAAGCTGCGGCAGCAGGGGAAGATGCGGGCGCTTCAAACCCGAAACAAACCGCGGAGGCCGAACGGGGCGTCGTGCGGCCGCTGCTGTGCGTTCCCCCGCGCGACATCGCCGCCTATGTGCAGGCAAACGGCGTCGCGCATTGCGAGGACGCGACCAATGCGGATACTGCCTACACCCGCAACTACCTGCGGGCGCGCGTGCTCGCGCCCGCGCGCGAAAAATTTCCCGCCGTCGACGGCGCGCTGTACGCCTTTTCGCGCCGCGCCCGCGAAGACGACGACTTCCTCTATTCGCTCGCAAAATTGCTGATTTCGGTGCAGGGCAAAAGCGTCGCCGTGCGCATCGGCCCCCGCCCCCTCTTTTTGCGCGCCTGCGTGTGCGCGCTGCGCGCGCTGGGCGTCGAACAAAACTACACCGCCGCCGACCTCGAGGCGGTGCGCGCCATCGCGCGGGGGGGCGGCGGCCGCATGGCAAACCTGCCGCGGGGGGTCGTCGCCCGCAGGGAGTACGGCCGCATCCTCTTTTCTCGCCCGCCCGCGCCCGCCAAAAAGCCCGAAAAGAGCGCCGAACCCGCCCCCGCAGAAGATGCGCCCGCCTATCCCTTCGGGGAGGGGGAGTTCGATTTTGAAGGCTTTACCCTGCGCGTGCGCTTCGTGCCCGCGGGCGCGCCGCTGCCCGCAGCCGCCTTCGCCGCCCCGGCAGCCCGTTCTTGCGGGCAGGCCGGGGAAGGGGCGTTTGTCCCCCGCCCCCTCGCCGTCAGCGCGGCGGCCATCCCCGCCGGCTGCGCGCTGCGCACCCGGCGCCAAGGCGACACCTTCCGAAAATTCGGCGGCGGCACCAAAAAGTTGAAGGACTACTTCATCGACCGCAAGCTGCCCCGCCCGCTGCGCGGCCGCCTGCCCCTGCTCGCCAGCGGGGGCGAGGTGCTCGCCGTCTGCGGCGTCGAAATCGCCGAAAGCGTCCGCCTGCCCTCCCCCGCCGCCGCGGGGGAGGGGGGCGCGTACGTCCTCGAACTCATCCCAAAAGGAGATTAAGCCATGCACCCCGACATCGAACGCATCCTCTTTACCGCCGAACAGATCGCGGCGCGCACCCGCGCGCTGGGCAAGCGCATCGCCGAGGACCTTGCCGCAAGCGCCGCCAAAGCGGGCGAGGACGCGCGGGCGGGCGAACAGGCCGCCGCGCCCGCCCAAAGCGCCGCCGCGCAGGGGGGCGTGCCCGCCCAAAGCGCCGCCGCGCAGGGGGGCGTGCCCGCCCAAAACCCCGCCATGCCCCTCGCCGTGTGCATCTTAAAGGGCAGCGTGCCCTTTTTTGCAGACCTCATCCGCGCCATCCCGCTGCCGCTCGAAACGGAGTACATCGCGCTCTCCTCCTACGGCGCGGGCACCGCATCGTCCGGCGCGGTGCATATCGGCAAAGACATCGAGGCAGACGTTGCGGGGCGCGACGTGCTCATCGTCGAAGACATCGTCGACAGCGGCCGCACCCTCGCCTTTTTGTGCGGGCACCTCGCCGCCCGCCGCCCCCGCTCGGTGCGCGTCGTCACCCTGCTCGATAAGCCCTCCCGCCGCGCCGTGCCCTTTTCGCCCGACTACGTCGGCTTCGCGGTAGACGACGTGTTCGTCGTCGGCTGCGGCATGGACTACGCCGGGCGCTACCGCAATCTGCCCTACATCGGCGTGCTCAAGCCCGCCGTCTACGGCGATTGAGCGCATAAAAATTTTGAATTTGTGCCCGTAAAACCGCTTGACAGCCGCCCCTTTCTATATTATAATAGTCTCCGAGCCGCTCGGGGCAGGCTTTTTTAAGTGCGCCCGCCGCGCAGGGGAACCTGCCGCGCGCGCCGCCTTGCACACACCCGGCGAGACTGGACAGAGGAGGTAAAAGCATTTTGTACGCGATCATCGAAAACGGCAGCAAACAGTACCGCGTGTCTGAAGGTGACGTCATCCGCGTCGAAAAACTCGGCGCAAACGTCGGCGACAGCGTAGACTTCAAGGTCCTCATGCTGGCAGACGAAAACGGCGTCAAGACGGGCGCAGACGTCGCTTCGGCAAAGGTCACCGCCACGGTACAGGCGCAAGACAAGTTCAAAAAGGTCATCGTCTTCAAGTATAAGGCCAAAAAGAACGAGCGCAAAAAGCAGGGCCATCGTCAGCCCTTCACCCAAGTGCAGATCGACAAGATCACGCTGTAAGGGGAGCGCAGCTTCGGCTGCAAACACACGACTATTGGAGGAACAAAACAATGATCATTCTCGGTTTGTTTGCTCATAAAAAGGGAACGGGCTCGTCGCACAACGGGCGCGACAGCGAGGCCAAGCGCCTCGGCGTAAAGCGCTCTGACGGCCAGGCCGTGCTCGCCGGCAACATCCTCGTTCGCCAGCGCGGCACCAAGTTCCACCCGGGCAACAACGTCGGCATCGGCAAAGACGATACCCTCTTCGCCCTCACCGACGGCGTCGTCCGCTTTGAGCGTCTCGGCAGAGATAAAAAGCAGGTCAGCGTATATGCGAATTGAGCTCGCGAAATTTGTTTTAAGCTGTTAAAACAAATTTCTGCGATTTGAAAGACAACCCCGCGGGCACGCGCAAGCGCTATCCGCGGGGTTTTCCTCGCCGCGCGATATTTTAGGGGCACGCCATTAAGAAGTCGCGCAAATTCACTCTTTCCTCGTAAGCCTCACGGCAAATTGAGTGCGCTCATCAAAAGTGTGATTTTGACTCGCGCAAGAATTAAAAAAAATAGGGTTCCCGAAAATCGCAGCGGTGCGGAGCGTCGCGAGATTTTTGGGAAGAGGAGGAGCCGCCGCGCAAGCCGAGCCTTTTGTTAAAAGCAAAAGGCTGGCAAGCAAAGGCGAGCGACGACGAGCGCGCCGCATTCACCCCATCCGTGCAGCGCCCATGCGCTGTAAAGGGAAAAAGGCAAAAGCGCGGTTTTGCCTTTTTCGAGTGATTTTATATTTATTTTTAGCGCGGCTGCGCCTCTTTTTCGAGCGCATTTATTTTTTAGGATCAAAAGCGAAAAGTGAGATTTCCGCTTTTTCGATCATTATTAAAAGAGACCCGCAGCGGCGGGTCTCTTTTGTCGCTGAAAAGAATTTGTTACAGCAGCCCGATGGCGAGGATGACCGGCGCAAACACGATCGCCACCACCGAGATGAGCTTGATGAGGATGTTGATGGAGGGGCCGGAGGTGTCTTTGAAGGGGTCGCCCACCGTGTCGCCGATGACGGCCGCCTTGTGCGCGGCGCTGCCCTTGCCGCCGAAGTTTCCGTCCTCCACATACTTTTTGGCGTTGTCCCACGCGCCGCCGCTGTTGCTCATAAACACGGCGAGCAAAAATCCCGTCACCGTCGAGCCGAGCAGCAGGCCGGTCACGCCGTTCACCCCCAGCAGGGTGCCCGCCAGCAGGGGAGAGAGCACCGCGATCACCGCGGGCAGTATCATCTGCTTTTGCGCAGACTTGGTGCAAATGGTCACGCAGCGCGCGTAGTCGGGCTCGCTCGTGCCCGCCAAGATCCCTTTATCCTGCGCAAACTGCCGCCGCACCTCGAGCACGACGTGCTGCGCGCTCTTGCCCACGGCCGACATGGTCAGCGCCGAAAAGAGGAAGGGCAGCATCGCCCCGACGAACACGCCGATGAGCACGGGCGGGTTGTCGACGGCGAGGTTGAAGGCAAAGTCGGGCTCGAGCAGCTTGACCTGCGCGATAAAGGAGGAGAGCAGCGCCAGCGCGGTCAGCATGGCCGAGCCGATGGCAAATCCCTTGCCCGTCGCGGCGGTCGTGTTGCCGAGCGAGTCGAGCGCGTCCGTGCGCGCGCGCACCTGCTCGCTCATGCCGCTCATCTGCGCGATGCCGCCCGCGTTGTCGGCGACAGGCCCGTAGGCGTCGGTAGAGAGGGTGATGCCCAAGGTGGAGAGCATCCCTACCGCCGCGATGCCGATGCCGTACATGCCGAGCTCCGCGTCGGCAGAGCCGCCCGCGGCGAAGTACGCGCCCAGCACCGCCGCCGCGATGATGACGACGGGCGCGAGGGTCGAAAGCATGCCCAGCGCCGTGCCGTTGATGATCACCGGCCCCGCCCCGCTCTCGGCGGAGGCGGCCAGGTCCTTCGTCGGCTTGTACGAGGCGCTCGTGAAGTATTCGGAAAAGAAGCCGATCAGCACGCCGGCCGCCAGCCCGATGACGACGGGCGCGATCAGGCGCAAAATATCGGCCGCGTCCACGCCCTCGGGCGCGGCGGTCGAGATCAGCCAGATAAAGAGGGCAGAGGCGACGGCCGTGCCCGCGGAGGCGAACCACGTGCCCGCGCGCAGCGCGCGCAGCAGCCCCTTCTGCGTCACGTTCTCTTTGGTGCGCACAAAAAAGGAGCCGATCACCGAAAACAGCACGCCGATGGCGGCGATGGCAAGCGGCAGCAGCGCGCCGATAAAGTCGAGCCCCGCCGCAACGCCCAGCGCCATCGCAGACAGCACCGAGCCGACGTACGATTCGTACAAGTCTGCGCCCATGCCCGCCACGTCGCCCACGTTGTCGCCCACGTTGTCGGCGATGACGGCGGGGTTGCGGCAGTCGTCTTCGGGGATGTTCGATTCGACCTTTCCGACGAGGTCTGCGCCCACGTCTGCCGCCTTCGTAAAGATGCCCCCGCCCACGCGCGCAAACAGCGCCATCGACGAGGCGCCCATGCCGAAGGTGACCATGTTGGTGGCGATGAACTGCGCCTCCGTCAGCCCGCTCTCCATCACGCCGTAAAAGCCCTTGAGCACGAAGAACCAGATGGACATATCCGCAAGCCCCAGCCCGACGACGACCAGCCCCATCACGCTGCCCGCAGAAAAGGCTGCGCGCAGCCCTTTGTTGAGGCTGTCTTTACAGGCGGTCGCCGTGCGCGCGTTGGCGGCGGTGGCGATCTTCATCCCCAAAAAGCCGGACAGGCCGGAAAAGACGCCGCCCGTCACAAAGGCGAAGGGCATAAACGGCCCCACAAAGCCCGCCAGGGCGAGCGCCCCCAGCACGAGGAACATACAAGCAAAAAAGACGGCGACCACCAGGTACTGCCGTTTCAAAAAAGCGTTCGCGCCCCTGCGGATGATGGCCGCCACGCGGCCCGCGCCCTCGTCCTCGGGCATCTTCAGCACCCGCCGCGCAAAAAACAGCGCAAACGCGAGCGCGAGCACCGCCGCGGCGGGCGCGATCAGGATCGCATATTCCATTGTTTCCCCCTTCAAGGCGCGCCCGCGGGCAGCGCCCGCAAAAAAGCCGCCTTTTTTTTACATGATAGCACGAAACCGCCGCGAAATCAAGCCTTGCCCGAAAATTTTTCTGTATTTTATTGCAGAATTTGTGCCGCGCGCCCGGCCTTGCCCCTCCCGCGCGGCGAATTGCGCCGCGCGCGGCTCGCTTTTGCCCCCGCAAACAGCTTGTCAAAGGCCGTCCGCCGTGGTATAATGCTTGCCGACGACTTTATATCAAAAAAGGAAAAAGCCCGCATCGTATGCTTTGCTTTCAAAAATTAGAGCGTGCGCACCTTCCGCGCCTGCTCCCGTACTTCCGCGGCCAGACGCGGCGCATCGCCAACTACTCCGCCGGCTTCCTCTTTATGTGGAGCAAATTTATGGACACCCACTTTGCCGAGGCGGAGGGCTGTCTCTTTTTGCGCGACCGCTACTTCGGCAACTCCTATTTTTCGAGCCCCCTCTCCAAAGACGGCGACCCCGCCGCCGAGGCGCGCGGGCTGGAGCTGCTCGAAGAGTACTGCCGCGCCGCGGAAGAGCGGCTGCACCTGTCCGCCGTGCCCGCCGAGCAGCTGGGCGCGCTCGCCGAGCGGTACGGGGCGGACCTGCACGTCTCCAACATCCGCCGCTGGCGGGAGTATCTGTACGAGGCGTCCGACTTCCGCAGCTACCCCGGCGGCCGCTACAGCGGCCAGCGCAACCACGTTCATAAGTTTGAAAAATTGTACCCCGACCACGAATTCCGCACCGTCGAGGCGGAGGACATCCCCGCCGTCGAGGCGTTTTTGCGCGAGTACGCGGGCGCGCAGTACGCCAAAGAGGACGCCCTCGCCGACGAGGAGATGCAGGGGGTGTTCGACATTTTGCCCCACCTTGCCGAGCTCGGCCTGTACTGCGGCGCGCTGTACGCGGGCGGGCGCATGGTCGCCTTTACCGCGGGCGAGCGCTGCGGCGACACGATGATCGTCCATATCGAAAAGGCGCTGCGCGGCGTGCCGGGCGCCTATCCCGCCGTCGCGCAGGCGTTCGCGCGCACCTTCTGCACGGACGGCGTGCGCTACATCAACCGCGAAGACGACTCGGGCGACGCCGGCCTGCGCAAATCAAAATTGCAGTACCTGCCCGTGCGGCTCGTCGGCAAGTACAACCTCGCCGTGCATCGCAGCATCGACTCCCTCTCCAAACTGCCCGCCCTGCAGACGGCCCGCCTTTCCCTGCGCGCCATCCCCGACGAAGACGCCGCCGCCTTCGCCGCGCTCGCGCGCGACGCAAAGCTCAACCGCTATTGGGGGTACGATTGGCGGCAAAAGGCCCCCAAAGACCCGCCCGACATGTGGTTTTTGGAGGATATCCGATCAGATTTTCATCGCAAGAGCGAGATCCCCCTCGGCATCTATTGGGAGGAAACGCTGGTCGGCGAGGTGGTGCTGCACAACTTCGGCTACCGCGCCGAGGCGGAGATCGGCATGCGCGTGCTGCCCGCCTGGCAGCGGCGGGGCATCGCGCGCGAGGCGCTGCTGGGCATGATGGAGTACGGCTTTCTCAAACTCGGGCTGGAGCGCATCGAGGCCAAGTGCTTTAAGGAGAACGAAAGCTCCGCCCTCACCCTGCGCGCGGCGGGCATGCGCCCCTGCGGCGAGGACGACACCTATCATTATTTTTATAAGACGGCCGCCATGTAGCGCGGCCTCGCGGGGCGCCCGAAGGGGCGCCCCTCTTTTTATTTTTAAGAAGAATTTGCGCCCGCCCGCCTTTTGCTTGTTACAGCGCATGGGCGCAGCCCTCTAACTTTTTTTTAAAACAAATGCGCAAGCAAAGTCGCGCCTTTGCGCCAGCGCACTGTATTTGCCGTTAGGCTTTTGAGGAAAGAGTGAATTTGCACGATTTCTTTAAGGTGTGCCCTTATTTATCGTGCAAAGAGAGAAAACCCGCTGCCGAGCCGCTTGTAAAAGCGGTGAACAGCGGGTTGTCTCTAAAATCGCAGAAATTTGTTTCGTCAGCTCGAAACAAATTTCGCGAGCCGCGCCTGCGGCTTTTGCCCTCCCTCGTGTGCTCGTTCTTTTGCGATGAAGGTGTATATTTTGCAACCGCGCTGTCGATAATGGCGGTACGTTCGGGTCAAAGGAGTTCGTTCATGAAAAAGTGCTGCATACTTTTTGCCTTCCTGTTCATACTGTTCATGGCGGCGGCGCTGACGGCGCTGCCGCGGGAGCAGACGCCGCCCCCCTCCGCCTACATCCGCCTGCACGTGCGCGCAAATTCAGACGGCGATGCCGACCAGGCGGTCAAGTACGCCGTCAAAGACGCCCTCGTCGACTACCTCATGCCCGTCGCCGCGTCCTGCGGCAGCAAAGAGGAGGCGCAGGCGGCGCTCTCGGGCGCGCTGGGCGGCATCGAGGCGGCGGCAGAGCGGGCGCTCGCCGAGCAGGGCTTTACCTACGGCGCGCGCGCCTCGCTGCGCAAAGAGCAGTTTCCCGCCCGCGTGTACGAGGGGGTCACCCTCCCCGCCGGCGTGTACGACGCGCTCATCGTCGAGTTGGGCGCGGGGGAGGGGGCAAATTGGTGGTGCGTCGTGTACCCGCCCCTCTGCTTTTCCGGCGCGGCGGCGGGAGGGGGCGTGCAGCTTCGCTCGCGCCTGCTCGACATCATTCGGGACTTTTTCGCGGGATGATTTTCCGCCGTCCCGCCCTTTTTTTTTCGACTCGGGAGGAATACAAATGCACAAAATCGTCAAAGCGGGCGCGCTCGCGCTCGCACTCGCCGCCGTGCTTGCGGCGGTCACCTTTTTCACCGTGCGCACCGCGCCGCCCGCAGAACGCGCCGCGTATGCGGTGCAGGTGGCGCAAACGGCGCTGCGGCAGGGCAGCCGTGGCGAAACCGTGCGCACGGTGCAAACAAAGCTCAAGCGCTGGGGCTATTACAGCGGCAGCGCAGACGGCATCTACGGCCCCGCCACCGAAAGGGCGGTGCGTGCCTTTCAAAAAAAGAACGGTCTCGCCGTCGACGGCGTCGTCGGGCGCGCCACCTTCGCGGCGCTGGGCATGCCCGCCTCGTCGGGCAGCAGCAACAGCGGCAACGGAGGCGGCAGCAGCGGCGGCGCGAACGGCTATACCGACGCCGATACCTACCTGCTCGCCCGCTGCATCTACGGCGAGGCGCGCGGAGAGAGTTACACCGGGCAGGTCGCCGTCGGGGCGGTCGTGCTCAACCGGGTGCGCAGCCCCGAGTTCCCCAACACCGTCGCGGGCGTCATCTACCAGCGGCACGCCTTCACCGCCGTCAGCGACGGGCAAATAAACCTCACCCCGGACGAGACGGCCATCTCCGCCGCGCGCGACGCGATGAACGGCTGGGATCCGACGGGCGGCTGCCTCTACTACTACAACCCCGTCACCGCGACGAGCGAGTGGATCTTCTCGCGCGAGACGGTCATCACCATCGGCAGGCACGTGTTTGCCATTTAAGGAGGGACTATGAGCGAACGCAGACAGTCCGCAGGCGCGGACAAGGTAGAAGAGATCGCCCGCCGCATCCGGCAGGGCGAGGGTGCGTCGGCCGCAGCGGGCGGGCCGGGCAAAGCGGGGCAGAGCGGGGCAAAAGACCCCGCCGCCGCGCAAGAACGTGCCGCCGCGGCGGCGCGCGTCGCCGCCGCGCAGGAACAGCAGCGCGCCGCGCAGGAAAGGCAGCGCGCAGACAGCGAGGCGCAGGCAGAGCGCGCCCTGCGCGCCGCGGCGCGCAGGCAAGAGCGGGCAGAGCGGCGGGCGGAGCGCAAAAAGGGGCGCGCGCCCGGCTTCGGCGGCTGGCTGACGGCGGTCGTGTCGCTGTCCGTCGCGGTGCTCGCGCTGGGCGCGGTGCTCGCCGTCGGGTATTTCGACCTCGACGCCGCGCAAGCGGAGCTCGCGGGCGGCTACCGCCGCGCCGCCTACGAGCTGGCAGAGCGGGTAGAGGCGCTGGATACCGACCTCGCCAAGGCGCAGGTCGCCGAGGGGGCGGCGTTGCAGCGGGCGCTCACCGATGTCGTCGTGCAATGCGAGCTCGCCGCGCGCGACCTCGAAAGTTTTCCCGCCGAAGGGCAGGCCTCCGCCCCGCTGTCCGCCTTTTTCGGGCACGCAGGCCGCCGCGCCCGCGCCCTTTCGGGCAAGCTCGCGGCGGGGCAGGCGCTCTCGGCGGAAGAGGAGGGGGAGGTCGCCGCGCTGTATGCGCGCGTGCAGCAGATGCGCGCGGCCATGCCCAAGCTGCTCGAGCCGTGCGCAAACGGCGCGTTCCGCGCGGATGACGCCGCCTTTGCAGAGGGCTTCGCCTCTCTCGGCCGCATCGCCGGCGAGGGAATGCCCGATCGGATGCGCCGCCCTGCGCCCGCAGAGCGCACTTCTTCCGAACAGGCAGAGGAGCAGGGCGAGGACATGGGCGAGGCCGCCGTCGCCGCGCGCGTCGGCGAGCTGTTTTCCGCCTACGGCTGCCGCGACGTAAGCGTCGCGGGCAAGACGGGGCGGGGGATGTACCACGTCGAGTTTACCGACGCCGAGGGTCGCGCCTACGCGGCGCTGCTCACCGCGCAGGGGCAGCTCGCCTTCTTCGACGGGCACGAAGAGTGCGCCCGCACTCGCTTCGGGCGTGAGGCGTGCGTCGAGGCGGCGCAAAAATTCCTCGAACACTGCGGCTACGCGGAGATGCAGGCGGTGTGGGCGAGCGAGGGGGGCAGCGAGTGCCGCATCGAGTTCGTGCCCGTGCAGGAGGGGGTGCTGCTGTACCCCGACCGCGTCGCCGTCAAGGTGTGCCGCGGCCGCGGCGAGGTGACCGGCCTCGACGCCCGCGCCTACCTGCAACGTCACCGCGCGCGCACCCTGCCCGCGCCGCTCGTGCCCATGGCGCGGTTGGAGGAAAACGCCGCGCGCAAAATGCAGCTTTCGGATGTGCGCGCCGCGCTCATCCCCGCCGGTGGGGAAGAGCGGCTGTGCTGGGAGGTGTGCGGCAGCCGCGGCGGGCGGCTGTACTACGCCTACGTCGACGCATTGACGGGCGAAACGCTCGCGGTGCGCACGCCCTGCGCAGACGGCCGCCTGCGATGAGCGGCGGGCATATCGCAAAGCGATGCGCCGCGGGCTTCCGCGGCGCAGAGAGGGGGGCGCGGGCGCGCGCTCCCTTTTTCAACTTTTGGGGAGGAAATGTTGACAAGCCGCCGCAAACGAAGTATAATAGAATATGACGCAGGCGCACGCCGCGTCTCGGTGCGCGCCCGCCGCGCGTAAAATCAGAAAGCGGAGTTATAGATTTATGGAAAGAACGAACTTCACTCTCAAAGGCATCCGCGCCGACGAAATGAGCTTTAAGCTCAACGCCGTCCGCGCGCAGAACGGGGCGAGGATGGAACTCAAGCCCACCTTTTCGCGCAAGGTGCGCCGCGCCGTAGAAAACGAAAAGATCTGCTTCGTCACGCTGACCGTCAAGATCGAAAAGTCGGACGACCAGCCCAAGCCCTTCGACCTGTGCGTCACCTACACGGGCGTGTTCGAGTCTGACGCTTCGACGGATGCAGAAAGGCGCGAAGTCGTCATCGGCGGCACCGCGCTGCTCTATCCCTACCTGCGCGCCGCCGTCACCACCCTCACGACCGCCGCGCTCGCCGCGCCCGTCGTGCTGCCCGTCGTCAACGGCTCCATCTTCCCCGAAGACCGCGAGCCCTCCTCGAACGAGATGTACAGTTGAGGCGATACGATGGACAGAGAGCAGATCAAAACTATCCTTCCTCACCGCGAGCCCATGCTGCTTTTAGACGAAGTGGAACTTCTCGAAGAGGACGGGCAGCCCGTCTCCGTCGGCAAGTACACCGTCCGCGGCGACGAGTTCTTTTTGCAGGGGCACTTCCCCGGCAATCCCATCGTTCCCGGCGTCATCCAATGCGAAATGATCGCCCAATCTGCGGTCGCGCTGCTGCCGGATACAAAAAATGCAGTTCCCATGTACACGGGGCTCAGTAACGTCAAATTCAAACACCCCCTTCTCCCCGGCGACACCGCCGTTATGACGGTGCATCTGACCGCGCGCAAGGGCATCTTCTGCTTCGCCAAGGGCAAGCTCGAGGCGAACGGCAAGCTGTGCACCAGCGCCGAGTTTTCCTTTGCCATCGTCCCGCAGCGCAGCTGAGAGGGGGCAAAAAAGCGCGCCCCACGCGGGCGCGCCTTGTTTTTTGTGCAAAAAACGCTTGCAAAGCGGCCATTCTGTGCGATTTTTTACGATATGGCTTGACTAAGTTGGCCGAATTTACTATAATAAAAGCAGAATAAGGCAAAAGTATGTAAGGGTCGCCTCTCCGCGCCCGCCCGCATTTGCCGCGCAGGCGGCAGGCGTTTCGGGCAAATCGGCGCGCGCGGCGCGGCTTCGGAGTCAAACAGATATGTCTTTTTACGTTGCGGGCACGGGCAGCGCCCTGCCCGAAAAGGTCGTCTCCAACGACGACCTCGCACAATTTCTCGATACATCCGACGAGTGGATCGTGACGCGCACGGGCATCCGCCGCCGCCACATCCTCACGCACGAGCGGCTGGAAGATCTCGCCATCGCCTCGGCAAAGGAGGCGCTCGCCGACGCGGGCATCGGCGGGGAGGAGGTCGACCTCGTCCTCTGCGCCACCATGCGCGGCGACACCGTCACCCCCGCAACGGCGTGCGCCGTCGCGGGAGCCATCGGCTCTGCGGCGCCCGCCTTCGATATCAACGCCGCCTGCGTGGGCGTGCTCTACTGCATGGAGATCGCCGATTCCTTCATCGTCGCCGGCAAGGCCAAAACGGTGCTCGTCGTCTCCTGCGAGGCGATGAGCAAGCTGGTCGATTGGACGGACCGCTCCACCTGCGTCCTCTTCGGCGACGGCGCGGGCGCGATGGTGCTGCGCGCGGGCGAAGGCCGCCTCGCGGGCGAACTCTCGACCCGCCCCGACCTGCACGCCATCCGCATGCCCAACATCGAGGGGAACAGCCCCTACAATATGATCGGGCAGGAAAAGCTCGCTTTGACGATGGACGGGGGAGAGGTGTACAAGTTCGCCGTCAACGCGATGGGCCGCAATATCGAAGAGGCGTGCGCGCAGGCGGGGCTGACCCCTGCCGACATCGATTGGTACCTGCCCCACCAGGCGAACGTGCGCATCATCACGGCAAGTTTAAAAAAGTTCAAGATCGATAAAGACAAGGTGCTGCTCAACATCGACGAGTGCGGCAACATGAGCGCGACGTCGGTGATGGTGCTGTTGGATCAATACGCCAAAAAGGGCACCTTTCATTGCGGAGACAAGCTGCTGCTGGTCGCCTTCGGAGGAGGGCTGACGAGCGGCGCCGTCATCATAGAATGGAAAAAGAATCAATAAAAAGGAGAAGTATTTATCATGAACACGTTAGAAAAATTGAAGGAGATCCTCAGCGAGTGCAAGGGCGAGGAGCTCGACATCACCCCCGAAACCACGTTCGACTCCCTCGAGTTCGATTCCCTCGACAAAGTCGACATCGTCATGCAGATCGAGGAGGCGTACGACATCTCCCTCGGCGACAATATGCAGCTCTCCACCATCGGCGAGCTGGTCGCAAAGATCGACGAAGCGGTCGCCAACAAGTAATTTAAAAGCAGGCGAAGCTATGCAGACAAAACTGACCAGATTGCTGGGTATCCGGCACCCGATCATCCAGGGCGGCATGGCGTGGATCGCCGACGCTTCCCTGGCGAGCGCCGTCTCCAACGCGGGCGGCCTCGGCATCATCTCGGCGATGAACGCCGGCGCAGATTGGGTGCGCGAGGAGATCCGCAAATGCCGCACGCTGACGGATAAGCCGTTCGGCGTCAATATCATGCTCATGAGCCCCCACGTCGAAGAGGTGGCGCAGATGGTCGCCGAAGAGAAGGTGCCCGTCGTCACCACCGGCGCGGGCAACCCCTCGCGCTTCGTCAAATTGTGGAAGGAGGCGGGCATCAAGATCCTGCCCGTCGTCGCCTCCACCGCGCTCGCAAAGATGGTCGAGCGCGCGGGCGTCGACGCCGTCATCGCCGAGGGCGGCGAGAGCGGCGGCCACGTCGGCGACCTGACCACCATGGCGCTCGTGCCGCAGGTGGTGGACGCCGTAAAGATCCCCGTCGTCGCGGCGGGCGGCATCGGCGACGGCCGCGGCATGGTCGCGGCGTTCGCGCTGGGCGCCTGCGGCGTGCAGATGGGCACGCGCTTCCTCGTGGCGGACGAATGTACCGTCTCGGCGGAGTATAAAAAGAAGGTGCTCGCCGCAAAGGACATCTCCACGATGGTCACCGGCAAGCGGCTCGGCCACCCCGTGCGCGCCATCAAAAACACCTACATGAACACCTACGCCAAGATGGAGGCAAACTCCAACATCCCCGACGAAGAGCTCGAGCAGTTCGGCGTCGGCTCGCTGCGCAAGGCCGCAAAGGACGGCAACGCCGACGAGGGCTGCTTCCTCGCCGGGCAGATCGCCGGCATGGTCAAGCGCGCCCAGCCCGCCCAAGAGATCGTCGACGAGATCATGGCGCAGGCAGAAAAGATGATGGAGGGCGTCAAGTGGGACGTGTAGCCTTCCTCTTCGCCGGCCAGGGGGCGCAGGTCCCCGGCATGGCGGCAGACGTCAAAGACCTGCCCAAAGTACAAAAACTCTTCTCCGTCGCCGAGGATATCCGCCCCGGCGTCGTCGAAAAGATGCTCTCCGGCACGCAGGAGGAGCTCAACCGCACCCTGCTCACCCAGCCGACCATGTTCCTCGCCGACCTCGCCTACGCCTACGCGAAGGAAGAGGAGAGCGGCACCCCCGACTTTGCCTGCGGCTTTTCGGTGGGGGAGGTGCCCGCCCTCTGCTTTGCGGGCATGCTCTCGGAGGAGGACGCCTTCCGCGCCATCGTGCGCCGCGCCGAACTGATGGAGGCGTACACCGCCCGCGTTCCCGGCTGCATGATCGCCTGCGTCAAACTGCCCGCCGACGCCGTCGAGGGGCTGTGCGACGGCGTAAACACCCACCCCGCCAACTATAACGGCGCGCTGCAGACGGTCGTCGCCTGCCGCGCGGAGGCGGAGGCAGATTTTTCCGCAAAGGTGAAGGCTGCCGGCGGCCGCGCGATGAAGCTGCGCGTGTCCGGCATGTTCCATTGCCCCGAGCTCGCGCCCGAATCGGAAGCGTTCGAGGCGTTTTTGCGCACCCTCTCGTGGCAGGCCCCCCGTCTGCCCGTCTACGCCAACCTCACGGCGCAGCCGTACGAGGGAGACTATGCGCGCACCCTCGCCCTGCAGATGCGCTCGCCCGTGCGCTTTACCGCCACGGTCGCCAACATGCGCGCCGCGGGCGCGGATACCTTTGTCGAAGTCGGCCCGGGCAAGGTGCTCACCGGCCTCGTGCAGCGCGGGTGAGCCCGCCGCGCTTTCAGCGCGGCGCACCGCCCTTTTATATTTTTATTATTGTAAGGAAAGAAGGATCATGTCTGATAAACGAGTAGCTCTCATCACGGGCGCGGGCAGGGGCATCGGCGCGTGCATCGCGCGCACCCTCGCGCAAGAACACACCGACATCGCCGTCGTCGACTACGGCGAAGAAAGCGCCGCCAAAGACACGCTGGACGCGATCGCCGCGGCGGGCGCCGCGGCGCGCTATTATAAGTGCGACGTCTCCGACTTCGCCGCGTCCAAGGCGGTCGTCGACGCCGTCGTCAAAGACTTCGGCAAGATCGATATCCTCGTCAACAACGCGGGCGTCACGGCGGACAAGCTGATCCTGCGCATGGACGAGGCAGATTGGGACCGCGTGCTCAACATCAACTTAAAGGGCTGCTTCAACATGATCAAGCACGCCACCGCGCACATGATGCGCAAGCGCTACGGCCGCATCGTCTCCATCAGCTCGGTCGTCGGGCTGATGGGCAACGCGGGGCAGGCCAACTACGCCGCGTCCAAGGCGGGCATCATCGGCCTGACCAAGACGGTCGCCAAAGAGTTCGGCGCGCGCGGCATCACCGCCAACGCCGTCGCCCCCGGCTTCATCCGCACGGCGATGACGGACGCCCTCTCCGACGAGCAGAAACAGGCCATGTATAAGCTCATCCCGCTCGGCTCGCTGGGGGAGACGCAGGACATCGCCAACGCGGTCAAGTTCCTCGTCTCCGACGACGCGCGCTACATCACCGGCGTCGTCCTCAAAGTGGACGGCGGCATGTATATCTGAGCCCGCAGGGCGACAGCAGGAGGAAGATCATGGAAAAGAGAGTGGTCGTAACAGGCCTCGGCGCGGTCACCCCGCTGGGCAACGACGTCAAAACCACCTGGAACAATATGAAGGCGGGCGTGCTCGGCATCGACACGGTGACCAAGTTCGACGCCACCGGCTATAAATGCACCTTCGCGGGCGAAGTGCGCGGGTTCGACCCCACGCTGTATATGCCCAAGGGCGAGGTGCGCAAGACGGACCTGTACTGCCAATACGCCGTCGCCGCGGCGACGCAGGCGTATGAGGATTCCGGCCTTGCCGAGGGGAGCGTCGCTCCCGACCGCTTCGGCGTGTACATCGGCTCGGGCATCGGCGGCATCGGCACGCTGGTCACCGAGCATACCAAACTCATCGAAAAGGGCCCGGGGCGCATCTCCCCCTTCTTCGTGCCGATGATGATCTCGAACATCGCCTCCGGCACGGTGGCCATCAAATATCACGCGCAGGGGCCGAACATCGGCATCGTCACCGCCTGCGCCACCTCGACCAACAGCATCGGCGAGGCGTACCGCGCCATCAAGCACGGCTATGCAGACGTCATGCTCGCCGGCGGCAGCGAGGCGGCCATCACCCCGCTGTGCTTTGCGGGCTTCATCAGCTGCCAGGCGCTCTCGCAGGCGACGGACAAGACGCGCGCCTCCATCCCCTTCGATAAGGAGCGCGCAGGCTTTACGATGGGCGAGGGCGGCGCCGTGGTGATGCTCGAAGAGTACGAGCACGCCAAGGCGCGCGGCGCAAAGATCTACGCCGAGGTGGTCGGCTACGGCTGCACCAACGACGCTTACCATATGACCGCGCCCGACCCGGAGGCGACCGCCTCCGCCCGCGCGGTAGAGCTGGCCGCCAAAGAGGGCGGCATCGAGGCTGGCCGCGACGTGTACGTCAACGCGCACGGCACCGGCACCCCCCTCAACGACAAAACGGAAACGCGCATGCTCAAAAAGGTGTTCGGCGACGGCGCCTACAAGCTGCACGTCTCCTCCACCAAGTCGATGACCGGGCACATGCTCGGCGCGGCGGGCGGCGTCGAGGCGATCGCCTCCGTCCTCGCCCTGCACGAGGGCGTCGTGCCGCCCACCATCAACTACCGCGTCAAAGACGAGGATTGCGACCTCGACATCACCCCCAACGAGGCTGTCTCCGCTCCCCTCGCGGCGGCGCTGTCCACCTCGCTCGGGTTCGGCGGGCATAACGGCTGCCTCGCCTTCCGCAAGGTATAAGCGGGCAGGATACTGTAAAAGAAGGAGTAAGCATGGACAAGAAAAAACTGCGCGAGATCATCTCCGTGTTCCGCGAGAGCGGCCTCGCCAAAATGGAAATTTCTGAAACGACGGCAGGGGATACCTTCTCGCTCAAGCTCGAAGCGACCGCCGCCAACGTGCAGCCGGCCCCCGTCGCCGTGCAGTACGTGCAGAGCGCGCCCGAGGAGAAGGCCGCAGACCCCGCCGAGATCAAAGACTTCAACAAGTACCGCGACGTCAAGTCGCCCATGGTCGGCATCTTCTATACCGCTCCCTCGCCGGAGGCGGAGCCCTTCGTCAAGGTGGGCAGCAAGGTCAAAAAGGGAGATACCCTCTGCATCATCGAGGCGATGAAGCTGATGAACGACGTCGTCGCCGAAGAGGACGGCGAGATCGTAGAAGTGTGCGCCGAAAACGGCAGCCTCGTCGAGTTCGGCCAGACCCTCTTTAAGATCTTTTAAGCCGCGCGGCGGCGCAAGGCCGCACAACAGGCGCGCGCAACGGTGCGCGCGCATCGCCGAAAGCGCGGGGGAGGGGCTGCGCTCCGCCCCGCTTTTCGCTGCCCGCCGCACGCGGCGGGAGACGGACAGGGAAACAGTATGTTCAGTAAAATTTTGATCGCAAACCGCGGCGAGATCGCCGTCCGCATCATCCGCGCCTGCAACGAGATGGGCATCCGCACCGTCGCCGTCTATTCGGAGGCGGACGCGCAGGCGCTGCACGTCAACCTCGCCGACGAGAGTTACTGCATCGGCCCCGCGCTGCTCAAAGACAGCTACCTCAACATGACGGCCATCATCGACGTCGCCATCGCGACGGGCTGCCAGGCCATCCACCCCGGCTACGGGCTGCTCAGCGAGAACCCGCGCTTTGCCGAGCTGTGCGAAAAGTGCAACATCAAGTTCATCGGGCCGCACTGGTCGGTCATCGCCCGCATGGGCGATAAAGACGAGGCCCGCCGCACCATGAAGGCCGCGGGCGTGCCCGTCGTGCCCGGCCTCGACGAGATCACCGACGTCGCCGCGGCCAAAAAATTTGCCGCCGAGATCGGCTACCCCGTCATCGTCAAGGCGGCGGCGGGCGGCGGCGGGCGCGGCATCCGCATCGTCTGGAAGGAAGAAGACTTTGAAACGGCTGTGCAGACCGCCTCCGCCGAGGCGCAGAGCGCCTTCGGCAACGGCAAGGTCTATCTCGAAAAATACCTCACCGACGTCAAACACGTCGAAATGCAGATCGTCGCCGACGAGCAGGGCAACGTCGTCTGCCTGGGCGAGCGCGACTGCTCCATGCAGCGCAAAAACCAAAAGCTCATCGAGGAGAGCCCCTGCGTCGTCTTAAAGCCGGAGACGCGCGAAGAGATGATGCGCTGCGCCGTCCTCGCGGCAAAGACGGTCGGCTACACCAACCTCGGCACCATCGAGTTTCTGCTCGACAAGCAGGGCAAGTTCTATTTCATGGAGATGAACACCCGCCTGCAGGTCGAGCACCCCGTCACCGAATACGTCACGGGCATCGACGTCGTCAAGTGGCAGATCCGCATCGCGGCGGGCATCGAGTTCATCTACAAGCAGGAGGACATCCGCCTGCGCGGCTGCGCCATCGAGTGCCGCATCAACTCGGAGGACGCGCGCAACAACTTCCGCCCCAGCTGCGGGCAGATCCGCTTCATGCACATCCCCGGCGGGCCGTGGGTGCGCTTCGATACCGCCATCTACCAAGATTACGTCATCCCGCCCTACTACGACAGCATGATCGGCAAGCTCATCGTGTACGCGCGCGAGCGCACCGAGGCCATCCGCAAAATGCAGGCCGCCCTGTGCGAGCTGGTCATCGACGGCGTGCACACCAACGCCGAACTCTCCGGCGACATTTTGGCGCAGCCCGAGTTCAAAGACGGCACCTACTGCACCAACTTTTTAGAAAAGTTTTTGAAGGACTACCGCTGATCCCGCGGCGCCTTCCCTTCGGCGGCAGAGATGCTGCCGCCTCCAAAGATCGAAAAAAAGGAGTAAACGGCCTTGAATTTCGAAGATCTGAAAAAGTTTTTCTTCCGCAAGCCGAAGAACGCGCTCGAGGGCAGCGAAGACGCCGCCCCCGCAGACAAGCCCGCCAAAGAGGCGGCCATTCCCGAAAAACTCGTCGAAAAGTGCGAAAAGTGCGGCCAGATCATCCTCTCCGACGAGCTGCGAGACAACTTCGGCATCTGCCCCAAGTGCGGCCATTATAAAAAGATAGACGCGCGCGCGCGTATCGCGCTGTGCGCCGAGCAGTTCGCAGAGCTGTTTTCCGAAGTCGAGGGCGGCAACCCGCTCGACTTCCCCGGCTACGACGAAAAGCTCGCCGCCCTTCGCGAAAAGACGGGCGAAAAAGACGGCGTCGTCTGCGGCACCGCCGTCATCGGCGGCGTGCGCTGCGCCCTCTTTTCCATGGACTACCGCTTCCAGATGGGCAGCATGGGCCACGCCGTCGGCGAAAAGATCGCGCAAACCTTCGAGTACGCCGCCGCAAACCGCCTGCCCGTCGTCGGCTTCATTTTAAGCGGCGGCGCGCGCATGCAGGAGGGCATCATCTCCCTCATGCAGATGGCCAAAACCAGCGCGGCGGTCGCCAAGCACAGCGAGGCCGGCCTCTTATACATCGCCGTCCTCACCGACCCGACCACCGGCGGCGTTTCGGCGTCCTTCGCCTTCGAGGCAGATATCATCATCGCCGAGCAGGGCGCGCTCGTCGGCTTTGCCGGCCCGCGCGTCATCGAGCAGACCATCCGCCAAAAGCTGCCGGCGGGCTTCCAGCGCGCCGAGTTCTTGCAGCAAAAGGGCTTTGTCGACCGCATCGTCGGCCGGCGCGAAATGCCCGCGCTGCTCGCCTCCCTCCTGCAGCTGCACAGCAATGCAGGGGAGGGAGAAGCAGAAACTTTTGCCCCCGCATCCGCCTCTTCCGCGCCCGCAGCGGCCCAAACCGCCGCCCCCGCGGCAAAAGATGCGCCTTCCGCCGCCCCCGCGTCTGAAAACGCCCCCGCGGCGCAAACCGGCGCGGCGTCTGAAAACGGCGGCAAGGAGGTCACCGCATGAACGCATACGACATCGTGCGCGCCAGCCGCGAAAAGGGTCGGCCGACCGCGCAAAAATACATCGACGAAATGGTCGAGGGCTTCATCGAGCTGCACGGCGACCGCCGCTTCGCCGACGACGCCGCCATCATCGGCGGCATCGGGCGCATGGGCGGCAGGCCCGTCACCGTCATCGGCATCGAAAAGGGTGCCGACACCAAGAGCAAAGTCGCCCGCAACTTCGGCTGCGCCCATCCCGAGGGCTACCGCAAGGCGGTGCGCCTCATGCAGCAGGCCGAAAAATTCCACCGCCCCGTCCTGTGCCTTGTCGACACCTCCGGCGCCTACTGCGGCATCGGGGCGGAGGAGCGCGGCCAAAGCGAGGCCATCGCCACCGCCATCTTCGACATGATCCGCTTAAAGACCCCCGCCCTCACGCTGATCATCGGCGAGGGCGGCAGCGGCGGCGCGCTCGGCCTCTCCGCCGCCGACGAAGTCTGGATCACCGAAACTTCGACCTACTCCGTCATCTCGCCCGAGGGCTGCGCCTCCATCTTGTGGAAGGACGCCACCAAAGTCGCCCGGGCGGCCGAGTGCCTCAAAATGACCGCCCCCGACCTCATCCGCCTCGGCGCGGTCGAGCGCGTCATCCCCGAGCAAGGCTTCTCGCCCGACTTCTACGCCGGCTTAAAGGCGCAGATCGTTTCGTTTTTTGAAGAAAAATCGCGCATCCCCGCCGCCGACCTTGTCGAGGCGCGCTACGCCCGCTTCCGCAAGTTCTAAGATAAGAAAAAAGTTGTCTTTTCCTCGCATTTTTGCAAAAAGAACGCGCCCCTCGGCCGCCCCGCGCGGCTGCGCCGCGCGGGGCGGCTATCAATACCGTCCGCGGCGGCTATAAAATACCGTCCTTATTTGTAAAAAGCCCGCACGCCCGCCCCCGCCATTACGCCCCCAAGGAGGAAAAATATGATCGCCATCGTCACCGATTCCACCGTCGGCTATTCCACGCAAGAAGTCGCCACCCGCGGCATCGTCACCGTCGTGCCCGTAAACTACCAGATCGGCCGCGCCTTTTTTGAAGAATACGCCTCCGACCGCAACGGCGCGTTTTTGCCCCTCATCGAGGGGGCCACGCCCTGCAAAACGGCGCAGCCCACCCTCGGCAACTTCCTGCGCACCTTCGGCGCGCTCGTGCAGGCGGGTCATCAGGTCGTGTGCATCCTCCTCTCGTCCGCGCTCTCGGGTACCTGCTCCTCCGCCCGCTTCGCCGCCGATCAGGTCGGCGGCCAGATCGCCATCATCGACTCCCAAACGATAGGCGACGGCCTCCGCCTTTTGGTCGATGAAGCAGTCAACATGGCAAAGGGCGGCTTCTCCTTCGAGGATATCTGCAAAAATCTCGAAACTTTGAAGGAGAAGGTCGGCTCCGTATTCACGGTCGAGACCCTCGCCCCCATTTTAGCCGGCGGCCGTCTCAACGACCCCAAGGCCAAAACGACATTAAATCTTCGCCCCGTGTTTGAAGTAAAGGGAAAGATCCTCTTCCGCGGCAACGCGCGCGGCACGCGCGAGCGGCTCGAGCAGATGCTCGCCCTCGTCCCCGCCACCGCCCGCCGCATCATCGTATCCCGCTGCGGCGAAAGTACCGACGTCGCCGAGCTCACCCGTATGCTCAAGCAGCGCCACCCGCAGGTGTACATTCATCAGCGCGTAGCCGGCCCCGTCCTCTCCATCCACACCGGCCGCGGCGCGTTTGGGATAGCTTACATTCGCAAAGACTGATACTATAATAAAAAGGAAAAAATTTTTATTAAATCACTCGCGCAAGCAGAACCACGCTTCTGCGCCAGCGCACTGCATTTGCCGTTAGGCTTATGGGGGAAAGGTGAAGCCGCCGCGCGCTATCAAAGGTGTGCCCCTAACGCGCGGTGGCGAGGAAAACCCCGCGGCCAGCGCTCCGCGCGTGCCCGCGGGGTTGTCTTCAAATCGGAAGATTTCGCAGGCAGCAGCCTGCCGAGAAATCTCCGAGCCCCCATAAAACAAAAAGTGTGAGCCTTTTTGTTGAAAATCACTTGACATCTCACAACGCGTTTGTTAAAATATAGGCAAGTATCCATGCGAGAGCATGCGTACCATAGCAAAAAAATCTTTAGAAGGAGTAAAGAACAAGATGAAGGAACACATTCATTCGAGAATTGCTAAAATTTTAGTAGTTCTGGCTCTGGCTGTGGTTGCTTCTGTCATGTTCGTCTTCGTCGGCTGCAACAACGAATGTGCGCATGAAAATACGCATAACGAAGTCGTTGCTGCGGCAACTTGCACCACCGAGGGCATCACCCGTACGGTTTGCGACGATTGCGGTCATGTAACAGAATCTAAGACTGCCGCCTTGGGCCACGATTGGGATGAAGGTACGGTCGTCGCCGCTACTTGTACGGCGGGCGGCTACACCGTGCAGACCTGCTCTCGCTGCACCGTGCAGCGTCAGGTAGAGCCCACCGAGCCTATCGGTCACACCTGGGACGCGGGTAAGGTCGTCGCTGCTACTTGCACGACCGGCGGTTACACCCTGCAGACCTGCACCGCTTGCGGCGCGCAGCAGCAGGTGAACCCCACCGAGCCTACCGGTCACAACTACGCCATCGACGAGTCTAAGACCGTCGCCGGTACCTGCCTCACCAACGGTTCTGTCACCTATGTGTGCGCGAACTGCGGTGATACATATACCGAGCAGACCGCTCTCGGCCAGCACAACTACGAAAAAGTCACCGTTGCTTCGACCTGCACGACCGCCGGTTACACCGCCGAGCGCTGCACCGTCTGCGGCAACGAGCGTAATCGCGAGAACCTGCCTTTGGCTAAGCACAACTTCGAACGTGACGACGAGCATTCTTATGCCGCGACCTGCACCGTCGACGGTGTTGAAATCGAAGTCTGCGCCAACTGCGGCATCACCAACACCTACACCCTCAAGGCCACCGGCCACAAGTGGGGCGAAGCCGAAACCGTCGCGCCTACCTGCGATAAGGACGGCTATAGCACCCATGAGTGCACGGTTTGCGAAGCCCAGGAGACTTATGACGTTAAGGAAGCTACCGGTCACGCTTGGGAAAAGAACGTTGATGGTACCGATAAGCTCTTGAAGCACGAGTATTGCGAAGTCGATGGTTACTATTACAAGCTCTGCACAAAGTGCGGCTATGAAGAGACCTCGACCCGTATTCCGCCTCAGGGCCATACGTTTGTCTACAATGCTGAAACCACCAAGATCACCGCTCCGACCTGCACGGTTGATGGCACGATGTCCGGTGTATGCAGCAGATGCGGCAAGGATTTCTCCTACACGGGTAGCGATCTCGCGAAGATGAGCGATGCACAATTCAATGCGCTGCTCATCGACGTGGATGTCAGAAACAATCCTGAATACAATCTGAAAAACAAAGATACGGCTGCGGATGCGTTCACCTTCTTGGTCGCTCCCGGTCATGACTACAAATATGACAACGAGTACCCTTGCGTCGTTGCTGAGACGTTGAGCGATGGTACGAAGGTTTGGAACATCTGCGATCGTTGCGACGAAAAGTTTGTTGCTGTCGATCATACGATGCCCGAAGGCGCTCTGCCTTGCGTTTCTATCGCCGATAATGAGAATTATAAGGGCGACACAAGCAAATTGACGCAGGAAGAGAAAGAGAAGTATGCATACGTCTGCACCGTTTGCGGTCAGCCGCAGGAAGTGCAGGAGCATGACTTTGCGAAGTATCAGCTCGTTTCCGGTAACCCGTTCATGGGCGATCCTTATAAATGCGAATATGAGCTGTATGAAGATCAGAGCATTCGTGTAGACTGCACGGTTTACCTCATCTGCAACGATTGCGGTCACATCGAAGTTGGTGCGCCTCATACCCGCCCGGATGCTGACGATCTTGGCTACTACAACACCTGCGGCCATGGTCACCTCTGCACGGTTTGCAAACTTGAGCTGACGATGCCTTTGGATCATAACCTCAATGGCTGGTCCAACGCCTCGAATCCCGTCGTCTTCGATGAAGAGAACGGTCTTGGCTACAAGGCTCCGACTTGCACCGAGGTCGGTTATGAGTATCATTTCTGCACTGGCTGTGTAGCACGCAGCTACGAAGATGTCGAATGGGTCGAAGGTGAGAATTATACGGTTGAAGAAATCGAAGCTCTCAACCACTATGATTGGACGGCCGGTCACTTCAAGACGATCGAAGTTTCCAGAACGGGCGACGATGATGTCATCAGCTGCTTGACCGGTACTTACTATCGCGATATCTGCAACGAGTGCGGTGCGGTTCGCATCTCTGTGAAGCCGACGTTCTATACGAGAACGGAGAGTGCCGGCGAGGCGATCTATACCGAACTTACCGAGGAAACTTTTGCTAAGGCAAAGGAAGACAATAATATCTATACTGCGAAGAGCCTTGATTCTAAGATCGAGGATGTGAACCTCACGAAACTTTCTTGGACTACCGATGTGTACGGCCGTGATTGGACCGATGCAGTCGGCAACTACGGCGGTAGAGAACCCGGCGAACACAACTGGTGGATCCTCCCGCTCGAGTCCTACACGAAGGCACAGCTTGCAGAATATCAGGCAGTGAACTGCGTGGACGATGGTTGGATGATCCTCTATTGCCCGAAGTGCGGCAACCCGAGCCTTGAAGTCGGTGCCGAGGGCCGCGTGCAGACGTGGGCTGAGTTCAAGCATGACCCTGCAAGCGATCGCGAATACTCGCTCGCAACGTATGCTTGGCTGTCCGGTTATAATCAGGACAACTTGGAAGGCATTACCGATCAGAACGGCGATGGTGTCGTGAATGTCACCGACGTCATGATCACCGATATGAAGGCGAAGGGCACCTGGCATAAGGGCGAGATGATCCCTTGCGGTCATGATTACTGCTACGATTGCGTAACGGGTAACCATAACCCTCAGTATTATCTCGACGTCACCTTCAAGAACGGCGTGATCGCTGCGCAGCAGATCCCGTACTATTCTTGCCGCACAGACGCAGAGAATCTTGCCCGCCTCGAAGGTATCTTGGATGAATTGAAAGCTTCTGCAGCTCCGGATATGTATGCCTTTACATATTACAGCAATTCGTCCTTCACTGCTGAAATTGCCGATTTGAAGGCTTACTTCGTCGGTATCGCTGCAGATGGTTCGCAGCAGTACATCAACAAGCCCCTGTACATCGCGGCCGAGAAAGTTGACCTTGATGATAAGGACAACACGATCTTCAACACCTCCTTCAACAATAAGCCCGCTTATTGGTATGGTGAGGAAGATAAGCAGGTCCTCGATATCGAGTTCTACTTCAACAACAACGAGATTGATTACACGACAATCACCTCGATTCGTGTTGAAATCAAGAATACAACCGGGGCAGTAGTTGCGCAGGCGGATGCAGAAGGTGAAGTTTTGCAGAATCTCTGGGATGCTTCCTACGAATGGGGCCTGGGCTGGGATCAGAACGATGACAATGTGCTCGACAATCCCGAAAAACTTTGGGTCTCCGTCGGTGGGTTCTGCTCCGACAACACTGCAGAAACGAACAGCGACAACACCTGGATTTTCTCGAACATGAGCATCGAAAACGGTGCCTCTCTGAAAGACTATACGGTGACGGTTACCATCACGACGGATGCTGCTGCTACTTTTGTCAGCACCTCGACGATCACCGGTTAATGTTTCTAACGAACTTAGTTCGCAAGCAAATGTGAACATAACAGAAAAAGGGCCATACGGCAATGCCGTATGGCCTTTCTCTTTGCTCGCCGATATGCCTCGGCCTATATCGGGCGGGCATGCGCCGCAGCCGGCGTATAAGAAAACCCCGCAGGCGCCTTCGCGCCCGCGGGGTTCCCTTTTTCTCATTATCGTGTGATCTTTTTAATAAAAATTTTTTGAACTCATTTTTTTGTTCAGGTTTTTTTGTTCCATCCATTTGCGATATCGCGCCGCGCCGTCCACTTTGCGTATCGCCGCCGTCAGGTCGATCGGCTGCCCGCTCGCGTCCGTCGGCACGCTCAGTATAAACACCCTTCTTCCAAATCCGTTCGCAAAAATGTGGTCGATAAACTCGGCGAGCACGTTCACAAGCAAGCCCCACAGCAGAAAGGGGATGGAGATCGCCGCGATGATCAGCGAAAACAAGCTCGGCTCGTGCACTGCCGAAAGCACAAGCGCCAGCGAGATCGCGCTCGTCACAAGCTGGATAAAGTACTTGGTCATCTTGATGAACCGCAGCGCCAGCGGCCTCGGCCGGTCTTTGAGGTTGATGCGGTAGCTGGTAAAGGTGATAAACGCCGACAGCCCGAACGCGACCCCGATGAGCACCAGCAGCGCGATGGACAGCGCATTGCCGAATGTGCGGTAGTAGTACACGGCATACGCGGTATAGGCGGTATAGCCCGTCAAAAACACGCAGCTCACCACAAACCGCGAAATTTTCAGTTTTTGTGTGAAGCTCAATGGTAGATCACCCGCCCCGGTAATTGGTCTATATCAAATATACCTTTGCCCGCCCGCCTGCGTGCTCGCCTATGGCTCGCCCGCCGCGTTCGCTCGCTCCGCTCGCGCCCGCCCGCCTGCGTGCTCGCCTATGGCTCGCCCGCCTGCGTGCTCGCCTATGGCTCGCCCGCCGCGTTCGTTCGCTCCGCTCGCGCCCGCTCGCTCCGCTCGCGCCCGCCGTTTGCGCTGCCGCGCAAACGGCGGGCGGGCATAGGCGGGGCGCGCGCTGAGTGGTGGCGGGGTGTAGTGTGCGGGCGCGGTTTGTCCGCTTGCCGTGCCCCGCATACGCGCCCCGGCTGCGGTTTGGCTCATTCAAAAATGCCGTCTGTCATGCGTGCGGCGCTTTCTTGCCGTACGGCACGCGCGGGCACGGCAGCGCGGGCAGGGCAGCGCGCCCCGCTCACGGCTTGCTACTTCAAATATACAATAAATTTCCTTGCTTTGCAATCATTTTTTGAACATTTTTGGTTGGCAAGGGGAAAAATCGCTTTACAACCCGTTTGCGGGCGTGATAAAATATTTTTATCATCATTTTCCTTACGGCGCGCGCGGCGCGCCGCCCCGCTTTGCCGCGGGGCGCGGGAGGTTATTATGGCAAGTATCAAGATCGATGAGCTGATCTGCAAGGGCTGCGGGCTGTGCGCCAACGCCTGCCCCAAAAAGGTCATCTCCATCAGCGCCCACCGCATGAACGCGAACGGGTATTTCGTCGCCGAGGCCGCCGAGCCGCAAAACTGCATCGGCTGCGCTTTCTGCGCGATCATGTGCCCCGACTGCGCCATCGAAGTGGAAAAGTAACAGCGCCGCCGCGCGCCGCGGCTTTGTTCAAACAGGCGCGCCGAACAAAGGAGCAACTATGTCTAAAATTTTATTGCACGGCACCGAGGCCATCTGCGAAGGGGCCATCCGCAACGGCTGCCGCGCCTTCTTCGGGTACCCCATCACCCCGCAAAACGAAGTCCCCGAGTATATGTCGGTGAAGATGCCCGAGGTGGGCGGCGTTTTCGTGCAGGCGGAGTCTGAAGTCGCCGCCATCAACATGGTGTACGGCGCGGCGGGCGCCGGCACCCGCGCGATGACCAGCTCTTCAAGCCCCGGCGTCAGCCTCAAGCAGGAGGGCATCTCGTACATCGCCTGCGCGCGCATCCCGTGCGTGGTCGTCAACGTCATGCGCGCCGGCCCCGGCCTCGGCGGCATCCAGCCCGCCCAAGGCGACTACTTCCAGGCCACCAAAGGCGGCGGCCACGGCGACTACCACCTCATCGTGCTCGCGCCGTCGTCGGTGCAGGAGGCGTGCGACTTCACCTACCGCGCCTTCGACCTCGCCGACAAGTACCGCGTGCCCGCGATGATCCTCGCCGACGGCATGATCGGCCAGCTCATGGAGCCGGTGGAACTGCCGCCCATGCGCGACCTTTCGGAGATCCCCGAAAAGGAGTGGGCGACGAGCGGCCACTACGGAAAGGAACGCAGGGTGCTCAACTCCCTCATCATCAAGCCGGAAGAGCTCGAGCCGCACGTCAACGAATTGCAAAAGACGTACGACGAGATCTATAAAAACGAGCGCCGCGCCCTCTCGTACATGACGGAGGACGCCGAGATCGTGCTCACCGCCTACGGCACGCCCGCGCGCATCGTCAAGAGCGCGGTCAACGAGCTGCGCCGCCAGGGGGTCAAGGCGGGCTGCATCCGCCCGATCACGCTGTACCCCTTCCCCGACGACGCCTACGCCGCCTGCGCCGTGCGCGATTGCACAAAGGCCTTCCTCTCCGTCGAGCTGTCGCTCGGCCAGATGGTGGAGGACGTCAAACTCGCGGTCAACGGCAAAAAGCCCGTCTACTTCTACGGCCGCACGGGCGGGAACGTTCCCGACGAAGAAGAGATCGTGCGCGCCGCGCTCGAATCGCTCAAAAAAGCGGAGGCGAACTGATGAAAGTCTTTCAAAAAACCAAAATGCTGACCGACGCCCACCTGCATTACTGCCCCGGCTGCACGCACGGCATCGTGCACAGGCTGGTCGCGGAGAGCATCGAAGAGCTGGGCGTGCAGGATAAGTGCATCGGCATCGCGCCCGTCGGCTGCGCGGTGTTCGCGTACGACTACTTCAACTGCGACATGCAGGAGGCCGCCCACGGCCGCGCGCCCGCCGTCGCGACGGGCATCAAGCGCACCCACCCCGACAAGATCGTGTTCGTCTACCAGGGCGACGGCGACCTCGCCTCCATCGGCATGGCGGAGACGGTCCACGCCGCCGCGCGCGGGGAGAAGATCAGCATCATCTTCATCAACAACAGCATCTACGGCATGACGGGCGGCCAGATGGCGCCCACCACGCTGATCGGCCAAAAGGCGACCACCTGCCAGAACGGCCGCGACCCCGCCGTCAACGGCTACCCCATCCGCGTGTGCGAGCTGCTCGCCACCCTCGACGCGCCCTACTACATCGAGCGCGTCTCCACGCACGACGTCAAGCACGTCCTCGCCGCCAAAAAGGCGATCAAAAAGGCCATCCAATTCCAGGCGGAAGATCGCGGCTACTCCTTCGTCGAGGTGCTCGTCTCCTGCCCGACTAACTGGCATATGCGCCCCGTCGATGCGCTGCGCTTTATGGGGGAAGAATGTACAAAGACCTTCCCGCTCGGCGTCTATCGCGATAAGTCGCAGGGCTGATCCGCGCGTCTGCAAACTGTTTACCCGGAGGAAAACACTATGATCCGTATTTTATTGGCAGGGCAGGGCGGCCAGGGCGTACTCAGCGCCGGCCGGTTCCTCGCCGAAAGCGGCCTGCACGAGGGCAGAGAGGTATCCTATCTGCCCGCCTACGGCCCCGAAATGCGCGGCGGCACCGCAAACTGCGCCGTCATCATCTCCGACGAGGAGATCGCCTCGCCCCTTTGCACCGTGCCCGACGTGCTCATCGCGCTCAACAGCCCCAGCTTCCATAAATTCGCGCCCCGCGTCAAAAAGGGGGGCATCATCATCGTCAACGGCTCCATCTCGGATAGCTTCGCCGGCCGCGACGACGTGTCCGTCTACGACATCCCCGCCAACGACATCGCCATCGAGGCGGGCGACGTGCGCGCCGCCAACATGGTCGTCACGGGCGCCTTGGTCGCGCTGACCGGCGTCGTGCAGGAGCGCAGCATCCTCAACTGCCTGCGCGAAAAGTTCGTCGGCAAGCAGAACGTCTATACCAACAACGAGCGCGCCTTCCGCCTCGGCATGCAGGCCGTGCAAAACAAGTGAGCCCCGCGCCGACCGCACGGCCGACCCGCGCCGCGCCCTCGCAAACGTTTGATTTTTTGAATTTTTGAATTTTTATGACGGCGGCGCCCCGCTGCGAAAGCAGCGGGGCGCCGCCCTTGCTCTTCTGTTCGCCGCCCCGCCGCGCGCGGGCGAAGTTTGCTGCGGCGGCGGAAACATGGTCGCGCGGGGGCGAGGGTGGAACGATGCGACGCGGCGGCGCGCTTTGCCGCCGGCGCGCGGTTTTTTGCGGCGCAAAGCGGCGGGGCTTTCACCGCACGTTCACGCAGTTTGCCCGCTCGTCACGCGGCGGCGGGGGAGAGGTGCGCGCCGGGCGCTTTTTGGGCGGCAGGGGCGCGGAATGTGACGAACGAAAAAACTTTTTGGATTTTTGATAAACATTTTCAAAAAAGTTAAATTATTTTCAAAAAACCTATTGACAAATTCAAAAAGTGTGCTATAATAGAGGTACCAAAGGGGAAGAAATCCAAAAACCTTCTCCGCGGTACAACTCAAACTCGCGGCGCACGCGCTGCAGCCTTCACCCCAAATACAAATTTACGGCGGTTTCCACCGGTAATGTGCACAGCGAACATCGTCGTAAGGGTCGAGAGAGGTCGAATCAATGTTCCTTTGAAGGCTGATCGCGGCAGCGCATCCGCTCCCAAATCACACGCCGGGCAAATGCGAGAGCCTGCACGGGAGGCGGGGCGCTCAGGCAATGCGGGGAGGGAGGTACTGTATGTACAGATCCGATTTACGCAAGCTCACGAGATAGGAGGGCAGTCCAATGTACAACGTTAAAAGAGGAACGGCCAAATAGCGAAAGGTTCGCCTACCGCAGGCAGGCAATAGGCCCCTGCAGCAATACGCAACTTTGAACGGATCGCTCAAAAACCGTCCATACAACTGAATATCTGACGAAGTTTATTCGTATTCGCCCGCAGGGACCTCCTCTCTGCGGGCGGCTTGTCCCCCTGCGCACTTTTGCTTCTCGCCCCGCTCTGCGGGCAAGGCGCAGCCACATCGGGGCGGGGCGGGCGCCGTTCGGCGCTCCCGTATATTCCCGCTCACGCTGCGCAGCGCGGCTCGTCCGCCGCTTGCAATGCGGCGCAAGGGCGCGTCTGCACAGGGGCGGACACATGGATAGTTCGGCGGCCCTTCCCACATATATCGCGGCGATTTTCGCGGCGGAAGGGCGGCAGAGTTTTTGATCGCGGCATGGCCGACGCTGCCGCAGGCGGCGGCAGCGCGCCGGGCGACCCTCATGCGAGGGAGGTCCCTCGCGCCGGGCGCGGGTGGCGGGGGCGGTTCCCCGCAGCGCCGGAGGGCAGCAATTCGCCCGCCGTGGCGGTGCCGCAGGCAGGCGCACGGGCGCGCGGGTTTTTCCCCGTTTTTCGATCCCCCCGCTCGCTTGGATGCACCTGCGATCAAACAGTAAGGCCACGGCCGGGAGCACGATACCGTGCTCTCGGCCGTTTTTGGTTTGCTTGCCGCAAAAATTCCCCGTCCGAGGGGCGCGCCTTTTGCTGCCCCCGCCTCGGGGAGCTTTTATGCCCCTTTTGCTGCGAGGGGGGGGGATGGATTTTTTGCCCTTTTGCCGCGCGCGGCGGGGCGATCTGCAGGGAAGGGTTGCAAACGCCGCTTGGGCGTGGTACAATATGAATAAACCCCGCGCGCCCGCAGCGGAGCGCGGACGAACGGAGCGGGAGAGTGCGGCATGCAGGGGAGGAAACAAAAAATGAAGGCTTGGGCGGTCGCCGCGATCTGCGCGGGGGTGCTGCTGCTGTGCGCGGCGATATTTTTTGCCGTCGCCGTCGTCGGCTGCGGCGGCGGGTATTACAACAATGACGGCAGCTACCGCCGCGCGACGTGGAAGTCCTCTATCGCCTGGACGATGGCGCACCCCGCCTTTGCGGCGTACGGCCGCCTGCTCTTGCCCTGGCGGGAGGGGGCGGCGTCCGTCACCGTTCCGCCCATGAGCTATTTTTGGATGTGCTTGACAACGGGCTGGAACGCGGGCGCCGTGGTCGGCGGCGTCAACTTCATGATCGAGCGAGAGGAGGCGGGCGGCGCGCACTTTTTCAGCTTTTACGATGATGAGGAGGTCGCCGCCGACGCCGAAAAGGCGGATACCGGGCTCATCTATATCCCCGGCGAGGCGGGCAAGCCATTCGCCCTCGTTCTGCCGGGCGGCGGCATGACGAGCGAGGCGGTCGCGGCGGAGGGCTTCACCGCCGCCCGCGCGCTTAACGCGCAGGGCTACCCGGTGTTCATCCTCTTCTACCGCGTCGGCACGCAGCGCCCGTGGGAGGAGCAGGAAAAGCTTGCCAATGCCGACCTCGGCGCGGCGCTGCGATTTGTCTTTCAAAACGCCGAGGGCCTCGGCGTGCGCACAGACGGCTACGCGGTGTGGGGCTATTCTGCGGGCGGCAGGCTGTGCTATCTGTGGGGGCTGGGCAACGAGTACGGCTACGCCGCGCACGGCGTGCCCAAGCCCGCGCTGGCGGTGCTCGCCTATTCGGGCTGGCACGAGGCGCGCTTTGCAAAAGATTACGCCGCAGCGCCGCCCACCTATTTCTGTTTTTCAAAGAAGGACGCCGTCATCGGCCAAGAGAAGGTCGCGGGCATCGAGGCGTACATCGCCGCCCTCGCCGACGCGGGCGTCAGAACGCAGGTGCGCCGCTTTGAAAGCGCGCCGCACGGCTTCGGCACGGGCGAGGGCACGGAGGCAGAGGGCTGGATGCACGCCGCCTTCGCCTTTTGGGAAGAACTGCTCGCAGATGAATAAATTTGCGTTTTTACAAAAAACTCCCCGCGTGGGGAGTTTTTGTGTATAAAAGGGGTGGGAAGTTGTTTCGCGTCGGCAAGGCGGCGAGGCGGGCGCGGCGCGCCTTTGCCGCGCCGCGCATTGCAGGCAGTGCGCTTTTGGGCAGCGCTTCAAACCCGCACTTGCAGCAAGGAGACGGGCGGCGGCCAAGCGCACGGACGGCAGGGCGGCGGGGCTTGCGCAGTCGGCGGCGGGCGCGCTGTGGCGGGGCCTGTGCAGTCGGCTACGGGGCGCTTCGGCGGCGGGTTTATCGCATGGTCGCAAAGCGGATGTCGCAGGCGATGCGCACGCTCTGCAGCAGGGTGGGGCGCAGCGCGTCGAACTGCTTTGGGTAAAAGCGGTGCAGCATCTGTTGCAGCGAAAACAGGTCGCAGCCGCCCGCGTGCGCCGTTTCGGCGGCGGCGCGCAGCTCGCGCTCGAACTTTTGCTCGGCGGCGCGCAGCACATGGTCGGGTACGATGGCCGTCTGCGCGATCTCGAGGCGGCTGCCCGCGCGGTCGGCGTCCACCGCCTGCGCCTGCGCGCGGATGGTAAAGGTCAGCACGGGCACCCCGCCCTCCAGCCGCAGGCGGCGCTTCTTTTTGCCGATGTTCATCTTCAGCTGGTAGTGCACCTCGGCGCCCTCCTCAAACACCGTCACGTCGCCGAAGGCCATGTCGGTGCCGGACACGGCGAGGTTGTAGGCGAGCGTCTCGTCGGCGCTCAGCGCCGCCGTGCGCCTCCCTCGGAAGAAGAGCGCCGTCTCCGCGGCGTCGAACACGTCCGATTTTTGCCCGCCCCCGGCAGAACTTTGCCCGCCGCTGCCGCCGCCGCCTCCCGAACCGCCCTCGGAAGAACCACCCGAAGAGCCCCCCGAACCGCCTTCAGAAGAACCGCCCGAAGAGCCCCCCGAACCGCCCTCGGAAGAACCGCCCGAAGAGCTGCCGGATGAGCCGCCCGCGCCGCCCTCGCTTTGTGCGCGCGGCTGGGCGCGCAGGGTGGGCAAAAAGCCGCTCTGCCCCTCGGCAAAGTATCCTTTGGCAAAGTCGCGCAGGTTGGTCACGGACACCAGCCCCGTCTTTTGCGCCTCGGCGGACAGCACCTTGGCGATGGCGGCGGAGGCCAGCTCGCCGATGGGCGAGCCCGCGCCCAGCGCCGCGGCGGCGGTGTCCGCGCACAGCGCCACCAGGCACGAGTCCTCCACATACTCGCTGCGCAAAAAGTAGTCGAGGGCGCGGAACACGTCCTCCTCCGCCACCCGCTCGCCCAGCAAAATGAGGCTGCAATGTACGAGGGTGGGGAACCACCCCGTCTTGCGGTTGAGCTCGGCGATCGCCTCGCCCACCGTTTCGGCGGCGGGCACCGCAACGTTGCTCGCCGTGTTGGCGCCGCCCGCGTCGGGGATGGCGATCTGCGCGGTCACGTCAAAGGTGCCCCCCTCGCCCGCGTCGATGCCGATCGCCGTCACGATGGCCGTCTTTTGGATGTCGATCAGCCCGAAGTTGTTTGTCAAAAACAACAGCAGCAGCGCCCCCGCCGCCAGCAATAAGAGTTTAGAAGAAAGTTTGCGCACCCCGTCACCTCCCGCCTTTCCCAAGCCGCACGCGGGCGGGCCTTTGCTTCGCGCGCGCAAGCTGCCGCCCCGCGCCCGCTCCGCGCGGCGGAGCGGGCAGGCCGCGGCCCTTCTTGTCCCATAAAAACAGCGCGCACAGCAGGGGCAGGGCGTAGCCGAACAGCGCGAACACCGGCCAAAGCTTCTCCGTCAAAAGTGCCTGCGCCTCGCGGAAGGCGGGGTTTAGCAGCACGGTCAGCCCCAGCAGCAGCGCGCACACGATGCCCGCGTGCAGGGCGGGCGGCCCGCCGAACGTCTCTTGCAGGCACAGCGCGCACAGCCGCACGGGCAGCGCCGCCGCCACGACCATCACGAGGGTGAGCGCGATGACGAACAGCAGGTCCACCCGCCCCAGCGGGGTGAGCGCCGTCGCGTACTTGGAGAGGTGCGCCACCGCGTTCTGCTGCAGCAGGGCGATGTCCGCAAACACCGCGTAGAAGAGCGCGAGGAAGAGCAGCGTCGCCGCCCCGCCGACGGCGTAGGCGAGCAGCACCTTCTTCATATCCCCCTTTTCGCAGCGGAAGTGCCCGCACAGGCACAGCACGCCGGGGGCGGCGGTATACCATGGCAGAGAGTGCAGCGCTGCGCGCGCGAGCGTGCCCGCCCCGTGCCCGCCCACGGGCAGCAGCGCCGCAAAGTCCGCGCCCGGCAGCCCCAACAGCAGCAGGGCGGTAAAGCAGACGGCGAACACGGGCATGGCGAGGTCGGCCATCCGCCCCAGCGAGCGCAGCCCCTGCGCCGCCGCAAACAGCAGCACCGCAAACAGCGGCGTAAAGGAGAGGAAGGAGGGCACGTTCTCGTAGAGGATCTGCAACACGAAGCCGCGCTGCTCGAGCAGCGGCAGCACCGCCGCCAGCGCAAAAAACAGGGCGAGCAGAAAGGACAGCACCTTCGCCGCGCCCTTCCCCAGCCGCAGCTGTACCAGCTCGAACAGCGTGCGTCCGCTCCGCCGCGAGATCCACGCCGCCAGCAGCACCGCCGCACCCTCGCATACCAGGCTCGCCGCCGCGGGCAGCAGCAGGTCGTTGCCCGCGCGGTAGGCGAGCGTCGCCGGGTACACGATCAGCCGTGCCACCGGCAGCACCGCTGCCAGCAAAAAGCACACCTGCCGCACATACACTTTATCCATCCCGCGCCTCCTCGTTCTTTTTGTCTGTTTGGGGAGAAGAAGGTTCCCCCGCCCCCGCGCCGCCCTTTTCGCCGCCCGCCTCTTTGCGCCCCGCAGTTTTCTGCGGCGTGGGCGCGCCTTCTTCTTCCGCTGGCCGCCGCGGAGAACCTTCTCCCTGTTCCCCCTGCCGCGGCGGGAGCGAGCCGCCCGCGCACAGCCGCAGCCGCCGCCTGTTTTTGCCGCGCAGCGTGCGCGGCCGCTCGGCGAGGGAGGAGAGGTCCGCCTTGATGAGCGCGTCGCGCAGGTCGTGGGAGACGAGCGGCGCAAAGGGGGCGAGCAGCGGCACGCCGTAGCTGTCCGCCGAAACAAGGTACCACAGCAGCAGCGCGGCGAGCAGCACCACCCCGTACGGCCCGATGCTCCCCGCCGCCACCACAAACAGGATGCGCACGAGGGAGAGGGTGCCCGTCAGGTCGGGCACGGTGTACGCCGAGATGCCCGCGATGGCGACGATGATGATGGCGGGGGAAGAGACCAGCCCCGCCTTGACGGCGGTATCGCCGAGGACGAGCGCGCCGATGACGGAGAGTGCGAGCGCGACGTATTTGGGCATGCGCACGCTCGCTTCGACGAGCACTTCGAGTACGGCGAGCAGAAAGAACATCTCCAGCCCCGGCGAGAGGGGGATGGCGCGGATGCCGCCGGACACGATGAGCAGCAGCCCGAAGGGGATCAGCCGCAGGCGGAACAGCTGCGCCGCCACGTACAGCGCGGGCAGCAGCAGGGAGGCGAGCACCGCCAGCAGCCGCAAAACGCGGCTGACCGTCGCGCGGTAGGGGGATACAAAGTAGTCTTGCGCGCTCTGGAAGTCCTCCGCCAGCATATAGGGCAGCGTCAGCGCGATGGGCGAGCCGTCCGCGAGCACGGCGATGCGCCCCTCCAGCATCTTCGCACACAAAATGTCCGGCTTCTCCGTCGTGCCCGCCTGCTTGAACAGCGAGTGCGGCCGCCGCGCCAAAATGCGCGCGATGTACGACGAGTCGGGCACGCCGTCGATGTCCGCCGCGGCGAGCCGCGCCTCGATCTCCTTGACCCGCGCCTCGCTCGCAACGCCGCTAAGGTAGGCGAGCGCGACGCTCGTCTTGCTGTACCTGCCCACCGTCAGCGTCACAAAGCGCAGGGCGGGCGTCTTGAGGCGGCGGCGAATGAGCCCCATGTTGGTCTTGACGTCCTCGATGAACCCCTCGCGCGGGCCCTTGATGGCGATGGCCGTCTGCGGCTCCGCCACGGCGCGCAGGGATACCTTCTTCGTCCCCAGCACCAGCGCCCCGCGCATGCCGTCGATGAGCAGCGCGGGGTTGCCCGCCAAAATTTCCTCCGCCGCGCCGGCGACGTCCTCCGCCTCCTTCACCTCGGGGAATAGCATCCTCTTGCGGCACGCTTCAAGCGTCTCGGGCGCATCCCCCTCGGCCAGCGGCCGCGCGGCGAGCTCGCCGAGCAGCTGCTTGTCGGTGATGCCGTCCGCATACACGGCGGCGCAGGCGGTGCCGTCGCCCGCGGCAAACTCGTACACGAGGATGTCCTCGGCGGGCAGCAGCTCTTTCAGCGCGCGCACGTTTTCGGCGAGGTCCGCGCCAAAATTATTTTGTTTGGAAGAAGGCGCGTTTGCGCCCTGCTCGCTACTGTTCGGGTCGGCATGGCAGCCGCCCCTGCCGCGTTTCGCGTTTTCAAAGTCGTTCACGCTGCAAGTTTGTGCATCTTTTCGCCCCGTATGCGCGCGGGCGGCGCGCGCAAGGCGCGGCGGGGCAAAAAGGGAGCAAAAGGAGAGGGGGCGGCGCGCAAAGCGCGCCGCCCCGGCGGAAAAATTCAAAATCAAAAAAACTTATTGCTCGAACAGCCGCACGGCGACGGCGGTCATGTCGTCGGGCGGGGCGCCGCCCGTGCGGGCGAGCGCCTCGGCGATCAGGTCGTCTGCCAGCGCCTGCGGGTTTTCGGTGCGGCGCAGCATCAGGTAGTCGGCGATGTCCGTGCTCGAGCCGAAGGCCGCCGTCACGCCGTCGCTGATGAACAGCAGCACGCTGCCGTTTTCGAGGGTGCGCTCGAGGGCGGTGGGGTGTATCCCGTCGAGCAGGCCGAGGGGGAGCGAATCTCCCTCGAGGATCTCGACGCTCTGCTCGGACAGCAGAAAGGTGAGGGGAGAGCCGATCTTCACGATGTCCGCGCGGCCGCTGTCGAGGTTGACCGTAGCCATGTCCATGCAGGCGAAGCTCTCCTCGCGGTTGAAGGAGAGCAGGCGGTTGACGGTGGACAGCACCGTCTCCCCCGCCATGCCCGCGCGGTAAAAGCTCTCGAGCAGGGAGAGGGCGCAGTCGGAGATGCGCCGCGCATACTCGCCGCTGCCCATCCCGTCGGCGAGGGCGCACAAAAAGGTGCGTTCGTCGATGCGGATGACCGAGCAGGTGTCCCCGCAGGCGGCCTCCCCCGCCTTGGTCGCGCTGGCGATGCCGAATGCGGCGTCGTAGCGGGGCAGGCGGCGCAGCAGCCAGCACGTCTTGCCCGCCGCCTGCGCGTGCTTGGCGGCGATGGCCGTGCGGAAGCCGAGCGCTCCCTCGGCGATGGCGCGCAGCCGCTCGCCCGATATGTTGGAGGCGGTCGTCAGGTACACGTCCGGCTCGCTGCCGCAGATGAGCGCCTCCTCGCACAGCACCCCCGCCCGCGATAGGGCGAGCTTGAGCTTGCGCTCCGCCTCCGCCTGGATGCCGACGGGCGCGCTCTGCTGCAGCGCGAGCGACTTGAGCATCTCCGCCAGCCCGCGCGCCTGCTCGGCGAACATTTTGCGCCCCTGCGCGGCGTTTTCGTCGCCGACGGCGCGGCGGCGGCAGTCTGCCAGCCGCTTGTTCAAGGAAAAGAGCACGGAAGAGGGGTTGCGGCACTGCGCGGTCAGCGCGGCGGGCAGGTCGATGAGGTTGACCGTTCCCTTCGCGCAGCCGACGGCAATGAGGCGCGCGAGCCCTTCCTCCGTCTCACGCCCGCACTCGCTGCGCTTTTCGCATTGTGCGCACACCTCCTCGCGCACGGTGCGCAGCAAAAAGTCCTGCGCGTCCTCCTGCGGCTGTGTGTCCGCGTCCAAAGTCAAAAACACGTTTTCGATCTCCTTGAAGGCGGCGGAGATCTCGAACAGCCGCTCGCCCACGCGCGCGCGGTTGCGGTTGATGCTCGCGCGGGTCAGCTGCGGCTCGCCGATCTTGCGGAAGCGCGCGTACACCGCCTGCAGCCACTTTTCTGGCAGCAGCGCAAACAGCAGGCAGGGCACAAAGGGCACGAGCATCTGTAAGTAGAATGTGGGATCTGAAAAAGCCGCAATGCCCCCGCCGCCCACAAAGTAGTCGGTAAAGTAGCGCATGAACACGTCCGCGAGGAAGAGTACGGCCGCCGCGGGCACCTTTCCGGCGCGCAGCGCCGCCAAAACGAGCGCCGCGTACAGCACGTACGCCGCCGTCGCCGTCAAAAGGGGCGCGGCCGCCGCCGCGCTCTCGCATACCGAAACGGGCAGCGAAAACACGAGCGAGCACAGCACCGCGTTGCTGCTGCGCAGCAGCACGCAGCTGATCAGCAGCGCCGCCAGCGCGATCGATTCGTACACATAGCTGCCCAGGCAGTTGTACATGCCGATGCCCGCCGCCGCCACCGCCGCGCCGCAAAACACCAGCTCTTCGGGCGCGAGGCGGCAGCGCCCCGCGCGGTAGAGCAGGCAGCGCAGCGCGCCCGAAAACACGAAGCACAGCCCGAACAGCACCAGCGCCACCAGCGCCGCCTTTATGTAGTCTCCGTACACGAATTGCCCGTATAAAAAGAGGAAGGCGAGTGCGGCGGCAAAGTACACGAGCACCGCCTCCCCCTTGACGGGCCGCCCCAGCCGCTCGAACAGGAAAAAGGCCCCGCCCACGATCACTGCCTGTACCGCGACGACGAGGAATGGGTACCCGCCCTCGAGCAGGCTCAGCCCGCCAGCCAGCACAAACAGGCCGGTCATGGGCAGCACGGGCAGCCCGCAGGCGAGCGCCGCCGCCAGCAGCGCGAGAGAAAAGGGCTCGAAGCGGTCCATGGTAAAGTTCAAAAACAGCATCCCGAGGAAAAACGCCAGGTAAAACAGCGCCGTCTCGTACCCGTATTGCAGGCGGAATTTTGGCATCATAGCAGCTCCGTGCGCGGCAAAGCCGCGCCTCATGTTTTTGTCCATCATACCACGCCCGCGCGCGCGGAATTTAAGATATTATAGCGGAAAAGCTCACAAAAATAATTTTTGGAAAATGAAGAAATTTCGCGAACATTGAATAAAAAGACGAAAGCGCCGTTATTGCACTTTCGTTCTTGCAAAAGTAAATTCTTTTTTGAGCGCTATCGCGCAAACAGGGTGCGCTCATCAAAATTGCGATTTTGACTCGCGCATTTATTTTAATTAAAATAATTGAAAAAGCAAAAACCGCGCTTTTTGCTTTTTCCCTCAATTTGCCGAAAGGCTTTTGGGAAGAGGGTGAAGCCGCGCGATTTTTTAACGGTGTGCCCCTAAAATATCGCGCGGCGAGGGAGAAAACGCCGCCACGTACTAAAAGGGCTCCCAAAAAGTATCGAAGAACTTTTTGGGAAGAGGAGGAGCCGCCGAGCACGCCGAGCCTTTTGCTAAAAGCAAAAGGCGGGCAAGCAAAGGCGTGCGACGACGAGTGCGGCGGTGTCTCCCTCAAATCACGAAAATTTCTTTTGTCAGCTCAAAAGAAATTTTGTGAATTGCTTATATACACCATCAACACGGCGATGTCGGCGGGGTTGACGCCCGAAATGCGCCCCGCCTGGCCGAGGTTTTCGGGGCGGATCTTGGCAAGTTTCTGCCGCGCCTCCAGCCGCAGCCCGCCGATCTTTTCGTAGTCGATGTCGGGCGGCAGCCGCTTTTCTTCCAGCCGCTTTGCCTTTTCGATCTGTTCGAGGCTGCGGCGCAGGTAGCCGGCGTACTGCACGTCGATGATCGCCGTCTCCTTGTCCGCCGCGCGCTCCCCCTGCAAGATGCCGAACTCCGCCTCGATGTCGGCGGCGGGGATGCCGCGGCGCAGCATATCCGCGTAGGAAACGCCCCCCTGCGGCGCGGGGAAGCCGTGCGCCTGCAAAAACGCCGCGCAGCGCGCGGGCGGCACCCGCCCCTCCAGCGCGGCGGCGACGCGCCCGACCGCCTCCTTGCGGCGCAAAAAGCGGGCATACCGCTCCTCGGTCACAAGCCCCGCCGCATAGCCGCGCTCGGTCAGGCGCAGGTCGGCGTTGTCCTGCCGCAGGCAGATGCGGTACTCCGCGCGCGAGGTCATCATGCGGTAGGGCTCGTTGGTGCCCTTGGTCACGAGGTCGTCGATGAGCACGCCGATGTACGCCTCGTCTCGCCGCAGAACGAGCGGTTCTCTGCCGCGCAGCTTGAGCGACGCGTTCAGCCCCGCCACCAGCCCCTGCGCGGCCGCCTCCTCGTAGCCGCTGGTGCCGTTGATCTGCCCGGCCGTGTACAGCCCTTCCACGATCTTACTTTCGAGGGTGGGCTGCACGTCGAGGGTGTCGATGCAGTCGTACTCGATGGCGTAGGCGTAGCGCATGATGCGCGCGTGCTCCAGCCCGGGCACCGTGCGGTACATCTCCCGCTGCACGTCGTGGGGGAGAGATGAGCTCATCCCCTGCACGTACACCTCGTTCGAGCCCGCGCATTCCGGTTCGAGGAAGATCTGGTGCCGCTCCTTGTCTGCAAATCGCACCACCTTGTCCTCGATGGAGGGGCAGTAGCGGGGGCCGGTGCCCTTGATCATGCCCGAAAACAGGGGGGAACGGTGCAGATTGGTGCGGATGACGGCGTGCGTGCGCTCGTTCGTGTACGTCAAATAGCAGGGGGTCTGCTTTTGCGGCACCCCGTCGGAGAGGTAGGAGAAGGGATACACCGTCGGGTCGCCCTCCTGCATCTCGCACTTGGTATAGTCGATGGTGCGCCCGTCGATGCGCGCGGGGGTGCCCGTCTTGAACCGCCGCACGGTGAAGCCGAGGTCGATCAGGTTTTTGGTCAGCTCGGTCGCGGGGGCGAATCCGTTTGGCCCGGAGCTCTGGCGGAATTCGCCCGCGATGACCGCGCCGTTGAGGTACACGCCCGTCGCCAGCACTGCCGCCCGCGCGGAGATGACCTCCCCGTAGGTGGTGCGCACGCCGCACACCTTCCCGTTTTCGGTCAAAACTTCTGCCGCCTCGCTCTGGCGGATGGTCAGGTGCGGCGTGTTTTCCAGCGTGTGCTTCATCTGCGCGTGGTAGGCGTGCTTGTCCGCCTGCGAGCGCAAACTCTGCACCGCCGCGCCCTTGCCCGCGTTGAGCATGCGCATTTGCAGCGCCGTCTTGTCGGCGTTGACGCCCATCTCGCCGCCCAGCGCGTCGATCTCGCGCACGAGGTGCCCCTTCGCCGTGCCGCCCACCGAGGGGTTGCACGCCATAAAGGCGATGCTGTCGAGGTTCAAAGAGAGCAGCAGCGTCTCAATGCCCGTCCGCGCGAGGGCGAGCGCCGCCTCGCAGCCCGCGTGCCCCGCGCCCACCACCACGGCGCCGTATCCGTCTGTCGTAAATCTGTTGGTCACGTCCATATCGTTTCCTTCTTCTAAAAAAGGGAAGGCACTGCGCCGCGCACAATGCCTTCCGCCCGCCGCGCACAATGCCTTCCGCCCGCCGCGCAGCCGCGCGGTCACTGTTTGAGGATGATGTTGCGGATATCTTCCACCTCTTTGGCGAAGTGGTCGTTGATCTTCACGAGGTTCGCCACCTTCTCGCGCGAGTGGATGACGGTCGTGTGGTCGCGCCCGCCCAGCGCCTCGCCGATGGATACGAGCGGGATGTTGAGGATCTCGCACATGAGGTAGGCGCAGATCTGCCGCGGCTGCACGAGCTCCTTCTTTTTGCTCTTGCCCAGCAGCTTGTCCTTTTCCAATTTATAAAAGGAACATACCGACGCGATGATCTTGTCCGCCGTGATCGCCTCGTGCTCCTCGCTGACCGCCTCGTTGAGCGCCGTCGCCGCAAGTTCGAGGGTGATCGGCTTTTCGTGCAGCTTGCTCGCGAAGATGACCTTTGTCAGCCGCCCCTCGAGGGTGCGCACGTCGGTGCCCGAGTCGCGCGCCAAAAATTCGAGCACGTCGGGCGGCAGCACCGCCTTGCGCTCGTACGCCTTTTGTTTTAAGATGGCGATCTTGGTCTCGGCGTCGGGCGGCTGGATGTCGGCGATCAGGCCCCCTTCAAAGCGGGTGCGCAGCCGCTCTTCGAGCGTCGCGATCTCCTTGGGCGGCACGTCGGAGGTCAGCACCACCTGCTTGTTGTCCGCCTGCAGCGCGTTGAAGGTGTGGAACAGCTCCTCCTGCACCGCCTGCTTTTTGGCGAGGAACTGCACGTCGTCGATGAGCAGCACGTCTACGCTGCGGTAGCGGTTGCGGAATCGCGCCTGGCGGTCGCGGTTGTTGCCCTTATTGAGGTAGATGGAGTCGATCAGCTCGTTGATGAACTTTTCGCAGGTGGTGTACAGCACCCGCAGCGAGGGCTTGTGCACGGCGATGTAGTTGGCGATCGCCTGCAGCAGGTGCGTCTTCCCGAGGCCGGACGCGCCGTAGATGTAGAGGGGGTTAAAGCCAGAGCCGGGCGCCTTGGCGACGGCCTTTGCCGCCGCAAACACGAACTCGTTGCTCTTGCCCGCCACGAACGACTCGAAGGTAAAGCGCGGGTCCACGCTCGCCGCCGCAAAGTCCTCGTCCGCCTCGTCGTCGATGCTCGAAAAGATGACGTCGTCGCTGCCGTCCACCACCAGCTCGAAGTCTGTGATGCCCGTGCCCGCCTTTTTAAAGGCCTCCTTCATCTTTTCGGTCAGGTTTTTGCCGATAAAGTTGGCAAAAAATTCGGTGTCCGTCCGCAGTACGATCTTGGTGTCCTCCACGTCCACCGGCACCAGCTTGGAGATATAGGTGTTGTAGGTTATGGGCGAAAGGCTCGCCTGCAGCGTCTCGCGGATCTGCCGCCACAAGATCGAATACGGATTGTTTTCGGACATATACACCTCCAACACTTTGTCTTTTTGCGTAAAATATGGTATAATAAAGAAGCGGGCAAGCGGCGCGGCAGCCGCCCCGCCCGAACGAGAATGCCCCATTATTATAATATAAAACGGCGGGAAAAACAAGCTAAAACGCCGTAAATTCGGGCGGAAAATGTTTGCTTTTGCGGTGTAGAGATGCGGATACGGACGCTGACACTCAAAAATTTCAGAAATTACGAGGACGAGACCTTCACCTTCGACGGCGGCCTCAACGTGCTGTACGGCCGCAACGCGCAGGGCAAGACCAACTGCGCCGAGGCGGTGTTTTACCTTTGCACGGGCACCTCGCCGCGCGCCCGCAAAGACAGGCAGATGATCCGCGCCGGGCAGGAGAGCGCGCACATCGCCGCCCTTGCCGATACCCGCTTCGGCAGCGTGCGCATCGAGGCAGACATCTTTGAAAGCCGCCGCGAGGTGCGCATCAACGGCAGCAAGATCGCGCGCAACGCAGACCTGCTCGGCAACATCGACGGCGTCTTCTTCAGCCCGAGCGAGCTGCGCATCGTGCAAGACGGCCCGGAGGAGCGCCGCCGCTTTCTCAACGTCTCCCTCTCGCAGATGTCGCGCAGCTACTACACCGCCCTCGTGCGCTACAACAAGATCCTCGAGCAGCGCAACGCGCTGCTCAAAAGCCGCGACCTCTCCCTCGTGTTTGAAACGCTCCCCGTGTGGGACGCGCAGCTGTGCCGCTACGCCGCCGAGATCGTCCGCCGTCGCGGCGAGTACATCGCCATGCTCTCGCCGCTCGCCGCCGAGCGGCACGCCCGCCTGACCGACGGGGCAGAGCAGCTGTCCATCTCCTCCGAGCGCAAGTACGCGGGGGAGGAAGGGGAGATCGAGCAGGCGCTGCTGCGCGAGTTTTCCGAAAACTACGAGCGCGACGTCCGCCTCGGCTTCACCGCCTCCGGCCCCCACCGCGACGATTTGAAGATCGCCATCGGCGGCAAGGAGGCGCGCGTGTACGGCTCGCAGGGGCAGATGCGCACCGCCGCGCTCGCCATCAAGCTGGCGGAGGTGGAAATTTTCCGCCGCCTCTCGGGCGAGCCGCCCGTGCTCATCCTCGACGACGTGATGAGCGAGCTCGACCTCGCCCGCCGCCGCAAGCTGCTCGCCGAGCTGGACGGCGTGCAGGCCATCCTCACCTGCACCCATACCGAAAAGGTGCTCTTCGGCAGAGAGGTGCGCAAGATCCGCATCTCCGGCGGCAAGATCTGCCGCCCCGCCCCCCGCAAAAAAAAGGAAAGTTGAAGCGCTCGCCCGCGGGCGGGCTTTCTTCCCGTACCCAAAACGATCGCCGCCCGCGCCCTTCTGCGGCTGTGGAAAAGTTTGCCCGCCCCGACGCGGGCTTTTTTTGCGCCTTGCCCGCCCGTCGGCATAAAGGGGGGCGGCGGCGGGCATACTGCTGTCGAAGGGGTGTGCAAATGGGCGCAATTTGTCGAAAACTCGCCGCAATTTTGGCAGCGGCGGCCATTTTGTGTATGAGCTTTGCCGCGCAGGCTTTTGCCTGCGCGGCGTCGCCCGCCCGCGCGCGGGCGGGCGCGGAAATGGCGGCGGAATTTGCGCGTTTTGATGTGAATTTTGCGGGCGGCGGGTCGAATTTTGCGGGTTTTGATGTGAATTTTGCGGGCGGCGGGTCGAATTTTGCGGGTTTTGATGTGTCCCCGCGCCCCGCGCCGCGCTTGGGCGCGCCGCGTTTTGCGGGTTTTGATGTGAATTTTGCCGAGGCCGCGCCGTGCGCGGCGGCTTGTTCGCGCGCGCGGCTGCCGCAGGGGGCGTGCGTGGGCGGGGTAGACGTGGGCGGCATGACGCTCGCGCAGGGCGCCGCCGCCGTGGCGGCGGCGCTGGACGCGCGGCTTGTCGGCTACGCGCTGACCGTGCGCGCGGGGGAGCGGGCGTACGTGTTCCGCCCGCCGCAGGTGTATTGGAAGGCAGACGTCGCCGCCGCCCTCCTGCGGGCGCTGGGCGGGGGCGATATACCGCTCGCCGTGCGGCTTTGCCTCGCGGGCGAAGAAGGGGCGCTCGCGGGCATCTGCGCGGGGGCGTACCGCCGCCCCGCGGACGCATCCGCCGCCTTTTGCCCGTCCGCGCGCGAGCCCTTTCGCTTCACGGCAGAGCGGGCGGGGCAGTATATCGACGGCGCGGCATTGCGGGCGGCGGTGGAGGACGCCCTCGCGCGCGGCGCGCGCGAGGCGGAGGCCCCGCTGCTGCCCCTTTCGCCCCGCCGCACCCTCGCGGAAGTCAAAAAGGGGGCTGCGCTGCTCGCTTCCTTTACGACGTACTACGCGGATGGCGGCAGCCGCGCCCACAACATCGCGCTGGCGGCGTCGCGGCTGAACGGCTGCGTGCTGGCGGCGGGCGAGGTGCTCTCCTTCAACGCGCGCGCGGGCGCGCGCACCGCGCAAAACGGCTACCGCGCAGCGCCCGTCATCGTGCGCGGCGAGTTTGCCGAGGGGGTGGGCGGCGGCGTGTGCCAGGTCAGCACCACCCTTTACAACGCCGCCCTGCTCGCGGGGCTTTCCGTCGCCGAGGTCCACCCGCACAGCCTCGCCGTCGGCTACGTGCCCCCCTCGCGCGACGCGATGGTCAGCGGCAGCAGCTGCGACTTGAAAGTGAAGAATACTTCCCGCGCCCCCGCCTACATCCTCGCCCGCGCCGAAGGCGGCGCGCTCACCGTGCAGGTGTACGGGCGGGAGAGCGCCGTCACCTACGCCATCGAGAGCGAGGTCACCGCCCGCATCCCGCCGCCCCCGCCCGAGGTGCGGGCGGGGGCGGCGGCCACCATCCGCGCCGCCAAAGAGGGTGTGCGCAGCGAGGCATACCTCGTCCGCCGCGAAGCGGGCCGCCCGAGCGTGCGCGTCCGCCTGCGGCAGGACAGCTACGCCCCCGTGCGCGCCATCTTGCAGCGCCCCGACCCCGATAACACGGAAAACCCCGCCGCGTCCGGCGAGCCCGTTGCATAGCGAGCTCTTCCGCTTTGCAGCGTCCGGCGAGCCCGGCGCATAGCGAGCTCTTCCGCTTTGCAGCGTCCGGCGAGCCCGGCGCATAGCGAGCCCTTCCGTTTTAAGCGCCCGCAGCGCCCCTGCGGGCGCTTTTGCCCGAAAATGCGCCCGCAGCGGCAGAAAAACCGCGCCCATTTGCGGCAAATAATTGACGGGCGGGCAAAAAACGGGTACAATAGTACAAAAAGCCTCTCCGCCCCGCGCGGGCGGGAGAAACGGGAAGGGAATGAACAAAAACAAACCGGCTCCGGCGACGGAAGAAGAAGTCCTCGCCGACATGCGCCGCCGCGGGCGGCGCGCCCTCATCATCAACTTTGTCCTGCAGGCGCTCACCCTGCTCACGGCGGTGGCCTCCCTCATCTTATACTTCACCTCCGACGAGCACGGTTTAGACGTCACCGTCAACCACATCTTCCAGTGCGCGGCGGCCATCATCATCTTCAACATCCCGCCCCTCATCGCGCGCAAGTTCCGCTGCTACATCCCCAACTTCATCACCATCACGCTGTATGTGTTCACATTCGCGCACTTCGTGCTGGGCGAGATCTTCCGCGCCTACGACCACATCTTCCTCTACGACAAGATCCTCCACACGACGGGCGGCGTCATCTTCGCGCTGCTCTCCTTCTCCGTCGTCTGGCTGATGAACCACTCGAGCGACGGGCACGTCAAGCTCTCCCCCTTCTTCATCGTCCTCTTCACCTTCTGCTTCGCCCTCGCCGTCGAATATGTGTGGGAACTCATCGAGTTCGGCGTCGACCGCCTGATCGGCGCCAACATGCAGCGCTGGCAAGACAGCATCATCCAGGGCGCGCAAATCGTCGTCGACGGCGAAGTGGTCGCGGGAACGGCGCACAATATTCCCTACGGCAACGGCCTGCGCGACTCGATGGAGGATATGCTCGTCAACGTCGTCGGCTGCCTCGTGGTGTGCGTCTTTGCCTACATCGGCATGAAAAAGAAGCCGAATTGGTTTGAAAACAAGGTCATCCTCACCGAGCGGCAGTTCCGCCGCATGGCGCGCGAGCTGGCAGAAAAGAACGCCGCCGAAGCCGCCGCAAAGCAGGCGGAGGAGGCCGCAAAAGAGGAGGCGGCAAAAGAGGGGGAGGAAAAGCAGGCGGAAAAAGAAGGGCAAATCGCTCCGCCCGCCCAAAAGGGTTCCTCCCAAACGCCGCCCGCCCCGCCCGCCGAGAGCGCGGGCGGAGCAGACAAAGGAGAAACGCGATGAAATTTATCGAACTGACCGTCCACACCACCGGCGAGGGCAGCGAGCTCGTCGCCGACGTGCTGTGGGACCACACCAACTACGGCGTCACCGTGTGCGACGTCAACGACGTCATCGCCCTGCAGCGCGACAAGCGCACCTTTTGGGACTATATCGACGAAGAGCTGACCGCGCAGCCGAGCGACGTGCTCGTCAAGTGCTATCTGCCCGTCGACATCGCCGATGCAGAAATTGCGAGCATCCGCGCCGAGCTTGACGCCCTGCGCGAGCGGGGCGCGGGCTATATCGACTTCGGCACCTTTGAAACGGGCCGCCGCGAGATCGAGGGGGACGATTGGATCGACGTGTGGAAAAAGCACTTCCGTCCCCTGCACATCGGCAGCCGCGTCGTCGTCTGCCCCGAGTGGATCGGCTACGCCCCGCAGCCCGGCGAGGTGGTCGTCTCCCTCGATTCGAACATGGCCTTCGGCACCGGCGAGCACGAAACGACGTCCATGTGCCTCGAATTTCTGCAAAAATACCTGCACCCCGGCGACACCGTCGTCGACGTCGGCTGCGGCAGCGGCATCCTCGGCATCGCCGCCGTCAAGCTGGGCGCGCGCTTTGCCTATCTGACGGATATCGACTACGTCGCCGTGCGCAGCGCCGAGCACAACGCCGCCCTCAACGGGGTGGAAGGCAGCGTCAAAGTCGCCCTTTCAGACCTCTTGGAGGGCGCAGACATCCGCGGCGAGGTGATGACGGCAAACATCACGGCAGACATCCTCTGCCGCCTCGCGGGCAGCATCCCCAAAAATTTGAAGGAAGGGGGCACCCTCATCCTCAGCGGCATCATCGAGCCCAAGCTCGAGCAGGTCATCGAGGCCTACCGCGCGCAGGGGCTTTCTTTGCTTGAACAGAAAAAGAAAGGGGAATGGATAGCTTTGGCGTTCACAAAATTTCTTTTGAGCTGACAAAAGAAATTTTCGTGATTTGAGGGGAAACCCGAACGGCTTTCCCCTCAGCGGCGCGCTGTTTCAGTGCACACTATTCAGAGCGCGCGCCGCTTTCACCCCATCCGTGAGCCCTTCGGCAAATTGGGGGAAAAGGCAAAAGTGTGATTTTGCCTTTTTCATGGGGTTCAAAATGTTATTTTTCGCAGGGCGTTGCCTTCGGCGAAGCAGTTACAAATGCAAGCAGTTACAAGTTCAAATATAAAATAAGGAAGGAGGGAAGTATGGGCTTTTTCGGCAAGATCATCGGCGCGCTCAAAAAGACGCGCGACAACATTTCCGCCAAGCTGTCCGCCCTGTTTTCGCGCGGCATCGGCGACGACTTCTACGACGAGCTGGAGGAGATCCTCATCTCCGCAGATATCTCCGTCACCACGGCGGAGGAGATCGTCGGGCAGATCCGCGAGGAGGCGAAGCGCGAAAAACTCAAAGATAAGGAGTACGTCGTCGACCTCTTAAAAGACGTCATCGAGGATATTTTGAACGAGGCCGAGGTGCCCGAGATCGAGTACCCCGCCGTGTTCATGCTGGTCGGCGTCAACGGCGTGGGCAAGACGACGACCATCGGCAAGCTCGCCAACTACTTCGTGCGAGAAAAGAAGAGCGTCACCCTCGCCGCGGCAGACACCTTCCGCGCGGCGGCGGCAGACCAGCTCACCGTATGGGCAGAGCGGGCAAAGGTGCGCATCGTCAAGCACGAGGAGGGGAGCGACCCCTCCGCCGTCGTGTTCGACGCCGTGTCCTCCGCCAAGGCCAAAAAGACGGACGTCGTCATCGTCGACACCGCCGGCCGCCTGCACGTCAAGGCCAACCTGATGGCCGAGCTGCAAAAGATGGACCGCGTCGTCGCGCGCGAGTACCCCGAGGCGCACTTCTACAAGCTGCTCGTGCTGGACGCCACGACCGGGCAAAACGCCCTCTCGCAGGCGCGGCTGTTCGACGAGACGGTCGACCTCGACGGCATCGTGCTCACCAAGTTAGACGGCACCGCCAAGGGCGGCTTCGTCGTGTCGCTGTGCGGCGAGCTGCACATCCCCGTCCTCTTCGTCGGCACCGGCGAAAAGATGGAGGACTTGCAGCCCTTCGACGCCGAAGAATTCACCGAGGGCATAGTCTGATGCGCTCTGACGAAAAAAACATCGAGTATCTGCGACTGTTGGACGCCTACGGCCCGCTGCTCACCCCGCACCGGCGCGAAGTGTGCGAGCTGTACTATATGTGCGACCTCTCGCTGACCGAGATCGCCGAGCAGCAGGGCACCTCCAAGCAGAGCGTGTCCGACACCCTCGCTAAGAGCCGCGCCCTGCTCGACGGGTACGAGCAAAAGCTGCACCACGTCGCCATCGCCCGCGAGTCGGACTTAGAAATTTCGCGCCTGCTCACGCGCGTCCTGCGCGCCCTCGAACAGCTGCGGGCGGCGCACCCGGATATCGCCGGCGAGGTCGAGGGCATCATCTCCCTCCTGCAGATGGAAGGGGAACACGTCGGCGTCGTCACCGCGCGCGGCGGGGCGGACGAAGCCGCCGCCGAAAGCAAAATCAAACAATAAGGAGAAACCGCCATGGCTCTCTTTTCCTCTCTCTCCGAGAGACTCAACCACATCTTTTCCAAACTGACCAAGCACGGCCGCCTGACCGAGCTGGAGATCAAGGGCGCCATGCGCGAGGTGCGCGTCGCCCTGCTCGAGGCGGACGTCAACATCTTCGTCGCCAAAAAGTTCATCGCCGACGTCTCCGCCAAGGCGGTGGGGCAGGAGATCTTAAAGAGCCTCAACCCCGCCCAGCAGGTCATCAAGATCGTCAACGAAGAGCTGATCGCGCTGATGGGCTCCACCAACGCCAAGCTCGAGGTCGCCGACAGGCCGCCCACCGTCGTCATGATGTGCGGCCTGCAGGGCGCGGGCAAGACGACGCTGTGCGGCAAGCTCGCCCTTCTTCTCAAAAAACAAAACAAAAAGCCGCTGCTCGTCGCGGGGGACATCTACCGCCCCGCCGCCATCCACCAGCTGCAGGTCGTCGGCGGCAAGGCGGGCGTCGAGGTATTCGAAAAGGGCACCCAAAGCCCCGTCAAAACGGCAAAGCAGGCGGTCGAGTACGCCCGCTCGATGGGCTATGACACCGTCATCATCGATACCGCCGGCCGCCTGCACATCGACGAGGCGCTCATGCAGGAGCTGGAAAATATCCAAAAAGAGGTGAGCCCCAACGAGATCTTGCTCACCGTCGACGCGATGACCGGGCAAGACGCCGTCAACGTCGCCGAGACCTTCAACAAGCGCCTCTCCGTCACCGGCGTCATCCTCACCAAGTTAGACGGCGACACCCGCGGCGGCGCCTGCCTCTCCATCAAGGCGGTCACGGGCAAGCCCATCAAGTACATCGGCGTGGGCGAAAAGCTGACCGACCTCGAGCCCTTCTACCCCGACCGCATGGCGTCGCGCATCCTCGGCATGGGCGACGTGCTCTCCCTCATCGAAAAGGCGCAGGAAGCGGTCACCGAAGAGCAGGCCAAAAAGATGGAAAAAAAGCTGCGCGAGGCCTCCTTCACCCTCGAGGACTACCTCGACCAATTCGAGTCGCTCAAAAAGATGGGCGGCATCTCCTCCGTCATGGGCATGATGCCGGGCATGGGCAAGCTCAAGATCAAGGAGAGCGACTTCGACGAGCGCCGCATCGAGCGGGTCAAGGCGATCATCCTCTCCATGACCAAAAAGGAGCGCGAAAAGCCGGAGATCATCAACTCCTCCCGCAAAAAGCGCATCGCCGCGGGCTCGGGCACCAACGTGCAGGAGGTCAACCAGCTTCTCAAACAGTTCGACCAGACGAAGCTGATGATGAAGCAGATCCGCTCGGGCAAAAAACTGCCCTTCATGCGGTAAAAAAATGTGCGCCTGTCAAGTAAAATCGCTTGACAGGCGCGCCTCTTTTTGCTATAATCGTGCGGTAAAAACGATATTTGCAACAGAAGGAGCAAAAAAACCATGGCAGTTAAAATGAGACTGACGAGAATGGGCGACAAAAAGTCCCCCGTCTACCGCATCGTGGTCGTCGACAGCCGCAAGGCGCGCGACGGCGAGTATATCGAAAAGGTCGGCCACTACAACCCGACCAGCCAGCCCGCGCAGGTGGTCATCGACGCCGACAAGGCGAAAGATTGGCTCGCCAAGGGCGTGCAGCCGACCGAAACGGTCAAGGCGCTGCTCGTCAGCGAGGGCGTCATCGAAAAGCCGACCAAGCTCTCCGCGCCCCGCACCAAGACGAGAAAGAAGAAGTAATCGCCCGCGGAGGTGACCGAACATGTTAGAGCTGGTCAAGTACGTCGTCGAACAGTTTGCCGAGTTTAAAGATCAGATCGAATACCGCGTCGAAGAAAAGGGCAACACGACGGAGATCGTCGTGCTGCTCGAAGAGTCCGACATGGGCAAAGTGATCGGTAAACAGGGCAAGATCGCCAAGGCGCTGCGCACGCTCGTCCGCTGCGCGTCGGCGAAGGAAGGCAAAAAATACAACATCGAGATCAAGGAAAAGGGTAAAGACGCCGAATAAGCGCCCGCGCCCGTCTGCGGGGGAAGGCCGCCTGTCGGCGCTTCCCCCGCTTGCTTCCGAGGAGGAAATTTTGCGCGAAACCATCGTCATCGGCGAAGTTACAAAGCCGCAGGGCATCCGCGGCGAGGTCAAAGTGCGGCCGCTGCTCGACGACGCCGCCGCCTTCCGCGCGCTGCGCCGCGTCTACATCGGCGGGGCGGAGTATAAGGTCCTTTCCTGCCGCACAGACGCGCAGGCAGCTTACCTCGCCCTTTCGGGGGTGGCGGACAGGAACGCCGCCGAACTTCTGCGAGGGAAGGAGGTGCTCGCCGCCCGGCAAGACCTCCCCGCCCTCGAAGAGGGGCGGTACTACATCGTCGACATCGTCGGCTGCACCGTTTGTTCGGAGGAGGGTGAAGAGCTCGGCGTCATCGCCGACGTGCTTCCCGCCCATACCGACATCTACGTCCTGCGCAGCGGCGACAAAGAATATATGTTCCCCGCGGCGGACGGCGTCGTCACCGAAGTCGACGTCGAGGGCGGCCGCATCACCGTCAGCAAAAAGCGGCTGGGAGAAGTCATGGTGGAGCAGGGCAAGGCATGAAGATCGACATTTTGACGCTCTTCCCCGAAATGTTCGCGCCCATGCAGGCGAGCATTCTCGGCCGCGCGCAAAAGGAGAACAAGCTGCGCATCAACGTCGTCAACATCCGCGACTATACCGAGGACAAGCACTTAAAGTGCGACGACTACCCCTTCGGCGGCGGCGCGGGCATGGTGATGACGGCCCAGCCCATCGGCTCTGCCATCGAGGCGCTCGACCCCGCGCACGAGGCGCGGCGCATCTATATGTCTCCCAAGGGGGAGACCTTTCGCCAGCAAAAGGTGTTCGAGCTGCTGCAATACGAGCACATCATCCTGCTGTGCGGCCACTACGAGGGGGTGGACCAGCGCGCCATCGACCTGTTCATCGACGAGGAGATCAGCATCGGCGACTATGTGCTCACCGGCGGCGAGCTGCCCGCCATGGTCGTCACCGACTGCGTCGCGCGGTACGTCGAGGGGGTCATCAACACCTCCTCCCTCGTGCAGGAGAGCTTTTCCGAGAACAGGTTAGAATACCCGCAATATACCCGGCCGGTCGAGTACCGCGGGCTTGCCGTGCCCGAAGTTTTGCGCAGCGGCAACCACGCCGCCATCGACAAATGGCGGCGGGAACAGTCGGAAAAGATCACAAGGGAGAAGAGGCCGGATATGCTTGGCTCACAAAAATAATTTCGAGCTGACGAAATTATTTTTCGTGATTTTGAGGGAGACCCCACCGCACGCTGCGCGTGGCGGCGTTTTCTCCCTCGCTGCACGATATTTTAGGGGCACTCTTTTAATAAATCGTGCAGCTTCACCCTCTTCCCGTGCAGCGCCCATGCGCTGTGAGGGGAAAAAGGCAAAATTGCGATTTCGCCTTTTTCAAGGGTTTTTATAATATGTTTTTAGCGCGGCGTTGCCGCTTTTTGTGAAAAAACGAAAATTGCGATTTCCGCTTTTTCAATTATTTTAATTAAAATATTCGCGCAAGCAAAGCCACGCCTTTGCGCAGCGCAACTCAATTTGCGCGACAGCGCTCAAAAAAGAATTTGCTTTTGTTTTTTCAAAAGAATAGCAGCGGCGCTTTTGCCTTTTATTAAATACTCGCGCGAGTCAAAATCGCATTTTGATGAAGCGCACTCAATTTGCGCGTAAGCGCCTCAGCGGGTGAATGCGGCGCGCATATTATGGTGTGCCCTAAAAAAGCGCGCCGCAGAGGGCAGAGCCCTCAAATCGGAAGAATTTGTTTTAACAGCTTAAAACAAATTCTCCGAGGGAGGTATTTTGAAGCACATCCAATGGTTCCCCGGGCACATGACCAAGGCCATGCGCATGATGGAGGAGCAGGTCAAGCTGGTCGACGGCGTGCTCTTCATTTTAGACGCGCGCGCGCCGCTCGCCACCCGCAACCGCAATTTAGAATCCCTCTTTGCCGGCAGGCCGGTTCTGTATATCCTCAACAAGGCGGACCTCGCCGACGAGGGCAAGACGGCCGCCTTTTCCGCGCGCATGGAGGGCGCGGGGGAGATGAACGTCTGCTGCACCGCGACGGGCGCTTCCGCCGCGCGGCAGATCGCCGCGCGCATCCCCAAACTGCTGCACGAAAAGCTCGCGCGCGACGCCGCAAAAGGGGTCTCCCGCCCGCCCCGCCTGATGGTCGCGGGCATCCCCAACACGGGCAAGAGCACGGTCATCAACGCGCTCAGCGGTGCAAAGCGCGCCGTCACCGGCGACAAGGCGGGCGTCACGCGCGGCAAGCAGTGGATCCGCTGCGACGGGTTCGAGCTGCTCGACACCCCCGGCACCATGCCCCCCGCCTTCGACGACCAGCTTCTCGCGCGGCACCTCGCCTACATCGGCAGCATCAACGATGACATCCTCGACATGGACGACGTCGCCCTCGAGCTGCTGCGCGAGCTCATCGTCCGCTATCCCGCGCTGCTTTCCGCGCGCTACGGCGCGGAGGACTTTTCCTCCCCCCTCGCCGTGTACGAGCACATCTGCCGCCGCCGCGGCTTTTTGCTGCGCGGCGGCGAGTTCGACTACGAGCGGGGCGCGCGCGCCATCGTCGACGACTTCCGCAAGGGCCGCATCGGCCGCGTCACGCTGGACGAGTTGCCCGCCGCGGCGAACGGCGGCGCTTCTGTTTTAGATACCCCGCCAAGCGGCGGCGCTTCCTCTCAAAATGCCCCGCCGAACGGCGGGGCGGAAGGGCAGGCCGCGGGCGAGGGCGATACGGGCGCGGGGGCGCGGACATGAAGCCGCGCCCGCCCCTTTCGCAAAAGCTGATCTACGAGCGGGAGATGCTCGCCCTCGGCGCGGAGTACGTCGCGGGGGCAGACGAAGTCGGCCGCGGCCCGCTCGCAGGGCCGGTCGTCTGCGCGGCGGTCATCCTGCCGCTGGACGAAGGGTCGCTCATCGAGGGCGTCGACGACAGCAAAAAGCTGAAGGCGGCAGAGCGCGAGCGGCTGGCGGCGCTCATCCGCGAGCGGGCGGTCTCGTACGCGATCTGTGAAGAAGATCCCGCCGTCATCGACCGCATCAACATCTTAGAGGCGACCAAGCTGTGCATGAAGCGCGCGGTCGAGGCGCTCTCCCCCTTGCCCGACATCGTGTTCGTAGACGGCAACTTCCGCCTCGACGTGTCGATGCCGCAGCAGAGCATCGTCAAGGGCGACGCCCTCTCCTATTCCATCGGCGCGGCGAGCATCCTCGCCAAAGTGCATCGCGACAAGCTGATGGAGGAGTACGATGCCCTCTATCCGCAGTACGGCTTTGCCGCCCACAAGGGGTACGGCACCGCCGCGCACATCAAAGCCATCCGGGAGTACGGACCATGCGCGATCCATCGCAAGACATTCATAAAAAAGCTCTCGGCAGGGGAGGGGAAAAGCGCGCCGCGCAGTACCTGACCTCGCTTGGCTGGCGCGTCTTAAAGACCAACTACCGCACCCCCTTCGGCGAGGCGGACATCGTCGCGCAGGACGGCGACACCGTCGTCTTTTGCGAGGTCAAGGCCCGCCTTTCGGACGCCTACGGCAGCCCGGCGGAGGCGGTCGAGCGGCACAAGCAGCGCCGCTATACCGACATCGCCCGCTACTTTCTGATGAAGGCGGGGCAGGAGCTGCCCGTGCGCTTCGACGTGCTCGAGGTGTTCGCGGACAGGGTCAACCACATCCCCGCCGCCTTCGACGCTTATTTCCCCCGCAGACGGTATTGAAGCGCCGCCCGCGGGCGGGGCAAAGGCGCGGGGCGGGGGCGCGCGGCGGCCCTTCTCGCAAAAAAAAGGCGAAAAAAAGCATAAAAAACCCGCCCGCGGCACGAAAAACGGTTGCGCGGCGGGGCGATTTGTGGTAAAATAGCAAAAGACTTCGGGCGGTCCTCTGGCAAACGCGGCCACGAACGCTTAGTAACAGGAGGTAAAGTCGATGAAAGGGTTGATCGAAGCGATCGAAAAAGAGAATCTCAAAGACAGCGTACCCGCTTTCAACGTCGGCGACACGGTCAAAGTGAGCGTGAAGGTCGTCGAGGGCACGCGCGAGAGACTGCAGGCCTTTGAAGGCGTCGTGATCGCGAAGAAAAACGGCGGCATCCGCGAGACGTTCACCGTCCGCAGATTGTCTTACGGCGTAGGCGTCGAGCGTACCTTCCCCGTGCATTCCCCCAAGATCGCGGACATCCAGGTCGTCCGCAAGGGCAAAGTGCGCCGGGCGAAGCTGTATTACCTGCGCGGCCGTACCGGTAAAGCCGCAAAGATCAAAGAAGTCCGCTAAAACGGACGAGGCGGGCCCCGCAGGCAGCTGCGGGGCTCTTTCTTTATGTCCGCAGGCGAAATTTATAAGCGATTTTGTTTACACGGCGCGCTTTTTGCGCTATAATGGAATATAAGTATCGCGCCCCGCTTTCGGCGGGGCCTCACAGGTGAAACGTATGCAAACGGCAGCAACTTCCAAACCCAAAAAGAATTTCTTTGCCCGCCTGACAAAGTGCGGCATCGCGGCGCTCTGCCTCGTGCTCGGCGTCTTTATCGTCGGCGCCTGCACCATCGGCGGCTTTTCCTCCCCCGGCAGGGCGTACTTCGCCCCCGCCGAGTCCGAGCTGGTATTCTACCTCGACTACCCCGATACCGACGCCCCCCTCGGCGAGGTGTACATCAACGTCGGCTCCGTCTACGCCGTCGCGGGAGAAAACCTCTCCCTCTCCTTCCGCCGCGCCTCCGCTTCCGGCACCTTCTCGTCCGGGCGCTTTTCCGCGGGCGCGCTGGGAGACTTCGAGTTCGGGAATATCTATTCCGCGAACGGACAGGCCGTATCGGGCGCCAACTATAATTGGGTGCGCGCCTTCGACCTGCGCGAGACGACGCAGTCCGTCATCGCGTCGTCTTACCAGCTCATCCGCATCACCGTCCCCTGCGATATGCTCATCAACGAGGTCGTCTTCGTCGATACCAACGGAGACGTCATCCCCGCCTACGCGGGCGAGAGCGCCGCAAAGGGGTATTTCAGCAGTCAATTTTGGTCCTCGTACCGCGACCTCTTCCACAGCAACGACCGCACCTCGACGTACGGCAGCCTGGGCGACCCCGCCAACCTGACCGATTCTCCCCGCTATGTTTCGGGCGGCAACGCCTATACCGACTTCACGCAGGACGAAATGTACGTTCTGCAGCAGATCGACAACATCCGCCTCGGCACCGCCCTGCCCGACGGCTACCCCCTCTCCGATACGGACAGCGGCCCCCTCTCGACGCTGCTGTCCATGCTCGGTGTGCTCGTATTCGGCGCCTGCCCCTTCGGGCTGCGCCTGCCCTCCGTGCTGTGCACGGCGGCGCTCGTCGGCGTCGCCTACCTGCTCGGCAAGGAGTTGTTCGGCAAAAAGGGGTACGCGCTGCTGCTTTCCTGCCTGTTTGCGGGCGGCGGCCTCGCGCTGACGGTCGGCCGGCTCGGCCTCTCGCTCGCGCCCGCCGCGCTGTGCGCCCTGCTCGCCTACTACTTCATGTACCGCTTCTTCCGCCGCGGCGCCTCGCTCGAAGCGCCCTCCGTCGGCGCGCGCAACGTGCTGTTTGCGGGCATCGCCTTCGCGTTTGCGTTCGCATTCGACCCCAAGAGCGTCTTTACCCTCATCGGCCTCGTCGCCCTGCTGGTTGCGGGCATCGTGCGCATCCGCCGCGAACAGCGCAGGCAGCTCGCCGCGCTCGAAGGGGAAGAGCCCGCCCCGGCGCCCGCCGCGCAGCCCGTGCCCGGCTCCGCCATGGCCGCAGCGCCCGCACCGTCGGCAGAAGATGCCGCCATGCGCCGCGAGGCGGCTGCAGAACGCGCGGAGGCGATGCGCGATGCGGGCGCATACCGCACCAAGCTGCTCGTCGCCTTTATCCTGCTCGGCTTCGTCGCCGTGACGGCGGTGCTGTACATCCTCGGCTCGCTGCCGCTGTACTTCACCTACGTCCGCCTGTACGAGGCGGATCCCGCGTCGCCCGTGCTCGGCATCTTCACCCTCATCGGCCGCGCCTTTTCCGATGCCTTCACCCTCGACAACGCCACCGCCTTTTCGGCGGCCAACGCGGCATCTCCCTTCGGCTGGCTGATCGCCTTTAAGGGGGCGACCCTCTTTTCGGCGTCGACGGACGCGGTGTACGCCGCCCTCAACGCCCAGCCCAACATCGCGATGGCGCTCACCGCGCTCGTCGCTTTCCTCGTCCTCACCGCGGGCATCGTCGTGTACAAGGTCACGGGCGGCAAAAACGGCCCGTTCGCCACGCCGCAGGCGGGGCGCATCTTCGGCGCGTATATCCTGCTCACGGCCGGCTCGCTCACCTCGCTGCTGCAATTTGCCTTTACGGGCGGCGCAAGCGCGGCGCAGGGGCTGCTCTTCCAATGCTTCTATATCGGCTTTATCCCGCTGCTGCTGTACACTTCGGCCGCCTATGAGAGCGGCGCGTCCGTGCGCCTGTTCGGCCGCACTTTCAGCCGCACCGTCGCCATCGGCGGGGCGCTCGTCGCCGTGTACGCGATCGTCTTTGCGCTCTCTCTGCCCATGTACTTCGGCATCCCGCTCGCCCCGGCGGCCGCAACCGGCCTCTTCGGCTGGACGAGCTTTGCCAATAACGGTTTTTACAGGATGTGAATGTTTCCGCGGGGGTACGCCCTCGCGGAAATTTTTCTTGCGCGCCGCGCCGCACACATGAGATGATACGGGAGGAAGGATGCGATGTTATCCAAGGTGACAAGTTTTGCCCTCGCGGGGCTGGAGGGCGTGCCCGTCGAAGTGGAGACGGACATCCAGAGCGGCCTGCCCGGCTACGAATTGGTCGGCCTGCCCGACGCCGCCGTGCGCGAGAGCCGCGAGCGTGTGCGCTCCGCCCTCAAAAACAGCGGCAAAAACTTCCCCGCCCGCAAGGTGACCGTCAACCTCGCCCCGGCAGACCTGCGCAAGGAGGGGTCGTACTTCGACCTCGCCATCGCCGTCGGCATCCTGGCCGCGACCGGCCAGCTCGAGCCGACGTATACGGCGGGCTACGTCTTTTTGGGGGAGCTGGCGTTGGACGGCGCGCTGCGCCCCGTTGCGGGCATCCTGCCCCTGCTCATCTCCGCCAAGGCGGCGGGCTACAAAAAGGTGGTCATCCCCGCCGGCAACGCGGGCGAGGCCGCCTACATCGAGGGCATCGACACCTACGCCGCATCCTCGCTGTCGCAGGCGATCGACCACCTCAGCGGCTTCGCGCCGCTGCCGCCGCTGCCCGTCGCCCGCTACGGCGCCGCCATTGCCGCCCGGCAGGAGAAGTTCGATCTCTCCTTCGTCAAGGGGCAGGCGGTCGCCAAGCGCGCGCTCGAGGTCGCCGTCAGCGGCAGCCACAACCTGCTGCTCGTCGGCCCGCCCGGCGCCGGCAAGACCATGCTCGCCCGCTGCATCCCCGGCGTCATGCCCGCCATGACCTTTGAAGAGGCGCTCGAAGTCACCAAGATCCACTCCGTCGCCGGCATTTTGGGGGAGGAAGGCATCGTCACGTCGCGGCCCTTCCGCTCTCCCCATCACACGGCGACGACCGTCGCCATCTGCGGCGGCGGATCGCGCACCGTCAAGCCGGGCGAGATCAGCCTCGCCCACAACGGCGTCCTCTTCCTCGACGAAATGCCCGAGTACCACCGCTCCGCGCTCGAGGCGCTGCGCCAGCCCCTCGAAGACGGCGTCATCACCGTCACCCGCAGCGGCGGCGCGGTCACCTTTCCCGCCAACTTCATGCTGTGCGCCAGCATGAACCCCTGCCCCTGCGGCAACTACGGCAGCGCAGACAGGCCGTGCACCTGCAGCCCCGCAGCCATCCGCAAGTACCGCGCCCGCATCAGCGGCCCGCTGCTCGACCGCATCGACATTCAGGTCGAGGTAGATTCCGTCAAGTACGACGACCTCGTCTCCACCCGCGCCGAGGAGAGCAGCGCCGCCGTGCGCGCCCGCGTCGAAAAAGCGCGCGCCGTGCAGCGCGAGCGCTTCGAGGGCAGGGAAGGGGTGCTCACCAACGCCGACATGGGCGAGCGCGAGCTGCGCGACTTCTGCCCCCTCTCGCGCGAGTGCAGCGACATTCTCCGCCTCTCTTTCGAGCGGCTGCACCTCTCCGCCCGCGCCCGCTCGCGCATCATCAAGGTCGCGCGTACCATCGCCGACCTCGCGGGGGAGGAGAGCATATCCCCCGCGCACATCGTCGAGGCCGTTTCCTATCGCACCTTCGACCGCGAGCAGGTATAAGCGCCATGCCTTCGTACACCAAAGAAGAAAAGGCGGCCGTCTGGCTTGACAGCTTCGGCCTCGACCTGACTAAAAAGCAGAAATTGTATCGGTTGGCGGGCGGGTTCTATCCGCTCGCCGCGCGCTTTCACGCCCTGCGCAAGGGCATCGAAGAGATCGTCGGCGCCGAGCGCGCCGCCGAGATGGAGCGTTCTCTCACCGCGCAGGGGGTGCGCAGCTTGTTAGAAGAATACGCGCAAAAGGGCGTCACCTGCGTCTCGTACCCGTCCGCCCTCTACCCCGAGGCGCTGCGGCACATTCCCGACCCGCCACTCGTGCTGTACTGCAAGGGGGATACCTCGCTGCTCGGCACCCGCAAGTTCGCCATCGTCGGCTCCCGCCGCACCCGCCCGCAGACGCTCAAACAGACGGAAAAGTTCGCCGCCGGGCTCGCGCGCGCCTTTACCATCGTCACCGGCCTTGCAGAAGGGGGCGACACCGCCGCCGCGCTGGGCGCGCTCGCCGTCGGCAAGGTCATCTGCGTGCTGCCCTACGGGTTCGATTACGTCTACCCCGCCTGCAACGCAGACCTGCTCGCCAAGGTGGTGCAAAAGGGGCTGGCCGTCAGCGAGTACCGCCCGCAGGAGACGGTGCGCAACTACCACTTTCCCGCCCGCAACCGCATCATCGCGGGGTTGAGCGAGGGGGTGCTCGTGGTCAGCGCGGGCGCCAAAAGCGGCACGCGCACCACGGCAGACAGCGCCTTCGCCTACGGGCGCGACGTGTTCGCCTTTCCGTACGATATCGGCGTCACTTCGGGCGTCGGGTGCAACGCGCTCATCAAAGAATACGCAAAATTGGCCGACGAAATAGTTGACATCACCGCGGCTTTTGGTATAAACTTGACCGAGGCGGCAGAAGAAGAGCCGCCGCTGACCCCCGCCGAGCGCGCCGTCTTAGATGCCGTCGGCGAGGAAACGGCGCATATCGAAGAGATCGCCGCCCGCGCCGGCATCCCCGCGCACGAGCTCGCAGTACCGCTTACCATGCTGCAGATGAAAAAGAAGATCGTCGCCTGCGGGGGGAATCGATATAGTAAAGGGTAGCTCGCGAAATTTGTTTTGAGCTGTCAAAACAAATTTCTGCGATTTGAGGGAGACACCACCGTGCGCTGCACGCAGCGGCGTTTTCTCCCTCGCTGCACGATATTTTAAGGGCACGCCTTTTCGTCGTCGCACGCCTTTGCTTGCCAGCCTTTTGCTGTTGGCAAAAGGCACGGCTTGCACGGCGGCTCCTCCTTTTCCCAAAAATCTCGCTTCGCTGCGATTTTCGGGAGCCCTTGGTAGGGGCACACCTTTGATAGCGCGCGGCGGCTTCACCTTTCCCTGTGCAGCGCCCATGCGCTGTAAAGGGAAAAAGCAAAAAGTGTCATTTTTGCTTTTTCAAGGGTTTTTATAATATGTTTTTAGCGCGGCTGCGCCGCTTTTTGTGAAAAAGCGAAAATTGCGATTTCCGCTTTTTCGAGTTATTTTCATTAAAATACTCGCGCAAGCAAAGCCACGCCTTTGCGCTGCGCAACTCAATTTGCGCGTGAGCTCGTCGTCGCTCGCCTTTGCTTGCCAGCCTTTTGCTAAAAGCAAAAGGCACGGCTTGCTCGGCGGCGCCTCCTCTTCCCAAAAATCTCGCGACGCTTCGCACCGCTGCGATTTTCGGGAACCCTATTTTTATTAAATTTTTGCGCAAGGAAAATCACACTTTTCCGCCAGCGCACTGTATTTGCCGTTAGGCTCATGCAGAAAGAGTGAATTTGCGGCATTTATTAAAAGGTGTGCCCTTAAAGATGCCGCAAAGAGAGAAAACCGGCCGCAGAGCCGCTTGCATAAGCGGCGAACGGCGGGTTGTCTCTAAAATCGCAGAAAATCGCAGCCGTCAGCACGGCGAGATTTTCGCGAGGAGTTTTTCTTATGGATTTAATCATCGTCGAGTCGCCGTCCAAGGCGAAGACAATTTCAAAATACCTCAAGGGGAAGTACCGCGTGGACGCTTCGGGCGGCCACGTGCGCGACCTGCCCGAAAAGCGCCTGGGCGTGGACATCGAGCACAACTTCGAGCCGACGTACGTCGTCAACCCCGATAAAAAGCAGATCATCAAGCGCCTCGCCGACGAGGCCGCCAAGGCGGACAACGTCTACCTCGCGACCGACCCCGACCGCGAGGGGGAGGCGATCTCGTGGCATCTGAAAAACGTGCTCAAGCTCAAAGACGGCAAGTACCGCATCGAGTTCAACGAGATCTCGCCCGCCGCCGTCAACAACGCGCTGCAGCACCCGCGCGAGATCGACTACAAGCTGGTCGACGCGCAGCAGGCCCGCCGCGTGCTCGACCGCCTCGTCGGTTACAAGCTCTCGCCGCTGCTGTGCAAGCGCATCCAGACGGGGCTGTCCGCCGGCCGCGTGCAGTCTGTCGCGCTGCGGCTGATCGTCGACCGCGAGCGGGAGATCCGCGCCTTCGTGCCCGAGGAGTATTGGAACCTCAACGCCGAATTGCAGGATAAGCCCAAGGCGTACGCGCCCTTCCGCGCCCTGCTCGCCGAGCGCAAGGGCAAAAAGTACAAGCCCGCGAGCGCGGAGGAGAACGAGCGCGTGCGCGGCGAGCTCGAACAGGGCAAATACGTCGTGCGCAGCATCAAAAAGAACCTCGCCCGCTCGCACGCCCCCGCGCCCTTCACCACGTCTACCCTCCAGCAGGACGCCTCCAACAAGCTGGGCATGACCTCGCCCGAAGTCATGCTCGTCGCCCAGCACCTGTACGAGGGCATCGACACCGAAAAGGAAGGGCACATCGCCCTCGTCACCTATATCCGAACCGACTCTGTGCGCGTCTCGGCAGAGGCGCAGGCGCGCGCGCGGGAGTACATCGCCGAGCGCTTCGGCAAGGAGTACATCCCCGCCAAGCCCAACTTTTATAAATCGAAGAAGGACGCGCAGGACGCGCACGAGTGCATCCGCCCCATCGACATGTCCCGCACGCCCGAAAGTTTGAAGGGCACGCTGGATAAAAAGCACTTCAACGTCTACAAACTCATCTACGAGCGCTTCATGGCGTCGCAGATGAGCGAGGCTGTGTACAACAGCATGCAGCTCAAGATCGACAACGGCGACTACACCTTCAAGGCGAGCGGCCGCACCCTCAAATTCGCGGGCTTCACCGCCGTCTATCAGGACTTCCGCAAGGATAAGGAGGACGAGGAGGGAGAAAACGCCCGCCTGCTGCCCGACCTGCAGGAGGGGGAGGAGGTCGACCTCATCAAGCTCACCTCCGAGCAGAAGTTCACCAAGCCCCCGCAGCGCTATACCGACGCCTCCCTCGTCAAGGCGATGGAAGAAAAGGGCATCGGCCGCCCGTCCACCTACGCCTCCATCATTTCCGTGCTCAACCGCCGCAAATATGTGACCAAGGAAGGCAAGTATATGGTGCCGACGGAGGTCGCCTTCCGCATCACAGACCTGCTCGTCAAGTACTTTACCGACATCATGGACGTCGGCTTCACCGCCAAGATGGAGGACATGCTGGACGGCATCGAGGAGAACGGCACCGACTGGCACAAGATCATCGCCGACTTCTACCCGCCCTTTGCCGAAAAGCTCGTGTTCGCCGCCAACGACGGCGACGAACTGACGGATATCCTCTGCGAAAAGTGCGGCCACCCCATGATCCGCAAAAACGGCCGCTACGGCAAGTTCCTCGCCTGCTCCAACTACCCCGCCTGCTCCAACATCAAGAGCGAGAGCGTCGAGGTCTCCGCCACCAAGTGCCCCAAGTGCGGCGCGAACATGATCGTCAAGAGCGGCCGCTACGGCAAGTTCCTCGCCTGCCCCAACTACCCCGAGTGCAACGCGACCCTCCCGTACGACTCCGAGCGCTCTGACCAAAAGTGCCCCAAGTGCGGCACACTCATGTACTACCGCAGCGGGCGCAACGGCAAGTACCTCAACTGCCCGCAGTGCAATACCAACGTGCCCATCGCCGAGCTCGCCGGCACCTGCCCCGTGTGCGGGGCGCCCACCCGCCGCATGAAGAGCAAGGGGGGCAAGGTGTACTACGGCTGCTCCAACTATCCCAAGTGCAAGTTCATGAGCTGGGATATGCCCACCGGCGAAAAGTGCCCCAAGTGCGGCAAGTACCTCGTGCGCAAGGGCAAGCAAATCAAGTGCTCCGCCTGCGACTACGCCGCGCCCGCCCCCGCCGCCAAAAAGGAGGACGGCAAGGAGCAAGAACAAGAATAAGTCACAAAAGGCCGACCCTTCGGCGCGCGCCGCCCCCTCTCCCGAGGGGGCGGCCTGTATTTTGGCGCAAAAAGGCAGCCTTCCCACCCGCGCCGCACAAAAAAGCCGCCCCCTTCGGCGGCGAATATTTTTTGCAAAGGGGCAAAAAATCCTTGACAAGGGGGAAGATTGTGCTTATAATGGGTTTAGCACTCTTGTGTTGAGAGTGCTAAACTATCGGAAGGAAGGACGGCATGGAACAGGGAGCGCAGTGCGTCACGGTGGTGGGCGCGGGGCTTGCGGGCTGCGAGGCGGCATATTTTTTGGCGAAGCAGGGCTTCAAGGTGCGGCTCGTCGAGAGCAAGCCCGCCCGCTTTACCCCGGCGCACACGTCGGAGGGGTTTGCCGAGCTCGTCTGCAGCAATTCGCTCAAAAGCAACGACGTATTCGGCAACGCCTGCGGCCTGCTCAAAGAGGAGATGCGCCGCCTCGGCTCGCTCGTCATCGAGGCCGCCGACGCGACGCGCGTCCCCGCGGGCGGCGCGCTGGCGGTGGACAGGGAGGCCTTTTCTGCCTACGTCACCGCGCGCATCCGCGGCGAGGGCAACATCGAGGTCGTCTGCGCAGAGGCGGAACGGCTCCCCGCGGCCCCCGCCATCGTCGCGACCGGGCCGCTGACGCTGGACGCCCTGGCTGCGGACATCGCCGCAAAGTGCGGCGGAGCGCTCTACTTCTACGACGCGGCGGCGCCCATCGTATCGGCGGAGAGCGTCGACTTTACCAAGACGTTCACCGCCGACCGCTACGGCAGAGGGGAGGGCGACTACGTCAACTGCCCGATGAACAGGGAAGAGTACGAGGCGTTCGTCGACGCGCTCGTGCACGCAGAGCGCGCGAACGATCACGGCATCGACAAGCGCGAACTGTTCGAGGGGTGTATGCCCGTCGAGGCGATGGCGGCGCGCGGCAAGGATACGCTGCGCTTCGGCATGCTCAAGCCGGTCGGGCTGTACGACGCATCGGGCAAGCGCCCGTACGCCGTACTGCAGCTGCGCAAGGAAAATTGCGCGGGCACGGCGTACAACCTCGTCGGGTTCCAGACCAACCTCAAATTCCCCGAGCAAAAGCGGGTGTTCTCCATGATCCCCGCCCTGCACGCGGCGGAGTTCCTCCGCTACGGCGTGATGCACCGCAACACCTACCTCAACGCGCCCGCGCTGCTTTCGGCAGACTACTCGCTGCGCAGCGACCCGCTGCTCTTTTTTGCGGGGCAGATCACCGGCGTCGAGGGGTATGTGGAGAGCGCGGGCAGCGGCCTTTGCGCCGCCGTCAACCTCGCCCGCAAGCTGCGGGGCGAGCCGCCTATCGCTTGGGATGCCGAAACAGTGCTCGGCGCGCTCGCGCTGCACGTTTCGACGCCGACGGACAACTTCCAGCCGATGAACGCAAACTACGGCATATTGCGCCCGCTCGCGGAGCACATCCGCGACAAGGCGCTCAAAAAGCGCAAGCTGGCCGAGCGTTCCCTCGCCCGCATCGGCGAGGTCGCAGCCGGGCTGCGCGAACAAATATAAGGATATACGGAGGTCAACGATGCCTGAATTCAGAGGTACAACGATATGCGCCGTCAAAAAGGACGGCAAAACGGCCATCGCCGGCGACGGCCAGGTCACCATGGGCGAGTCCGTCGTCTTCAAGAGCAACGCGGTCAAGGTGCGCCGCATCTTCGGCGGCAAGGTCATTTTGGGCTTTGCCGGTTCGGTCGCGGACGCCTTCTCCCTCTCCGAGCGGTTTGAAGGGATGCTGAATAAGTTTTCCGGCAACCTCATGCGCTCGGCGGTGGAGCTCGCCGAAATGTGGCGCAACGATAAGATGGTGCGCAAGCTCGAGGCGATGATGATCGTCGCCGACAAAGACCAGCTGCTCGTCATCAGCGGCAACGGCGAGGTGATCGAGCCGGACGGCGGCGTGTGCGCCATCGGCAGCGGCGGCAACTACGCGCTCGCGGCCGGCCGCGCGCTGCTGCAGGAGACGGACGGCTCCGCCGCCGACATCGCCTACAAGGCGCTCAAGATCGCCAGCGACATCTGCGTGTTCACCAACGACCACATCGTGGTCGAAGAGGTGTAAGCGCGGCATACAAAGGGAGGTGCAAGCATGAGTTTATCACCCAAACAGATCGTAAACGAGTTGGATAAATACATCATCGGGCAGGACAAGGCCAAGCGCGCGGTCGCCATCGCGCTGCGCAACCGCTACCGCCGCAGCCGCCTTTCGGAGGCGGACCGCGAGGAGATCACGCCCAAAAACATCATCATGAAGGGCCCGACGGGCGTCGGCAAAACGGAGATCGCCCGCCGCCTTGCCAAGCTGGTCAGGGCGCCCTTCATCAAGGTCGAGGCCACCAAGTACACCGAGGTCGGCTACGTCGGCCGCGACGTCGAAAGCATGGTGCGCGACCTCGTCGAGTGCTCCATCCGCCTCGTCAAGGAGGAGAAGATGAAGGAGGTCGCCGTCAAGGCGGTATCTGCGGCAGAAAAAAAGGTGGTCTCCGTCCTCTCCGAACTGAAAAAGAGTGAACGGGGAGAAATGGCGAAGGAGGTGTTCGACGCCAAGCTGCTCGAAGAGCTGCGCGCCGGCAAGCTGGACGACACGACCATCGAGATCGAGGTGGTCGACGCGCCCAAGAGCATGGAGATCGTGCCCGGCGGCGCGGAGATCAGCATCGGCTCCCTCTTCGGCGAAATGCTCCCCAAAAAGAAGAAGCGCCGCAAGATGACCGTCAAGCAGGCGATGCAGCAGCTGGTCGGCGAGGAGAGCGAAAAGCTCATCGACAACGACTCCGTCAATACCGAGGCGCTGCGCCGCGCCGAGGAGCAGGGCATCATCTTCATCGACGAGATCGACAAGATCGCCGGCAAGGAGAACCGCGGCGGGGCAGACGTCTCCCGCGAGGGCGTCCAGCGCGACATTTTGCCCATCGTCGAGGGCTGCACCGTCATGACCAAGTACGGGCCGGTCAAGACGGACTTCATCCTCTTCATCGCCGCGGGCGCCTTCCACCTCTCCAAGGTGGAGGACCTCATCCCCGAGCTGCAGGGCCGCTTTCCCATCAACGTTGAGCTGGAGAGCTTGTCGAAAGACGACTTCGTCAAGATCCTCACCCAGCCGCAAAACGCGATCACGTCGCAGTACGGCAAACTGCTCGCGGTGGACAACATCGACCTGCACTTCACCGACGACGCCATCGAAGAGATCGCGCAAATTTCCGCCGACATGAACGCCACCAGCGAGGACATCGGCGCCCGCCGCCTGCACACCGTCATGGAATATTTGTTGGAAGATATCTCCTTCAACGCCGGCGGCGACTACCCGACCGTCACCGTGACCATCGACAAAAAGTACGTCGACGAGCACCTCGATAAGGTCATCAGCGATCGGGATCTGAAGAAATATGTGCTATAAGGCTCGGAGAATTTGTTTTGAGCTGTCAAAACAAATTCTTCCGATTTGAGAGACAACCCGCCGTTCGCCTCTTTGAGGCTCTGCGGCCGGTTTTCTCTCTTTTCGGCATTTTTAAGGGCACACCTTTAATGAATGCCGAAAATTCACTCTTTCTGCAAAAGCGCTCACGCGCGAATGTGGGTGCGCTAACGCAAAGGCGCGACTTTGCTTGCGCGAGTATTTTAATAATTAAATCGCGCAGTTTTCCTCGAGCGAGTATTTTTAATTAAATTTTCTCGATATTTTTGAATTTCTTGCAAAAGGCAAAAGTGGGATTTTGCCTTTTTTACCCAAAGTGTGCTATAATAGAGCGGAAAGAAGCAAGTTCGCCGCGCGGCGCTCGGGAAAGGGCGGCGGCCGGCGGAGGGCGGCGCGCCGCCCGACAAGGAGACAAATTCGTATGATCCATATCCCCAAAGGCACCAAAGACGTACTGCCCGCCGAGGCGTACAAGTGGCACTTTGTCGAAGGCACCGCCCGCCGCATCGCGGCGCTGTACGGGCTCAAAGAGATCCGCACGCCCACCTTCGAGCACACCGAGCTGTTTTTGCGCGGCGTGGGCGACACGACGGACATCGTCAACAAGGAGATGTACACCTTTTTGGATAAGGGCGAGCGCTCCATCACCCTCAAGCCGGAGGGCACGGCGGGCGTCGTGCGCGCCTTTATCGAAAACGGCCTCGCCGGCGGCGCGCTGCCCCTCAAGATGTACTACCTGACCCCCGTGTTCCGCTACGAGCGCCCGCAGGCCGGCCGCCTGCGCGAGCATCACCAATTCGGCGTGGAAATTTTCGGCGGCAAGGGCCCGGAGACGGACGCCGAGGTCATCCTGCTCGCGCGCGACTATATCGCCGCGCTGGGCGTGGAGGGGGTGGAGCTCAAGCTCAACTCCATCGGCTGCAAGCACTGCCGCCCCAAGTTCAACGAGGCGCTGCGCGACTACCTGCGCCCCCGCCTGCCCGAAATGTGCCCCACCTGCAACGCCCGCTTTGAAAAGAACCCCCTGCGCATCCTCGACTGCAAGGAGGAGGCGTGTTCAAAGATCAACGAGGGCGCGCCCCGCTCCGTCGACTTCCTCTGCGACGAGTGCCGCGAACACTTTGAAAAGCTGTGCGCCATTTTAGACGGCTGCGGCGTGCGCTACACCGTCGAACCCAGGCTCGTGCGCGGGCTCGACTACTATTCTAAGACGGTCTTTGAATTTGTATCCACCGCCATCGGCTCGCAGGGCACCGTGCTCGGCGGCGGGCGGTACGACACCCTCATCGAAAATCTCGGCGGCCCCGCCGTGCCCGCCGTCGGATTCGGCAGCGGCATCGAGCGCATGCTGCTCGTGCTCGAAAACACGGGCAGGGGCATCCCCGCCGCGCCCGCCCTCTCCGCCTACGTCGCGGGGCTCGACGAGGCCGGCCGCGCAGCCGCCTTTGCGCTGGTCGCCGCGCTGCGCGCGCGCGGCGTCTCCGCCGACTTCGACCACGCGGACAGATCGGTCAAGGCGCAGTTCAAGTACGCGGGCAAGATGGGCGCGCGCTGCGTCGTCGTCATCGGCTCGAACGAGCTGGCCGAGGGGCGCTACACCGTCAAAAATATGGCAGATTCCTCGGCCGCGAGCGTGCCCGCGGCCGAGTGCGCGGCGTACATCGCCGCCAACTTCGCATGAAGGAGCAGGCGCTCGTCGTAAAGACGGCGGGGCGTATCGCCGTCGTGCAGATCGAAAAGCGGCCGGAGTGCTCCGCCTGCAAGGTATGCGCCTTTGCGGGGGGCAAGAGCCGCGTCAAGGTCAAGGCGCTCAACACGGCGGGCGCCAAGGCGGGCGACAGGGTGCTCGTCGAGGCGGAAAAGGACAACCGCGCCCTCGCCTCCTTCGTCGTGTACATCGTGCCCGTGCTGCTCGGCATCGCCGGCGTCGTCATCGGCGCGTACTGCTTCGAGGAAGAGCTGTGGGCGGCGGTGCTGTGCCTGATAGGGCTCGCCCTCGGCTTCGTCGCCGTGTGGGCGATCGACAAACTGCTCTCCAAGCGCCGCGGCTTCGGCATCGAGGTCGTTTCGGTGCTGGATACACCCAAAACAGAAAAAAAGGAGGAAACAGACAATGGTGAAAGCGATCGATAGCGCGGCGTTCCGCGCGGCGATGGAGGCAAAAAAGACGCTCGTCGTCGACTTTTGGGCAGAGTGGTGCGGCCCCTGCCGCATGCTCGCGCCCGTCATGGAAAGCCTGAGCGAGGAGATGGAGGGGAAGGCGGAATTCGTCAAGATCGACGTAGACGACAACCCCGACCTCGCCCGCGAGTACTCCATCATGAGCATCCCGTGCGTGATGGTGTTCAAGGGCGGCGCGCTCGTCGGCAAGAACGTCGGCTTCGTGCCCAAGGCCAAGATGCAGGAATTTATCGAGGCGAATATTTAAGCCGATCTTTGAACGGGCAGGCGCCCGCCGCGTACGCGGCGGGCGCCTGCCCGTCCTTTTTTATCTTTTTAATTGCGCGCCGCGCCCGCGGCGCGCCGCAGCAGCGGCAGGCACCAGCGGAAGGCGGAGGGCAGCGAGATCTCCCTCTCGATGCGCTCGACGGGGAAGTATTGCAGCGCCGCAAAGTCGGTGTGCGCGGGCGCGCTTTGTTTTGCCGCGGCCGCCTCGCCTGCCGCACTTGCCGCGGCCGCCGTTTGGTTGGCCGCGGCGGCATCGTCCGCCGCGGCAGAGCTGTTTTGCAGGGCGGCGGCGTCCTCTTCCGAAAGCACGACGTACGCCGTCATCTCCCACTCGAGGTGGGTGAAGACGTGCCTGTGCGCCCTGCGCTCGCCGAGGGCGAAGCTGCGCATGCCCGCACCGCGCAAAAAGGCCTGCACCCCCGCGGCGTCCATCGCCTGCTCGATGCAGAAAAACCCGTACATCCCGCGCAGCACCCCGCTTTGGCGGCGGCAGAGGGCGGCCTCGCCCCCGCGCACGAACAGCAGCACCGTCAGCTCGCTCCTTTTGCGCTCCTGCTTGCGGCGGGGCAGGGGGAGGGCGTCGCTGCGGGTGCGGCACAGTTCAAAGAGGGGGCAGGTGAGGCACAGGGGAGAGGCGGGCGTGCACACCGTCGCGCCCAGCTCCATCAAACTCTGCGTAAAGTCGCCGCAGCGCGCCTGCGGGTAGGCGGGGGCGAGCTCGGCAAAGAGGCTGCTTTTGAGCGCCTCGGGCGGGCGGTCGTCGCCGAGCAGGCGGGAGAGCACGCGGATGACGTTGCCGTCCACCGCGGGCGTCGGCTGCCCGAATGCGATGGAGGCGATCGCCCCCGCCGTGTAGTCGCCGATGCCGGACAGTTTGCGCCAGCCCTCCGCCGTCGAAGGGAAGCCCTCCGCCGCGACGATTTTCGCCGCCTTCTGCAAATTGCGCGCGCGCGAGTAGTAGCCCAGCCCCTCCCAAAGCTTCAAAAGTTTGTCCTCGGGGCAGGCGGCGAGGTCCTCGACCGTCGGCAACGCCCGCAAAAAGCGCACATAGTGCTCCTTCGCCGCCTCCACGCGCGTCTGCTGCAGCATGATCTCGCTCACCCACACGCGGTAGGGGTCGGTATCCTGCCGCCAGGGCAAGTCGCGCTTGTTTTTGTCGTACCAGGGCAGCAGCAGGGCGGGCAGCGCCGCCAGCGCCGCCTCCCGCCCGCCCGAACGTTTCGTATCCATCCGCAATATTTTAGCATAATTTGCGGGGAAAACCAACGAAAATTTGACATTTCCCCTAAAAAACCGTATAATTGCAGGGAGAGGGGAAAAGGGAGCAACGCAAGCATGAATATCATCCTCATCGGCATGCCCTCTTCGGGCAAGAGCACGGCGGGCGTCCTGCTCGCAAAGACGCTCGGCTACGGCTTCATCGACACCGATCTCCTCATTCAGAACGATCAAAAGGCGCTGCTGTGCGACATCATCGCGCGCAAGGGCGCGGAAGAATTTCTGCGCATCGAGGAGCGCGTCAACGCTTCCCTCTGGGCGGAGCGCTGCGTCGTCGCGACGGGCGGATCCGCCGTCTACGGCGAAAAGGCGATGCGCCACTTCCGCGAGATGGGCACCGTCGTCTACCTCCGCCTCGGCCTTGCAGAGATCGAGCACCGCCTGCACAACATCGTGCTGCGCGGCGTGGTCATGCGCACCCCGGGCGAGAGCGTCGCCGAGCTGTACGCCGAGCGCGTCCCGCTGTACGAAAAGTACGCCCACGTCACCGTCGACTGCGCGGGGCTTACCCTCGAAGAGACGGTCGCCGCCATCGTGCGCGCCCTGCCGGAAGCCGCGGCCGCACGGTAAACATCTTCAAAAATATAAAAAACCGCCGCGCTGCGGCAAGTTCAAAACCAAAAAGACCGCCGCCCGCGGCAAATGCAAAACAAATCAAAGCGCCGCCCTGCGGCGGCCGAGCAAAGCCCGCCCCGCGGGCGCAGACAGGAGCAAAGGATATGAAATTTTACAACACGCTGACAAGACAGGTCGAGCAATTCGTCCCGCGCGAGCCGGGCGTCGTCAAAATGTATACCTGCGGGCCGACTGTGTACAACTTCGCGCACATCGGCAACCTGCGCACCTACCTGATGGAGGACGTGCTCGACAAGACGCTGCGCTACATCGGCTATAACGTCGAGCGGGTCATGAACATCACAGACATCGGCCACCTCTCCTCGGATGCGGACAGCGGCGAGGACAAGATGCTGCTCGGCGCAAAGCGCGAGCATAAAACGGTGCTCGAGCTGGCCAAGTTCTATACCGACGCCTTTTTTGCCGACTGCGAGGCGCTGCACATCAAGCGGCCCGAGCACGTCCAGCCCGCCACCGCCTGCGTCGACGACTTCATCCGCGTCATCGAGGGGCTGATGCAAAAGGGCTTCGCCTACAAGGCGGGCGGCAACGTCTACTTCGATACGTCCAAGGTCAAAAGCTACCACAAGTTCTTCAACTTCAAGGAGGAGGACCTCGAGGTGGGCGTGCGCGAGGGCGTCGACGAGGACGCAAACAAGCGCAACAAAAACGACTTCGTGCTCTGGTTCACAAAATCGAAATTCGAGGACCAGGCGCTCAAATGGAACAGCCCCTGGGGGGTCGGCTACCCCGGCTGGCACATCGAGTGCTCGTGCATCGCGATGAAGTACCTCGGCGAGTACGTCGACATCCACTGCGGCGGCATCGACAACGTGTTCCCCCACCACACCAACGAGATCGCCCAAAGCGAGGCGTACCTCGGCCACGAGTGGTGCCACTATTGGTTCCATGTGCTGCACCTCAACACGGCGGGCGGCAAAATGAGCAAGTCGTCGGGCGGCTTTTTGACGCTGAAAAAGCTGGAAGAAGAGGGCCGCACCCCGATGGAGTACCGCTTCTTCTGCCTGCTCTCGCATTGGCGCAATTCCCTCGTCTATTCGGAGGATACCTTCGCAAACGCCGCCAACGCCTTCCGCAAGCTCAAGGCGCGCTGCCTCGCCATCCCGCAGGAAGGGGAGGTGGACAAAGAGGCGTTCGAGCGGTGCAAAGCGCCCTTCCGCGCCGCCCTCGAAGACGACCTGAACACCTCGCAGGCGATCACCTGCCTGTACGACATGCTCAAGGATAAGGAGCTGAGCGGCGCGACCCGCCGCGCACTCGTCGCCGACTTCGACCGCGTGCTCTCCCTCGGCCTGCTCGAGGAAGAAAAAAAGGAGGCCGCCGTCGACGCGGCGGAGATCGAGCGGCAGATCGCCGCGCGCGCGGCCGCCAAAAAGGCGAAAAACTACGCCGAGGCGGACCGCATCCGCGCCGAGCTCGCCGCGCAGGGCGTCACCCTCATCGACACCCCGACCGGCACGACGTACAAGATCGGCTGAAAAAAGAAGTGAACTTCGCATACGGCGCCGCGCGCCCCGCCAAGCGGCGGGGCGCGCGGCGTATTCTATCTTCAAAATACCGAGGGAGGAAAGAGTGATGAACACCTACATCGGCGTCGACCTCGGCACGAGCGGCGCAAAGTTTTTGCTGGTCGCGGCGGACGGCCGCATCCTCGCCGAAAACACGCAGACGTACCCCGTCAGCTACCCGCAGAGCGGCTGGAGCGAGCAAGACCCCGCCGATTGGTACGCCGCGGCGCTGCGCGGCATCGCCGCCCTGCTCGAAGGGCAGGATAAGGCCGCCGTGCGCGGCATCTCCTTCGGCGGGCAGATGCACGGGCTGGTCGCATTGGACGGCGAGGACAACGTCATCCGCCCCGCCATCCTCTGGAACGACGGCCGCACCGCGGCGGAAACGGCCTACCTCAACGAGCAGGTCGGCCGCAAACAGCTCTCGTCCTACACGGGCAACATCGCCTTCGCCGGCTTCACCGCGCCCAAAATTTTGTGGCTGCGCGACAACGAGCCGCAAAACTTTTCCCGCATCGCCAAGATCATGCTCCCCAAAGACTACCTCGCCTACCGGCTGTCGGGGAGCTTCTGCACCGACTTTTCGGACGCGAGCGGCATGCTGCTGCTCGACGTCAAAAACCGCTGCTGGAGCGCCGAAATGTGCGCCATTTGCGGCATTTCCGAGCGGCAGCTCCCCAAATTGTACGAGAGCTATGAGGCGGTCGGCACGCTGCGGCGTGACGTCGCCGCCGAGCTCGGCCTCTCGCCCGCCGTCAAGGTCGTCGCGGGCGCGGGCGACAACGCCGCAGCCGCCGTCGGAACGGGCGTCGTCGGCGAGGGGGGCTGCAACGTCTCCCTCGGAACGAGCGGCACGCTGTTCGTCTCTTCCAAAAAATACTGCGAGGACAAGGTCAACGCCCTGCACTCCTTCTGCCATGCAGACGGCGGCTGGCACCTGATGGGCTGCATCCTCTCCGCCGCCTCCTGCAACGCCTGGTGGTCGGACAAGATCCTCCGCACCGCCGACTACGCCGCCGAGCAGGCGGGGCTCGAGGGGCAGATGGGCAAAAACGAGGTGTTCTTCCTGCCTTATCTGATGGGCGAGCGCAGCCCGCACAACGACGTCAACGCGCGCGGCGCGTTCATCGGCATGCGGCCGGACACGGCGCGCGGGCAGATGACCCTCGCCGTGCTCGAGGGGGTCGCCTTCGCCCTGCGCGACTGCCTCGAGGCGGCGCGCGCCAACGGCGCGCGCATCGGGCGCACCAAATTGTGCGGCGGCGGCGCCAAGAGCCCGCTCTGGCGCAAGATCGCCGCCAACGTGCTCGGCATCCCCGTCGACATCCCGCAGACGGAGCAGGGCCCCTCGTACGGCGCGGCCATGCTCGCCATGGTCGGCTGCGGCGAGTACCCCTCCGTGCAGGCGGCGGCCGGCGCCGTCGTGCGCGTGCGCGAGAGCGTGCTGCCCGACCCCGCCGTCGCCGCCCTCTATAACGGGCGGTACGAGGTCTTCCGCAAGCTGTACCCCGCGCTCAAGGGCGTGTTCCCCGACCTGCGCGCCGAAAAGTAAACGGGGCGGGCGTTTATCGGAAAAAGAAAACGGGGGCGGGGCGCCGCTTTGCGGCGCCCCGCCCCTTTTGCCGTATCCTGCGGGCTGAATTTTCAGTATTCCCCGCGCGCGGCGCGCACGACGGGTTCGATACTCGCTTCGTCGTAAAACTCGATGCGCTGCCCGTATGTTTCAAGCAGCTGCTCGTCCTGCTGCGAGCGTTCCTTCTTGCGGCGCAGGTACTGCGCGAGCATCGCCATCATCGCGCGGTGTTTGAGGCCGAGCGCGGCGTAGTCCATCCCGCCGCGCAGGCAAAACACGGGCAGTTTGCCGCGCAGCGCTTCGGGCAGCCTGCGTTCGAAGATCTCGCGCGACTCCCTCTGCGTCTTTTCGAGGGCGGGGTCTGCCAGCCCGCAGGTGAACAGCACCCAGCGCTGCCCCTGCGCCTTCGCGCAGTAGGGGGAAACTTTGCTCCACCCCGCGATGCCGCCCGCGTACAGCCCGCCGCCGAACACCACCGTGTCGCAGCCCTCGATGTTCGCTTCCTTATGTTTGCCCGCGGGGAAGGCCTCGCAGCCCAGCGCCCGCGCGATCGCCTCCGCGTATTTTTGCGTGTGCCCGTAGTGCGAGCCGTACAGTACCGCCTTCATATCCCTTCCTCCCGCCCCGCATGGGGGCTTTTTTTGATTATACCATACATCCCGCCCCGCCGCAAGGGGGGAGATGTCATAAAATTGTAATAACTTTGCGCCGGCCGCCTCTTTTTGCGCCGGGCGCTTGCGCCGCGCGCACAGAGATGGTATAATCAAGGCAGTAAACATTTTCGGAGGCACCATGCAAGACAACATCGTCGAAGTGGAGGGGCTCGTCAAGCGGTACGGAGAAGTGCGCGCCGTGCAGGGCATCTCCTTTACCGTCGCGCGGGGCAGCCTGTTCTCCTTTTTGGGGGTGAACGGCGCGGGCAAGAGCACGACCATCCACATCCTCTGCTCCATCCTCGCCAAAGACGCGGGCAAGGTGCGCATCGCGGGGTACGACCTCGACGCCGACGCCGCCAAGATCAAGCCGCGCGTCGGCATCGTATTCCAAAACTCCGTGTTAGACGACCTCTTGACGGTGCGCGACAACCTCGTCTGCCGCGCCTCCTTTTACGGGCTGCGCGGCCGCGCCCTCAAAGAGCGGCTCGCCCGCCTGCGCGACCTGTTCGAGCTGGGCGACATCTGGAACAGGCCGTTCGGCAAGCTGTCGGGCGGGCAGCGGCGGCGCGCAGACATCGCGCGCGGGCTGCTCGCCGACCCCGCGCTGCTCATCCTCGACGAGCCGACCACCGGCCTCGACCCGCAGACCCGCCGCAGCGTGTGGAACATCATCCGCCGCCTGCGCGAGCAGGAGGGGATGACGGTATTCCTCACCACCCACTACATGGAGGAGGCGGAGGGCTCTGACCGCGTCGTGATCATCGACGGCGGCAAGATCGCCGCCGAGGGCACCCCCGTGCAGCTGAAAAACACCTATTCGCGCGGCAGCCTCTATCTGTATGGAGAGGAAGAAGCGCTCGCCGCGCGCCTTGCCGGCTATTCCTTCACGCCAACGGCGGGCGGGGTGCGCCTCGCGATGGACAGCCCCGCCGCCGCGCGCGCATTTATCTCGGAGCACGCCGACCTCGCGCAGGACTTCGAGTTTGTCAAGGGGAACATGGACGACGTATTCCTCGCCGTCACCGGCCGCAAGTGGCAGGGGGGCGACGCCGCATGATGTACGCCCTCGCGCGGCTGACCGCCCGCAATTGGAAGGTATTCGTCAAAGACCGCGCCAACGTCTTTTTCGCGCTGCTCGCCCCCCTCATCGTGCTCGCGCTGTATGTGCTATTCCTCGGCCGCATCCAGATCGACGGCCTGCTCGCCGGGCTGGAAGAGGCGGGCCTGCCATCGGATGGAGAAGTGGAGGAGGCGGTGCGCGCCTTCTGCGACAGTTGGATGCTGGTCGGCACCGTCGCCAGCGCCTGCATCACCGTGCCGCTGTGCGCCTGCGGCATCATGATCTCGGATAAGTCGCGCGGCATCTCCGCCGACTACCTCGCCTCTCCCATCCCCCGCTGGCTGCCGCCCGCATCCTACTTCTGCGCCGTCGTGTTCGCGGGGCTCGTCATCGGCGGGGCGGTGCTCGCCGTCTGCCTCGTCTGGCTCGCGGTGTCGGGCAGCTGGTTTCTCACCGCCCTCGACGTGCTCGGCTGCGTCGGCACCCTCGTCCTCTCCGTGCTCGCCTCGTCCACCCTGCTCGTGTTCGTCGTCGGCTTTTTCCGCTCGCAGGGGGCTTTTACGGGGCTCAACGTCATCTTCGGCACGGTGGTCGGCTTCCTCATCGGCGCGTACATGCCCGTCACCTACTTCCCGCTCGGCGTGCAGTACTTCACGCTGCTCATCCCCGGCACCTACTCGGCGGGGCTGTTCCGCAACTTTATGATGCGCGGCGCGCTCGAAAACGTCGCCGCCTCCCTCCCCGCGCCCGCCGGCGACATCTTCGCAGACGAGCTCGCCGAGCAGTTTTCCATGACTTTCGACTTCTTCGGCGCAGCCGAAGTCGGCCCCGCCGTCATGGCCGCCGTGCTCGCGGGCGCATTCGTGCTCTTCGGCGCGCTCTGCCTGCTCTCTTCCGCCCTGCGCCGTAAATAGCGCCCTCCGCACACGATGAAAGGCGTCGCAGGCAGCGCCCGCGGCGGACAAATTCAAAAACCCGTCAAAAAACCGCGCCCGCAGCATTGCCCGCGCGGTTTACTTTTGGGTCGGAAAGGGGTATAATAGGGGCAGATAAACAAGAAGGGAGGCAGCCATGTACAACAATATCGCCGAAATCGTCGGCAGAACGCCGCTGCTGCGGCTGTGCGGCTACGAGCGCGCGCACGCGCTGGGCGCGCGCCTCGCCGCCAAACTCGAATACTTCAACCCGACGGGCAGCGTCAAAGACCGCGCCGCCCTCTCTATCCTCGACGAGGCCGAGCGCGCGGGCAAGCTGCGCGCGGGCGGCACCGTCATCGAGCCGACCAGCGGCAACACGGGCATCGGCCTGGCGGCGCTGTGCGCCGTGCGCGGCTACCGCCTCATTCTCACCATGCCCTCCACCATGAGCGTCGAGCGCCGCAAGCTGCTCGCCGCCTTCGGCGCGGAGATCGTCCTCACCGACGGCGCCGCGGGCATGGCGGGCGCCATCGCCGAGGCCGAGCGGCTGCACCAAAGCATCGCGGGCAGCATGGTCGCCGGGCAGTTCGTCAACCCCGCCAACGCGCAGGCGCACTATCGGACGACCGGCCCCGAGATCTGGGCGGATACGGAGGGGGAAGTAGACTTCCTCGTCGCGGGCGTGGGCACGGGCGGCACGCTGGGCGGCGCGGCCAAGTTCCTGAAAGAAAAGAACCCCGCCCTCCGCGCGGTCGCCGTCGAGCCGCAAAACTCCGCCGTGCTCTCGGGCGGCAGGGCGGGCGCGCACGGCCTGCAGGGCATCGGCGCCGGCTTCGTGCCCGACATCCTCGATACCTCCCTGCTCGACGAGGTCATCCCCGTCTCCGACGAGGACGCCTACGCCGCCGCGCGGCAGATCGCAAAGACGGACGGCGTGCTCGCGGGCATCACGGCGGGCGCGGCGGTGCACGCGGCGCGCCTCATCGCCTCCCGCCCGCAAAATGCGGGCAAGACCATCGCCGTCATCCTGCCCGATACGGGGATGAGGTATCTGTCGACAAAACTTTTTAACTCGTAGAATTTCTTTTGTCAGCTCAAAAGAAATTTTGTGAACTAAAATTTTGTGAATAAAAAGATTCCCGCCCGCGGCGTATGCCGCGGGCGGTCTTTGCGGAAATAGTAAGGCTTTACGGATCCGGCCGCTTGGCGTCGGTCAGATCACGACGATGTTCTTGGCTTCAAATTTTTCTTTCACGCTCTGGGGGAAGTTGTCGTCCGTGATCAGCACGTCGATGTTGTCGGGCGTGGCGAAGGTGTAGGGCATGATCTTGCCGATCTTGGATGTGTCGAGCATCATGTACACCATCTTGGCGCGCTCGAGGATGAATTTGAGCAGCTCCGATTCCACCTGCGAGATGCACGAAAAGCCCTGTTCAAACGAAAAGGCCGAGGCGGAGATGATGGCAAGCTCAAAGTTGGTGTTCTGCAAAAACACCTTTGTGTAGGGGGATGCGGTGGAGAGGTTCTCCTTGATCAGCGTCCCGCCGACGAGCACCACCTCGGGCTGCTTTTTGTGCGCCAGCTCTTCGGCGACGGCGATGCCGTTGGTGAAGATGTGGCAGGGGCGGTCGGGCAGCTCTTTGGCGAGGTACAGCGCCGTCGTGCCGCCGTCCAAAAACAGGCTCGCCCCCTCGTCGATGAGGGATACCGCCTTTTTGGCGATCACCTTTTTGGCGTCCGTGTTGATGGTCGACTTCTGCGCGTATGCCTCGCCCGAGCGCTTCTGCACTTCGAGCACAGACATCGCCCCGCCGCGCACGCGGATGACCTTGTTTTCCTTTTCCAGTTCCAAAAGGTCGCGCCGCAGCGTCATGTCCGAAACGTCGGGGAACTGTACGGCGAGCTCTTCTAAGCTCATCTTTCCGTTTTTCTCGATCAAGAGAGCGATCTCTTCAATGCGGGTGCGTTTCGTAGTGGTATCCTCCTGTACTCGGTTTACAGCTGTAAGTATATCATATTTCACAGCTTTGCGCAACAATTTTCCCATAAATTGTGAAAATTTTACAGTTTTCTTAAAAAATTTTTTTTGGGTACGGAAATAATATTGAATTTCCCGCAAAAATATGTATAATATATCCGTGACCGGCGGCAGAGGGCGGCCGGCGCGCCCTGTTCGGCTGCAAAATCGCTTTTCGGGCGCGCAAAATAAGGAGAGAACGTATGTTCAAGAGGCTGCGGGCAGACATCGAGGCCGCCAAGCGCAACGACCCGGCCGCGCGCAATAAATTCGAGATCTGGCTGACCTATTCGGGGGTGCACGCGCTGTCGTGGCACCGCTTCGCCAACCGCCTGTACCGCATGCACTTAAAGCTGCTCGCGCGCATGGCTTCGCAGTTCGCCAAATTTCTGACGGGCATCGAGATCCACCCCGCCGCCAAAATAGAGGGCGGCGTGTTCATCGACCACGGCACGGGCGTCGTCATCGGCGAAACGGCAGAAGTCGCCACGGGCGTCGTCATCTACCAGGGCGTCACGCTGGGCGGCACGGGCAAAGAAAAGGGCAAGCGCCACCCGACCATCGAGCGCGACGTCGTCATCAGTTCGGGTGCAAAGGTGCTGGGCGGCTTCACCGTGGGCGAGGGCGCCAAGATCGGCGCGGGCGCGGTGGTGCTCAAAGAGGTGCCGCCCTTCGCCACCGTCGTCGGCGTGCCCGGCAGGGTGGTGCGCATCGGCGGCGTCAAGCCCGACCTGCAGCAGGAAAAGGTGGACCCCAATGCAGAGGAGATCCGCGCGCTCAAACACCGCGTGCACAAGCTCGAAGAGGCGCTCGCCAAGCTGACGGGCGGCAAGGTCGAGTGCCGCAGAGAAGAAGAGGAAGAGCTGTTCCCCGCCGTGGGCGAGGGCAGGGGGGAAAGGACGAGAATCGCAAGCAACGAGAGGACGAACACAATGATCACGAGTAAAGAACTTCGCAATAAGTGGCTCTCCTTTTACGAGAGCAAGGGGCACGTCAACATCGGCGCCGTCTCCCTCATCGGCGACGGCACCACCGGCGTCATGTTCAACGTGGCGGGCATGCAGCCGCTCATGCCCTACCTTTTGGGCAAGCCGCACCCCGCGGGCAAGCGGCTGTGCAACGTGCAGGGCTGCGTGCGCACCGTCGACATCGAGTCTGTCGGCGACGCCACCCACTTCACCTTTTTTGAAATGATGGGCAATTGGTCGCTGGGCGACTACTTCAAAAAGGAAAAGACGGCCTGGTCCTTCGAGCTGCTCACCGAGGTGTTCGGCCTCGACAAGGACAAGATCTGCTCCACCGTGTTCGCGGGCAACGAGTCTGCCCCGCGCGACGACGAGACGGCGCAGCTGCTCATCGGCCTGGGCATCAAGCCCGAGCACATCTTCTACCTCGACAAGTCCAACAACTGGTGGGAGCTCGAGGGCACCGTCGGCACCCCCTGCGGGCCTGACAACGAGTGGTTCTACCCCCTCACCGACGAGGAGTGCGGCCGCGAACACTGCGACATCAACTGCCCCTGCGGGCGGTACGTCGAGATCGGCAACGACGTGTATATGCAGTATAAAAAGACGGAAAGCGGCTACATTCCCCTCGAAAACAAGAATGTGGACACCGGCTTCGGCCTCGACCGCATGCTCGCCTTTTTGAACGGGCTCAAAGACGGCTACAAGACAGACCTCTTCTCCGCCGTCATCGCCTACCTCGAGGGCGCGTCCGGCAAAAAGTACGACGACGGCGGCGAGCCGCAAAAGTGTATGCGCATCATCGCCGACCACACCCGCACCGCCGTCATGCTCATCGGCGACGTCAACGGCATCCTGCCCTCCAACACGGGCGCGGGCTACATCCTGCGCCGCCTGCTCCGCCGCGCGGTGCGCTATTGCCGCAGCCTGGGCGTCGACGGCCGCGAGATGCTCTCCGTCGCCAAGATCTTTATTGAAGATATCTACGGCGAGGCGTACCCCCTCCTTCCTCAAAAAGAGGAGTACATCCTCACCGAGATCGGCCGCGAGATCGACCGCTTCGAGTCCTCCCTCGAAAAGGGTATGAAGGAGTTCGAAAAGACGGTCGCCGGCATCGCGCGCAAAAACGAGTTCATGGCCAAGCAGGACCCCGCCTTCGTCAAAGAGACGCGCATCGGCGGCAAGGCGGCCTTCAAACTGTACGATACCTATGGCTTCCCCCTCGAGCTGACCGTCGAAATGGCTGCCGAGCGCGGCTACACCGTCGACGAGGCGGGCTTTGACGCCGCCTTTAAGGAACATCAAGAAAAGAGCCACGCGCAGGCGGCGGGCGAGTTCAAGGGCGGCCTCGCCGATACGGGCGTCGCCACCACCCGCCTGCACACCGCGACCCACCTGCTCAACGCCGCCCTCAAACAGGTGCTTTCTGCCGACGTCAACCAAAAGGGCAGCAACATCACCCCCGAGCGCCTGCGCTTCGACTTCAACTTCCCCCGCCCCATGACGCAAGAAGAGATCAAGGCGGTCGAGGACCTCGTCAACCAAAAGATCGCCGAGGATATCCCCGTCGTGTTCGAAGAGATGCCGTACGAGCGCGCCCGCGAAGAGGGCGTCGTCGGCGTGTTCGACAGCAAGTACGGCGACGTCGTCAAAACGTACAGCATCGGCACCTTCTCGCGCGAGATGTGCGGCGGCCCGCACGCCGCGCGCACCGGCGAGCTGGGGCACTTCCATATCGTCAAAGAGCAGTCCTCCTCGGCGGGCGTCCGCCGCATCAAGGCTGTGCTCGAATAAGCAAAGTAAAATACGCCGCGAGGGCTCTCCGCAAACCGGAGAGCCCTCGTTTTTCTGTTTTGATCGTTTTGAAGCGCCCGCCGCGCGGCGGGGAAGCGGCGCTTTGCCCGCAAACCGCGCAGCCCTTCAGTTTTCGCCGTCGGGGAAGCGCTCTGCATAGCGGGCGTCGATGTCCGCAAAGTGGCGGATAAAGCACTTGTAAAAGCCGCGGCTCTCGCTTGTGATGTACGGCTGTGCGGGCGGGCCTTCGGCGAGCGCGTCGCGCAGGCGGTAGTCGCCGTTGACCTTCCAGCCCTGCAAAAAGCCGATGCGGATGGCGTCTTGCGGGCAGTAAAAGGAGCAGCGCATGCACATATCGCAGCGGTGGCCGAAGCGCACCCGCCCGCCCTCGATGCGGATGTTGCCCTCGGGGCAGTTTTTGGCGCACTTGCCGCACAGCGTGCACTTGTCCTCGTCCGCGCGGTACAAAAAGGAGTTGATCGGCCCGCCGAACTTCTGCACGGATACCGCCGCCGCGGCGAAGTTGTAGACGGGGTTGCTGCGGATATGCGCGGGCGTGCCCCGCTCGAGGTCGCATACCAGCACGCGCAGCAGCTTTTCGTCCTTTTGCAGCAGCTCGCGCACGAAGTCGCGCTCGAAGGGGAAGTGGATGTTGTACGGCATCACAAAGTGATATTCTCCCGCGAACGCCGCCTTTTGCCCGCGCATCCGCCGCAGCAGCTTGCGGCTGGAGGCGTTGTTCATCGCAAAGGTCTCGCCGCTGTTTTTGTAGATGAAGAACTTTTGCCCCGGGGCGAGGCGCATCCCCTTCACATACCGCCAAAAGGGCAGGGGTGCGTTGAATCCGTAGATAGGGTAGCCGAACCCGACGGCGTCGAACCCCTCCGCCGAGCGCATGGGCGTGCCGCGGCGGATCTCGACGCGCTCCGCCTCGTGCCCCCGCGCGCGCAGCGCCGCCTCGAGGCGGTCTGTCAAAAAGCGGGTGTTGTAGGTACCCGTGTAGTAGACGAGCAGCACCTTCATAGTTTCACCCATCCTTGCTCGGCGAGGTAGCGGGCGTGGTCGCGCACCGTCTCTTCCAGCGGGCGGGGCGCGTAGCCGAACGCCCTTTGCGCCTTGCCGATGGGGAAGTCCGCGTCCGCGTGCAGCGCGTGCAGCGCCGCCGCCGTGTACAGCGGCCGCTCGCCGCGCAGCTTGGCCGCCAGCTGCAAAAAGGGCGCGCCCGCGTACGCCAGCCACAGCGGCAGCGCGGGCGGCGCCTTGCGCCCCGTCATCTCTGCCAGCACCGCCAAAACGTCGTTGATGGAGTCAGGTTTGTGGGCGAAGAGGTAGCTCTCGCCCGCCTGCGCCCGCTCGACGACGGCGGGCAGCACGTCGGCGACGTCGCGGATATCGAAGTCGTTGTACCCGCCGCGCACGGAGGCGGGCAGCTTCCCCTCGATAAACTCGATCATCATCTGTGACATATGCCCCGGCCCGGTATCCCCCGGCCCGAGCACGCTCGCCAGCAGCAGGACAGAGGCGTCCAGCCCCCGCTCGCGCGCCGCCCGCAAAACGAGCGCGTCCGCCGCGCTCTTGGCGCGCGCGTACCCCTTGCGCACCCGCGCGGGGTCGGGGATGTAGTTGGAGAGGTCCTCGCGCAGCTTCACGCCGCGCGGCACCGCCTCCGTCGAGGAGACGTGCAGCAGCTTCGCGCCATGCCGCAGACAGGCCTCCGTCACCGTCTGCGTGCCGCGCACCGCCGCGTCGTACACATCCTTTGCCGAACTTTCGCCGATGCTCACCTTCGCCGCCGTGTGCAGCACCACAAAGCGCCCGCCGCCCGCAAAGCACCCTTCAAACGCCTCCGCGTCGGCGATGTCGCCGTACACAAATTCCATCTTCTCCCCCGCAAACACCCGCGCCGCCTTTTCGCGGCTGCGCGCGTAGCCGACCACGCGGCATCCCTCGCGCAGCAGCTTTTTGGCAAACACGTTCCCCACATAGCCGGTGCAGCCGGTCACGATGTAGGTGCGCCCTGTATCCATGGTATGCCTCCCGCCGTTTTTGTCACGTCAATTATAAAATATTATGACAAAAATGACAACCGATCGGAGCGGAAAAAGCAAAAAACCCGCCGCATACGGGCGGCGGGGCGGGCTTTGGCGGTGCAAAGTGCGCAGAAGTGTATTTTGGTTGAAGAAGGCGCGCGGCGGGCGCAGTCTGCGCCTATTTTCGGCCCTTTCGCGGGCGGGGGCGGCTACTTGCGCTCGATGCGCACGCATTGGCCGGTGTCGGCGTCCTGGAACATCATCCAATACCCCCGCCCCTCCGGCTCGAACACGGAGAGGGGCATAAACGAGCAAAACCCGCGCAGCGCGTCCGGCGGGGCGGTGCGCGCCGCCGCCGGCACCCCGTAGCAGATGTACCGCGGCTTTTGCTCGTCGCTGATCACCCCGACGGCGTAGTACTTGCCGCGCGCGAAGGATACCTTCGCCCAGCGCGAGTAGGGGATGCAGTCGGCGAGCTCCCGTTCGGCGGGGTGGCGGGCAAACAGCGCCTCCAGCTCGCCGCGCACGCGGTCGTAGTAGCACGGCTCGCCCGCGCCGCTCGTTTTGAACAGCGTCTGTCCCTCGCCTTCGCCCTCGCGCATATCCCGTCCGCCTCCCGCTTCGCCGCCCGCATCGCCGTCTGCCGTGTCGAGTTCGCCGCCCGCATCGCCGCCCGCCGCGCCCTGCGCGCGGCGGGCGGCTTGTTCCCCGCCGCCCCCGCCGCTTGCGGCGGGGGCGGCCGCGCGCCCGTATGCGCGCCCGGCTTCCTCGCCCGTGCGGTCATTTTCCCCCGCGTCCGCAAAGGCGAAGTAGTTTTCGGGCGCGATCTTTTCGTCGTCGTAGGGCGGCTGTTCGGCAAGCAGTGCGCCGCTCTCCGCCCGTTCGGCGGCAGGGGCGGCGTTTGTCGAAGCGGTTTGCCCGCCCGCGCGCGCCGTCGGCCCTGCCTGCCGCCCGCCCGCGCGCGCCGTCGGCCCTGCCTGCCGCCCGCCCGCGCGCTCCGCTTGTTCGGCCTGCGGCCGTTCGTTTTTCGTCGCCTGCCCGTTCCCTCTGTGCGGCGCGCCCCCCTTTGCGGCTGCGGGGGCGTCTCCCTCGGGCAAGCACATCGCCTTGGGGTCGTACTTCCCTTCCCCCACCCGCCCGAATGCGACCGCCTGCGCCCTGCCGTGCACGAAGCACACGGCGCAGCCCAGCCCGCGCGAAATATCCAGCCCCGCGCAGCGGCGCACCGCGCCCTCGGGCGGCAGGTCGAACGCCTCTCGCCCGCCCGCGGCGTCCTGCACCACGCAGCGGTACCGTCCCGCCGAAAGGGGCGCAAAGCCGATGGGCGCGAGCGTCAGCGTCACCCGCCCGCCCAGCTGCTCGGCGGTCAGCAGGGCAGATACCTCCCGCCCGTCGGCGGCAAAGCCGGAGGCGACCTGTTTGAGGATACACAATTTTTTTGTATAGTTCATGCCGCCCTCCCTCGCGCGCGCTGCCGCACTTTCCCTTTCATTATACTTATGCCGCGGGCGCGAAAAGTATCCATTTTTGCCGAAACGGGGGCGTTTGCGCCGAAAAGGGCGGCAGTTCCTCGCCGAAACGGCGGCAAAAAAGTTTACTTTTTTTAAAAATTAGGGTATAATAGGACGAGGGTGGAAAAGGTTCCGCCCCCGCTTTTTCATCAGGTAAATCATCTTTATAAAGGAGTTCCGATATGAGTATGACGGAAAACAGAAAAGTCCTGCAGTTCATCGACGAGAGCGCAGCCCTCTGCCGGCCGGACGAGATCGTCTGGATCGACGGCAGCAAAGAGCAGCGCGACGAGCTTCGCCGCAAGGCCTGCGCCACCGGCGAGATGATCAAACTCAACGAGGACCTGCTCCCCGAGTGCTACCTGCACCGCACCGCCGTCAACGACGTCGCCCGCGTGGAGGACCGCACCTTCATCTGCTGCCGCAGCGAGGCAGACGCCGGCCCCATCAACAATTGGATGGATCCCCAAAAGGCGTACGCCATGGCGTCCGATATCTTTAAGGGAAGCATGAAGGGCCGCACCATGTACGTCATCCCGTACAGCATGGGCATCGTCGGCAGCGAATTCTCCAAGATCGGCATCGAGCTGACGGACAGCATCTACGTCGTCCTCAACATGGAGATCATGACGCGCGTCGGTACCGACGTGCTCGAAGCGCTGGGCAAAGACGGCGACTTCGTCAAGGGCCTGCACTCCAAGTGCGAGCTCGACGAAAGCAAGCGCTACATCCTGCACTTCCCCGAGGACAACACCATCTGGTCGTGCAACTCCGGCTACGGCGGCAACGTGCTGCTGGGCAAAAAGTGCTTCGCGCTGCGCATCGCCTCCTACCTCGGCAAAAACGAGGGCTGGATGGCCGAGCATATGCTCATTTTGGGATTTGAAAAGCCGGACGGCGACGTCAAGTACATCGCGGCGGCATTCCCCTCCGCATGCGGCAAAACCAACCTCGCCATGCTCATCCCGCCCGCAAGCTACCGCGAAAAGGGCTATAAGGTCTGGTGCGTCGGCGACGACATCGCCTGGATCCGCGTCGGCGCGGACGGCAGGCTGTGGGCGATGAACCCCGAAAACGGCTTCTTCGGCGTCGCGCCCGGCACCAACGAAAAGTCTAACCCCAACGCGCTGCACACCACGCAGAAGGGCACCATCTTCACCAACGTCGTGCACAACCTCGACAACAATACCGTCTGGTGGGAGGGGCTGGATAAAAACCCGCCCAAAAACGCGGTCGATTGGAAGGGCAACCCGTGGGACGACGCGGCAAAGGCCGCGGGCGTCAAGGGCGCGCACCCCAACTCCCGCTTCACCGCGCCCGCCAAAAACTGCCCCTGCATCAGCAAGGAGTTCGATAACCCGAAGGGCGTTCCGCTGTCCGCCATCGTATTCGGCGGCCGCCGCGCCAAGACCGCTCCGCTGGTGTACCAGAGCAGAGATTGGAACAACGGCGTGTTCGTCGGCTCCATCATGGCCAGCGAAACGACTGCCGCCGCCACCGGCGCCGTCGGCGTCGTCCGTCGCGACCCGATGGCCATGCGCCCCTTCTGCGGCTATCACATGGGCGACTACTTCAAGCATTGGATCGAGATGGGCACCAAAGTCGCGCACCAGCCCAAGATCTTCAACGTCAATTGGTTCCGCACCGACGACGAGGGTCACTTCCTGTGGCCGGGCTTCGGCGAAAACATGCGCGTGCTCGAGTGGATCGTGAAGCGCTGCGAGGATAAAGTGGGCGCCGTGGAGACCCCCATCGGCTACGTCCCCGACCCCGCAGACATCAATTTGGAAGGCACCGACGTGTCCGAAGATACGCTTAAAGAGCTGCTCACCGTCGACAAAGAGACGTGGAAGCAGGAGGCCGACGGCATCGAAGAGTTCTACAAGCAGTTCGGCGACCGCCTCCCCGCGGAGCTGAAGGGCGAGCTCGCTGCCCTCAAAGCCAACCTCGACAAGTAATATCCTCTCTCAAAATAAAGAAAGGAGGTCCGTTTGCGGGCCTCCTTTTGCCGCTGTTTGCGGCGTTTTTTGCAAAAAAAGGGGGAAAGATGCGGGTACTTTGCCGCGCCGCTGCCGCGCATCGCGCGGCGGGCGGCGCGCGCAAACGAATTTTTTTCAAAAAAAGTGACAAAACCGCGAGCAAAACCGCTTGACAGTATTTTGCAGATACGATAAAATTTATTGAGTAAACAGAGGGGAGCGTCTACGGCACGCGACTCCTTTCCAATATTTGAAAATCAGACAAGGAGAACAACATCATGAAGACCTACATGGCAAACGCCCAAACGGTAGAGAGAAAATGGTATGTTGTGGACGCCGCCGGCGTACCTTTGGGCAGGCTTGCTTCTAAGGTTGCGGCAGTTCTTCGCGGCAAAAACAAACCCACGTTCACTCCGAACGTCGACACGGGCGACTTCGTCATCGTCATCAACAGCGACAAGGTGCTCCTCACGGGCAAAAAGCTGGACGACAAATTTTACAGATACCACACCGGTTACATCGGCGGGCTCAAGGAGATCGCATATCGCAAGATGATCGCCGAAAAGAGCGACCTCGCCGTCTACGAAGCGGTGCGCGGCATGCTTCCCAAAAATTCGCTGGGCAGAAAGATGATCAAAAAGCTCAGGGTCTACAAGGGCGCAGAGCACAATCACGAGGCACAGAAGCCCGAAGAATTGAAATTATTTTAATGAGGTGGAAACATGGCTAAACCGATTTTGAAGAAAAAACTGCAGTTCTGGGGGACGGGCAGAAGAAAGAAGGCGATCGCCCGCGTCCGTCTCATTCCCGGCGGCACCGGCAACATCGTCATCAACGACCGCGCGCTGGAGGACTACTTCCCGCAGGGCACCATGCAATACATCGTCAAACAGCCCATCGTTCTCACCCAGACGGAAGCTGCGTACGACATCGTCGTCAACGTCTGCGGCGGCGGCTACACCGGCCAGGCGGGCGCTATCCGCCACGGCATCTCCCGCGCCCTCATCCAGGCGCAGCCCGAGCTTCGCCCCGCGCTCAAAAAAGAAGGCTTTTTGACCCGCGACCCGAGAAGCAAAGAAAGAAAGAAGTACGGCCTGAAAAAAGCTCGCCGCGCTCCGCAGTTCTCGAAGAGATAATTTTCTCCGCGCCCCGTGCGCAGACAACGCCGAGATCACGGCAGACACGCGCCGCGCAGCCACTGCGCGGCGCTTCTTGCGTCTTTTGCCGCCCTGCCTGCGCCTTCTGCCCGCCTCGCGCGGCGGAACGCGCCTTATGGCTCTCGCGCGGCGGAACGCGCGCCTGCCGCCCTTCTCTCCGCCCCGCCCGCTGCGGCTGCCCTACGGCTTTTTGCGGCGGTCGATGCGGCGGGAGATGGCGTCGTGCCGGGCGAGCAGCTGCTCGGCGCGCCTGCGCCGCTCCTCGCCCGAAAAGACCCCGCCCTGCGCCCCGCCCTCTGCGGGCGGCTCCTGCGGCGCGCCCTCTCGCGGCGCTTCCTGCGGCGGGTCGGCCGCGGGTGGAGCAAGGCCCGCAAGTGCGTCCAAAAGCCGGAACAAAGCGAATTTTTCCATGCAAAGCACTCCTTTGCGCGGGGCGTTTTCTGCAAGCGTTCGCAAACCAACGCAAAATTTTCATCATTTCCCGCGCTTTTTTAATTGATTAAAAGCGCAAATTGATATATAATAAAAAAGTATATCGGCAAATTGGCCGAAAAAAGGGGAAAGCGCGGCGCGTCCGCGCGGCCGCCGAAAAAATCAAAAGACCAAGGAGTCTCTGTTATATGCTGAAATCGGGCAAAAAGATACTGTTGCTGCTGCTGGCGCTGGCATTGACGCTGGGCGTCCTCGCGGGCTGCAACCCATATAATGTCGACCCGCTCGACGGCTACACGCCGAGCGAGAACGCTGCCGAGTCCAACGGCGGCTTCGTCGTCAAAAAGGACGAGTGGTTCTACTTCATCAACGGCGCCGAAAGCTACACCGCTTCCAACACCTTCGGCAGCGTCGTCAAGGGCTCGCTCATGCGCATCAACGAAAGCGACCTCGCCGCCGGCAACTACGGCGCGGGCGACATCGTCGTTCCGCAGCTGATGATCTCCGAAGACCACACTTCGGGCGTCTTTATCTACGGCGACTATGTGTACTACGCGACGCCCAACACCGTGCGCAACATGGACGGCGAGATCGAAAACTCCTACCTCGATTTCCGCCGCACCAAGCTGGACGGCACCGACACGCTGAGCGGCTACTATGTGCAGCTTTCCAGCAACGACGGCGCCTACCGCTATGTGCAGGTAGACGGCACCGTGTACCTGCTGTACGTCGACACGACCGATTACGAGATCCATTCCGTCAACACCGAAACGCGCGAAGACACCGTCATCGTCTCCGGCTTTGCCGGCTACGCGTTCGACGAAACGGACCCCGAAAGCCCGTATGTCTACTATACGATGCCCGTCGTCAAAAAGAATACCTACGAGTATCACGCGGAAGAATCGCACAGCCACAGCGAAAACGAGAGCTACAACCAGCTCTGGCGCGTCCGCGCCGACGCGACCGAGGCGGCCTACCCCTTCGACATGACGGACGGCTACGTCGACACCTCCCTCTCCGAGGGCGACGAAGGCTACGCGATGGAATACACCAACTACGGCACCCTCGTCCTCGACGGCATCGGCCGCGAAAAGAAGGAGGGCACCCCCTTCAACGTCGATTGGAACGACGATAAGGACCAGATCGAGAGCGCGCGCGGCTACACCTACGCCATCGTCAAATACACCGACGGCCTCGCCATCCTCTCCGTCACCAACCTGGACGCGTCCACGGCGTTCGTGTACGCGCTCGAGGATACGGACATTTCCGACGGCTGGAGCAGCATCGCCGCCAACCCCGGTGCGCATGACAGCGGTTCTCTGACGCCCATCGCGATCTCCACGAGCAACGCGACGGCATCAGCGCTCTATTATAAAGAGGGCGATACCCTGTACTATATCTATCTCGGCTCCGACAATGCGATCACCCGCGTCGAAGTTTCTGCCGATGCGAGCGACCTCGACTATGTGCGCGAGACCACCTATCTCGCCCGTTCGCAGTCGGGCGCGACGCTGCTGTACCTCGATGACGGCTACCTGTACTTCTCCAAGGCGGGCACCAACGGCAACGCCCTCTGGCGCATCCGCTACGACGGCAGCAAGAGCGACTATGTCTCCTTCGGCAACGCGAGCGATACCCCTTCGGAGTATAAGCCCATCCAGTACCTGCAGATCGACTATAACGACAGCTGGTTCGCGCCCGAAGTGGTCGGCGGCTACCTCTTCTTCTCCAACGCCGAAGAATACGCCGAAAACTACGTGTACGCCTTCAACAACGGCCGCACCAACGCCGAATTGAAGGAGATGAACGACCTGTACGAGGAAGTGCTGGGCATGTTCACCGACGTCTCGGCGAAGTTCGCCGACGCCTCGAAGGCGATCCAGTACTACTTCTACATCGGCGACGAAGAAGTGTTTTGGAGTGTGCTGAACGAAGAGAAGCACAAGAGCGAGTACGAGGAAGAGGACTCTGACGTCATCAAAGGCTTCGCCGCCTGCGCCAAGGACATCCACGGCTACGACTTCACCGTGCTCAAAGACGCCGCGGGTACGCCCGCCAACGTGCAGAGCTACTTCTACGGCCGCATCGGCATGCTGAGCGAGGCGGACGAGGAGACCATCAACGACGCGCTCGTCGCCGACCTCATCCTCACCGACCCCGACGCCGAAGAATAATTTTCGCAAAAACAGATAAAATCTGGCAGGAAAAGACGGAAAAACTTCCGTCTTTTCTATTTTATGCCAAAAGCGGGCATCCTTGCATAAAAAAGTGCGAAAGGGCAGCGAAAAATGCTTTACAAACGCGCGTCGAATTAGTATAATAACGCACGAAAATTTTGTGCGCACGGCGCGCATTTTTCTCGGCGGAGCTGCACATAGTACCTGCCGCCGGTATATATCTGTATAGGACGCGCCCGCGCGGCGCGGTCGAGGTGAATCATGCCAAAGTATAAAAAGTGCCCCCGTTGCGAACTCAACTATATCGAAGAGGATAAGGACTACTGCGACGTCTGCCTGGCCGAGATGCAGGGCGGCAAGCTGCGCTTTGCCGACATGGACGAGGAGGAGGCGGACGAAGAAAAGACCGAACTTTGCCCCGTCTGCGGCGAAAACTATATGCGCCCCGGCGAAAAGATGTGCGAAGAGTGCAGGCAAAGCGCCGACAACTACGTCGAGGAGGAGGACATCGACCCCGATAAAGACGAGGAGTGGCGCAATTACCTCGATGAGGAGACGGACGACCTCGTGCTCGAAAGCGACGGCATCGACATCGGCGACGACTTCGCCGACGACTTTGACGACGAAATGGAGGACGACTACGTCGAAGAGTCGGAGAGCGACGCATCTTCCGTCGACGACCTCGACTACGACGGCGACTTCGACGACCTGGACGACGAAGACGATGAGGACGAAGAGGAGGACGAGGACGACGATTTTTAAGCCTTGCGGGCGCGCAGCGCGCCCCAAAACGGTATCGTATGTACGGCACGGCGCCCCGCGGAAGCGGGGCGCCCATCTTTCAGCGCCCCGCTCTCGCGGGGCGCTCGCTTTGTGCCGCCCCGCGCGCAGGCGCGGGGCGGCGATTTACGGCTGCGCCCGCCGCGGGCGGGGGCGCACCTGCACGCTGCCGCACAGCAGCTCCGCGTACGACCACGCCGTCTTGCCGCGGTAGGCGGCGTCGTCCGGCCGCACGGTGAACAGGGCGGGGTACACGCCCGAAAGGGTGCCCGTAAAGTCGGCGCTCTTGTTGCGGCCGAGGTCGACGTGCACGCTCACCGGCTTGTCGCGGAAGCGGCGGATGCGCGCCTTGAGGGCAGAAATGTCGTTGCGGGGTTGGATCATGGCTGTGTTCCCCCGCGCGCGGGCGGGGCCTCCTCTGCCGTCAGTATACCCGTCTGCCGCAAAACTATGCGCGCGCCGCAGGCAGGCGGGCGGTTTTTTTCTTCAAAAATAAAAGAAGCGCCGCACAGGGCGCGGGCAGGCGGCTTCGGCGGGGCGGCCGGCGGCGCGCCTGCGCTTGTGGGGGCGGAGCGGCGCCCCTCGCCGGCGGGCGGCAGGGGAACAAGGCAGGGGGCGGCGGCAAGGGAGTAGCGGCAGGGGCGAGGCATAAAAGCGGGATCTGCGGCATAGGATGAGAGAGAAAAACTTCGGGAGGTCCTTCCATGTCCGTCAGTCCGCAATACGAAACATACGAATACACCGCCTGCGGCCCCCGCCTGCGCGCGCAGTCCATCGTCGAGTGCCGCTTGGACGGCCGCGCCGACGAAAAGCTGCTCGCCGTCAGCCCGCGCGTCGTCTGCGGCGCAGCCGAGGTGCTGCCGGGCGAGGTGCGTTACGGCGGCAAGCTCTTTTTTTCCGCCGTCACCGCCGCGCCCGACGGCGCGGTGACGGGGGTGGAGCGGGGGGCGGAGTTTTCGCACCGCGCCGCCTGCGAGGACGCCGCGCCCGCCCAAAAGGCGGAGGTGCGCCTGCGCGTCGAAAAGGTGGAGACGCGCACCGAGGGCCGCGCGCTCGTGCTCTCCGCCATCGTCACGGCGGAGATCGACCTGTACGCGCCCGCGCAGCTGCGCTGCCTCGCGGGCGGGGAGGGGGTGGTGTGCGACCGCGCCCCCGTGCGCATCGCGCGCATCGCCCTTTGCAGCGGCACCTTTGCGCAGGAGGAGGAATTTGAAACGGACTACGTCGGCGACATCCTCCTGCACAGCGAGCAGGTGTGCCTGCGCCGCGTCGTGGCGGGGGCGGGCAGCCTCGACGTCTCCGGCGAGGTGAACCTTGCCGTCCTCGCCAAAAAGGAGGGGGAGCGGGAGACGGTCGCCTACGAGCGGCTCATCCCCTTCCGCGCCGAGATCCCCTGCGCCGAGGCGGAGGCGGGCATGCCCTGCGACGCCCGCGCCGAGGTGCTGTCGGCAAACCTCACCGCCGCCTGCGACGAAGAAAAGGGCCGCTGCTCCATCCTCGCCCGCCTCGAACTGCGCGTCTTCGGCCGCGTCTACCGCGTCGAGGAGGTGCAGCTCCCGCGCGACGCCTTCTGCCCCGGCTTCGAGAGCGAGCTCTCCTTCGCCGCCGTGCGCGCCGAGCAGCCGCTGTGCGCCTTCACCGCCGCCGAGCGCGTCTCCGGCGCCGCCGCGTCAGACGGGCCGGTCGCCGAAACATTGCAGTCGGCGGCTCTGTGCTCGGTCGAGGCCGCCGCCACCGTCGCCGACGGCGAGGTGTTGTGCGAGGGGGTGCTCAACGCCGTCGTGTTCGGCAAAGACGGCGACGGCGCCCCCGCGAGCGCGCGCGTCAGCCTGCCATTCGCCTTCCCCGTCCGCAGCGACCGCGCCCGCGCGGGAGACCGTGCCGAAGTCTCCGCCCTCTGCTGCGGCGTCTCCGTCCGCCGCCGCGCCGAGCCGGAGGCGGAGGGCTCGCTCAAGCTGTTCGTCACCCTCTATACGGCGGAAGAAGGCCGCTGCGTCGCCGACCTCGCCGTCGGTTCGCCCGCAGACGAGGCTGCGGGCGCAGTCACCGTCTTTTTTCCCGCCGCGGGCGACACGCTGTGGGAGGTCGCCAAAAAGCTGGGTCGCGCGCCCGAAGAGGTCGCCCCCGGCCTCTCCTTCCCCCTCACCGGCAGCGAGCGCATCGTCCTCTGGCGCCGCCGCGACCCGGGTTGAGCCCTTGTTTCGGTTTGGCGGCGCGACCTCGCCCCGCCTCTCCCTGTTGCGGCCGCCGCGGCCCCGGTTGCGCCCTCGTTTTGGTTTGGCGGCGCGGCATTTTGCCGCGCCGCCGCAAGGCATCTTCGCCGCCCGCCCGTTTCCGACCGCCGCGCCGCCCGCTTTGCGGGCGGCGCGGCCTTTGCGCGCGTTCCGCATCGGCGGCAGGGCAGGGCGCGCGGGCGGGGCGTCGGGCAGGGAGGCGGGGCGGCGGCTGCCGCGGAGGCCCGCCTGCCCGTGCGGATTTTGCCTCATTCTCATGAATCTTTCACCGAATTGCCCTTTCAACGTTTACATTTCCGCCGAAAATTGGTATAATAGAGGCAGAAATCATCGCGAGGCGCGCCGTGTTATCTGTACGGGTCAAAAGCTATGCCAAGGTCAACCTGTCGCTGAACATCTCCGGCGTGCGGGAGGGTTGGCACGCCCTCGACACCGTCGTCGCGAGCGTGAACATCTGCGACGTCATCCGCGCCCGCGCCCGCAAAGACAAGCTGGTCAACGTGTACATGCGCGGCTGCGGCAGCGAGGGCATCCCGCCCGAACGCAACAACGCCGTGCGCGCGGGCGAGGCGTTCGTTTCCGCCTTCGGCACGGGCGGCGCAGACATCGAGATCGATAAGGACATCCCGATGGGCGCGGGGCTGGGCGGCTCGTCTGCGGACGCGGCGGGGGTGCTCAACGCCCTCGCGAAGTTGTATAAAGTCGAAGACTTCGCCGCGCTCAAGGCGCTTGCAGACGGGCTGGGCAGCGACACCGGCTACATGCTGCGCGGCGGGTTCGCCCGCCTGAGCGGGCGGGGCACGCGCGTCGAGCCGCTCACATCCCCGCGGCGGTACGATATGCTGTTCTTTCTGCCCGGCACGCCCGTCTCCACGGCAGAGTGCTACCAAAAGTACGACGAGTCGCCCGACCCGCTGCGCGCGGACAGCGCGCGGCTGGCTGCGGCTTTGCGGGCGGGCGACTTTGCGGGCGTGGCGGCCAACGTGTACAACGCGCTCCGGCGGCCCGCGTGCGCGCTCAACGGCGACGTCTGTGAAGCGTTGTCTGCGGCGGCCTCCTTTTCGCCCGCCGCCTGCGAGGTGACCGGCTCGGGCAGCGCGGTGTTCGCCCTGTTTGAAAGCGAAGAGCTGTGCCGCTGGGCGCAGAGCAGATATAAAGGGAAGATGCGCACGCGCATCGTACATACGCTCCTTCCCGAGAAAGGGAAGGGCCTGCCGAGCCCCTTTGCGCTCGGCGCAGACGAGCTCGCCGCGTGCGGGCCGCAACGGAGGAAGGATGGAAGAGAGGAATCTTGACTTGAACGACGACGGAAAGATCCGTCTGCGCAAATACGGGGAGGGCGCGCCCGAGGGCGGCGCGCCGGGCGAGGGCTCGCCGGACGAGGGCTCGCCGGACGAGATCATCGTCGACGTGCCCGACTTCCTTTCTGCGGACCCTTTTGCGGAAGGAGAGGAGGACGAGCTCGCGCGCGAGGAGGGCGTGCGCGCGGCGCACGCCGCCGACGCGCAGATGCGCGCCGCGTACGAGGCGGAGCGCGAGGGCAGGCGGCTGCGCGCGCGGCGGCTGTACGACGAGGCAGAGCGCCTGTACGCCGCGGGCGATTTAGACGCCGCCGGCGAAAAGTACCTCGACAGCGGCGCCCTCTACGGGGCGGATTGGCGGCCGTGGTTCGGCGTGGTGCGCGTGCAGACGCGCGACTTCACCGATTTTTCCGCCATCGACGATTGCAGTCAGGCGTACGACAAGGCGCTGCGCCGCATGAAGCCGGAGGAGCGCGCCGCCATCGCCGCCTGCTATGTGCCCCGCCTCGAGCAGACGGCAGACGAGTGCGCCGTGCGGCAGGAGCAGTTGAGCGCGGAGGACGAGCGCATCCGCGCCGAGGCGCGCCCCGCCGTCCTGCGCGAGTACAAGCTGTCGCGGCTGCTGTTTGCCGCCTTCGCCGCCCTCTTTTTGCTCTTCGCCGTCGCGGGCGGCGTGCTCGCGATGTTCATCAACGCCGTGCAGGGCTGGCAGATCCTCATCCCCGCCGTCATCTGCCTCGCCGTCGCGCTCGTTCTCTTGGTGGTGCTCGCCGTGTGCACCCGCCGCTTCGTGCGGGCGCGCGGCGCAAAGGTGCGCAACGCCCGCGCGGGCTCTACGCCGCAGGGCGAAGAGGCGCGCATCTGCGCCGAAACGGAGGAGATCGCCCGCTCCATCATCGAAGATCTCACAAAATAACAAAAAAACCGCCGCATCCGCGGCGGTTTTTTTCGCAAAACTATTGAAAAGTTTTACAAAGCGTGGTATCATAAGAATGCAGGCATAGCGCGTGTCAAAAAAACACAAAATGCGTGCGCTTCGATAAAAAACCATCCTTTTCAAAAAATTGTTTTCAGAGTTTGACAAATCGGCCGCGGTTCTGCTATGATTGAATCGATAAAAAGGTATCAATAAAAAAATATCGATTATCGAAAGGGTGAAAGATGGGCAACAACAAAGACATGGCGAATGTATCCAAAGCCACGATCGGCCGTCTGCCCGCATATCACCGGTATCTGACCGAAAAGAAGGCAGAAGGGGAAAAGACGGTGTCATCCGCCGCCATCGCCGAAGAGCTGCACCTGAGCGCCGTGCAGGTCCGCAAGGACTTCGCCGTCATCGGCTCGGTCGCGGGCAGGCCCAAGCTGGGGTTTGACGTCGAGGAGCTGATCGCCGGCATCGACCGCTTTTTGGGGTACGACAACGTGTCCGACGCGGTCTTGGTGGGCGCGGGCGGCCTGGGCAGCGCGCTGGTCGGCTACGACGGGTTCAAAAATTACGGATTGAATATCGTCGCCGCCTTCGACAGCGACCCCTCCCGCATCGGGAAAACGATCGGCGGGGTGCGCGTGTTCGACGTGCGCGAGCTGGTGCACCTGGTGCGGCGGCTGAACGTGCGCATCGGCATCATCGCCGTCCCCAAAGGGGCGGCGCAAGAAGTCGCCGACAGGCTGGCAGAAGGGGGCGTGCGCGCCATATGGAACTTCGCGCCCGTGCACCTTTCCCTCCCCGAAAACATCGCGGTCAAAAACGAGGACATGGCAGCGTCGCTCGCGATCCTGTCCCAGCGCCTCGCTGAGATATTAAACAACGAAAAATAAATCAAGGAGAAGGTCAAATGGACAACGAACAGATGATCGTCGATTCGGTCGATGCTTTGATGCGGAAGATCGAGCAGGTCAAAAAAGCGCAGGAAGTTTTCGCTACCTACAGCCAAGAACAGGTGGACAAGATCTTTGCCGCCGCCGCTTTGGCTGCAAACAACCAGCGTATCCCCCTCGCAAAGATGGCTGTCGCCGAGACGGGCATGGGTATCGTCGAGGACAAGGTCATCAAAAACCACTATGCTGCCGAGTACATCTACAACAAGTATAAGGACATGAAGACGGTAGGCGTCATCGAAGAGGACGCTTCCTACGGCATCAAAAAGATCGCCGAGCCCATCGGCCTGGTCGCCGCGGTCATCCCGACCACCAACCCGACCTCGACCGCGATCTTCAAGACGCTCATCTGCCTCAAATCGCGCAACGGCATCATCATCTCGCCGCACCCGCGCGCAAAAAACTGCACCATCGCCGCGGCGAAGGTCGTGCTCGAAGCGGCCGTCAAGGCGGGCGCGCCCGAGGGCATCATCGGCTGGATCGACGTGCCCTCCCTCGACATGACAACCACGCTGATGAAGACGGCAGACATCATCCTCGCGACGGGCGGCCCCGGCATGGTCCGCAGCGCGTACAGCTCGGGCAAACCCGCCCTGGGCGTCGGCGCGGGCAACACCCCCGCCATCATCGATGAGACCGCAGACGTCACCGTCGCCGTCAACTCCATCATCCACTCCAAGACCTTCGATAACGGCCTCATCTGCGCGTCCGAGCAGTCTGTCATCGCCGAAGACGCCGTCTACGACGCCGTCAAGGCCGAGTTCCTCAAGCGCGGCTGCTACATCCTCAACGACGAGGAAAAGGACAAGGTCCGCAGCACGATGATCATCAACGGCTCGCTCAACGCCAAGATCGTCGGCCAGCGCGCCCCCAAGATCGCAGAGCTTTGCGGCTTCACCGTGCCCGACACGGCCAAGATCCTCATCGGCGAGGTCGAAAGCGTCTCCCTCGACGAGGCGTTCGCGCACGAAAAGCTCTCCCCGGTGCTCGCGCTGTACCGCGCGAAGGACTTTGACGACGCCGTCGCCAAGGCCGAGCGCCTGATCGCGGACGGCGGCTACGGCCACACCGCGTCGCTGCACATCGACGTCATCAAGGGCAAAGACAAGATCGCGAAGTGGCAGGAGGCGATGAAGACCTGCCGCATGATCATCAACATGCCTTCCTCGCAGGGCGCCATCGGCGACATCTACAACTTCAAGCTCAACCCTTCGCTTACCCTGGGCTGCGGCTCGTGGGGCGGCAACTCGGTTTCGGAAAACGTCGGCGTCAAGCACCTTCTGAACATCAAGACCTTAGCGGAGAGGAAAGAAAATATGCTGTGGCTGAGATTGCCTGAAAAAGTTTACCACAAGCGCGGCTGCCTGCCCGTCGCCCTCGACGAACTCAAGAGCGTCATGGGCAAAAAGCGCGCCTTCATCGTCACCGACGAATTCCTGTACAAAAACAACTATATCAAGCCCATCACCGACAAGCTGGACGAAATGGGCATCCGGTACACCTGCTTCTACAACGTCGCGCCCGACCCCAACCTGGCCTGCGCGAAAGAAGGCGCAAAGCTGATGACCGAGTTCCAGCCCGACTGCATCATCGCCCTCGGCGGCGGCTCCGCAATGGACGCCGGCAAGATCATGTGGGTGCTGTATGAACATCCCGAAGTCGACTTCCTCGACATGGCGATGCGCTTCATGGATATCCGCAAGAGGGTGTACACCTTCCCGAAGATGGGCGAAAAGGCGTACTTCATCGCCATCCCCACCTCCGCGGGTACCGGCTCCGAGGTCACGCCGTTCGCCGTCATCACCGACGAAACGACGGGCATCAAGTACCCTCTGGCCGACTACGAGCTGCTGCCGAAGATGGCCATCGTCGACGCAGACTTCATGATGAGCATGCCGCGCGGCCTGACGGCGGCGACCGGTATCGATGCGATGACCCACGCGCTCGAGGCGTACGCGTCCATCATGGCGACCCCGTACACCGACGGCCAGGCGCTCGTCGCGCTCAAGCTCATCTTCGAGTACCTGCCCCGCTCGTACGAGAACGGCGCAAGCGACCCCGAAGCGCGCGAAAAGATGGGCGACGCCTCCTGCATGGCAGGTATCGCCTTCGCGAACGCATTCCTCGGCGTCTGCCATTCGATGGCGCATAAGCTGGGCGCGTTCCACCACATCCCGCACGGCGTCGCCAACGCGCTGATGATCAGCGAAGTCATCCGCTTCAACAGCGCAGAAGTTCCCACCAAGATGGGCACCTTCCCGCAGTACGCCTACCCGCACGCCAAGCGCCGCTATGCAGAGATCGCCGAGTTCCTCGGCCTGGGCGGCAAAGACGACGACGCCAAGGTCAAAAACCTCATCAAGGCGATCGAAGACCTCAAGGCGAAGGTCGGCATCAAAAAGACCATCAAAGACTACGGCGTGGACGAGCAGAACTTCCTCGACCGCCTCGACGAGATGTGCGAACAGGCCTTCGACGACCAGTGCACCGGCGCGAACCCCCGCTACCCGCTCATCTCCGAGATCAAAGAGATGTATCTCAAGTGCTACTACGGTAAATAAGCAGAATAAGGAGGGGAATTACCATGGCAGAAATCATCCAAAAAACCGGCAAAAAGACCATCTACCGCGAAGGCAAAACGCTCGTCAAGCTGTTCAACAACGAGTATCCGAAGTCTGACGTCCTCAACGAGGCGCTCAACACCGCGCGCGTCGAGGAGGGCACCTCCCTCAACGTTCCCGCCGTGCACGAGGTGACCAAGGTCAACGGCGAGTGGGCGATCGTGCTCGACTTTGTCGACGGCAAGACGCTCCAGCAGCTGATGGACGAAAACCCGGACAATATGCAGCAGTATCTCGAAGAGTTCGTCGACCTGCAGGTCGAAGTGCTCAGCCAAAAGGTCCCTCTGCTCACCAAGCTCAAGGACAAAATGCACCGCAAGATCTCGTCGACCAAGTTCGACAAGACCACCCGCTACGACCTGCACATCCTGCTCGACTCGCTGCCCGCGCACGACAAGCTCTGCCACGGCGACTTCAACCCCGGCAACATCATCGTCAGCCCCGACGGCCGCAAGTTCATCATCGACTGGGCGCACGCCACGCAGGGCAACGCCCGCTGCGACGCCGCCCGCACCTACCTGCTGTTCAAGCTCGAGGGCAAGGATGACATCGCCGAAGAGTACCTCAAGCTCTTCTGCGAAAAGACGGGCATCGCCAAGCAGCTCGTGCAGAAGGCCCTGCCCATCGTCGCCGCCAGCCAGACCACCAAGGCCGTGCCCGAAGAGCAAGAGTTCCTCGCCAAGTGGGTCAACGTCGTCGACTACGAGTAAGCTAAAAGCGGAGGCGCAGCCTCTGTAATGTAAAAATCCCGAGCCCCGCGGCGCCGCCGCGGGGCTTTTGCCTCGTCAAAGCGCGCCTCGCCCCGTTCGGCGGGGCGTTTTTGTGTAGAAGAAGGTCCGCCGCGGCAATATTTCTTCTTTTGCGCGCCGCGCGGGCGGCGCGCCCCGCCCGCCGTTTGCCCCGCTTCTGTGCCGCGCCCCGCCCGTATGGTTGCCTGCTATTTTTCAAACCAAAAATTCGGCAAAGCCTTGCTTTTTATCGCATATCGTGCTATACTGAGCTTACGAAATACATGATAAAAACCAAAGGAGGAAGAGTATGAAAAAGTTTTTGCTTGCGGCGCTGTGCCTCGCGTTTGTCTTTTGCTGCGCGTTCGGCGTCGTCGCCTGCACGCCGACCCCCGGCGACGTCGACGGCCCCTCTCAGCCCGTCGACCCGAGCGATCCAACAGACCCTGACGACCCCGTTGGCCCTGACGACCCCGTCGACCCGGACGAGCCGACCGACCCGGACGAGCCGCACACGCACAGCTTCGGCGAATGGACGGTGACAATTCCCGCGACGTGCGAAGCGGAGGGCGAAGAGCAGCGCGTCTGTTCGGGCTGCGGCGAGGTGGAGACGCGCACACTTCCTGCGCGCGGGCATAATTATGTGGACGGCGTATGCACCCGCTGCGGAGACGAGCTCGTGCCGACGGACGAATCGTTTTTCTCTTTCGGGCAATGGGGTCATATGGATGCTTCCAATTGTATCAGTTGGAACCACGAGGCAGATCTCCCGGCAAAGGTCGTCATCTCAAAATATCATGATGCCCCCGTAATGGTCATCGGAGATTTTTCCGACAGTCATACGCTGACCGAAATCTTCGTTCCGAATAGCGCCATAGCAGTTGATGAAGATGCCTTTTACGGCTGCGTCAATTTACAAAATGTTTCGTTGGGAAAAGGCATCACCTCTATCGGATCCGGGGCGTTTGCCGGCTGTACAAGCCTTACGGAAATCACGCTTCCGAGTAGTGTGATATCGGTTGCATCAGGCGCCTTTTCCGGTTGCAGTCAGTTGATCGAAGAGGAAAATGGCATTTATTATGTAGATAAATGGGTCATCGGAAGCGATCAAAATATTAAAACTGCCGTCATTCGTCCAGACACGGTTGGTATTGCCGATGGCGCGTTTTTTAGGCGTACTCAATTGATGCATATCGAACTTCCTGATAGCGTTCGCGCAGTCGGGGTAGATGCGTTTTCAGAATGTACCGGCATTATCAGTGTTGAAAACGGCATTTCGTATGTAGATCGTTGGGTCGTCGGCTGCGATTACACCGTTACAGAAGTTTCTCTCCGCTCTGATACGGCCGGTATAGCCGATCGTGCATTTTATAAAAGCAATATAACCTCTATAAAACTTCCGGAAAATGTGGCCACGATTGGCAATTTGGCGTTTCGCGATTGCCGCGAACTGACAGATATTACCATTCCTAACAGCGTTACTTCGATCGGAATTTATGCTTTCAATAATTGCGGGAGCGCGAGTATAACGGTTCCGGGCAAGGTGTCGTCTATCGGTTATGGTGCATTTCAGGATAGCGGAATAAAAAGTATCGCTATTGCGGAGGGCATTACTTCGATTGGTTGGGCCACGTTTTCTGGTTGTACCGGCCTGACGAGCGTCACCATTCCGGATAGTGTCACCACTATTTTTGGTTTTGCATTCAATGGATGCAACAGCCTGACGAGCATCAACATCCCGAGCAGCGTCACTTCGATCTGGCATGCTGCGTTCCGGTCTTGCGATAGCTTGGTGAGTCTTACCGTTGCAGAAGGGAATGCCGTCTACCATAGCGCCGGCAACTGCATTATTGAAACGGCGAGCAAGACGCTCATCGTCGGCTGCAATGCGAGCGTCATCCCGAGCGACGGCAGCGTCACTTCGATCGGGGGTGCTGCGTTCTATTATTGCAGAAGCCTGACGAGCGTTACCATCCCTGACAGCGTCACTTCGATCGGGGATTGGGCGTTCTCTGATTGCGACAGCCTGACGAGCGTCACCATCGGGGACGGCGTCACTACGATCGGGGGTTGGGCGTTCTATTATTGCAGAAACCTGACGAGCGTCACCATCGGCGACGGCGTCACTTCGATCGGGGATTGTGCGTTCTCTTGGTGCGACAGCCTGACGAGCGTCACCATCGGGGACGGCGTCACTTCGATCGGGAATTCTGCGTTTGAAGGCTGCACCAATGTGATCGAGATCGAAAACGGCGTACATTATATAGACAATTGGGTCGTTGGTTGCAATGAAACTGTTACAGAAGTAGTTCTTCGTACCGATACCGCCGGCATTGCCGATTCTGCGTTCTCTTGGTGCGACAGCCTGACGAGCGTCACTATTGGCAGCGGCGTCACTTCGATCGGGAATGGTGCGTTCAGGGGTTGCGGCAGTCTGACGAGCGTCACCATTCCGAGCAGCGTCACTTCGATCGGGGATTCTGCGTTCCGGTCTTGCGATAGCTTGGTGAGTCTTACCGTTGCAGAAGGGAATGCCGTCTACCACAGCGCCGGCAACTGCATTATTGAAACGGCGAGCAAGACGCTCATCGCCGGCTGCAATGCAAGCGTCATCCCGGCGGACGGAAGCGTCACCTCGATCGGGGATTCTGCGTTCTCTTATTGCAGCGGCCTGATGAGCGTCACCATTCCGAGCAGCGTCACTACGATCGGGGAGTCTGCGTTCGAGGGTTGCGACAGCCTGACGAGTGTCACCATTCCGAGCAGCGTCACTTCGATCGGGGAGGATGCGTTCGCTTGGTGCGAAAGCCTGACGAGCATTACCATCCCGGATAGCGTCACTTCGATCGGGGAGTCTGCGTTCTATTCTTGCGACAGCCTGACGAGCGTCACCATTCCAAGCAGCGTCACTTCGATCAAAGATTATACATTCTATAATTGCGACAGCCTGACAAGCGTCACCATTCCGAGCAGCGTCACTTCGATCGGGAATGAAGCGTTCTATTCTTGCGACAGCCTGACGAGCGTCACCATCCCGAGCAGCGTCACTTCGATCGGAGAGTATGCGTTCTATGATTGCGACAGCCTGACGAGCGTATATATCACAGATATTGCGGCATGGTGCAACATTGATTTTGATGGTTATTCTTCTAACCCGCTGTGTTACGCGCGCAATTTGTATCTGAACGGGCAGCTCGTGACCGATCTCGTGATCCCGAGCAGCGTCACTTCGATCGGGGAGTATGCGTTCTATGATTGCGACAGCCTGACGAGCGTCACCATCGGCGACGGCGTCACTTCGATCGGGGAGGGTGCGTTTGCCTATTGTTACGACCTGACGAGCATCACCATTCCGAGCAGCGTCACTTCGATCGGGGAGGGTGCGTTCTATGGGTGCGACAGCCTGACGAGCGCCGTATTTGAAAGTGCGGACGGCTGGAGCGCGGGCGGCGAACCGATCGCGGCGGCGAACCTCTCCGACCCCGCAACAGCGGCGAAATATTTGAGATATACTTATTATCGGGATATTTGGACCCGCTCATAAACAAATAAAATGATACACAGGCCCTCCCGCCGTGCGGCGGGAGGGCCTCAACTTTTTTCTCCCAAACTTTTTTCTCCCAAACTTTTTCGCCCCGTTTGCCCGCGGCGGCGGCTTGTCCGCCGCCGCAGAGGCGGAAGGCGGGGGCGGCGGAAAAATTTCACATAAAAAATGCGCCCGTCTCCGACAAAACGCGGTCGCCTTTGTGTTATACTGATAGAGGGGTCGGCGGGCGCCGCACGGGCGGGCGCGGGCGCCAAAAAATCAAGGGAGACAGACATATGGATATTTTACAGACCATCCTCGTCGGCGTCGCGGCGATCGTCGTGCTCGCCATCGTGCTCAAACTGCTCAAATTCAGCATCAAGACCATCATCAAGTTCGCGATCAACGCCGTCATCGGTATCGCGCTCATCTTTTTGCTGCGCCTCATCCCGGGCGTCGACATCCCCATCACCTGGTGGACGGGGCTCGTCTCCGGACTGTTCGGCATCCCCGGCGTCATCGTGCTGCTCATCTTGAGCTTCTTTTTGTTTTGAAAATGGTATGATCGCGTAACAGCGGCCGCGGCGCCGCCCCTTTCGGGCGGCGCCGCGGCTCTTTTTTTCGCGTCCTTGCGCGGCGACTGCGCGCCGCGCCCCGCCCGCGCTATGCGCCGAGGTAGACTTGCAGCTCGTACTTCCAAAGCAAGATGCCCGTCAGCACCACCATGCGCACCTCCCACGCGGGCGCGCCCGCCGCCGCCGTTGCCGCCGCGCCCGCCGTCTGCGCGCCCGCCGCCCCTTCCTGCGCCAATTTATGCGCCCGCGCGCGCAGCGCGCGGCGCATCTCCGGTATGGCGTCCTCGCCGCACACGGCGCACAGGTACCTGCCCGCGGGCAGCGTGCGCAGCCCGGCGGTCGGGGCAAAGCGGGTGCATACGGCAAACAGCCGCTCTCTTCCGTTTTCCGCAAAGATGCCCGCCGCGTCCTCAAAGGAAAACAGCTCGCGCCGCGCCTCGCCCACCTGCGCGTAAAAGTGGCGGTGGTAGTTCCACAGGCTGCCCGTCGTCGCCTCGGACAGCGCGTCGGCGAGGAGGATGGTGCGCGCACTTATCTCCCGCACGAAAAAACCCTCCCGCGCCGGCTGCCGCTCCTGCGCCTCCTGCGCCGCCTCCGCCGCCTTCTGCTCGTAAAAGGCGGTCGCCCGCCCGATGCGCGCCTTTGCGTCGATGAGCTCTGCGATCTTTTCGTCGGCGCGCGCCGTCGCGCGGCGCAGCGCCGCCACGATGGCGGCCATGTCCTCGAGCGAGAGGATCTCCTTGATCTCGCGCAGCGGCAGCTCCATGCAGCGCAGCGCGCGCACCGTGTTCAGCCGCACCAAGTCTCCCTCCGTGTAGCCGCGGTAGCCCGTCCACTTGTCGGTGTGGCTGGGGCGCACCAGCCCGATGCGGTCGTAGTGGCGCAGCGTCTCCGCCGTCAGGTGCGCCAGCTCCGCCGCCTTGCCGACGGTAAAATATTTTTCCTTTTCCATGTCAATTCCCTTGACCTTTGTGTTACACAAAGGTATATACTCGTATTGTAACACGGCAAAGCGGCCGCGTCAATCATTTTATCTGCAAAAATTTTTTCGGAAAAGGAGAATACCATGAAAATTTTGAAAAAGTCCCTCGCCGCCCTCGCGCTGGCGGCAAGCCTCGCATCGCTGTGCGCGCTCGTCGGCTGCAGCGAGCAGACCTTTACAGAGCGCACCTTCGCCTCGGGCGAGCAGGCGGTGCAGTCCGTCGTCGTCGACGTCGCCGACCGCGCCGTCGAAGTCGTCGCCTCGGAGGACGGGCAGGCGCACGTTGCCGGGTTCGAGAGCGAGCAGGAGTACTATGACATCACCCTCGAAGGGGGCGTTCTCACCGTCAAGCTGGTGCAGGACAAGGAGTGGACAGACTTTATCGGCACCAAGCCCGACGCGCAGTACCGCGCCCTCACGATCGCCCTGCCTGCGGGCGTCGCTTCCCTCACCGTCGCCACCACCAACGAGGACGTGCGCCTCGAGCCGCTCGCCTTCGACGCCGTATCCCTCTCCTCTAACGGCGGCAATTTGGTGTTTGAATCGCTGTCCGCGGGCGAAAGCATCTCCCTCACCGCCAAAAACGGAAACATCGAGGGCACCATCGCCGGCGGCTGGGATGACTTTTCCATCGACTGCACCGTCAAAAAGGGGGAGAGCAGCCTCGTCAGCAAGGAGGGCGGCGCCAAGACGCTGACCGTCGACTGCAACAACGGCGACGTGCGCGTGCAGTTTATGGTTTGAAAAGCTGCGGGTTGTCTCTCAAATCGCAGAAAATCGCAGCCGTCAGCACGGCGAGAAATCTCAGAGCTTTTTTAATGAATGAAAAAGGCAAAATCGCACTTTTGCCTTTTTCCCCTTACAGCGCATGGGCGCTGCAAGGGAAGAGGGTGAAGCCGCGCGATTTCTTAAAAGAGTGCTCTCAAATATCGCGCGGCGAGGGAGAAAACGCTGCCACGCGCAGCGTGCAGCGGTGTCTCCCTCAAAATCGGAAGAATTTGTTTTGACAGCTCAAAACAAATTCTCCGAGCCCTCCTTCGTACACGAATAGCTTGCCGCTGCGCGGCAACCTATTCAAGCTCCTTGGGCGCTTTATAGTAACGGTAGGCGAGCAGCGCCCTAAGGAGGCTTGCGGCTGCGCCGCAAAGCACTTCGTGCACGAATAGCTCTCGCTTCGCTCGACCGACTCGTACTGCTATGAGTGCAAAACAAAAACCACCACGGATAAATCCGTGGTGGTTTTTGTGGCGCGCCCTAAGGAGCTCGAATCCCTAACCTTTGGTTCCGTAGACCAACGCTCTATCCAATTGAGCTAAGGGCGCACGCCGCTTTGCAGCGTACTTAAATAGTATAGCAGATTTTTCAAATTTGTCAATGGTTTTTGCGCCGCCTGCGCGAAATTAAATCAAAAAATCAAAAAATGCGGGGGCTCATGCGCCGAGCGGGCGGTGCGGGGAGAGGATCGCGCGCCGCGCGGCGGGGGCGGGCGCGCCATTTGTGAACAATCTTTTGTCGTTTTGTTGATAATTTTTTTTGACTTTGAAAAATATTTGCCGCGAAAAGCGCACTTTTCCCCCGAATTTTGGGGAAAAGGTGGATCCGTGTTACTAATTTGTGGATAACTTTTTCGATCCTTTGTTCACATTTGTTGGCAGAGGGGCAAAATCGGCGCAAAATCGTGCAAAAGTGTGTGCATAACTGCCGTTTATCCACAGTTATGCACAGCTTTGTCCACATGGCGGCGCTTCGGGCGGCGTGCAAAGTGCACAAAGGGGCGCGGGCGGGGCGGTTGACCGGCTTTTTCCGCCCTTTGCCGACAAAAGCGAGGTGGATTTGTGCAAAAACTCCGACAAAATTGGTTGTCTTTTGGGCGCGGGGGTGTTATAATAAAAAACGCAAAGTAGTCCGCAAGCGCGGCGTTCGGCGCACGGCGGCGCGGGCAAGACAAATTCGGAAAGGAGAATACCAACATGGCAAAGATCACGGCAGATACCCTCATCATGGAGTGCCTGCAGCTCAACCCCAATTCGGCACAGATCCTCATGTCGTACGGCATGCACTGCCTCGGCTGCGCGATGGCGCACGGCGAAACGATCGGCGAGGCGGTCAGCGTGCACGGCAAAGACCTCGACGAGCTGCTCGAAAAGCTCAACGAGGGCGTCGAAGCGTAATTGTTCCCCCGCGCGGGGAAGAGGCGGCGCGCAAAAGCGCTGCGTCGGCAGAGGCGCGCCCCGTACGGGGGCGCGCCTCGCTGTTTTTTGCGGAGAGCGCGGCGGCTGCGGGGGCGTCGCCCCCGAGAGATGTTCGCGCCGCCATATGTGCGGCACATTCAAACGAAAAAGAGGAGGGAAAGAGATGGACGAAGCCTTGCAAGAAAAACTCGCGCAGCTGCGCGGCATCGTAGGCAAAATGAAGAGGGGCGTCTTTTTCGGGGGCGCGGGGGTGAGCACGGAGAGCGGCATCCCCGACTTCCGCTCGCAGGACGGGCTGTACCGCCAAAAGTACGCCTACCCGCCCGAGTACATCCTCTCGCGCACCTTTTTTGACCGCCACACGGCGGAGTTCTTCGATTTTTATCGCGACAAGATGCTTGCCCTCGACGCGCAGCCCAACGCCGCGCACAAAAAGCTGGCGCAGTGGGAGGCGGAGGGCAAGCTGGCCGCCGTCGTCACGCAGAACATCGACGGCCTGCACCAAAAGGCGGGCAGCCGCGCCGTGTACGAGCTGCACGGCAGCGTGCTGCGCAACTTTTGCATGGCGTGCGGCAAGAGCTACCCCGTCGAGGCGGTCGCCGCGTCTGCGGGCGTGCCCCGCTGCAGCTGCGGCGGCGTCATCAAGCCGGACGTCGTCCTCTACGAGGAGCCGCTCGACCAAAGGGTGCTCGAGGGCGCCATCGCGCGCATCCGCGCGGCGGACGTGCTCATCGTGGGCGGCACCTCCCTCAACGTCTACCCCGCGGCGGGGCTGATCGACTTTTTTGAAGGGGATGCGCTCGTCGTCGTCAACCGCGGCGCGCCCGCCCGCGCGGTGGAAGGCGCGCTCTACATCGACGGCAAGATCGGCGAGGTCTTTTCCGCCCTGTAAAGGAAGCGCCGCCCTTTGGGCGAGCTTGCGGCCGCTGCCGGGGCGGCGTATGGGCAAAAATTCAAAACCAAAAAGAGAAGCGCTGCTTATTTTGCGGCGCTTTTTTGTTTTGAAGGGCGGCGGGCGGCATACTTTTGCCGCCCTTTGCACACATTCTTGTTGCGGGCGCGCCCGCGGGGAGGAAGATGGGATGTGTACGGCAGTCACCATGCAGGGCAAGCACTTTTATATGGGGCGAAACCTCGACCTCGCCCGCGCCTTCGGCGAGCGGGTCACCGTCGCGCCACGCCGCTTTCCGCTGCGCTTTTTGGCGCAGCCGTCGCAAAACGAGCACTACGCGATGATCGGCACCGCGGCGGCGGAGGGGCTGTTTCCGCTGTACGCCGAGGCGATGAACGAGCGCGGGCTGTGCGCCGCGGGGCTGTACTTTCCCGAAAGCGCCGCCTATTTGCCGCGCGCGAAAGGCAAGTACAACGTCGCCCCGCACGAGATGATCGCCTGGCTGCTCGGCCGCTGCGCCAACGCCGCGCAGGCAAAGCTGCTGCTGCAGGATACCTGCGTCGTCGGCGAGCCCTTCGGCGCGTTGCCCGTGCCGCCGCTGCATTGGTTGGTCGCCGACCGCACCGCCTGCTTCGTCGTCGAGCCGCGTGCGGACGGCCTGCGCCTGTACGACGACCCCTTCGGCGTGCTCGCCAATGAGCCGCCCTATCCCTACCACGCGCACAATATGCGCAACTACTTACATCTCACGGCCGATTGGCCCGCCCCCCGCTGCGGCCTGCCGCTGCGCCCGTACGGGCTGGGGCTGGGCGGCTTCGGGCTGCCCGGCGACCTCTCCTCCGCCTCCCGCTTCGTGCGGGCGGCGTTTGCCCGCGCCAACGCGGGCGGCGCGGGGGAGAGCCCCGAAGAGGAGGCGGCGCAGCTCTTCCACATCCTCGGCAGCGTCGAGGCGGTGCGCGGCTGCGCGCGCGGCGAGGGCGGCGAGGCAGACGAAACGCGCTACGCCTGCTGCATGGACGCCGACGCGGGCGTCTATTACAAGAAGGACTATTTCGGCGGCCGCATCCGCGCCTATCGCATCGAAGACGCCGACGCCGACCGCCTGACGCACTTCCCGCTCCCCGTAGGCAGCGGCGTCGAGTATGTGAACGGGCAGCCGTAGCCCCGCCCGCCCCTCTCGTCCGCCGCAAAAAACCGCCCGCCCCTCTCGCCAGCCGTAAAAAACCGCCCGCCCCGCCCGCCCCGCCGCAAGGCGGGGCGGGCGGGGCTTTTTGCGGGGCTTTTTGCGGGCCCTTTCGCGCGCCGCCTCGCGGCGGGCATAAACGGGGGCGGCGGGGCATAGGATAGCAAAAAAAGGAGTTTTTTCGGATGCGCCGATGGCTGTGCGCGCTGCTCGCGGCGGCGCTGCTCTGTTCTCTGATCCCGTCCGTCGGCTGCGCCGCGGACGAGCCCCCGCGCGATACCTACGTCATCGAGGCGGCGTACGAAGAGGGGGTGCTCACCGCCTCCATGCTGTGTACCTTCCACAACCGCACGGGAGAGGCGCTGACGCACGTCGACTTCAACCTCTACGGCAACGCCTACCGCGCCGACGCGCAGTATAAGCCCGTCTCCGCCGCCTACGCCGCCCGCGCCTACTACAACGGCGAGAGCGAAGGGGGCATGGATATCCTGTCCGTACAGCCGTGCGCCCGCTGGGAGGTGTGCGGCGAGGACGAAAACATCCTGCGCGTGCACCTCGCCGAGCCGCTCGCCCCGGGGGAGGAAGTTTCTCTCACCGTCGGCTACCGCCTGCGCCTTGCCGAGGTCGAGCACCGCACGGGCGTCGCGCGCAGCGCCGTCAACCTCGGCAACTTTTACCCCGTGCTGTGCGTGTACGAGCCGGGCGCCGGCTTTTACGAATGTGTCTACTCCGCCGTCGGCGACCCATTTTATTCCGCCTGCGCCGATTACGAGGTGACCATCTCCATGCCCGCTTCGTTCACCGCCGCCGCCTCGGGCGAGCCCGTCTCGGCGGGGGTGGAAAACGGCGTGCGCCGCTGCACCTACCGCCTCGAAAACGCGCGCGACTTCGCCCTCGTGCTCGGCACTTCCTTCACCGTACTGCAGGGGGAGGCGGCGGGGGTGTCGCTGCGCTATTATTGCTATGACGACGGCGACGCGGAGGGCACATTGCGCCTGCTCGAGGAGTGCTTCACCTTCTTTTCGGATACCTTCGGCCGCTACCCCTACGGCAGCTACAGCGCGGTGCAGACGGGCTTTTGCTACGGCGGCATGGAGTACCCCGGGCTGGTCTTTTTGTCCGATTCGCTCGCGGGCGCAGACTACGCCTACACCGCCGTGCACGAAACGGCGCACCAATGGTGGTACGCCGCCGTCGGCAGCGACCAGACGCGCGCCGCGTGGATGGACGAGGGGCTGGCCGAGTATTCTTCGCTGCTCTACTTTGAAAGCGCGCCCGCGTGCGGCTTCACGCGGGAGGGGCTCGTCGCCTCCGCCCGCCGCGCGCTGGGCGCCTACTGCACGGTGCAGCAGCAGCTGTTCGGCGGGGCAGACGCCGCCATGACCCGCCCCCTCGCCGATTTTTCCGGCGAGCTCGCCTACGTCTGCCTCACCTACGACAAGGGCCTGCTCCTCTTCGACGCCGTGCGCGGCGCGCTGGGCGAGCGGCGCTTCCTTTCCGGGCTGCGCCGCTATTACGCGCGCTTTTGCGGCAAGCTCGCTTCCCCCGCCGATCTCGCCGCGTCTTTTAGCAGCGCGGCGGCGGAGGGCATCATCGCCTCCTTTGCAGACGGCTCCGCCGTCGTATAGCGGAAGCGTGCGCATATAGGGGAAGAAGGTTCCCCGCGCGGCGAAGGGCGCAAAAAAGGGCGCGGGAGCGCTAATGCGCCCCGCGCCCGTGCGGGCATGGGTTCGGGGTCAGACGGCCGCCGGGTCGGACGACTCGAGCAGCGTGCACTCGTACAGCGTCGGGTCTGCAGAGTCGTCGTCGAGGTCGGACATCGCGTTGACCAGCAAAAAGTTTTCGGGCAGCTCTTTGGGCGCGTAGCCGGTGTACGCGCGGAAGATGCGGTTGAAGTTGCGGATGGTGTTGAAGCCGCTGCGGATGGCGACCTCCGTCACCGAGAGGGAGGCGTCCTTTTGCAGCAGCTCGACCGCCTTCTGCACCTTGATAAAGTTGAGGTAGTGCGAAAAGGTCATGCGCGTCTGCTTGTGGAACAGGCGCGAAAAGTAGGAGGGGTTCATCCCCATGTACGCCGCCGCCGCGTTGAGGTCGAAAAATTCGTACTTTTTTTCCATCTCGTTGAGCAGGCTGCGGAACCGCTCGGCGGTGGGGCTGCTTTCGGGCTGCTTGGTCTCCTCGCGGCGGAACACTTCCAGCATCAGCTGCGAAACGAGCAGCGCGGTGTGCCCCTCGTACAGCTTTTTCTTTTCTTCCAGCTCGCGGCGCAGCTTTTCAAACAGCCCGTACACGTCGTAGCGGTCGCCCAGCAGCGGGCAGGCGAGCGTGCAGCCGCGCGCAAAATAGCCGATCACCCCGCTCTCGAACACGATCATCGCCACCGTGGTGTCTTTGGTCGCCGCGTGCATACAATGCACCTGCCGGCTGTCGACAAAAAAGCTCTCTCCCTCTTGTATGAGGTAAGTTTGGCGCTCGCAAAAGACTTCGAGGCTCCCCTTTTCTACATAAAACAGCTCGCACTCGTAGTGCCAATGGGGCAGGTTGTGCGAGTTGCGGTACCGCCCCACCCACACGGGCAGGTCGGTGCGGCCCTGCCAGGCCTCACGTTTGATGCTCATAACAGCTTTCTCCCTCATCTCATATTTTAATACACAAAGGGGAGTCTGTCAATAGGTATCGCAAAAAAAAGGGCGCCCGCGCGCAGTCTGCGCGCGGGCGCCCCCGTTTCACTTTTTTTCGCGGCTTTAACGGCAGCCGCCGCACGTCTTGCAGTTGCCGCTGCAATGCGCGCTCTTTTTGCCCGTAGAGGAGAACATCTCCCCGCTCCAATCGCGGTTTGCCCGCTCCCCGCAGGCGGGGCAGGGCACGGGGTCGTCGTACTTTTGCACGAGCTCTTCAAACTTTTTGCCGCAGCGCGGGCACACATATTGCAGAATGGGCATAACTATTCCTCCTCCGTTCGGGTGTTTTGAAGCGCCGCCCCTGCAGCCGCGGGCGCGGGCTCGGCGGAGCGGGCTGTCGCCGCGGGCGCGGGCTCGGCGGGGCGGGCCGCTTGTTCGGCGGTGCGGGCGGCGGGGGCAAAGTCACGCTTGGCACCCGCCAGCAGCAGCGAGCGCTTGCTCAAAACGTGCGCGGCGTAGTGCGCGGCAAATACCAGCGCGCCGACGGTGTTGCAGATGATGTCCTCCATCGTGTCGTCGACGGGGATATACAGGTCGCCGTTGATGTCCGTCACGGGCACGCCCTGCGCGGTGTTGCCCAGCAGCTTGTCGCCCGCAAACTCGAAGATCTCCCACAGCGCGGCGAACATCAGCGACACAGCGAAGCAAAAGAGGATGACGAGCAGCGGGCGCAGCTTGTCGGCGTCGGCCAGCTTGCACAAAAAGAACAGCCCGATGAAGCCGCCGATGTAGCCGAACAGGGTGTGCATGGCGAGGTCGTACCACCACACGCTGCCGTACAGCCCTTCGACCGACCCCAAAAAGGAGGCGAAAAAGGCGAATATGACGAACACCGCCCACAGCGCGTCGCCGATCTTGTCGCGGAAGATGGCGCGCCCGGCAAAGGGCACCAGCCACAGCAGCGCGTTGCCCGCCAGCACGATGAAGCGGTTGCCCATCGTCCCTTCGGCGAAGCGGCGGACGATGATGACGATCATCGCGACGAATAAAATGGCGGACGCCGCATACACGAAGATGCGCAGCGGCGGGATCTTGCGGCGCGCGGGCGCCTGCTTCGTTGTTTGCACGGGCGGTTCCTCCTTACAAATGGGGGCGGCGGGGCGCTGCCCCGCGTCGGTAACAGTATAGCAGATTTTCGCGCATTTTACAAGCGGCGGGGGGCTTCATAAAAGAATTTTGCCGCGCATACACTATGCGCAGGGGCGCGGACGCGGCGTTCGGGCGCGGGCGCGCGCCTGTGCCGCCCGCTTTGCGGGCGGCGGGGAGGGGGTATGCGGCTGTTCGACGAGATCGCGGCGCGCCTGAGCGACGACGAGGTCGCCTTTGCGGGGGCGAAGGCGGTGGTGTTTGCGGGGCGGTGCGCCTATTTTGAGAATGTGAAGGGCATCACGGCCTTCGCGCCGGGCGGCGTCACCCTGCGCGTCAAGGGGGGCGAGGTGCGCGTGGAGGGAGAGGGTCTGCTCGTCGCGCAGTACGGCGGGGGAGACCTGCTGCTGCGCGGCGACGTGCGCCGCATCGAGTTTTGCGGGGGCGGGGCGTGAGGGCGCTGCGCGCTGCCGGCATGCTCGCGGGCGTGCGCCTGCAAATTGCCGGCGTTTCGCCGCTGCACGCGCTCGAGCAGCTGGCGCGCGCGGGCATCCGCGTGCGAAACGTGCAAAAGTTGAGCGCCACGCGGCTGAATTTCTGTGTAAAATGCAAAGAAACCGAAAAAATTTTTGCAATTTTCGCCCGTTCGTGTTATACTGTAACCAGAATCGAGAATATCGGCCTGACGCGCGCGGCCGCCTTTTTGCGCCGCCGCCCCGCCTTCATCGCGGGCGCGCTGCTCGCCCTCTCCCTCGCGGCGGCGGGCGACGCCTTCGTGCTGCGCGTGCGCGTGGGCGGCTCGGCGTCCCGCTTTTCCGCCCGCGCCGAGGCCATCCTCGCCGAGGCGGGGCTCGCCCCCTTTTCGCTGTACAGCGAGGGCGCGGCAGAGCGCGCGGAGGCCGCCCTGCTCGGGCTGCCCGGCGTCGCCTTCGCCTCCGTCGGCAAGGCGGGTTGCGTGCTCACCGTCACGCTCGAGGAGGAGACCTCCCTCCCCCCGCCCGCGGCGGCGGCAGACCTCGTCGCCCCCCGCGCGGGGGTGGTCGAAACGCTCACCGTGCTGCGCGGCACCCCCCTCGCCGCAGAGGGGGAGGCGGTCGCCGCTGGGCAGGCGCTCGCGGGCGCGTTCTTTTTGACGGAGTCGGGCGAGCGCAGGCAGACCCCCGCCGTCGCGCGGGCGAGTTTGCTGTGCAGTTATACCGAAGAATTTGTCGGCGCGGCGGACGGAGAGTCCTTCCGCATCCAAAGCATCGCGGCGGCGCGGCTGCGGGCGGGGGGCGAGCTCGTCGCTTCGCACTGCACCGTGCGCGAAGAAGGTGGCGCATACGTTTGCACCGTCACGCTCACCGTGCGGGTGCGCGCCTCCGTCAACCTCGGCGAATAGCAAAGGCAAAGGCCCGCCCTTGCGGGGGCGGGGAGTGGCGGCGCTGCCGCCGAAAGAGGAAACGATCGCAAGAATGCAGACAAAGATCATCGTCGACGCAGGCGACCTGGACACCCTCCAGAAGCTGCTCGGCACCTTCGACGAAAACCTGAATATCGTCGCCCGCGAGCTGAACGTGCTGCCGCAGGTCGAGGGCACGCGCGTGCGCATCGCGGGGGAGGAGGCGGACGCTTCCGCCGCGCAGCGGGTGCTGGAGGGGATGCTCCGCCTCATCCGCGCGGGCGAGGCGGTGGACAAGTCGCGCATCGCCTACTGCATCGAACTCGCGCGCGAGGGCGGGCTGGATGGCATCGAGGAGGTCATGGGCAACGTCGTCGCCTTCACCTCCCGCGGCAAGCCGGTCAAGTGCAAGACGCTCGGGCAAAAAAAGTACGTCGACTCCATCAAAAAGAACACCGTCGTGTTCGGCGTCGGCCCCGCGGGCACGGGCAAAACCTACCTCGCCGTCTGCCTCGCCGTCAGCGCCTTCAAGGGCAAACAGGTCGAAAAGATCGTGCTCACCCGCCCCGCCGTCGAGGCGGGGGAAAAGCTCGGCTTTCTGCCCGGCGACCTGCAGACCAAGGTCGACCCCTACCTGCGCCCGCTGTACGACGCGCTGCAGGAGATGTTCGGCGCAGAAAACTACGCCAAGCTGATGGAAAAGGGGGTCATCGAGGTCGCGCCGCTCGCGTACATGCGCGGGCGCACGCTGAACAACGCCTTCATCATCCTCGACGAGGCGCAAAACACCACCTGCGAGCAGATGAAGATGTTTCTCACCCGCATGGGCGAGGGGAGCAAGGTGGTCGTCACCGGCGATGTGACGCAGATCGACCTGCCCGCGGGCAAGCGCAGCGGGCTCAAACACGCCATATCCGTCCTCAAAAACATCGAGGGCATCGATATCGTCACGCTGACGGCCAAAGACGTCGTCCGCCACCCGCTGGTCATGGCGATCGTGCGCGCGTACGAGCGAGACGGTGCCCGCCGCGAGGCGGCAAGGGAGGAGAGAAAAAAGCGATGAGATACGCAGACCCCGCCGAAACCAACAAGTCCTTCGGCAGGACAGAAAGTATAAAAAGCGTCCTGATCTTTTTGGGCAACTACGTGCTGCTCATGGGGCTGGTCGTGCTGTTTATCTGGATCAACACGCTGCACATCGAGGGGCAGAGCTTTGTCGACTACATCGCCTCCGGCTTCAACACGCTCATCTACCTGGCGGCGAGCCTGTTCATGCTCTACCTCACCGTCTACTTTTACTACTTTTTTGAGGATAAGAGCGTGCTCGCCACACCCAAGAGCATCTGGCTGATCTTCCTCATGCTGGACGTCTGCCTGGTCATCTGCTACTTTTTCGGGCTGTTCTTCAACATCTATTCCCGCCCGATCGCCCTGCTCGCGCTGCTCGCGCTGCTGCTGCTCGGCCGCAGAGACGCCATCTTTTTGAACATCATCTTCGCGCTGATGCTCTACTCCATCGACCATTTTTCCAACTTCCCCGCCATCAACGCGTACGCGAACGCGCTCAGCAGCACGCCGCTGCTCATCTTTTCGGCGGGCATGGTCGCCATTTTCGTCGGCAGCAAGGTCAAAACGCGCATCCTCTCCTTTTTGACCGGCTTTGCCGTGTGCGTGCCCATCCTCGTCATGATCGCCTGCCTCGAGTACGACCGCGGCCTGCAGCTGCTCTGGCTGCTGCTGTACGGGCTGGAAGCGGGCGTGCTCTCCGCCGTCCTGTTCATGGCGCTGCTGCCCGTGTTCGAGTCGCTGTTCAACTGCATCACAGACTACCGCCTGCGCGAGCTGACCGACCACGACGCCCCCCTCATGCGCGAGCTCAAGGACAACGCCTTCGGTACCTTCAACCACAGCATCGTCGTCGCCCACCTCGCCGAGGCGTGCGCCATCGCGCTGGACGAGGACACCGCCCTCGCCCGCGCCGCCGCCTACTACCACGACGTCGGCAAGCTGCGCCAGCCCGAATACTTTACGGAGAACCAATCCGGCTTCAACCCGCACAGCGAGCTGACGCCCGAGCTGTCCGTCGATATCATCCGCTCGCACGCCAAAGACGGGTACGATCTCATCCGTTCCCGCCGCCTGCCCAAAATTCTGGCGGACGTCGCCTTGCAGCACCACGGCACGCTGCCCGTCAAGTACTTCTACGCCAAGGCGCTCAAAATGTCGGACGGCGACGTCAACATCGAAGAATTTTCGTACAGCGGCCCCAAGCCGCAGACCAAGGTCGCCGCCGTCGTCATGATCTGCGACGCGAGCGAGGCCATCTCCCGCACGCTGCCCGTGCGCTCGCCCGAAAAGGTAGAGGCGGCCGTGCGCGAGATCATCGAAGAGCGCGTCGACCTCGACCAATTCGCCGAGTGCGACATCACCATGCGCGACCTGACCGTCATCAAAGAGGCGATCGTCAGCTGCCTGACGGGCGTCTACCACAGCCGCGTGCAGTACCCCAAACTCAAGCTCAAGCGCAAGGAGAGCGAAGAAGAAAAAGCTACGGGAGATAAAAAGTAATATGGCAAAACTCATCGTCGAATGCGAAGAGGAAGATTTTGACGTATCCCCGCTCGAGCAGTACGCGGCGGCGGGCGTCGACAGCGACGCCCCCCTCGCCGCCGAGCTCATCTTTACCGGCGCGGAGGATATCCGCGCCCTCAACGCGCGCGAGCGCGGCAAGGACGCGGTGACGGACGTGCTCAGCTTCCCCAACCTCGACGGCATCCGCGGCAAGGCCATCCGCCGCGCAGATTTCCCCTACGACGAGGACGAGGGCGGCAACCTCTTTTTGGGCAGCGTCGTCATCTGCCGCGAACGCGCGGCAGAGCAGGCGGAGGAGTACGGCCACTCGCTGCGGCGCGAGCTGTACTACCTAGCCGTGCACGGCATCTGCCACCTGCTCGGCTACGACCACGAGACGGAGGAGGACAAGGCGCAGATGCGCGCGCGCGAGGAGGCCATCCTCGCCAAAATGGGCATCGGGAGGGACGCATGAAAAAGAGCGGCACCGTCGCGGTCATCGGCCGCGCCAACGCGGGCAAGAGCACCCTCGTCAACGTGCTGGTGGGGGAAAAGGTCGCCATCGTCTCCCCCAAGCCGCAGACCACGCGCGACCGCATCCTCGGCATTTTGAACACCGAGGGCGCGCAGATCGTCTTTGCGGACACCCCCGGCATCTATAAGTCCAAAACGGCGCTCTCCGACCGCATGATGCGCACCGCCGAAAGCTCTGCCAAAGACGTCGACCTCATCCTCTATGTGCACGACGGCCACAAGGGCGTCTCCGACGAGGATATTTCGCTGATGAAGCACTACCTCTCCTTCGGCGTGCCAATGCTCATCGCCTATACCAAAACGGACATCATGCCCGCAGAAAATATCCCCGCCGACGCCAAGGCGCTGTTCGAGGCGGGCGTCGACTGCGACGTCATCCCCGTCTCCGCACGCCGCGGCAAAAACATCGGCAAGCTGTGCGCGGCGATCGAAGAGATGCTGCCCGAGGGCGAGCCGCTCTTTCCCGAAGACGTCCTCTCGGACAAGAGCGAAAAGTTCATGATCGCCGAGATCATGCGCGAAAAGATCTTGCTGCAATACGACAAGGAGATCCCCCACGGCGTCGCCGTGCTCGTCAACAAGTTCCAAAAGCGGGAGGAGGGGAATATCTGCGACGTCGACCTCGACATCATCTGCGAAAAGGCAAACCACAAGGCGATCATCATCGGCAAGCAGGGCAGCGCCTTAAAGGAGACTCTCTCGCGCGCCCGCAAGTCGATGGAGGCCTTTTTGGGCTGTAAGGTGTTTTTGACGGCGTACGTCAAGGTCAAGGACGACTGGCGCGACAAGGCCAACCTCTTGAAGGAGTACGGCTACGACGAAGGTAATATGCAGTGATAAGAGATAAGAAAGGCAAAAAGGAGCCGCGGCGCACAGAGTGCGCCGCGGCTTTATAAAGTGGGTATGGGTGGGATGGTCGTTATTCTTTTGTCGCTTTTGCCGTATTGTCGGCGGGGACGGAATTGCGGTCGATGAGGGATCGGAAGGATGCAGAGGAGAGCACGAAGATGCCGATCACGATGACGATCGCGATGTCGACGAACACGAAGGAATTGTAACCGAGGCTGTACAGCCATACGTTGTCGCTCGTCGAATATTCAGAAAAGGCGAACACGCCCGAAAAGATGTGCGAGATATAGCGCAGCACAGACGCGATGATGCCGCCGAGCGCGAAGGCGAGCTGCGGCTTGCCGTTGAAGGCGCGCACAGAGCGGAACATGCCGGTCAGGCCGATCGCCGCAAAGGCGACGGGGTAGTCGAGCAAAAACTGTGCGGGGTGGATCAGCCAGGGGTCTTGCACCGTCTGCAAAATGCCGTAGATCAGCCCGGCAAATACACCTTTTTTGACGCCGAACATGTAGGAAAAGAGCATCAGCGGCAGCAGGCTCGCCAGCGTGACGGAGCCGCCCTGCGGCATCTCCCAAAGTTTGAGGTAAGAGAGGGCGAAGCTCATCGCGATGCAGATGGCCGCGTAAGAGATGGTGCGCGAGTCGAAACCCTTTTTTTCGTTGCGGCCGAGCAAAAAGGTCAGCACGCCGATGACGACGACGAGACCCGCCGTCGAGAGGTACAGGGCGAGGTTGTTTACCGATTCCTGCGAGACGCCGTTGTTTTCGGCCGCAGCGCCCGAGTCGAAGTAGATGCACAGGCATACAAAGAGGGCGATCAGCGCCGCCGCACAGACGGAGATGCTGGTGATGAGCGTCGCCTTGAATGCCTTGCGCGAGTACAGGCTCGCGACATAGCTGGCCGCGATGCCGAGGATGACGGCGGCGCCCAGCGCGACGGTCGGCCAGAGCACGAGGTCGAACAGCGCGCCGCTTTCGATCATGTCATAGAACTCGAGGGCGAGCAGCGCGGTCAGGATGGCGACGGTCATGCCGACGCCGACGGTCACGGCGTATTTGACGTAGGTGCGGAAGAAGTCGGGCTTCTTCACGCGGACGAAGATGCCGACGGCGAGGGCGATGACCAGCGCGGCGATGACCAGCCAGGTAAAGACGCTTGCCAACGCATCCTTCGCATAAGACGTCCAGATATCGCTGTAGTTGTACAGCGTTTCGCCTTCGGGCGTCTCCGTCGTGCCGACGTAGGCGGCGAGCAGATTGAGAGACATAAAACCTCCTTTGTTGTGTCCGCCGCGCAGCGTCAAAAAAAGGCGCGCCCATAGGGCGTGCCGAACCGTAACTTTGAAACCTCCCGTTCAGGTATTATCCTGTCCGGTTCAAAGGGTATGATCTCAGCCTTTTACAGCACCCCCGGCGGATATGCGGTTGTATTCACAAACTCCCCTTGCGGAGAGGTTGCGTCGTAGAAGCATTTTCAATTATAGAGCAAAAGCGATTGAAAGTCAACGGTTTTTATGATACAATAGAGGGGAGTTTACAGAGGAAAGGGAATATGTACGACTTTTTCGCGTTTTTAGACAGAATGAAGTATATCCGCCGCTGGTCGCTCATGCGCTCGGCGCGCGACGAAAACATCATGGAACACAGCCAGCAGGTGGCGATGTTCGCTCACGCCCTCGCCGTCATCGACACCGAGCTTTGCGGCGGCAAGCCGGACGTCATGAAGACGGTGCTCTGGGCGCTGTACCACGAGAGCGCCGAGGTCATGACGGGGGATCTGCCTACCCCCATCAAGTACTTCAACAGCGAGATCCGCGGCGCCTACGGCGAGCTGGAGGACATCGCCTGCCAAAAGCTGCTGGGCATGCTCCCGCCCGCGCTCGCGCCCGCCTTCGCCCCCTACGTCCGCCCGGACACTTCTGCCTACGAGTACAAGCTGGTCAAGGCGGCAGACAAGCTGTCCGCCTACGTCAAGTGCCTCGAAGAGCTCAAAGGGGGCAACGCCGAGTTCAAAAAGGCGAAGGAGAGCATCGAGGCAGACCTCGCCGCGCGCGACCTGCCCTGCCTGCGCTACTTTATGGAAAACTTTATCCCCGCCTTCAATCTGACGTTAGACGAGCTGGACGGCCTGTAAGATGGGCGCGATCCACGCTTGTTCGCCCTCACCCCGGGCGAGCCGGGCGGCCTGTGAAATGGAAAGCACATGAAATTTTTGCGCGCAGGCGGCCCTTCCCTTGCATAAAGGAAAGCGGCGTGGTATAATGTAATAGAAAGCAATGACAAAGCGGAGCGTCTTATGACAAAAAAACTGCGCGCGCGGCAGGCTGCGCTGGAAAAGCAGGGGCAATTTGCCACCGACATGAACGAAAAGCACCGCACCTTCGACGCGCTCGACATCGACAAGGGGTACGAATATCTCCCGCGCCGCCCGCTCGAGCGGGTGCGGCGCGCCGTCGTGCTGTCCGTCGTCGCGGCGGCGGGGCCGCTCGTCACCTGGTTTGCGCAGGGCGCGCGCGTGGTGGGCAAGGAGAACTTGCGCGCGCTGCGCGGCTGCGGGGCGATCTCCGTGTGCAACCACGTGCACACGCTGGATACGCTAATGGTCAAAAACGCCCTCGGCGCCTTCCGCACCTTTCACACCGGCTCGTACTATCTGCTCAAAAAGGGAGAGCTGGGCCGCATCTTCAAGGCGGGCGGCTTTTTGCCCGTCGGCACCCGCTTCGCGGATATGAAGCGGCTGCAAGAGGCCGTCTCCGCCCTCGTGGAACGGGGGAAGATCGTCAACTTTTATCCCGAACACGCCCTTTGGCCGCAGTACGAGCGGCTGCGCCCCTTTCAGGCGGGTGCCTTCCACTGCGCCGTCAAGGCGGGCGTGCCCGTGCTGCCCCTCTTCATCGAGTTCCGCAAGACCCGCCTGCGCACCTTCTTCCACCTCCCCAAAAAGGTGATCGTACACATCCTGCCCGCCGTGCAGCCGCCCCCGCCCGAAAGCGGCACCCTGCACGAGCGCACGCAGGCGCTCTCCGCAGCCGTGTTCGAGGCGATGCGCGCCGCGGGCAACGCCTGCTACGGCAAAGAGGTGCGCGCCGCCGACTACGTTTTGGCAGAGGGGGCGGAAGGCTCCCCCGCCCGCGCCGCGTCTGCGGCCGCGCCCGCTTCCGTCACGCCCGCGCCCGCCAAGCCGGAGGAGGAAAAGCCCGCCCGCCGCGTCAAGCAGCCGCGCGCAAAGCAGCCCAAGGAGCGCGCCGCGGCGGAGGAGTACGCCGACGAGCCGCTGCCCGAAAACGCCTGACATCCTTCAAAAATACGGCGCGCGCCCCGCAGTCTGCGGGGCGCGCGCCGCCTGTATTTTTTCAGATCTTTGAATGGTTTTACTCGGTCAGCGCGCGGATGGCCGCGCCGTAGATGCGCAGCAGGCGGCGGATATTTTCGAGGGAGATGTACTCGTCCTTCTGGTGGATGGTCGAGGGCTCGCCGGGGAACTCGGGGCCGAACGCCGCGCCGTTTTGCAGGGCGCGCGCGTAGGTGCCGCCGCCGATGGCGATGGGCTCGCAGGGCGCGCCCGTCTCCTGCTCGTACACCCGCCGCAGGGTGGAGATGAGCTTGCCCTTTTTGTCGTTGAACAGCGGCGCCTGCTCGTGCAGGGGGGTGTACGCCGTGCCCAGGGTATCCAGCTTAGCGAGGATCTCTTCGCGGCGCATGGTCGCGGGGTAGCGGATGTCCGCCGTGACGGAGAGCACCCCGTTCTCGTAGGCGGCGAGGTTGGGCGATAAGGTGAGCGGGCCGCTCTCGTCGTGCAGATCGCGCAAATGCGCGCGGTCGTCGAAGAGGTCACAGACGGCGCGCGCGACCCCTTCATGTTCCTCCGCAAAGTAGCGCAGCAGCTTTTCCAGCGCGTTGACGCCCGCTGCGGGGGTGGAGGCGTGGGCAGACACGCCGCGCGCGGCGACGAACGCGCCCTCCTCGCGCACGCCGTAGCGCGCGGCACGCGCGGCGTCGAAGGCGGCGCCCTCGGCGCGGGCGTAGTCGCACACCATGTTCGCCCGCTCGCCCGCCGCAAGTGCCGCAAAGGGCGCATCTTGCAGCGGGTAGTCGAAGCGCACGTGCAAGATGCCCTTCTCCGCGTAGATGACGGGGAAGTCCGCGTCCGGCGTAAAGCCCTCTTTGGGCATCTCGGCGCACGCGTTGTAGTGGTCGATGCACGCCCAGCCGCTCTCCTCGTTGCAGCCGACGATCAGCTTGACGGTGCGCTTGGGCGCAAAGCCCGCCTCTTTGAGCGCCTTCAAACAATACAGGCAGATGACGGCGGGGCCCTTGTCGTCCATGGTGCCGCGGCCGTACAGCTTGCCGTCCGCTATTTCGCCGCCGAAGGGCGGGTGCGTCCAGCCGCCGCCCGCGGGCACCACGTCGAGGTGGCAGAGCACGGCAAACGGCTCGCCGCTGCCGAAGATCGCCTCGCCGATGTAGTTGTCGTAGTTGCGCGTCGCAAAGCCGAAGCGCTCGGCCATCTGCAAAAAGGCGCCCAGCGCCTCCGCCGCCCCCTCGCCGAAGGGCTTGCCGGGCAGCGCGGGCTGCTGCGCGCTGTCGATGCGCACCATGCGCGCGATGCTTTGCACGCACTCTTCAAATTGGTCCTCGAAGTTTATTTCCGTCGCCATAGTCACCTCTCTCGGGCGCGAAGCGCGCCCGCAGCTTTCAAAAATTTTATAAAAAAGCCGCCCCGCCTTGCGCCGTGCGCAAGGCGGGGCTTTCGCGTGTCAGTTTTGTTCGCGCACGAGCAGCGCGAGCGCCGCCTTGTTCAGGTGCAGGCGGTTTTCCGCCTGGTCGTAGCAGATCGACTGCGGTCCGTCCACCACTTCCGCCGTCACTTCCTCGCCGCGGCGCACGGGCATGCAGTGCATGAACACGGCGTCCGGCTTGGCGAGGCGCATCACCTCTTCGGTCACGCGGTAGCGGGAGAGGATGCGCTTCTTTTCGGCGTCGTCCTCCTCGTTCATGGAGATGAACACGTCCGTGTACACGACGTCCGCGCCGCGCACGGCGGCCGCCACGTCGTCGGTGATCAGCACGTCGCCGTACTGCATCGCCCGCTCGACGACCGCGCGCGCCGGGCTGTAGCCGTGCGGGCTGGCGATCGCCACGTCCATGTTCACCTTCGAGCAGCCCATGATCAGCGAGTTGGCGATGTTGTTGCCGTCGCCGATGTAGGCGAGTTTGAGGTTATCCAGCCGCCCCTTCACCTCCCAAACGGTGAACAGGTCGGAGAGGATCTGCAGCGGGTGCGAGGCCTCGGTGATGCCGTTGATGACGGGGATTTCGCTGTACGAGGCGAACTCGTGCGTCTGCGCCTCGGTAAAGGAGCGCAGCACCACCGCAGAGAGGCCGTACCGCCCCAGCATGGCGGCGGTGTCTTTGAGCGACTCGCCGCGCGAGAGCTGCGTCTCGTCTTTGGAGAGGTAGAGGTAGTCGCCGCCCATCTGGCGGATGCCCATCTCAAAGGAGACGCGCGTGCGGGTAGACGCGCTGCCGAACAGCAGCGCCACCGTCTTGCCGCGCAAAATGGTGCTGTTTTCGCGCACGCGGAACTTCTTTTTCATCGCCTTGGCGGCGTACAGCAGCTCAAAGATCTCCTCGCTCGTCAGATCGCTCAGGCCGAGCAGGTCGCGGCGGCGCAGTTTGAATTTCGGATCGTATTTATTGATGTCCATATCGGTCGGCGCGGGCGGCGCGCGCGTCGGTTTGCCCCGCCTGCGGGGATGCGCGCGCCGGAAAAGTCCCAGCGTACGTTCATTATAGCAGATGCGCGCGCAAAACACAAGCGTTCGCGCCCCCTTCGGGCGGCCGCGGCGGCAGCGGGAGGGGAAGGCGCGGCTCCTTGGGCAAAATCGATACAATTCCTCCCAAAAATTGTGGCCATTCTCCGTTGCTTTTTGCGGCAAAATAGTATAAAATAGAGGGGAAAAGCAATCACACGAAAGCAACGGAGGAAATTATCAGATATGGCAAGACTTTCGCTCAAAGGGTTGAGCAAGGTATATCCGTCCGGCGTGGCCGCCGTCACCGATTTCAGCCTCGACATCCGCGACGGCGAGTTCGTCGTGCTCGTCGGGCCGTCCGGCTGCGGCAAGTCGACCATCCTGCGCATGATCGCGGGGCTTGAAGAGATCACCGCGGGCGAGCTGTACATCGACGGCAAAAAGGTCAACGACGTAGACACCAAGGACCGCGACGTGGCCATGCTCTCGCAAGGGTTCACCCTCTACCCGCACCTGACGGTGTACGACAACATGGCCTTCGGCCTCAAGCTGCGCAAGGTGTCCAAGCAAGACATCGACCGCCGCGTGCGCGAGGCCGCCGCCGTGCTCGGGCTGACCGACTGCCTCATGCGCAAGCCCAAGACCCTCTCGGCGGGGCAGCGCCAGCGCGTCGCGCTCGGCCGCGCCCTTGTGCGCGAGCCAAAGGTGTTCCTCCTCGACGAGCCGCTCTCCAATCTCGACGGCCGCCTGCGCGCGCAGATGCGCACCGAGATCGCCAAGCTGCACGCGCGCCTGGGCACCACCTTTATCTACGTCACCAACGACCAGGTGGAGGCGATGACGATGGGCACGCGCGTCGTCGTGCTGCGCGAGGGCTTCATGCAGCAGGCGGATACCCCGCAAAACCTGTACGACTACCCCATCGACCGCTTCGTGGCGGGGCTGATCGGCACGCCCCCCATGAACTTTTTCGAGGCGCGCCTCGCCCGCATCCGCGAGCGGGTGTGCGTCACCTTCGCGGGCAAGCGCATCGCGCTGCCCCGCTCGGTCGAAATGCGCATCCGCAGCCTCGATACCTACCTCGATACCGACAAGCCGCTCATCCTCGGCATCCGCCCCGAGGACGTCCACGACGAAGAAAACTTCCTCGCCGCCTCGCCCGACACCGTCATCGAGGCGAAGGTCGAGCTGGTCGAAAAGCTGGGCGCGGAGACGCACCTGTGCTGCCGCCTCGATACCAAGGCGGAAGAGGGGGCGTCTATCCGCTCGTCCGACCTCATCGTCCGCGTCGACCCGCGCAGCGCGGTCGCCAGGGGAGAGGTGGTCGAGCTCGCCGTCGACGCCCGCCACATCCACCTCTTCGACGTCCAAACGGAGCTGTCGCTGCTCGCGCACGACGAGGACTACGAGGTCATCCCCGAAAACGAAAAGGAGGCCTCCTTCGTGCCGCTCACCCCGCAGGAGATGCGCGCAAAGCTTGGCAAAAACAATGCGCCCGCCCGCGAGGGGCTGTTCCGCCGCGGCCCGCGCCCCCCGCGCCCGTCCGACGAGGCCGACGCATGATCAAAACACCGCTTGTTTCGGGCGGCCGCGCAGCGGCCGCCCTCTTTGCGCCCTTTTTTGCATCTTTCGCGCCGCCGCATGGCGGCGATCCGCTTGTTGCGCATATTTCTCCGTTTGCGCCGTTTTCGGCGCAAAAAAAGCGGCAAAAAACAGTTGCGCGCGCCGCCCGTTCGCGCTATAATAGTGCAGTTATTTTTTTGAGCTCGCTCTGTTTTAGAAGGAGGTATCGCCGTGGGAGAAGTGCTCGATATCTGCCTGGACGCGCTGTTGGACAGCTTGCGCGTCTTTCCCTTTTTATTTTTGATGTACGTGCTCATCGAGCTGCTCGAGCACCGCACCGACATCACCCGCCGCAAAAATATCCTGCGCGGCGGCCTCGCGCCGCTCTTGGGCGCGGCGACGGGCATCATCCCCCAGTGTGGGTTTTCGGTGATGGCGGCAAAGCTGTACGACCGCCGCCTCATCCGCACGGGCACCCTGCTCGCCGTGTTCGTCGCCACCAGCGACGAAGCCTTCGTGCTGCTGCTCTCGGCGGGGGAGGGGTCGAAGGCCTTCGCCGTCATGCCCCTCGTCGCCATCCTCTTCGTCGCGGCGGTGGGCGTCGGCTACCTGTGCAACGCCCTGCTGCGCGGCGAACAGCTCGCCGAGCTCGCGGATGGGGAGGAGGTGCACGGCACCCGCTGCGGGCACGACCACGAGGAGGACAGCCCCCTGCGCCGCTACCTCGTGCACCCGCTGCTGCATTCGCTCGAGATCTTCGCCTACATCCTCGCCGTCAACCTCGCCTTCGGCTTCGTCATGCACTACGCGGCGGACGCCATCGCCGCATTTTTGCAGGGCGGGTATTGGTACCAGCCCCTCGTCGCCGCCCTCGTCGGGCTCATCCCCAACTGCGCGGCGAGCGTGCTCGTCTCGCAGGCGTACGTGCTGGGCGGGCTGTCTTTCGGCGGCCTCGTCGCGGGCGTCTGCGCCAACGCCGGGCTGGGCTTCCTCATCCTCTTCAAAAATACCAAAAATATCCGCCGCACCCTCGCCGTGCTCGGCGTCATGTACGCCGTCGGCGTCGCGGCGGGCTATATCACCCTCGGCGGCATGGCGCTCTTCGGAATTTGAAGCGCCTGCCCGTCCCCAAAATCATCTTCTCATTGCGCCGCGGCATCAGCCGCGGCGCTCCCTTTTTTTGTCGCGGGGCGGGCAAAAAGGGCGGTTCGCCGTACCGAACGCACAAAAAATGTGATAAAATTCCAAAAATCGCAAAAATCGATTGAAAAGCCGCCGCGAGTGTGTTATGATAGTAGTAAGGCCGCCATATGCGGCGGCACTCTATATCCCGGGAGAATTTTGTATGACGATCAGAGACGTTGTCAGGCTGCTCGACGCGGAGATCCTGTGCGGGGCAGAGCACCTCGACACCGAGATCCACACCGCCTGCGGTTCGGACATGATGAGCGACGTGCTCGCCTACGTCAAGGACCAGTCTGTGCTGCTGACCGGCCTGCTCAACCCGCAGGTGGTGCGCACGGCGGAGATGATGGATATGCTGTGCATCGTGTTCGTGCGCGGCAAGCGGCCGGAGCAGGCGGTCATCGAGCTCGCCGAGGCCAAGGGCATCGTGCTGCTCTCGACGGAAAAGCGGCTGTTCGTCGCCTGCGGCATCCTCTACACCAACGGGCTGGGCGGCTGATATGGTAGACTGCATCCGCCTCGAATACGACGTCGACGGGGAGAACTTCGCCTCGGCGGGGCACGCCAGCGAGAGCGTCAAGCGCACGCTCAAGCAGATGGGCGTCTCGCCCGCGTCCGTGCGCCGCGTCGCCATCGCCATGTACGAAGGGGAGATCAACATGGTCATCCACGCGCACGGCGGCAAGGCGACTGCCGAGATCTACCCCGACCGCATCGACATCTACCTCAAAGATACCGGCCCCGGCATCGCCGACGTCGGCCTCGCGATGCGCGCGGGCTACTCGACGGCGACCGAAAATATCCGCAGCCTCGGCTTCGGCGCGGGCATGGGCCTGCCCAACATGAAAAAGTACAGCGACGACATGAAGATCGATACCGCCGTCGGCGTCGGTACGACGGTGTTCCTGCGCATCTGTTTTTAGTCAAAGGCGCGCGCCGGCGCAGGGCGCGCGAGGGAGTTGTGTATGCCTACGCTGAAAACGGTCGTCCTCGACAGCGACAAGTGCATCGGGTGCATCACCTGCATGCGCCGCTGCCCGACGGAGGCCATCCGCATCGAAAACGGAAAAGCGAAGATCCTCTACGACAAGTGCATCAACTGCGGCGAGTGCGTGCGCAGCTGCAAGGGGGGCGCAAAGCGCCCCGTGTACGACAGCTTCGACCTCGTCGCCAGCTATGCCTATAAGATCGCCCTGCCCTCGCCCTCGCTGTTCGGGCAGTTCAACAACCTCGACGACCCCAACTACGTCATCGAGGGGCTGTTGGCGCTCGGCTTCGACGAGGTGTTCGAGGTCGGCCTCGCGGCAGAGCTGGTCACAGACTGTACGAAAAAGCTGATGGCAAAGCGCGAACTGCCCCGCCCCGTGATCAGCACCGCCTGCCCCGCCGTCGCCGAGCTCATCCTGCTCAAATTCCACGAGCTCGCAGACCAGATGCTCAACGTGTACGCCCCCGCCAAGATCGCCGCAAAGCTGGCCAAAAAGCAGGCGATCGAGAGGGGCATCCCCGCCGACGACATCGGCATCTTCTTCATCTCCCCCTGCCCCGCCAAGGTGTACTCGCTGCACAAGGAGGAGGTGTCCAACGAAAAGTATATTTCCGGCGTGCTCGGGCAGAGCGACGTCTACTTCCGCCTCATCGAAAAGATGAACAAGATCAAAAATCCGCGCAAGCTGTCAAAGTGCGGCTACTCGGGCATCGGCTGGGGCTCGTCGGGGGGAGAGAGCAACTCTTTGGGCCTGGGCAACTACATCCATTGCTCGGGCACGCGCAACGTGCTGGGCATCCTCAAGGAGATGAGCGACGGCAAGCTGGACGGGGCCGACTTCGTCGAGCTGAATATGTGCCCGGGCGGGTGCGTGGGCGGCGTTCTCAACGTCGAAAACCCCTTCATCGCCCGCAACCGCATGCGCCAGCTCGCCGAAAAGATGAAGATCCCGCCCGCGACGATGGAGCAGTACGGGCTGGACGAGAGCTTCTTCCTCTGGGATAAAGCGCCCGAGCCGTCCACCTCCTTCCAGCTGGATACCGACCGCTTCGCCGCCATGCAGAAGCTGATGAAGGTAGAAGAGTATCTCAAAAAGCTGCCGGGCATCGACTGCGGCGCGTGCGGCGCGCCTACCTGCCGCTGCCATGCCGAAGACGTCGTGCAGCGGGGCGGCACGCTCGACTGCGTCAAGTTAGGGGAGGTAGAAGGATGACAGTATCCGAATTTTCAAAACAGTCCGGCTATGCCGTGTTCACCAAGGGGGAGGACCGCGAGATCGAGACGGGCTACTGCGGCGACTTTTTGAGCAACATCATCTCCCGCGCGACGGACGCCTGCGCCTGGCTGACGGTGATGAACAACGTCAACGTCGCCGCCGTCGCCACCCTCATCGACTGCGCCTGCATCATCCTCTGCGAGGGGGTCGAGCCGGACGAGGCTTTGTACGCGCGCGCCAATTCCCTCGGCATCTGGGTGCTCGGCGCCAACGAAAACGTGTTCGAGGCCGCCAAAAAGGTGGCGCGCCTGTGCGGCGTGTAGGGGAACGGGAAGGGGGAATCGTGAAATTATACTATGACCTGCACATCCACTCCTGTCTGAGCCCCTGCGGCGACGAGGACAGCACGCCCAACAACATCGTCAACATGGCGCTCATCAAGGGGCTCAACGTCATCGCACTGTCCGACCACAATACCGGCAAAAACTGCCCGGCGGCCATCGCCGTCGGCAAAAAAAACGGGCTGGTCGTGCTGCCCGGCATGGAGCTTACGACCAGCGAGGATATCCACGTCCTCTGTCTGTTCGAGCGGTACGAGGACTTGCAGAAGTTAGAAGCGCACATCGCGCGCACCCGCCTGCGCGTCAAAAACAAGCCGCACATCTTCGGCCACCAATACATCCGAGACGAGAACGACGAGGTCGTCGGCGAAGAGGAGGATCTGCTCATCGTCAGCAGCGGCGTCTCGGTGGAGGAGGCCGCCGCCCTTGTCGACGGCTTCGGCGGCATCGCTATCCCCGCCCATATCGACAAGGCCGCCAACTCGCTGCTCGCAGTGCTCGGCGCCCTCGACCCCGCCCTCGGCTTCCGCCTCGTCGAGTGCGCGCACGAGGGGGTCACCGACCTGCCCCGCATCGTCAATTCGGACGCCCATTATCTGTGGGATATATCCGAGGCGGAGCACTGTATCGAGGCGGAGACCTGCTCCGCGCACGGCTTTTTCGCCGCGCTGCGCCGCATGGCGGGCAAAAAAGAATAAAGGATCGAAAATCAAAAAAAGTAGGGGCGCGCCGCGAAAGCGGCGCGCCCCCGTTTGCCGCCCCGCGCGCGGGGCGGCAGGCGCGTATCAGAATTTTTTGACGAGGGTCAGGCGGTTTTTGCCGTCCTTGTACTCGTACAGCATATCGTCCATGCTCTTTTTGACGAGGAAGATGCCCAGCCCGCCGATCTTGCGTTCCTCCGCCGACAGCTTGACGTTCGGGTCCTCCTTGGCGAGGGGGTTGTAGGGCACGCCGCCGTCGATGAAGGTGATGCGCACGGCGCGCGCCTTGTCGTCCACGCGGATCTGCACCGTCACCTTGCCGGTGCCCGGCGCGTAGGCGTAGCTGGCGATGTTGCCGAAGATCTCGTCGATGGCGATATCCAGCTGCATCAGCGTCTTGGGCGAGCAGTCGTGCCGCCCCAGCTCATCGTTGATGAAGTCGGTCACGGTAGCGAGATTTTCGGTAATTGCGTCCAGGGTGATCGATTTCACGTCCGTTTCCTCGCTCTTGTGCTGGCGGCGCTTGAATTCCAGCCCCAGCATGGTGATGTCGTCGAACTGTTCGGCTTCGCCGACGAAGTCGTCGATGTCGCGCTTGACCGCGTGCAGGATGTCGTGTACCGGCTTGTCCGCGTTGGCGTTGAGCACCGCCTCGAGGCGGCCCATGCCGTACAGCTCCTTCTCTTCGTTGGTCGCTTCCGTCACGCCGTCCGTGTATTGGAAGAGCTTGTCGCCCTCCTCCAGCTGCATGGTCCCCGCGCGGTAGCGCAGCCCGTCCATGCCCGCCAAAACAAATCCGGCGCGGATCTTGATGGGCTTGAACTTGCCGTCCTTTCCCATCACAAAGGGCAGCTCGTGCCCGGCGTTCACATAGGTGAGCAGCCCCGTTTCGAGGTCGAGCACCCCTTCAAAGGCGGTCACGAACATCCCCTCGTTGTTCGAGTCGCACAGCAGCGTGTTCACCTTCGTGAACACCTCGCCCAGCTCCGTCTTCATCTGCTGGGTGTGGTCCTTGATCAGCGTCTTGGCGATGACCATGAACAGCGCGGCGGGCACGCCCTTGCCGGACACGTCCGCGACGACGATGGCCAGGTGCCGCTCGTCCACCATAAAAAAGTCGTAAAAGTCGCCGCCCACCTCTTTGGCGGGGTTCATGCTCGCGTAGATGTCGAACTCCTCGTGCTCGGGGAAGGCGGGGAAGATGCTCGGCAGCATATCCGCCTGGATCTGCCGCGCGATGGACAGCTCCGTGCCCAGCCGCTCCTGCTCCGCCGTGTAGTAGTAGAGGTTGTTGATGTAGTTGTTGATGTCCCCCTCCATCTTTTTGAGCGACTCGGAAAGGTTTTGCAGCTCGTCGCCGGTGTGGATGTCCAGCACCGCGATCGAGCTCTCCTCGCTGGTCGAGCCCTCGTCGATGAAGTCCGCCGCCGCCTTGGTCATCCGCTTGATGGGGGTGACGAGGATGGCGTTGAAGAGGATGAGGTAGATGATCACGAACAGCACGACGATGAGCAGGACGACCGCCACCATCGTGACGAAAAAGCTGATCTGGTCTTGCTGCACCACGTCCATGCTCAGCGACACGCACAGGTAGTAGGAGGTGTCTGCAAGCTCCGCGTGATGGCAGATGTTCATCAGCCACGAGCCGAGCGCCTCGCCGATGACCGGCTCGATCTCCTCGCCCGCGCGCATCTCGGCCGCAAAATCGGCAAAGGTCGAGCCCGCAAACGTCTCGTACTCGGCGTAGTAGCGGCCGCTGCCCTCGGGCGCGGTATCGAAGAGGTAGTAAAACCCTTCGCCGTCCGTCGAAGGAACGATCAGGTACAGGCTGCGCACGACGTTGTCGTTGGCGTCCACGATCTCGCTCAACGCGGCGACGATGGAGATGTAGCTCGATTGGCTCTCGATGTATTCGGAGGCGGAGTGGTCTGTCGGCGTCAGCTGCGCGTACGTCTCCTCGAGGGTATCGAGGGAGAGGTAAAACGAAACGTTGTCCTGCGCGTTCAGCTGCGACTCTGCCGTACTCGCGACGTTGTCTGCCATCGTCTCGTAGTTGCGGTTCATGGCGTTCTGGTAGTTGATGTAGCTCACGCCGACCGAAGTCGCCGCGATGACCAGCGCCATGACCACGAAGGCGGTCACGATCTTCGCGCGCAGAGACATCCCCCTCTTTCTTTTCTTTTTGACCCGCTCGCTCATGGCCGTGTACTCAGCGGATGGTCAAAATGTCGACGAACCCTGTGATCTCAAAGACCTCCATAATGGTTTCGTTGACGTTGCAGATGGTCATCGAGCCCTGGCGGTTCATCACCTTCTGCGCGGCGAGCAGCACGCGCAGCCCGGCCGACGAGAGGTATTCGAGCTTTGCGAAGTCGAAGTTGAGCTCGGTGACGCCGTCGATGCCGCGCTTGAGTTCTGCCTCCAGCTGCGGCGCCGTGCTCGTGTCAAGCCGCCCTTCGAGGGCGAGCGTCAGTTCGGTGCCGTTTTTTGTTCCTGTGATATTCATCATGGTACGTCTTTTCTCTCCTTGTTGCGCGGACGCGCCTGCGGCGCATATCCGATTTTATTGTAGCGCATCGCGCGCGCGATGGCAAGCCTTTTTTTGAAAATGCTGCAGAAAAAGAGATAAATTCAGCGCTTTGCGCCCGTATCCTTCTCCTTGCTGCCGTAAATGTTCTCGTGCGAGAGGCGCACGCCCCCCGTCACCGAGCCGAGGTCGTCGAGGTCGAGCTCCTCGCTCAGCCCCTTGTCCGGGCCGAGGAACCCCTCGTCGGGGGCGATAAACTCGCCCGCCTTGTCCTTTTTGTCCGCCTTGTCCTTTTTGCCGAACAGTGCCATTGTCCCTTCCTCCTCGAATTTTTTGCGGGCGCGCCCGCGATCTATCGGTCGATGCGCTGCCGCTCGACCAACTCGGCGAACAGCCCGCCCTTGGCGAGCAGTTCGTCGTACTTGCCGTCCTCCACGATCTTTCCGCCGTCCAGCACGAGAATGCGGTCGCACTCCTTGATGGTCGACAGCCTGTGCGCGATGACGAATCGCGTGCATTTGAGGGAGGCGAGCGCGTCGGAGACCTTTTTCTGCGTGATGTTGTCCAGCGCGCTGGTCGCCTCGTCCAGCATCAAAATTTTGGGCCCGGTCGCTACGGCGCGTGCGATCATCAGCCGCTGCCGCTGCCCGCCCGATATCGCCCCGCCCCCTTCGGAAACGAGGGTGTTCATGCCCATCGGCATCTTGCGGATGTCGTCGGCGATGCCCGCGATCTCCGCGGCGCGCCAGGCGTCGTCGAGGGTCAGGTGGGGCGCCGAAATGACGATGTTGGAGAAGATATCCCCCTGGAAGAGCTTGCCGTCCTGCGTCACCACGCCGATCAGGTTGCGGCGCAGCGATTTGAGGTCGAGCTTGGTCAGGTCCTGCCCGTCGTAGTAGATGGCGCCCTTCTGCGGCCGTTCAAAGCCGAGCAGCAGGCGCATGAGGGTAGACTTTCCGCAGCCCGTCCGCCCGACGACGGCCACGTACTGCCCCGCGCGGATCTTCAAAGACAGGTTGTCGAGCACGAGGGGCATGTTGTCTGTGTAGCGGAAGCTGACGTTGTTGAGCTCGATGGCGCCCGTCAGGCGGGTGAGCACCCGCTTGCGCTCGTCCGTTTCGGGGCGGGCGGCGAGGATGGGGCGCGCCAGCTCGAGGGTGGGCTTGATGCTCGCGACCGAGCCGACCACCCCCGCCAGCGCGGTGAACGCGACGGAGACCTCCCCGTACGCGGTGTTGAAGGCGGTGTATTCGGCGACGGTCACGCCCGAGCGCACGGCGAGAAAGTACATCACCACGGTGCCGATCAGCGTGACGGCCAGCGCCACGATGTCGGCGCGGTTGACCAGCCAGGGCAGCCCGTTCGAGCAGTTCAGCTCCATATACTCGGCGTAGCTGTTCGCCCACTTGGCGAACACGCGCTTTTCCGAGCCGCTCAATTTGATCTTCTGCACCCCCGCGATGAGGGCGTATTCGAGGCCCTTGTGCTCTGCGCCGAGCGTCATCAGCCGCCGGTTGTAGCGCATTTTGGCGAGCGTTGCGAGGATGGTCAGCGCCGCCGTCACGAGCAAAATGATCACGGACGGAACGGCGAGCGCGGGCGCGTAGTTGACGATCTGTGCGAGGTAGAGCAGCGAAAAGAGGGACGCGAGGCCGCTCGTGAACACGGCGTCGATGATGGCGTCGCTCATCGTGCTCACATAGCCCGCGCGCGCGGCGAGGTCGCCCGCGGTGTATTTGCGGAAGAAGTCTGCCGGCACCGAAAGCAGCCGCATCATCGTAGCCGCCTGTACCTGGATGCGCGCCTTTGTTTTGAGCTTGCCGATCAGCATATTTTGCAGCAGCGTGAACAGCAGCGCGGATACCGAAACGCCCAAAAAGGTGAGCGCCAGCGGCACCAAAACGTGCAGGTTGCCGTCCGCGAGCACGTCGCCGAACAGCAAATTGTTGAGGGCGGGCGGGATGAGCCCGACCAGCGTCGCCGCCAGCATCGCCAAAACGATGCCGACGTAGTCGTACAGCGAAAAGCAGCGGAATATGTACCGCAGCAAGTCCTTCATCGTCATCTCGCGCAGGGGGAAGGGGCGGTAGAAGCAGATCGCCTCCTCCGCAAAATTTTCCGCCGTCTTGGCATTCAGCTTGACGCGGCCGCCCGCCGCGGGGTCGTAGTACGAGTAGCCGGAGGGCCCTGTCGGCAGTACGGCGACGGGCACGCCGCTTTTCAGCCGCGCGATCATCGGGCCGACGGCGTCTTTATACCAGCCGGGCGTCAGCTTGACGTTGTGCCGCATGATGCCCGTCGGGCGCATCATCAGTTCGAGGCGGTCTTCAAAGCTCTTCGCTTCCACTTCCTGCGGCCGCGCGCCGTAGTATTTGAGGATGGCGCGGATGGCCTGCGCCTCCTGCCGCGCGCTGTCCGTCGTCGAGTATTTTTTGCCGATCACGGCGTTGCCGATGGCAGAAAAGCCTTCGGTAAACAGCGCGTCGTCGTTTTCGATGCGCTGCTTGATCTGTTCGTCAAACCAACCCATGGCGCTCCTCCGTCATTCGCTCGTGATCAGGCGGGCGTACAGCCCGTTCTTCTGCATCAGCTGCTCGTGCGTGCCCCGCTCGACCACCTTGCCGCCGTCCAGCACCACGATCTCGTCGCAGTCGCGGATGGTGGAGATGCGGTGCGCGACGACCACCGTCGTCACGCCGCGCTGTTTGATGGCGTTGGTCACGTCAAACTCCGTCTTGGCGTCTAAGGCGCTCGTCGCCTCGTCCATGACGATGACGGTCGGGTCCTGCGCGAGCACGCGCGCGATCTCCATGCGCTGCCGCTCCCCGCCCGAAAAGTCTTTGCCGCCGTCGAGGATGACGTGGTTGTACCCGCCGTCGCGCAGCATGATGCTCTCGTGCAGCTGCGCGTCGCGCGCCGCCATGATCATTTCAAAGTCCTCGATCGAGGTATCCCACATCTTGATGTTGTTGGCGATGGTGTCGTTGAAGAGGATGATGTCCTGGTCGACGACGGCGATCGAACCCGTGAACACGGCGCGGTTGATGTCCTCGCGCCGCCTGCCGTCGTAGAGGATCTCGCCGCTCCACGGCTTGTACAGCCCGGTGATGAGCTTTGACAGCGTCGACTTTCCGCAGCCGGACGGCCCCACAAAGGCGACGCTCTTGCCCGGTTCGAGAGTCAGGTCGAAGTGCTCGATGAGGGGCGGGTCGAGGCGGGAGTAGCCGAACGTCACGTCCTTCATCACGATGGCACCGCTCAGCTTGTTGTACGACTCCCCCTCGACGATCTCGTTTTCGATGCGGTCGGGCACGTCGGTCGGGTAGCTCATGATGTCCTCGATGTCGTCCATGTCCGTGCGCATCTCCTGCACAGACTGCCCTACGCCGATCAGGTCGTTGACGGGGGTAGAAAAGGAGGTCATAAACCCCTGAAAGGCGAGCAGCGCGCCGCTCGTAAACTGCCCGTCGATGATCAGCCAGATGCCCGTGATGAGGATGGCGACGTCGGCGAGGGTGGATATGATGGAGGGCAGCGAGCCGAGGTAGCTGTTGAGCTTGCTGAACTTGACGGAGGAGGTGTTCACCGTCGCCTGGTAGCCCGCCCACTTTTCAAAAAATCCGTTTTCCGCCCCGCTCGACTTGATGGTCTCGATCATCTCGATGCCCGATATGGTCTGCCCCGAAAGGTTGCCCTCGCCGCGCACCTGCACTTTGGTGATGTTCACCCGCTTGCGCGAAACGAGCAGGGATACGAACATATTCAGCACGATGGACGCGACGCCGATGAGGGTGAGGATGAGCGAATAGTTGATCATGATCGCGAGGTATACGACGAGCATGATCAAATTGAACAGCAGGGGGGCGAGCTGCTGGATGAGCGAATAGGCGATAGACTCGTTTTTGCTCTGCCGCGCGCTGATGTCGCCCGCCATCCGCTGCGAAAAGAACTCGACGGGCAGGCGCAGAACGTGCCACATAAAGGAGGCGTTGGCGACAGAGCTGAGCTTGCTCTCGAGGGCGGTCAGCCGCCACTTTTGGATGAGCACGGTGATAAACTGCACCGCGAACACGGCGCTGAGCGCGATGATAAAGGGCAGCAGCAGGTCGTCGTACTCGCCGGTCAGCAGGTAGTCGGCGAACATGCTCGTAAATGCCGGGGTCAATATGCCGACGACGGACGCGATCAGCGAGGTGAGGGCGATGAATGCGAACGCGCCGCCCATGCGGTGCAGGCGCTGCTTGGCAAACTTGACGACCGAACGGCGCTTTCCGTCCGGAACGAAGTTTTCGCCAGGGCGAAAGGTCAGGCAGACGCCCGTAAACGAGCGGTCGAACTCCTCCCAATCGACGGCGATGCGCCCGCGGTCGGGGTCGTTGATGACGGCCTTGCCGCCGCGGAAGCCGCACAGCACCACAAAGTGTACAAAGTTCCAATGCAGGATGCAGGGAAAGACGCCCCGCTTTTTCAGCTCTTCCGGCTCGGTGCGGAAGGCGCGCGCCTCTAAACCGTAGTTGCGGGCGGCCTTGATGATGTTTTTGGCGGAGGAGCCGTCGCGGCCGACGCCGCAGTCGAGGCGCAGCTGTTCGGGCGTGACCCACTTGCCGAAGTAGGCGAGCACCATGCCGAGGGAGGTCGCCCCGCACTCGAGCGCCTCCCGCTGGATGATCACGGGCACGCGCGCGGCGCCCTTGGTCACGGGCGCGCGCAGCTTTTTCTGCTTGGCCATACTATACCCCCAGCACCAGCCCGATGGGGGAGATCTCTTCGTAGACGATCGAGCAGGCGGCGCCGCCCCCTTCGGGCAGGTCCGCCGCGTGCACGGTCACCGCGCCGTAGTAGCTGTCGGCGCTGTTCGCCACGCCCATATACACGTTCACGTCCGCTTCCGACACCCCTCTTGCCGACCACTCGGCGTACACCGTCGCGCCCGAAAGCATGCCCGCCTTCAACGTCACGGTATAGTCCGCGCCGCCGATGTTGACGGCGTTCCCCTCGGCGATGCGCTCGTAGTCGTCCGGAGAGAGGTAGATGTACACATAGTCGGCGTAGACGTACCCGCCGCACTCGACGGCGCGCGTGATGGTATAAAAGCACGCCCACAAAATGCCCGCCAGCAGCAGAGCGACGATCGCGCCCAGCGTGATCCAGATGCGCGGCTTGGCGACGCGGATATAGTCGCCCAGCTCCTCGGGCGAGGTCAGCTTGTCAAGGCTCTTTTTGCGGAATAAAGTCTTTTTTTCCGTTTCCATGCGATCCTCCGTAACAAATGCACACTCGTTCGACAAAATTATACAACACAATGTCCGAACTTGTCAAGGTATCGCCGCATTTTGCCCGCATTTTGTGCCGCGCGCGAGGCGGAAGGAATGTGAAATTTTCGCCATCGCCTTAAAAACGCGCGCGCGCGTATTGACGAATCGCGCCGCGTGTGGTACAATGGTATCGGACAAAAAGGCACAAAACGGAGATACGAACATGGAACATCCGTCTGTAAAAGATAAAAAACGTTTTCGGGCGCTGCGCGCGCTGTGCGCGGCGGCCCTTCTTTGCCTCGCCCTCGGCGGGGCGTCTGCGCTCGTCGGCCTTCCGGCATTCGCCGCAGGAGAGGGGGAGACGCTGCCCGAAGGCACGCAGCTTTCCGTACGCGTCGAGGGCGAGCACTTCACCTACACGGGCGGCGAAACCGCCGCCGCGGGGGAAAACTATGTCCTCACGCTGGACGCGGATGACTATTATACCATTGCGGAAGAAAATATTTCCGTGTACGCCGACCCCGCATCGGACGGGAGCGCGGGCGGGGCGGAGAGCGCCGTCGAGGGCTGGGCGCTGCAAGCGGATACGCTCGACCCCACGCGCTCCACGCTGACCGTGCCGGCCTCCGCTTTGGAGGCGCTGGATGCGGCGCAGACGCTGGTCGTCTCGGTGCAGCCCTACTACGCGCAGCCGCTGCTCACCGTCGATCTCCCGGCGGGGGCCGGCGCAGAAGCGGAGGTGCAGATCGGCGAGGGGGCGGCGCAGCCTTACACGGAGGCCGTCCGCTTTGAGGCGGGGCAAGATCTGACCGTCACCGTCGCCTTCTCTTCGCAGAACTACTATATCGAAAACGCGGCCGAACTCGGCTTTGTCTTCGATCCCGATACTTGGACGTACACTTGGACGCGGGAAGCGGCCACAGAGGACGTCTCGCTCGCGCCCGTCTTTGCCGCGCGCGCGCAGGCGGCTGCGCCCGCAGAGGACGCGTTCACCGTCACCCCCGTCATCGGCGAGAACGGGCATGTGCAGCAGGGCGGCATCGCCTTGGCGGCAGGTGCGGGCATCGCCGCGGGCGCGCTCGAATACCGCGCGCAGGGCGAAGTTACATACGCGCCCTTCCCCGCGGCGGGCATCGCCGGCCTTACGGCGGCGGAAACGTACGAGGTGCGCGTCGCGGCGACGGAGACGCACTTCGCATCCGATCCCGTCCAAATCACCGTCGAACAGCAGTACGTCGTCACCTTGTCCGCGCCCGCGGGCACGGCGGGGCTGGATAGCGCCGCCGTGTACGTCGTTGCGGGGGAGAGCTGCACCCTGCCCGCGGTCACCCTCGCCGGCTATACCCTGTCCGGCTGGTACACGCAGAGCGGCCCCGCGGGGAACGAGTCGTACACCTCCGTCGGCGTCGGCGGCGAAAGCTACGCGCCAGGCGGCGACGTCACCCTCTACGCCCGCTGGGCGCTGAACGCCCCCGATCTGGACGCAGGGCAAGACTTTTCTTGCACCTATGGCGACGCGCGCACGCTGACGGCGTCGGCGACCCTCGCGGCCGCGGCGGGCAACGTGACCGCCTCGTACGTTTGGACGCGCGGCACGCAGCGCTGGACCACCGCTTCGATCACCGATGATGAATTGCTCTCCGTCAATACCTATACCTACACCTGCACCGTGACCATGACGACCGACCTCGCGCGCGAGTACTGCGCCGACGACACTTCTTCGGCGACGGACAGCGTGACGGTCACCGTCGAGGAAATGAATATCGGCCGCGACGACATCGTTTTCTCGATCAAGGAACAGACGTACACGGGCAGCGCGATCACGCTGGATAGCGATGATATTTCGGCGGCCTACTATATCGGCGGGGAGAAGGTCGACGACCTCGTGCTCGGCACCGACTTTACCATCACGGTATACGCAGACAACGAAAACGCGGGCACGGCGAAGGCCTACATCAAAGGCACGGGCAACTACAAGAGCTCGCGCATCAACGAGTTTACCATCGAAAAAAAGAATATCGGCGACGCAGACGTCAAGTTTACGATCGCCAATAAGACGTACACGGGCAGCGCCATCGAGCTGACGGATGCCGACATCACGGCGGCGTACCTCACAAACGACCTCGTGCTGGGTACCGATTACATCGTCGGATACGCGGAGAGCGTCAACTACACCGACGTGACGGGCACGGCGGTCTCCGTCACCGTCACGGGGTGCGGCAATTATCAGGGCAGCATCGATGTGAACTTCACCATCGCTCCCAAGAGTATCGCTGCGGATGCAGAAGATCCCGTTTCGGCTTCCGTCGTCGGCACCTTCACCTACACGGGTGCGGCGATCACGCTCGGCGGCAACAACTTCACGCTGCAATACAACGATAAGGGCCTTACGCTCGATACCGACTTTACCATCGCGGGGTACGCAAACAACAAAAACGCGGGCGATGCGACCGTCACCGTCACGGGCAAGGGCAACTACGAGGGCTCGCGCACGCTGACCTTTACCATCGCGCCCGTCGACATCGATACGATCGGCTTTTATCAGTGGAATGATCCCGTCTACACGGGCGAAGATGCCGTTCCCGCCTTTACCGTCCGCCTGAACGGGCAAGACGTTCCGCTGGTCGCCGGCACAGATTTCGACATCTATTATTTTAGTATGACCACCACGGTCGACCCTGTGAACGTGACGGGCACGCCCGTCTACTTCGAGCTGGAAGGCAAGGGCAACTTCACCGGGCGAACGTCGCAGTCGCTCGGTCTCCTCGGCGTGTCGACGGACGTCGCCACAAGGTACAGCCCGGACTTTACCATCCTTCCCAAAGATATCGCGGACGGCGACGTTACCTTTGAGGCGGAGGACGTCACCTACACGGGCAGCGCCATCGAGCTGAAAGACGGCGACATCGCGGCGGCCTACACCGCCGGGCAGAAGGTCAACGACCTCGTGCTGGGTACCGATTACATCGTCTCGTACGAGGCCGAGGGCGTCGATTACACCAACGTGACGGGCACGGCGGTCTCCGTCACCGTCACGGGGCAGGGCAACTATGGGGGCGAGATCGAGCTGACCTTCCGTATCCTCGCAAAAGACATCTCGAGCAGCGACGTCGAGTTTACGATCGCGCAGCAGACGTACACGGGCAGCGCCATCACGCTGGATGACGATGATATTTCGGCGGCCTATCTCGCCAACACCCTCTCGCTCGACACCCACTTTATCATCACGGGCTACGCAGACAACACGGACGCGATGCAGAAGAGCGGCAAGCAGGCCTCCGTCACCGTTGCCGCCGCAAACGCCAACTACACGGGCAGCGTCACCCTGACCTTTGCCATCGCCCCGCGCACGCTCTCGATCGAGGCGGGCTCGGGCTTCAAAACGACGATCCAACAGGTGACGTACACGGGCGAGGCGCTCACCCCTTCGCTCGGCATCATGTACAACGGAACGGGGCTCCCCTCCGGCGACAGGGGGCTCATCCCCGACGAGGACTATACCGTCGTCTACCACAACAACGTGCAGGCGACGCGCGAGGGCGTAGCGCAGGCGTACATCGCCGTCACGGGCAAGGGCAACTTCACCGGCAGCATCCATGTGGACTTTACCATCCTGCCGCGCCCGCTCGAAGATGAGTTCATCGCCGCCATCGCCGCCGAGACGTACACGGGCAAAGAGATCGAGCCCGCGCCGTCCGTCACCTACAACGGCATGACGCTCGGCCTCGGCACAGATTACACCGTCGAGTACAGCAACAATACGGCCGCCTCGCAAAAGAGCGGCTCGCCTGCGACGGTCACCATTACGGGGACGGGCAACTATCAGGGCACCGCATCGGCGACCTTCACCATCCTGTCCAAAGATATCACCGCGGAAGATGTGACCATCGGCCAACTCGCTTCCCTCACCTACACGGGCGGCGAACTCACCCCCGTGCCCGTCATCAAGTACAGCGAGATGACGCTCGAAGCTGGCGAGGGGAAGGACTTTACCGTCGGCTACGATAAAAACGTCGCCGCCGGCACGGCGACCGTCACCGTCACGGGCATCGGCAACTATCAGGGCAGCACGCAGGTGTCCTTTACCATTTTGGCCAAAAATATCGAGGAGAGCGACGTAGCCGTCACTCCCATCGCCGCGCTCACCTACACGGGCGGCGAACTCACCCCCGTGCCCGTCATCACCTACAATACGAGGACGCTCGAAGTCGGCGAGGG